>JBGAWM010000072.1:0-13931 GCA_044227615.1 Ignavibacteriaceae bacterium
AAGAATCTCCCAAGCCAACCGATGTGAAAATCTCAGCAAAAACAGGCGAGGGAATAGAAAATCTCTTTATTAAGCTGAAGGAAATAGCTATTGGAAGCGAAAGCTATACAGAAAAAACAGCGATAGTAACAAATCTAAGGCATCACAATTGTCTTAAAAAATCAAGAGAGAATCTTATTAACGCTCGGGAATCCATACTTAAAAAAATGAGCGGAGAATTTATTTCGGTGGATCTTAGAAATGCTGAAATGAATCTTGCTGAAATCACTGGGGAAATGACGTCAGAGGATATTTTAAATAATATTTTTATGAAATTTTGCATAGGGAAATAATCATCGAGTTTCACGTGAAACGGAAAAATGTTTGCATTTGACAATTAAAATTGTTTCACGTGGAAATAGAAAATATACATTATGAAGAAATTTGATATAGTTGTGGTTGGCGGTGGACACGCTGGAATTGAAGCAGCGTCAGCGGCTTCCAGAATGGGTTGCTCTGTTGGTCTAGTGACGATGGATAGATTAGCTCTTGGAAGAATGTCCTGCAATCCGGCTATTGGAGGAACAGCAAAAGGTCACTTAGTTCGCGAGATTGATGCACTTGGTGGGGTAATGGGGTTAATTGCAGATCGAACCGGAATTCAGTTTAGAATGCTAAACAAATCAAAGGGACCAGCCGTTTGGTCACCGCGTTGTCAATCTGATAGAAAATTATATTCAGAAGAGGCATCCCGAATAATTTCAAATACCGAAAATTTAGAGATTGTTGAAGATTCGGCAATTGGTATTATTGTAGAGAATGGTAAGGTTGTTGGAGTTGAAACTAAAAGCGGGGAAGAGATAATGTGCAGGGCTTTGGTTCTTTCCTCTGGAACATTCTTAAATGGTTTGATGCATACCGGCCTTAACAAAACTAGCGGCGGAAGATTTGGTGAACAGCCGTCTACAGGTATTACAGAATCTTTAGCTAAACTTGGATTTGAATATGGTAGACTAAAAACCGGTACACCACCAAGACTTAAAAAGAATTCCATCAATTGGAGTATTTTAGAGGAGCAGCCCGGTGATGAAAATCCTCAGCCATTTTCTCATCAAACAGATTTATCTCAATTTCCATTTCTTTCACAAGTAAGTTGTCATATCACCTATACTGATAAAGAAGTTCATAGAATTTTAGAAAAAGGATTTGCCGAATCTCCTTTATTCACTGGTTTGATTAAAGGGGTTGGTCCGCGTTATTGTCCATCGATAGAAGATAAGATTGTGCGATTTTCAGATAAAGAAAGACATCAACTTTTTCTAGAGCCGGAGGGTTTGGACTCCAATCAAATTTATTTAAATGGGTTTTCATCATCACTTGCGGCTGAGATTCAGCTTGAAGCACTTCACAAAATTGTTGGATTGGAGGAAGTCGAAATGGTACGCCCTGGTTATGCGGTTGAGTATGATTTTTTTCCACCCCACCAAGTTGATTTAACTTTAGAGACAAAACTGATTAAAGGGCTTTACTTTGCTGGTCAAATAAATGGAACATCTGGATACGAAGAAGCTGCTGCCCAAGGATTAATTGCTGGAATAAATGCAGCTTTAAAAATTCAAAACAAGCCTGAGTTTGTTTTGAAAAGAAGTGAAGCATATATCGGAGTTTTAATTGATGATCTGGTTACAAAATCTACCGATGAACCTTACAGAATGTTTACTTCACGTGCAGAACATAGGCTTTTACTTCGCCAGGATAATGCGGACAGAAGATTGATGAAGTATGGCTATGAGTTTGGTCTAATTTCAAGAGATTTATATGATAAGGTTGATAATAGAGAAAAAACAATTATAAGTGGAATTAATTATTGTCAGACTAAAAAATATCATGCAAGAAATGTAAATGAATTTTTATCCACTAATAATTCAAATGAAATTGATTCAACCGAAACAATATCCAAGCTTTGTAAACGTCCTGAAATCAAACTTAAGCAGTTATTAGAATTCAGTAGCACTTCGAATGATGATCAAGCAATCTCACTGTTAGAAGATGAAAAGGCATTAGCACAAGTAGAAATCGAGTTAAAGTATGAAGGCTATATATCCAGACAGTGCGATGCAGTTGCAAAGCTTGAAAAATATGAAGATTTGATACTCCCGATACATTTAGATTATCAAAAAATTAAGCATTTATCAACTGAAGCGAGAGAAAAATTAAATAAAGTTAAACCGCGCTCGATTGCTCAGGCATCAAGAATCTCCGGCCTAACTCCTTCAGATATTTCGATTTTGTTGGTATATTTGAAAAACTAATTTGTAGGATTTTTTTAATGCCGCCTACCAAACAAGAACTTTATTTAAAAGAATTACAAAACTTTTGCTGGGATAACGGATTTAACCCTGAACCCATGCGTAATGAAAGGCTTGCCTTTTTTGCTCATCTTGTTGCAGAGAAAAATAAAACAGTTAATTTAATCTCAAGAAAAGATGTTGACAGCATAATTGAGAATCATATTTTCATATCAGCATACATCACAAAATTTCTCCCAGAAAAAGTTAGTAAATTTTTGGATATTGGAACGGGCGGTGGTTTTCCAGGAATTCCTCTTGCAATTATGCGACCTGAATTGCGAGGAGTACTTGCTGATTCAACAGGGAAAAAGATTGATGCTGTAAAGGAATTTATAACTAAACTAAAGTTGAGCAATGTTGTAGCAGAAAATGCAAGGGTTGAAAGTCCGGAGTTTATAGAAAAATATAAAGGAACATTTGATTTGGTTGTTAGTCGTGCTGTTGTTCCGATAATTATTTTATTTCGATATTCTCTGCCGCTTGTAAAAGATAAAGCGTTTATTGTTGCAATGAAGGGCGGAGATTTGGAAGAGGAATTTCAAAAAGCAGAATTGAAATATAAATCTTATATAAAAAAATCTACCGTTTACGAACTTTCTTATAAGCCCACTAACCTTAGAAATAAAAAGGGGAAAAAGTTAGTCGTTATTGAGTTACAAAAATAGCCCGTTAAAGATCGAACATAATTAATGAGATATATCCTTTTCTTCTTTATTATTCAATTAAGTATAACCTTTTCCCAAACAGACAGCTTAATTAAATATGATGTTAAATCGTTTTTGCAAATAAGTGGGGATTATTATACTTCACCTTTAAGATATGAAACAAACGATTGGATAAAACTGTCCTCAGTTATTGGAATATCTGCGCTTGCATCTTTAGCTGACAAAGAAGTAAGAAGCTTCTCACAGAGAAACAGAAGTGAATTTGCAGATGCTGTCTTTAGTATTGATAAATATTATTATGCTCCCTTTGTTGGTGCGACGATCGTTGTTTTTTATGGATATGGATTGATAGATAATAACAATAAAATTAGAAAACTTTCGGTTAAACTTGCCGAAGCTACTTTTTTATCAACCACCTTAACTGTCATAACAAAAACTATTGTTGGACGGGGGAGACCATATAAGCAGGAAAGTCAATATTATTTTAATCCGTTTACTTTTGATAATGATTATAACTCACTTCCATCGGGACATACTGCTTTAGCGTTTGCATACTCTACCGTAATGGCAAATGAAGTTGATAATGTTTTCTGGAAAATTGGCTGGTACTCTTTAGCCGGTTTAGTTGGTTATGCTCGTATTTACCACAATCAACACTGGTTTTCAGATGTTTTAATGGCATCCGCAATTGGTTATTTTTCGGGTGAATTTGTAAATAATCATAGTACAAATACTGCAAAAGACATCTCTGTAAATCTATATCCTTTGCCAATGGGTTTTGCTATTCAAGTGGTATTTTAATTTCAAATATATGAAATTATGAATCGAGTAGTGCTTACTAATGTTAGTATTACCCTGAATAAAAATGACATCTGAAAAAAAAATAAATTACTTTCTTAACAACGAAAAATATTTTAATAAGAATTTTAATTTCCAAAATTCAAAAGTTGTATACGTCAGTTCGCTCTACGGTTCATCAAAAAGTTTTGCTGTAAAAGAAATATTTGAGACGAATGAACAATTAGTTTTACTTCTGCAGGATATCAAACTTGTAAATGAATTTAAAGTTGAATTAAGTGTTCTTGGCGCAGCTGATGATTTAATTGTTATTGATGATTTTAATCTTGAATCAATTCAGGAAAAGCTTACAGAAATATCTAAACGTAAAAAATTTATTCTTATAAGCACATATGAAATTCTAAATTTAAAACTGCCCGAGAAAGAAAAAATAAATCACCTGACAACTAAAGTTTCTGTCGGCGGCGATTTAAAGTATGATGATTTAATTGAATACTTAAACTTACTAATTTACACCAAAGATAAATTTGTAGAAGCACCCGGTTATTACTCACAACGCGGGGCAATAGTAGATTTTTGGTCCTACTCAGAAAAAAGTCCGGTGCGTTTAGAGTTTGATGGAGATTTTATAGAATCAATCCGCTACTTTGATTCTGAAAGTCAACGCTCGTTTGAGAAAGTTGAGGAAGTTACACTTGCCGGTACGTTTGAAAATCAAACAGAAGAATTTGGTTCTGATATTTTTGGTTATTTAACCAATCCAATCTTTATAGCATCTGCATATGAGTTGAAAAATATCAAATCAGCAAAAAAGGAAATTGTACCCGTACTTAAAGAAGAAATAAAATCGAAGAAAAAAGATAAAGTTCTTGCTGAAGATGAGTTTCCGGAGGTAGCCTCAGGCTTTATGCCCGAGGAAGAACTCAACCTGAATGTTGAAACTACCAACAATTCAAGTTCCTTTGATTATAAAGACACAAATGCCCGCTGGATAATTGAAGAAGAATTAACCTCTGAGAATAGAATTGAACTTGGAATTTCGCCAGTTCCATCAATCAATTCTAATTATCAAATTCTATTTTCTGTCTTAAAGGAATACTCTGATAAAAGCTTCAACATTATTATAACATCCGAAAATGAACTTCAAACAAAAAGATTGGGTGAGCTGCTAAATGAGATAAATCCCGAACTTGAAGAGTTGGTTGAGTCAGGCAAAATTAAAATTGAAACCCTGGCTGTTAAAGAAGGCTTTGTAAACAAAGTAAATAAAATTTTCCTTTTAACTGATTACCAGATTTTCAATAAACCATATCGTACCAAAATCTCTTCAGCAAAAAAGCATAAAAAATCTAAAGCCCAAAGTTTTGCATCTATTAAACGAGGCGATTATGTTGTTCACGAAGATTATGGTATTGGACAGTATGCCGGATTACAAACGATTAAGATTGGAGATGCTGATCAGGAATCGATGAAGATACTTTATGCCGAAGGCGGAGTTGTTTATGTTAATCTAAATTATCTTACTTTGGTTAAAAGATATTCATCAAATGAAAATTTAAAACCAACCCTTGCAACGCTTGGCAGCGGTGAATGGTTAAATACTAAAGCTAAAGCAAAGAAAAAAATAAAAGAAGCCGCACGTGAGTTGATTGAACTTTATGCTAAAAGAAAATCAACCGAAGGTTATAAATTTTCTCCCGATACAATTTGGCAAAGAGAGCTCGAAGCATCTTTCTTTTATGAAGACACCCCTGATCAGGCAAAAGCAAGCGAAGATGTTAAGATTGATATGGAGGCTCAAAATCCAATGGACCGTTTAGTCTGCGGTGATGTTGGTTTTGGTAAAACAGAAGTTGCTGTGCGTGCTGCATTTAAAGCTGTTCAAGATGGAAAACAGGTTGGTGTACTTGTTCCAACTACAATTTTAGCGGAACAGCATTATAATACCTTTAAAGATCGCTTAACTCAATATCCGGTTCGAGTTGCCGCGTTGTCAAGATTCCAAACCAAGAAAGAACAAAAAGAAATAGTTAAACTTTTAGAAGAAGGTCAGCTTGATGTTTTGATTGGAACGCACAGATTAATTTCTAAAGATGTAAAGTTTAAAGATCTTGGTTTGCTTATCATTGATGAAGAACAACGTTTTGGTGTTGCAGCTAAAGAAAAACTACGCCAGGTAAAAGTAAATGTCGATACACTAACTTTAACTGCAACTCCAATTCCAAGAACATTAAACTTATCTTTGCTTGGTGCGCGTGATCTTTCAATAATTGCAACACCGCCGCCAAACAGGCAGCCAATTTATACAAACGTTTCTACTTTTGATGCTCTGAAAATCCGTGAATGGATAATGAATGAGCTAAAACGAAATGGGCAGGTGTATTTTGTTCATGATCGTGTTCAATCGATTGATAAACTGGCAGATTACGTAAAAAGATATGTACCTGAAGCAAAAATCGGAGTTGCACATGGACAGATGAAACCATCGCAGCTTGAAGAAGTTATTCATGGTTTTCTTAATCGTAAGTTTGATGTATTGTTATCCACAAAAATTATTGAGTCCGGAATTGATATACCGAATGTTAATACGATAATTATAAATCGTGCTGATAGATTTGGACTTGCAGAGCTGCATCAATTGCGAGGACGAGTTGGAAGATCCGATCGGCAGGCTTATGCGCATTTTATTGTTCCATCTATGAGCGGAATTACAAAAAAGGCTTTACGCCGTCTACAAGCGATCGAAGAATACACAGAAATCGGTTCCGGATTTAATGTTGCGATGCGTGATCTGGAAATTCGTGGTGCGGGAAATTTGCTTGGTACAGAACAGACTGGATTTATAAACGATGTTGGTTTTGATCTTTATGTTAAGCTGATAAATGAAGCTGTTGATGAGTTGAAGTATCAAGACTTTAAAGAAGTATTCAAATCGTTGCCGAAGATTGAAGAAAGAACAGATCCAACGATTGATACATTTTTTGAAATTGGTATTCCTGTTACTTATATGCCTGAACAAATGGATCGACTAAACTTTTATACCGCATTGTATTCTGTAAAAAGTTTATCTGAGATTGAAGAACTAAAAGAAGAAATGTTGGATAGATTTGGAGTTCTTCCGGAAGTTGTAAAGCGATTGGTTTTAACTGCGACTTTAAAATTCTATTCATCTTTTGCTTTGTTCGAAAGAGTTGCAATACAAAGAAAAAATATTTTTATAATTCTTCCACGTGGAGAAAAAGAAGATTACTACAAAGTACGGTTTGTTGAACTGATGAGATTTATAATGGATCATTATAAAGACAAAATAAAATTCAATCAGCAAAAAGAAGTAATGAAGCTTGTAATTGAAAACAGATTTGAAAAAGCAGAAGATATTCTTTCATATCTAATAACTTTCTGTGGAAGAGTTTCAAAATTATTTGGTAATGAAGTTAAGCTAAAAACAGATGTAGAAGAGGCAGCTTAATGTTTCCAAGTGAACTAAGTGTCTTAGTGGTTAAGCTCTATTTATCACCAAGATACTAAGAGCACAAAGTTTCACTAAGAAATTTCGTAATCCACAACTCGTCGTTCATATCGCACTTCGCTAAGCCATTTTTTTAAGTCTTCGTGGTCCGGATGAATTTGATATTGATGCAGTGCTTCTTTGCTTTCAAATTCGGAATATAACACAACATCACTTGAATCCTTCTCATTACTGAAATCAAATCCAACTTCAACCTTTATTAATCCGGTGACTTTACTTTTCATTGCAAGAATTTTTTCTTTAAAGATTTGCGCATTCGCTTTTTTGTCATTGCCGTATGCGCTCTCATTTAAGCGCAAGAAAATAATGTGTTTAATCATATAACTCCTATTTTAATAAATTTCCTTTCCCAACATACTTTCAGACTTATAAATCCGCAACACACTTAACAATCTTCTTTGGCAGCGTTTTTATCAAGAACATTCTTTTATATATTATCAACGCAAAAGAAATTAATAATTAATGAGAAAAATTTTTTCCATAATTGTTGGATTACTTTTAGTCGCTGGATTTTATTTTCTGGCATCTACTTCGGGGTTTGATGACAAAACGTATAGAGAATTGGATCAGATTATCACCTCAGAACATAATCAGATGAAACTTGATTACGCACAAATGAAAATTAGTCAGAAACAATATTTTGAAAAGCTAAAAGAGTTGGACAAAAAAGAAGAAGATTTATTTATAGAAGTTAGAGCTCATAAATTTGAGGATATTACCGAGCACAATTACTGGCACAGAGGCAGATTAAAATTTCCCAGCAGTATTAAAACAGAATTAGATATAATAAACAAAACGGAAAAGGATTTTCTATGAAAAAGTTAATTATTATGTGTCTAATAATTATATCAGCCTTTACTTATTCTCAAAACAAAATTAGTGTGGGATTAGGGTACGATGCAGCATTACCAATGGGAGATTTTCTTGATATTGCAAAAACAGGTCATAGCTGGACTTTGTTCGGCGAGTATCGGCTTAATCCCAAATACAGCTTACAATTAATTTCCGGTTATACAATCTTTCCTGCTAATATTGAAGACATTGGGTATCAGGGACAGGTTATAAATTTTACTATTAAATCCATTCCGTTAAAAGGCGCAGTAAAATATTTTATTTATGATGAGTTTTTTGCTCTTGGGGAAATTGGTGTCAATTTTATAAATCTTACAGCTAATTTTCAAAATGCTTACGGCGATGAATCGGATAAATCTTCAGAATATCAGGCTAAATTTACTGCAGGGGCAGGTATAGGTTTTGCATTTAAACTATCAGAACAATCACTACTTAATATTACCAGCAAATATAATTATGTTAGTGGCGGGGATGCGAAAATAGATTTTAGCCACATTCTTCTTGGGGCAAGCCTGGTTATACATTTTGATATATAAAATTTATATTGTTAAGCATTAAATCGCAGATGAAAACTCGGGACGATATTTAGCGGCACCCTTTACATTTTTATTTTAATTTTGTCTAAAATCAAGAGCATAAAGGCTTCATCAGGAACGCCTTCATACTCACAATTAATTTTGTACTTTGATGCAATCTCGAATCCAAATCTTGGGTAATAATCTGGATGACCGAGTACAATAATAAATGGGATGCTAAGCTTTTTCATTCTATCTAACCCTGCTGTCACAAGTTTAGAACCGATTCCCTTGTTTTGATATTCTGGAAGCACTGCCATTGGTGCTAAGCCCATTCCGTATATTATTTTACTTGCAGATTCTATAAAGGCAGGAGTAAAAAGAATGTGTCCAACAATTTTTTCATCATCAAGAGCAACAAGCGAGACAAATTCCTTACAGTTTTTTCTAAGCGCATCAATAACTTCAGCTTCGGCGGATTGCCCAAATGCAGCCAGGTTAATTTCCCGAATCAATAATTCATCGCCATTTTTTTCTGTTCTGATTGTCATACTTGTTTTCGTTAAAGTGATAATAAACTTGATTTAAACTTAATCAAGTAGTCATATAAATTCATTTTTTTGCCACTTAAAGTTTGTTTATTTTTTGCACTGTTAATTTTGCTTATCCAGCAAGAAAGGTATTCCCAATGGCATACAGAGATCAGCAAAAATATTTAGATTTTCTCAAAAGATTTGAGAATAAAATGGATCGTAGCGAACTTGAGGATTATAAAAAGTTTATAAAACGGCAAAAAGATGATGAAGATTTTGATACTGTTTCAATGAAGAGACTAAAAGATCTTTATGATAAATTTTATACTCCAGTTGATAAATCCAAATACGATCATTTGTTCAAAAAAAGCAACGAATCAGAAACCTGAGCGTCTAAAAAACATTCGTTCACAAAATTATATATTAAAAATACAGCGTTCATTCCAAATCAGAGGTAATAATGAATTTCAATCTGCTTAATAAAGTTATTGCAGGAATTGTTTTTATAATTTCTTTCATAGTGCTGTTTATGACAGTACAGCCGTCAGTTTCCTTTTGGGATTGCGGCGAGTTTATCGCGGCATCTGTTTCTCTGCAAGTACCGCACCCACCAGGAACGCCATTCTTTTTGCTTTTGGGAAATATTTTTTCAAAGCTTCCAATCGGAGAAAATCTTGGCTTTAGAGTTAATATGATTTCAGTTATCTCTTCGGCTCTCTCTATACTCTTTCTTTATCTTATCGCAGTAAAACTGATCGAAAACTATAAAGGTAAAAAAGCAGACAATATGTTTGATGCAATTTCAACATACGTCTCTGCAGCCATTGGCGCCCTTGCCTTTTCTTTCAGTGATACTTTTTGGTTTAACGGTGTTGAGGCTGAAGTTTATGCTTTTAGTACTTTCTTATTTGCCGCAGTTACTTATTTAATTATCCGCTGGAACGAACGCGCTGATAATAAAGACAGCGAAAAATATATTTTGATGATCGCATATCTTGTTGGTCTTTCCACAGGTGTGCACCTGATGAGCGTGCTTGCTGCTGTACCCGTTGTAATGATTATTATGTTTAGAAAATATGTTAATGATGAAGAATCACTAAAGAAAACAGGCTATATATTTTTAGGTCATTCGGTTATCATTCTTCTTCTTGCTGTTTTTTGGTGGAGCTCTCAAAAATCTCAAACACCCCCAACTATGGAAGAGTATCAAGACTTTGATACAAAGTTTAAACTTTTTATCGCAGGCATTAGTGCTTTAATAATGGGTGTTTATTGGAAAAAAATCTTTACGAGAAATTCCTTTTATATGCCTTTAATAATTGGCGGCATTGCTTTGTTTGCAACTTATCCCGGTGTTGTAAAATATCTACCGGAACTTATGACTGCTATTGGAGGAGATAATATTGTTACCGAAATAATAATTCTTACTCTGCTTTTTGCAGGACTTGGCTATGGTGTTCATTATTCAAGAAAAGAATCTAAGCCAACTTTACATCTTGTTTTTATGTCATTCATTTTTATTCTTGTTGGATTTATGACATTTGCAATGGTTATTATCCGCTCAAATCAAAATCCGCCAATGAATGAGAATGCACCGGATAAATTTACAGAGCTTGTTAAGTATTTAAATCGTGAACAGTACGGCGACTTCCCTACCTTCAAAAGAAGATTTGCAACAGAACCACATCAGCAAATTGTTTACACGGGTTATTCATCAGATCTTGATTTCTTTTATACCTATCAAATGAACCATATGATGACAAGATACTTGTTATGGAATTTTGCAGGACGTGAAGGATGGGAACAGGATCAGGGTGCAAACATTGCTCCATTTAATGGTATCGGAAATATTTTTGGAAAACTTATTGGAGTTAATTTTGCCGGTGATACCAAGGATTCATTATTTGGTATTCCCTTCTTGCTAGGTTTGCTTGGTGTTTATTTTCACTTCCGCAAAGATTGGAAGATGGCTGCAGTATTTATGATAATGTTTATTTTTATGGGACACTTAACCGCTTTCTATCAAAATCAGCAGCAGCCGCAGCCAAGAGAAAGAGATTATTTTTATGTTGGCGCTTTCTTTGTTTATGCAATATGGATTTCAATTGGTCTTAGAGGACTGATTGATTTAATTCAGGCTAAAGTAAAAAGTTTATCTGTTCGCAATGCTGCAGCATACGCCATACTTGCGGTTGGTATCGTTTTAGTTCCTGTTAAAATGCTGCAGGCAAATTATTTTACTCACGATAGATCAAACAATTGGGTTCCCTGGGATTATTCATACAATCTTTTACAAAGCTGCGCTCCAAACTCAGTGCTATTTACAAACGGAGATAACGATACCTTCCCTCTCTGGTATTTGCAGGATGTTGAAGGAGTAAGGCGCGATGTTAAGATTGCAAATTTAAGTTTGCTAAATACTGAATGGTACATATCCCAATTAAAAAATAATGATCCATATAAAGTTGGTACAGTTAAAATGCGCTTAAGTGATCAGCAAATAAAAGAAATAAGACCAATTCAATGGACACCGCGCAGCATAACAGTTCCGCTTCCGACGCCAAACAGTACAGTTTCTTTTTCTGATATAATGCAGCAGTTTAATTTGCGTGATACTACGGTGCTGAAACAAGGCGCAATAAGCTGGACGATGAACCCAACTCTTAATTATGGAAATGTTCAAGCTGTGCGCGTGCAGGATTTAATGGTTAAAGAAATTGTAGAAGCTAACAATTGGGAAAGACCAATTTATTTTGCAGTTACTTGTTCAGAAGATAGTAAAATTGGAATTAGTGATTATTTAAGGATGGAAGGAATGGCTTTCCGTTTGGTACCTGAAAAACGTAAAGCTAATGATGAGTTTATTGAGCCGAATGTTTTAAAAGCAAATCTTACAGAAGCAGTTGGATACAGCAAAGATTATCAACCCGGATTTAAATTCCGTGGATTGAATGACCCCAATATTTTCTTTGATGATAACCACAAACGAATGGTGCAGAATTATAGGAATGCGTTTTTAAGATTAACGCTTTATTATATCGGACAGGGGAAAAATGATCTTGCCGTAAATACCCTGGACAATATGGAAGAAAAACTCCCCAACAAATTAATTTCGATGGATTACGGTTTGCTTTATGAGATAAGCAACTTATACTTGCGCGCTGGTGCAAAAGATAAGTTCAACAAGTTTTCTGAAGACGTTGAGAAGCAAGCCTGGGCTAAGTTAGAAAAAGATCCGTCAGATGTTCAATCGTATTACAATCCGTATAGAATATTAATTGACATTTATGAAGCCCAGGGTCGGAATGATAAGCTTTTGGAAATTTGGCAAAAACTTGAATCAATTTTCCCACAGGATCCAAATGTACAGGCTAACATTCAAAAGTATCGGGCTCTTGTTCAAGGCATAGACACAAGCAAAGTAAAATAATTTATTCTGTTGTCATTCCCGCAAAGGCGGGAATCTATTGATTAAAGTTTAATAGGTTCCTCTTTTTCGGGAATGACTTTTTTAAAGATAATTTCAATTTTATTCTATTATGAAAATCTTAATCCTTGCACTTTCCGGAATTGGCGATGCACTGATGTTCACACCTGCATTAAAATTATTATGTCAATCACTTCCCTCCTCGCAGATTGATGCCCTGGTGATGTTTAATGGAACAAGTGAGATTTATAAATCAAACCCAAACCTTAACAGTGTAATCTTTTTTGATTTTATTAAAGAAGGTCCTCTTAATTCTTTAAAATTTGTTTTATCGTTAAGAAAAAAATATGATGCTACGATAAATGTTTATCCATCAAACCGACAAGAATATAACGTTATAAATTTTTTGCTTGGCGCAAAACAAAGAGTTGGTGTTAAATATCTTCGGGCAAATAATCAAAATTTTGGCTGGCTTAATAATGTTATTATTTTAGAAAACGATGAAACACACAACGTACAAACAAACATCAAACTGATTGAAAAACTACTAAACAAAAAGTTTGATGAAGAACCAGCAATGCAAATTCTATTATCAGAGGATGATAATTCATTTGCAGAAAATTTTTTAAAAGAAAAAAATATTTCCGATAAAGATTTTGTTGTTGGGTTTCATCCGGGTTGCGCAACTTTAAAAAATCATATTAAGCGAAGATGGGAACCGGAAAAATTTGCAGAGCTTGGTAAAAAATTTATCAAAGAAAAGAATGCAAAAATATTTCTATTCGGCGGACCGGAAGAAGATGAATTAAAATCATCTATCAGCAAAATGGCTGATTCTGAAAATTTATTTGTAATAAATACTGAAAAGTTTTTGCAAAGCATTGCAATAATGAAACGATGTAATGTTTTTATAACAAACGATTCTGCACTTATGCACGTTGCATCTGCATTGGGATTAAAAGTAATAGCTATAATCGGTCCAACAAATCCGCACTACATTCATCCGTGGAAAACCGAACACAAAATTGTTTCGTTAAACTTAGATTGTGCCCCATGTTTCTTTTACTCACCAAAGCCACTTACCTGCTCACGCACTGATGTGCAATTTAAATGCATAAAGGAATTGGAAGTTGATATGGTCTGGAATAAAATTTTTGAAAAAGGAGAACTACCTTGGATTGGTTAAAAGAAATTAATGCCGCCATAACTATTTGTGATAAGCAAGGAATAATTGTTTATATGAATGAGAAATCAGAACAAGTATTTAAAAACGATGGCGGAA
>JBGAWM010000073.1:0-13734 GCA_044227615.1 Ignavibacteriaceae bacterium
CCATCTTCAAGCAGCCAAACAGGAATTATAACTGAAGTTAGCGGGAACCCAAGTATTGTCCACATTGTTGTAAGTGAAGCTGATTCATTTTCTCTTACTCCTTGTACAACAATAGCTGCAGAAGTGGAGTGTCTTGGGATGTAGTCTCTAAAAAAAATGAAGTTATCATTTTTATCATTTTCTGGTAGTGATTTTGCAAGATCAGTTTTTGTAAATGAATGGACTAAACAACGCGGTACATCATTAATTAAAAACTCAAATGATATTTTTTCATTTTTAATTTGATTTTCAAAAAGTCCACTTGCGGTAGCATATCTTATATAGCCATAGCCTTTGTTGTCTTCACCGGCAATAGAAAAGTTTGTTCTGATAAGATATCCATTGGGTGCAACAACGGGGTCATTAACATCATATTTAATAAACTTAAAATTATTAGTTTCATAATATGCTGCTCCGCCGGCTGCATCGATAGCTCCAAAGTTTGCTTCAACACCAAGAGGTTTAGGCAAATCATTTAATAACTTTTCAAAGTCTTCCAATGTAACGCAAGTTTCTAAAGCCATTTTCATGATCCTGCCTTCAAGATCGGAAATTTTTGTTGTATCATCATTCAACTTTAGGTTATAAGAGGCTGAATTCATTATTCCAAATCCTGCGGCATTAAATCCACACCAAACATCTTTGTTATCTTTATCATTAGAATTTACAAGTCCGATAAACCTATATTTCCCATCAAAGAAATAGACTAATTTATTCTGCAAAGCATCAGCATCACGATTCTTTAATAGTAGTGGTCTGCCATCATCAGTGGCTTTTCCTGAAACGACGGCGGTTGTGCAGGGAATGATAGTTTGAGTGAGAATAAAAGTTAATAAGATGCTCGCAAGCTGAAGCTTGCGGCTACCGAAAATTATTATTTGTTTTAAAAATAATATTTTAGATACAAGTTTATTTTTCATAAGCACTTATACAAAATTAAAAACTCAAGTTAACAGAAATACGGTGCACGCTCGGCAGAATATCATACAATGAATAAGCATAATCAAAATAGACTGCACTGCCTCCTAAAGGAACATTAGCACCTGCGCCAAATGTAAAATCCTGATCATCATAATTGTATTTATATCCGGCACGAACAAAAAATCTATCGAAGAAAGAAAATTCAGTACCAAAATGTGCTCGTTCAGCATTATCATTTGGATGGGTAACATCGATCGCACCTTTCATTTTTACAAATTCATATTCAAATACATCAAAACCAATTCCTACTTGAAAGTTTAAAGGTAAAGGATATTCATCTGTACTTAAACGGCTTGGTATTAATCTGCTCTGCGGATAATCATCATCTTTGCGATAAGTAAAATCAAGATCAGGTCCGTCAAATTTCATATCAGCACCAAAGTTGCTCATAGACATTGCTATAGTAAGATTTTGAAAATCCAATCTGTACTGTGTGCCTATATCAAACGCAACACCAGTAGCTGTTTCATTCCAGATTCTCTGATTAATATATTTGACTGTTAACCCGACACTAAATCTATCGGTTAAATATTTAGCATAGGTAACACCAAGAGCAATATCACCGGCATCAAAATATCTTCCTGTTCCATTTGGCTGCTCTTCAGTTGTTATCTCCATTTCATCTGTTGTAAAGATAACCATGCTTGCGCCTATCACTCCAAAATCACCGGCATTATAGACAATGGATGCTGCATTAAAATCAAAAAGATCAAACCAGTTCATATAAGAAAAATGCGCTTGAACATTGCTGACTTTAACAATTCCAGCGGGATTCCAGAATATTGCTGAAGCATCATCGGCAAGACCAACTATTGCGCCACCCATTGCCTCTGAACGTGCCCCGACAGGCAGTTGAAGAAACTGTGCGCCGGATGTTCCAAGATTTGGATTTTGTGCAAAGATATTTCCAAAGCTTATAACAATTAATAAAAGTAAAATTATTTTTTTCATATAATCTCCTGCATCAGCTTATTTGATTATTGCAAATCGTTCTTTGAACTCGGAATCCTTTGTCTTTACAACATAGATATACATTCCGGCAGCTAATTCTCTTCCGCCTTCTGTTCTAAGATCCCAAGTTTCAGTTCCATTGGCTGCATTGTGCTCAATAGTTTTTATCAGGTCTGCATCGATCGTAAAAATGTATATGGTGCATTCCGGTGGAAGATTTACAAATTGGATTTGTCTTAAGGGCTCTCTTCTTAACTCACCAAACTCAGGTTCATAAAGTGACGAAACAATATATGGATTTGGTACAACTCTGATTTTATTTAGCTCATTGGTAACTCTTTGTGGATCTACTATGGCACCTGTTACAGAAAAGCTGTATGAATCTTTTACATTAGGTGCAATCGGTTTTATTATTTCCACTGAAAATCTATTTCCTGCAGAAGGTGGTGTGCTTGTGGGAAAAGTTATCTGTCCCTCTATACCATCGAATGTGAAAGTCTCCGATGAGAATAATTTTAAAAGTTGAATATCTGTTTCGGTTACGGAAAGCAATACGAAGCCTTCATTATTTTCAATCCCGTTTCCTTCAATAGATGCGATGTATATTTTTTCCTTAACTAGACTAGCATCGGAGACTTCAAAAGTCATCCCAACATTATCAGTTCCGCCAATTCTTGAAACACTTTGAATAATATCCGGCTGTTTCAATTGTAAAGCAATTCCATCAGCAGTGGTTTGTAATTGTTCAACCTGATGAGGACGGTCTTTGATAACATAATCAGAATTATTCTTTAACACATTAATTGCATAACTAATCGTAATAATATCTCCCTGCTCAGGCCTGAATTCCGGAAGTGTTCCAGCAGTATCCCGCAAACTTATTCTTAGACCCTCCCCAGCTATTAATAAATCTCTTCCGCCGACGGGATAATTATATCCGGCTCTGTAAATTGTATCTAAAGTAATATTCTTAAAGTCGAAAGCTGAAGGCGAAGTAAATTCTAAAGAATATTTGTATGGCTTTGTAGCATTGGAATCTGTAACTGCAATGGTAACATTAGTTGCCAGATCTCCGTTTTCTTTTCGGGATACATAAGTAAAAGTGGTTTTGTATTGATTGTCAGATAATGATTCATCATCAATTACATTTGCCATTAATTTATAATTTGTATTTCCTGTTTGAAGATTAACAACATTATCAATGGAAACAGGTGAACGTCCAATAGCATCTGATCGGGGTATTACAGAAACAGTATTTACGGCATCCAGATTATTTCCAATTGCGCTCTCAAGGCTTTCAAGACTAATGCTTCCTTTATCGTAAGCAGTTATTGAATACCAATACTCAATGCCGTTAACAACTGTTGTATCGACAAAGCTGTACTGCAAACCTGTGTTCAATCCAACTGTATTTATAATGTCATAATCAGCGATCCTTACCCAGTTAATTCCTTTATCGTTAGAACGATAAAGCCTATAACCTTCAAAATCATAACCTGAAAATTCATCAAAGCTAAGTTCGGATTTATCATCCCAGTATAAAGTTGCTCTAAAATCACCAGATGAAGATGAAAGAGTTGGGCGATCCGGTGCTTTTGGTAAATTAAAGTTTGCATCAACAGCAGATTGTGCAACTTCAGCGGCATTAAGCATTTCGTTAAGCGTCTCTCCTGCCACAAATGCCGTGTAAAAAACTAATGTATCTCCGGGGTTTAGTGTGTAAGGACCGGAAGATGTATGAGCAAGTATATCCATTCCGCTGGCTGGAATTAGTGATGGGTCATCGTAGTGGATATTGCTGCTGTTTGCAACATGAAAATATTTACTGCCTTCAGAAGAATTATAAAGATTACGATCTGAAGACATAAAACCGTATTGAACTGAATCTTTATCGGATAATTCATCATCATCATATAACATATAATGCATATCTGTAATTCCGAGTTCATTGCCGTTAACTTTTGGAGTTTGCAAAAACATTACACCAAAAAATCCGGTTTTTCCGTCGGGCCATTCAGCGCTTAATCCATCATCAAAGAAGTAAAGCAAGTTTTTATCTTTTATAAAATCAATTTTATCATCTCCCCATTCAGGTGTACCACCGCTAATGTTTCCAACATCAATATCACTATGAAGACCAAAATATAAACTATCATAAGAATTCTGGCTTGTATTGGTTAATTCATACTTAAAGAATAGAATGTTTTTAGCAAAATTTAATCCAAATGCATAACCTGTTTGTGCTAACTGAATTCCAAGAATTGGTTTGGCACTGCTACTATCATTAAAAACACAGTAGCTGTCCTGATCCGATAATATTAAATTGTTACCATCTTTATCTTTAACAGGCCAGCCTAATTGTTTATTCCAGGAATCCGGATCGTCGCTAAAAGCGATTCGGGCAGTATCGCTGTTGTGATAGCCAAACGCTGCTTCCCATTCTTCATTGCTTGTAAACCTTGCTTGTATCACGTTTCCCGGAATACCAACATACTGATTAACTCTGTAGATATAATGCTTAGTGCTGTTAATAGGAAATTCACCTGACGGACCTTGAGTGATTCTTCTGGGATATAGTTTGCCACGGTTTTCAAAAAACAATCCAATGTTGCTTGCATTATGAGTGCCGGCTGCACGGTCCTCGATTCTAAAGATCTTAGAAAGCGGTTCCTTATTTTCAAAATCTTTTTTTGAACTTTGAGCAGAAGCCAGCCCGGAAAGGATAATGCTTAGGAATAAAAATTGAATTATTAAAACTCTTTTCATTGTGATGCCTAATAAAATAATTATTAATTATATCTGAATGTAAAACCTAAACGTATTGATCTTGGCGGACCGTAGTTTGAGGGATCCTGCATATATTCAACTGAATGATTTCCCTCAAATGTGTAATCAGGATCGCCCGTATCAGGATACACGTATAAAATATTTTTATAATCGGTTAGATTTAGAATTTCTGCAAATAATCTTAATCTAACATTGCCGGAAAATTTAAATTCTTTTCCAATCATAAGATCAATATTAAATAATGACGGCTGCCTTAATGAATTTTTTTCTACAAAGCCAATATCTCTTCCTGCCGGAGTATAAGGCACACCAGAACTAGCTTGTAGAATGAAGCTAATATCCATGTTTTCAAATATCGGCGAGCCAAATATCATTGGTCCTTCATTGTCGGGAATTGTATAAGTGCCATTAGCATTAAAAATATGTGTGCGATCATAATTTAAAAAATAAAGCTGTGTCGATTCCTGCGTTCCCGGATATTGCTCTGTTTCAGATGAAGCACTTCCTTTAGCAATTGAGTAGGTATAAGTTATACCGCCCAGAAAATATCTGGATGGTCTGATATCTAAAGTGGCTTCAGCACCTCTTATGTTAGCGTAGTCTTCATTAACATATAGTGTGTAGCCGGTATAACGTCCGTCAACAAATGGGAAGTAATATCTTGTTCCAATCAATCCTGTGATATCTCTGTAATATGCATTCAGATTCAAAGCAACGTTATCTGTGAACTGATGTGAAATTCCGACCTCATATGAAATTGTTCTCGTAGCATCAAGACTTGGCTGACCAAATAAAGGTTCTCTTACGTTAAGATCATACTGGCTATTTTCAAATAGGTATTGGTAATTAGGATTCTGAAAAAAATGTCCGTAAGAAAAATGTAATTTAGTTCTGTCTGATATTGGATGGGCTATGCCAAGTCTGGGTGAAAATTGCGACCTTGGTTCAACATCAACAAGTGAATTAGGGTCAAGAGGATCGCTTCTAAAAACAACATTACCATTCATGTAATCATATCTTAATCCAATATTAATTATCAGATAAGCTAATTCTATTTTATCTTGAATATAAGCTGAAGCTTCGAAAGGTTCTGTGTTGTAGTCATCTATATATGGATAGTTTCTTTTAGGATCATATATCTGATATAATTTTAACCAGTGTTTCTTATATGCTGTTCCAAATTTAACTTCATTCATAGATCCCATTTGCCAGACTGCATCTATTTTAAAATCTGCAGTAGCTGTTCTGCTGTCGGTTAATTCAGGCGGATCGGAATATTCATAAAACTCATGCCCATTCCCGTACTGTTCAAAATATCCGTAATCCGTAAAATCGCGATATTCTGATGTATCTTTATCAATACCGGAATAATATCCCTGATTAAAGTAAGAACCCTTTACATCATAGAAAAAATTATTCTGAACTGTATGGGTTAAATTTATTGAACTCTGCCAGCTATCTGTTCTGCTTCGAAGATATTGCTCAGGAATATATTTATATGAGTGATTATAACCCTGTCGTGATCCATCACTTGCCCTATTGGTAAACGCAATTCTTAGCATTGGGATAGCCGAAGTTGAAAGTTTTGTAAAAATAGAATTTACTTTATTATAACCATAAGGCAGGTAACTACCGCGTTTATCAATATCCCCGGATACAAAAAAGTTATATTCGGGGGAAATTATTGGTCCACTGATACTTCCATTAACTCTGTTCTCGTGCAGATCAGTGTATCTATATACTCCAAACTCACTTGTTCTTGCTTCAAGCTTTGCGGAAAAATTATCCTTGCCGTCTCTGGTTACAATATTAACAATACCGCTTAAAGCATTTCCATATTCAGCATTAAAAGTTCCGCTCAATAAACTCATTTCCTGAATAGCATCGTTATTGATATCAGTAGCTAATCCGCCCAGTAATGGATCAACCACGATAGTCCCATCAATCATGTAGGCAACTTCATTTGATCTGCCTCCTCTAACGTGAAGATCAGAGCCGCTTCCGGTAACACCTGCCTGCAAAGAAAGCAGTTCTGTAAATTTTGAAATTGGCAGAGATTCAATTTCTTCACGGGTCATTACTGAAATACTGCTTGTGAGATCTTTTTGAATCAATGGAGTTCGTGCGGTTACAACTATTTCATCAACAGTTATTGTCTGCGGATTTAATTGTACCTGCATAGTAGTTGTTTGATCAACAATTATAGCCACATCCTGCATTATAGTAGTTTCATATCCTATAAAGCTATACCTCACATTATATTTTCCGGGCGGAATGTTTAGAATAACATACTCGCCATTAATATTTGTAGCGGCACCAAAATTAGTTCCTTCAATAATCACATTAGCGCCAACTAATGGCTCGCCGGTCTGCGCATCTTTAATAGTTCCGGCAAGCTTACCAGTGGTTCCTGAGTAAACTATAAATGGTACAAGCATAACGAGTAATAGTATTTTTTTCATAATTAACTCTCACTTATTACTTGATTCTGGTTAATCATAATTTCCTCTGATTCTTTAAGAACTTTTTTAGCTCTTTGTTTATCTTTGATAGCACAGGCAGTGGCAATAGCATTTATCAATACTGATATGGCAGCAAACGAATTTGTAAAAAGCATATTTTCACTTTTAACAATCAAATTTGCCTTGGTAAAAAAAGTAACAGGTGATGCGTGTTTATTTGTAATTGCTATAACATCTATTTTTCTTTGGGAAGCAAATTCTGCAGCTTCAATTGTTTCTTTGGAGTATGGCGGAAAAGAAAATACAATCAGCAAATCTTTTGGATTTAGAAAAAGTATATGTTCATTGAATAAAGTATGAGAATGCTGTAATACCGACGAGCTAATACCAACTTGGGTTAATTGATAGGCTAATATTTCTGAAAGTAAATAAGAGATGCCCAACCCTGCAGTAAAAACTCTTTCAGATTTTGAGATGCGATCAATTACATAATCAAAAGTCTTTCTCTCAACCAGGTTAAGCGTATCATTAATATTTTTTATATCAAGATTAGCAACTTCAGTAAGCAAATCTTCTTCAACTCTGCGCTTTTCAAAAAGAGGGAATATCTGTTTGTTTGTTAATTCTTTTTGTAATGACCCGGTTATTGAATCACGCAGTTCACTAAATCCTTTAAATCCTGCGCGCTGCGAAAACCTAACAACTGATGCTACACTTGCCCCCGTAGCTACTGATAAATCATGCACATTTACAAAAGGAATTTTGTCAAAATTGTTTATACAGTACTCAGCTATTTTCTTCTGATTCTTGGGAAGAGAATTATACTTACTGGTAATCTTTTCTTTTATTTCTTTATATCTATCCATAAAAGTATAGAGGCTGTTTTATATTTTCAATTCATTCTGTCATTCCCGTGAAAACGGGAATCAAAAATCATAAGTACAAAATGGATTCCCGCCTGCGCGGGAATGACAAATAATTTAAAATGCAAACCTTAAGTCCCTTCCCTTTAGGGGAAGGGATTTAGGGATGGGGCTTTTTTATTTTACCAATGTCATTTTTTTAGAAATTACTCCGGCACCTGTCTGCAATGAATAAATATAAACACCTGATGTTAGTTTGGAAGCATCAAAATTGTAAGAATGAGTTCCAGCTTCTAGTGATTCATTAACAAGTTCAGCAACTTCTTGACCAAGTGTATTAAATACTTTTAACACAACACTAGATCTTTGTGGTAATCCAAAGGAAATTTTAGTAGAAGGATTAAATGGATTTGGATAATTCTGATCAAGAGTAAAGTCTGATGGAATGTTATTAAGCTCTGTTTCAACTGAAACTATTGTATTATACTTTTGTTCTGCTAACTGCATATTTGCAAGCATCTCAGATTCGTTGGCACCTAAAGCAACAGCAAGATATAGTGTTCTTGATTGCTGGGGTTCCAGAGTTTGAGATTGTCCGGCTAAAAAGGAAACCGAACCATCCGGGTCCGTTAATAAAGTATCAGTATCAAAAGTTCCAGCCACTAGGTGTCCATAAGTTGTTGGATCATCATCTGAATAACCATCGTACCATACTAACACTTGAGCTGAAGTAACTGCCTCTGATAAGTATTTTATACCAACATAGTGCGATTCAAATTGCACTAACATTTCATTTGTAGCGTCCCAATAAACATTATCGTTCTCCCAGGTGAAATCAACATACTGAACTACATCTAATCCAACAATTGTTGGTAATCCAGTAGTTTCATTATTTGTAACAACCATTTTAATTAGAGCATATTTTCCACCCTGCCAGCCATATACATTTTGTTCAACCAAAACATTTGGTGGTAAGCCAGAAAAGGCGTTATTATAAGTACCAGATATTTCATAATCGCTCAAAGCTGGACTGCTAACTAGTGTCGTTGGTACCTCAACATCAACATCATTATAATAATCCAAAACCTGGTTTGGGTTACCTGCGACCAGTACATTTACACGGTTAAGATGTTGTATGGTATCATTACCCTCGATTGTCCAAAAGCGCATTGCACCATAGGTATCAACTCGCATTTGCATCGTGCCGGTATTATAGATCTGTGTTTGTGAATTTATATTCTCAATAAAAACACCGGAAAGGAGCAACAAAACAAATAGAATCCTTGTATAACTCTTCATAACGCACCTCTTATTATTTATTGAACATTTATTTAATTAAAAAAATCAATGCCATCCCATCAGACTTGGCGGAATAAGTAAAATAAAACCTAATATAAAAAGTATAAACATCAATGGTAAAACCCATTTTGCCCATTTATCCCAGGAGACTTTTGCCATTGAAAGGGCACCCATTGTTACTGCGGAAGTCGGAATAATAATATTTGTGTATTCACCAAACTGAAAAGCTAAAATTGCCGTTTGTCTTGTAACTCCGGCAAGATCAGCCAGAGGAGCCATAATAGGCATCGTGAGAGCCGCCTGTCCGCTGCCCGAATGAACAAAGAAATTAATTATAGCCTGTACAACAAACATCTTTTGAGATGCAAAAATTGGAGATGATGATTGAATAAATGGTGAAAGTCCGTAAAGCACTGTATCTATAATTTGTCCATCTCTTGAAATTACTAATGTAGCTCTTGCAAGTGCAACAATCAATGCTGTACCTACTAAATCTTTTGCTCCTTCTATAAAAGCTTTTGTGAATTCATCTACTTTTAATCCGCCGATAATTCCTACCACAACACCCATTATAAAAAATGCAGCAGAAATTTCTTCTATATACCAGCCAAGTTCGATTACACCAACCACTATCATAACCAAGCACAGAGCAAATGTAATTAGTACTGCTTTATGTCTTACTGTAAAATGATTTTCCTGATCATAAACAGAATCAAAGTGTTCGTTCTTTCTTCGCTCTTCATCCTGTTGAAAAGTTGGACTTATTTTGGCGTTTTTTGAAAGTCTATTTATATACCATAGCAAAAATAAAATTGCCACTGCGGTTGAGATTGCCCAGCTAATAATTCTATAACCTATCCCTGAAAACAAAGGTACCTCTGCAATTCCCTGCGCAATACCCACATTAAATGGATTTAAGAATGCACTTGCAAATCCAACGTGTGCACCAACTAATGGAATTGCAACCCCAACTATTGAGTCATAACCTAATGCAAGACAAATCGGAACGATTATCAGTACAAAAGGAATTATTTCTTCATTCATCCCAAAAGTTGCGCCACCGAGAGAAAACATTAACATTAAAACGGGAATAAAAAGTTTTTGAAGCAGCTTAGAATCCTTATGAGCTCTTGCAAGTTTATGGATTAAAGAATTAATCGCTTCTGTTTTTGCAAGAACATTAAATGAACCGCCAACAAATAATATAAAGCCTATTATTAAACCAGCTTCTACAAATCCTTTTAAAGGAGAGATGAATAAATCAATAAATCCCTGTGGATTATTCTGGACATATTTAAACGAGTTCTGAACGACAACTTCTCTGCCATTTACAACTGCGCGCTCATATTGACCACCTGGAATAATCCAAGTCATAGCTGCAATCAATACAAGTAATGAAAAAATTAATAAGTAAGTGTTGGGAACACGAAACTTAAATTTCTTTTTTGCTTCACTCATTTAATTACTTCTCTGGTCTTAAGATCAAATTTATCACCGCTGATTAAAACGTGAAGTCTCATATCACTTATACCGAGGTTGCCATTTTTATCTTCACGGATGTTATTTGATTTTGTTGGATCATAAACTAAAACTTGATAAGAACCGTAAACTTCAAACGTATCATCAGGATAAACAATGATTGAAGTTGATTCATCGATAGCAACGCCGAGTAATTCAGGATGCTCAATTAAAGTGGAAATGGTTCTGTTGTGTCTTTTACGTTTAAGAAAATGCTGATCGATAATAACAGTTTTTAGAAAACCAAAACCTTGTTTTGTTTCAACATTTCCTTTTTCGATTGAAACAAAAGAACGTGTTGAATCTTTATTAACCAATTCGTTTCCGGTAATCATAACTTCGCTCATAACGGCAGCACCTGCGCTTGTACCGCCAACAGTTCCACCATTATTATAAATATTAAAAACTTTTTGAAGAAGTTTTGTTCCGAGCATATCTCTTGTCAAATCACTTTGGTCCCCTCCGGTAAAGAAGACAGCATTTGCCCATTCCATTTTTTTTAAGTTTGCTTCATCATCAGCAGTTTCCCTAGTGAATAAAATATAATCCGCCTTTGCACCTAATTCTATGAATCGCTTCTGTTCTATTTCACTGTTTAGTTTTGGCTCGGAGCCGGCATTAGGGATTATAATTATTCTTGCATCGGACCCGCCGGCTAGTTCAACAAACTTTTTTTCAATTTCGCGTGTTTGTACACCGCCAACTATTACAAGTTTACCTTTGGTTTGAGAAAAGCTCTGTAAGCTAATCCCGAAAATCAAAACGAGTATTAAGTAAAATAGTTTTTTCATTTTAGTTATTCTTTCTTAACAAGTTCAAGTGCAATTTCTGCTGATTTAACTAAATCTTCTATAAAAATAAACTCATCGTTTGAGTGCGGATTTTGGGCACCGATGCCAAGATTGATTGATTCAATTCCACGCCCGTTAAGTGAATTTGCATCACTACCTCCAAGAGAAATTTTTGGAGTTGGTTCTAATCCAACATTTTTTATAGCACGCACCACCTCTTTATATACATAGGAAGATTCATTAATAGTGTATGGGACGAAATCCCAAAAATATTTTATTTCTATTTTTGCCCCGATTTTTTCAGCCTCATTTTTAAAAATGTTTACCAGCAAATTAAAATTGTCTTCCGCCTTTTTCATATTAAATGATCTTACTTCACCTTCAAGTTCTGTTATTTCAGGAATAACATTTACTGCCGAACCGCTGCTTAGTGTTCCGATATTCATTGTGGTTTCTTCATCAATTCTGCCAAGAGGTAATTGGCTTATAGCCTTAACAGCCGCCTGCATTGAGTTGATTCCCTTTTCAGGCGCTATACCGGAATGCGATGCTTTACCAATTATTTTTATTTTTAATCCAATTGCGCCACAAGCGGAATAAATAAAATTACCGGGACGGTAACCTGAATCAAAAATAAATCCGTTTTTTATCTCACCATTTATTCCAAGATTTTTTGAACCGAAGAGGGTTGTCTCTTCACAAGTGGTAAATGCAACTGTAAAATCCTTAACTGAGATTTTTTCTTTGGCAATATTTTCAAGTGTATAGAGTAAAACCGATACTCCAGCTCTGTTATCAACACCAAGCACTGTATCGCCGGAAGAAATAATCTTATCGTCAAGTATGATAGGTTTAACATTGCCTGTTGGGCGCGCGGTATCCATATGAGATAGCATAACAAAATTACCGCCGCTGCCGATTTTACAGATAAGATTTCCTGTGTTACTGTTTGTAAATTCTTGTGAATTATCTTCACTTACCCTATAGCCAAGGTTTGAAAGAAATGATTTTATAAAATCTGCAAGAGGTTTTTCATTGCCGGAAAGTGCGTTGATTTTTGCAACATCTAAGAAAAGATCTATTAGTCTTTGATTGTTCATCTGTAACTCTAATTACAAATTGAATAATTGTTGTAATAACTATTACAGAGTTACAAAAAATATTTTTTTAAGTCAAGAAGAATTTAAAATAATTATACTGCTACTCGTCTTCGGAGTAAGTTTCCAATTCTCCTTTTTTGATATAGCCATCCTTGATTAAACTTTCACTGGATTTATACAACACTATAGACAACTCATTTGTCTGAGAAAATCCGGTTGATTCTATTTTAATTCCATTCAGTTCTTTACTCACTTTAACTTTTGCAATCAGCTTATCATCCGCAATAAGCGATTTTTCAAACTTTGCTTTCTTTCCCTGTAGATTTGAGAGCGCCCAGTAAACTCCCTTTTTTGCATTAACAAGCGCTGCTTCAATATCCTCCTCAACTTTAGATTGTGAAAGCATAAACGGTGCAAATAAAAATGTAGTTGCCAATATCAATAAAATAAATCGCATTGCTGCCCTCTCTTTTTTGATTGATTTAATAATAGCAATTAACATGTTTCCTGTCAACTTGTGATTAATCTCCCAATAAATGATTCAGATGGAAACTAACACTTGACAAATCAGTTTCCATTGCTTAAGTTGGAAACCAGAAAAACGAAAATAGTTTCCAAGAGGACAAATGGATGATCAAGCAAAAATAATCGAGCAGGTAGAAGACAAATTATTCAAAGAAGGTTTCTACAAAACAACAATGGATGATGTTGCTTCTGAACTCGGGATGAGCAAAAAAACCATCTACAAATTCTTTCCTTCAAAAGAAGATCTTGTGATGGCAATTGCAAAGCATTTTATGAACGGAATGAAGAACAAAATCATACCCGCGTTGAGCAGTGACAAAAATGCAATTGAAAAACTCGCTGAACTCATCAGTATTCTGGCAAAGGCTTCAGAAAAAATATCCCCTCAAAGAATGGATGAAATAAGAAAGTATTTTCC
>JBGAWM010000074.1:0-13452 GCA_044227615.1 Ignavibacteriaceae bacterium
CAAACACCGTTACCAAAACTTCCGGCAAAGATATTTGAACCAACTGTTAAAAATGAAGTTATCCAACTATCGTTTAAACTAAGTGTCCAGTTAATTCCATTGTCAGATGAAATGTATATACCGCCGACTGATCCTTGACTTGTTCCTGCGAACAAAATTCCACCTAAACTTGCAAGTGCCTTGATATTTGTGTTTGTTAATCCAAAATTCTTTTCATCCCAGCTAGAGCCATTAAGATTAAAGACTCCACCGTTTGTTCCTGCAAAAACTTCTCCATCTTTTTCTATAATAGCTCTTACTTTAGTTTCAGATGAAGGTAAACCTGTATTTATAGGTATCCATGTTGAAAGCGGATAGTATTGAGGCAATAGGTAAACTCCCCTCTCGCTTCCTACTAAAAAATTTGAACTATTTCCCTTCTCCAGAATAGCATTAATATCAGCCAAAAATGGTAGTTGTTCAGAATCCGTGGGAAATGCTGTAAAATTATTTCCAAAGTCTGTTGACATCGAAATTCTGCCAGACACCATACCCGCTAATAAATTAAATGGATAAGATTCCACTCTTAACAATGCCCTGACATTTGAATATGGCAGCCCGCCTCCTGAACTAGCCCAACTTTGTCCATTATTAGTCGAAAGGACTAAACCTCCATTTGTTCCAGCAAGTACCGATAAGTCTTTATTCACAAAACACAGAATCTGCCGCCCGGTAAGTGTCAGGTCAGGGTTTGCCCATTGAGCGTTGCCATGAATTGCGACTAGGAGAAATATCAAAATTGTAAGATATTTTAAGTTTTTCATTTTGACCTTTTAGTTGGAAAAATTGATTATTTTTTTTGACTAAAAATATGTTTAAAGCAAACTGCTAACTGTCGCTGTTGTGTCAATCTTTAGCGTTATTGTAGCAAAATTGAATGAAAAGAAAATTTTATAAATTTTATTCTGCTAAGAGTTGCTTCTATTTATAAATTCAGAAGGTAAGCATCCAAACATCTGTTTGAAAGCTTTAGTAAAGTGAGATGGACTGTTGAATCCGACTTCTAATGCAATTTGAGTTACGGAAAATTGCTTTTCTAAAATCAATCCCGCAGCTTTTTTTAGTTTAATTGTTCTGATGAACTCACCGGTTGACTGTCCCGTGATAGAATGAAGTTTTCTGTGAAGCTGGCTTCGGCTTAAGAACATTTGCTGAGCAAATTGATCCGAATCAAATTCCGGTACACCAATATTTTTTTCAATGATTCCGGTAGCCATCTGCAGAAATTCCTGGTCGGCTTTATTTGGAGTTATATCCTCCGGTTTAAAGTTAACGTCTTTACCGAATTTCTGTTTTAATTTTTCTCTCTGATCTAAAAGATTTTTTATTCTTACAGATAATTCTCTAAAACTAAATGGTTTTGTTACATAATCATCTGCACCGGTTTCTAAACCTTCAATTTTATTTTCGCTGCTTGCTTTTGCAGTTAACAGAATAACTGGAATATGAGATGTCTGCCAATCTGATTTTATATGACTGCAAAATTCCATTCCATCCATTTTAGGCATCATTACATCGCTGATAATTATATCCGGTAAAAATTGTACTGCTGATTCTAAACCTTTAACACCATCCTCTGCAATTATAATATTGTATTCATCTTTCAAAATCTCTTTCATATATATCTGAACATCAACTGAATCTTCAACGATTAGTATTGTTTTCTTTTTGTCATCCAGCCCTGAATCGTTTAATCGATTTACTGACGCACTATTTATTTCATTAGTTTCTTTCTTTTCAGCGGATAATTTAGTATTTCCATCATTAATGCCGTTACCAATAAAACTATTTTCTTCTGTTACTTTCTGATAGTCATCCAAATAATCATCGTAAGCAGGAATATTTAATACAAACTCAGTACCTGAACCAATTTCGCTGTTTACACTTATCTTCCATCTGTGCAGATCAACAAGTTCGCGTACTAAAGATAATCCAATACCTGAACCGCTGTATTCCTTTCGGGAAGAATCATCAACCTGAAAGAAGCGATCAAAAATATGTTCTAATTTTTCTTTAGGAATACCTATACCCGAATCCTTGATTGAAATAGAAATAAATTCTTTTTCATTCTGTTTTTCCTTATGGACATTTACAGCAATTGTTCCGTTCTCTTTAGTAAACTTAAAAGCATTTGATAAAATATTGTTCAATATTTTTTCAAGTTTATCTTTATCCACCCAGGCAGTTAATCCTTCGATATTCGTATTAAAAATTAGAGTAATCTTTTTTTGTTCAGCTAAAGAGGAGAATGAATAAACTATACCACGCAGTAAAACAATTAAATTTTCTTCTCTTGCCCGTAAAGGAATTGAGGAAGCTTCAAGCTGTGTTAATTCCAGAAGCTGGTCTATAAGTTTTTGAAGTTTCTCACTATTTCTCTGAATGAGCCTAATCTGTTCATCCGGATTATTGTTTTTTCCATTTAGCAGCTGCTCAACGGGTCCTTTTATGAGCATCAACGGAGTTCGGAACTCGTGAGATAGATTTGCAAAAAATCTGGATTTTATTTTTTCTATATCTCTAAGTTTTTCAGCTTCTATCTCTCTGAATCTTAATTCATTTTGCAGTTTCGATCTATTGACCTCAACTTTTCTTATAAAAAATAAACCTGTTAAAATTAAAAGCAGATATGCAACGTAAGCCCAAACAGTTCGCCACCAGGGTGAATTTACAATCACTAAAATCTCAGCGGGTTGATCGTTCCAGACTCCATCACTATTAGTAGCCTTAACTTTAAATTTATATGTACCAGGGTTTAGATTAGTATAAGTTGCAAATGTACGATCGCCATTTAAATTCCAATCTTTATCGAAGCCCTCCATCATATAAGAGTATTTAATACTTTTGGAAGAATTATAATCAAGTGCGGCAAACTGAAATGAAAAGACATTTTCTGAATGTGCAAGAATAATTTCATTTGCTAATGCTATGTTTGATTTTATTGGTGAATTTTCTCCTGGCTCAATTGATTTATCAAACACTTTAAAATCTGTTAAGATAATATTTGGTTGATACTCAGAAAGTTTTATTTCAGCGGGGTTAAAAATAACGGGACCTTTTACTGAACCAAAAATCATTAATCCATTTTTTGATTGTGCAAAAGAATTAGAATTAAAAATATTACTGAACAATCCATCGGCATAACCAAAATTTGTTGATGAATTATCTTTTGGGTTGTACCTAAAAAGTCCTGTGTTACTGCTGATCCATAGATATCCTTGATCATCCTTAAGAATAGCACCTAAAGATTTATTAAATAATTCCTTAGCATCTGGATAAGTGGAAAAGTTTAATTTGACATCATATATGTTTGATTCACTTGAGATGACAATCGCCTTATTCAATCCGTTTTCTGTTCCAATTAGCAGTATAGTTTCATTTTCGTTTGAAGAAGGTATTTCAGTAATTGTTAATATTGAGTTGCTTACAAGTGAATTATTATTTTTCTCTTCAACTTTCCAGCTAAGAAACTCTCCATTTTTATTTGGCACAAATAAATCTAAACCACCGCCATTTGTGCCAATCCACAATCTTCCAAATTTATCCTCGTGCAATGCCCATACGTCATTAAAGCTAAGTGTGTTTTTCTCGTTATCATCTTTAATCCAGATTTTGTATTCATTAGTTTTAGTATTTAAAGATGCCAATCCGCCTCCCCAAAAACCAATCCACAGGTAACCATCTTTACCTAAATGCAAAGTTTTGATATAATTAAAAGCAGATGTTTTGAATGTTGGACTTTCAATTTTGACGAATTGTTTTTTTAATTTCTTTAAATCAAAATGGATTAAACCGTTGCCGTACGTTCCAATCCATAAATCATTATTACTCCCCTTCTCTAATGACCAGAGATTTAAGTTATTCAGCTCATCAAATTTTTTGAGCAGTGAAGATTCGTTATTAATTTTTAGATAGAATAGTGCTTCAGAGGCTGCGATGTAAAATTCATCTTTACCCTCATCCACTATAGCTTTAATATCAGCATTAAATAATTCCTGGAACAGCTGGTTGCTGCGGTTTTTTAGAAAGATGCTATTGAACTTTTGAGTTTTTAATGAATGATAATTTATTCCCTTTTCTGTGGCTATCCATAAAACTCCTGAACGATCCAGTAATAATTGATCAATCTGATTACCGAGCAAACCGTTAGAATTTTTCTTATCGTGAATAAATTGTTCTGATAGATTTCTGTTTAAATCTATTTTATACAAGCCGGCATAAGTGGCAGCCCAGAGAATTTCTTTGCCATTAATATTCTGTTCAGCCACAGAGGCAAAGCTATTACTAAATTGTAATGGATAATCCGGCTTGATATCAATACGATTAAACTTATTTTTATCTAACTCATAAGTACATAAACCATTTGCCGTGCAAATCCATAATAAATTTTTGTTAACTGTTGACTGGCTGATACGCCAAACAAGATTATTACTAATTGAATTTTTATTTGATTCACTTGCAAAATAAATGTTAAAACCATCAGAAATCTTATGAGGATTTAATTCATTTAATCCATTGTAAGTGCTGATCCAAATATTACCGGCTTCATCCTGCATAATTGAGCTGATGTAGTTGTTGCTCAAGCCTTTTTTATTATTGGGATCATATTTCCAGTTTGTAATCTTACCTGTACCGCCCTCGTACCTGAATAATCCTTGCGAATATGTTCCAATCCAAATAAAGCCCTCTCTATCCTCTAATATTGATGTGATACTATTTTCGTTGTACTTATTTTCATTAAGATTTATTCTCTCAAACTTATCGAGAGCAGGAATGTATTTGTTAAGAACTCCACCTTTTGTGCCGACCCAAATATTTCCAGATCTATCTTCGTACAAAGACCATATGCTGTTATCAGAAATGCTATTGGGATTATTTTGATTATTCCTATATACTTTAAAATCGGAACCATCAAATCTGTTAAGTCCATTATCAGTGCCTATCCAGATAAATCCAATTTTATCCTGGATTATGCAATTAGCATCACTGCTTGATAAGCCATCTTCAACAGTTATTGGTTTAAATAAAGGATTTTGTGAATAATTAAATGAGGCAGTTAAAGCACAAAAAAGTAATATGTAAAATTTTAGCTTCATTCTATAGATTTAATATGCCGAACAAAAATTAAATAAGAAACATAAATACAGCAAATTATTACAATGCTTGATAGAAAATTATTTTTTTATTCAACATAATCAGTGCCATAATATTCTTGTAACAAATAAAAAATATAAGAGCGATTGATTTGAATATTTTTGTTACCCTAATGTTTGCGTGGTTATATTTACAGAGTAATTTTAATAGTTTTAGTTTGATTTTGCTAATTGAACATTTTATTCTTGTAAGAAATTTTATGAAAAGTGTTATCCTGCTCATAGCTTTAATACTAATCCAGTTTTCATCACCTGCCCAATCAATTTATACTAAAATTAAATTATTGGATCACGAAAAAAATTTACCGATAAAAAGTGCCAACATTTCAATTTCCGAAAAGTATTTTGGAACAACAAACGAAAATGGTGAAGCATTTTTCCCTGATTTATTAAAAGGTAAATATTATTTAACAATCTCACATATCTCTTACAAATCTTTTGAAGAAACCATTGAATTAATTTCTGATACAATTTTAACATTGCAGCTTAATACAGCAAGTATAAAACTATCTGAAGTAATTGTTACGTCAGGTAAATATGAACAGAATATTCAAATGCTTCCTTATTCAGTTTCATCAGTAAATAAAAAAGAAATTGAAATGAGTCCATTATTTACAGTTTCTGATTTATTAAAGGAAGAATCAGGCATCTCACTTTTGCGGGATGGTATTTGGGGAACTGAAGTAAGTATCAGGGGTTTAAGTCGTGCAAATGTTGTAACACTAATTGACGGATTCCGAATTGAAACTTCAACAGACATAAGTGCTCGCTTATCAATGTTTGATCTTAATGATGTTGAGAGGATTGAAGTAATTAAAGGTGCGGCTTCTTCACTTTATGGCTCCGGTGCAACAGGCGGAACAATTAATATAATTTCTAAATCCGGTAGTTATTCTAATAAATTAAGTTTAATTGGCAGTTATTCCGGCGGATTTAATTCAGTAAATAATTTTTACTCTAACGCACTAAATTTAATCGCTTCCGGTAATGAATGGATAGTAAAAATGAGTGGGGTTTTTAGGAAAGCTCAAAACACTCAGACTCCAGCGGGTGAATTGATGAACAGTCAATTTGAGGATAATAGTTTAAGTGCTTCACTTCAAATTAAACCATTTGAAAATCAGGAAATCAAATTCAGTTATCAGCAGTTTAATGCTTATGATGTTGGGATTCCCGGAGGTGCTCCATTGTTTCCTAATAACGCTGTCGTAACTTATCCCGAAGAAGCAAGAAGACTTATAAGCGCAGAATATAAAATAAATAACCTGAGCCGTTCTCTTCTAAGACTATCAGCAAAATATTTCCATCAGTTTATCTCGAGAGATGTTGAAAATATTCCGGGCATTGTTCAATTTGTACCCGGTGGTAACGGTCAGCCGCCAAGAAGAGTTAGTGTTTTAAAGATTAGTCCCGGTGCAGATCATAACACAAATGGATTCCAAACTCAGGCAGATTTTAAATTTCAAAACCATTACTTAATCGCCGGCTTTGATTACTGGACAAGAAATTATAATGGATTAAGAACTCGTGATCAGAAAATTGAATTCTTAAATCCTAATGATTCTTCTGTTGTTAGAACGCTTTACAAAACAATTTATGAAAAGCCTTTACCTGATGCTGATTACAGCAGTGCAGGAATTTATGTACAGGATGAGATGAAATTGTTTGATAATCTAAACCTAACGCTCGGTGGACGATACGATTATATCTGGTTAAGTAATGCTGAAACCTATAATCCATTGTATGAGATTAATAATGGAGTAGTAAATAATAATCCTGCAGGGCAAAACGTAATCTGGGAATCTGAATCTGCAGAAAACAAATCTTACGTTTTTAATATTGGTTTACTTTATTCATTGAGCGACATATCAAATTTATCTTTTAATGCAGCCAGATCTTTTCGTTCACCATCCCTGGAAGAAAGATATCAATACATCGATCTTGGAACAGTAGTAAGAATTGGTGATCCAAATTTAAAACCTGAACAGGGATATTTCTTTGATCTTGGTTTTAGATTATTTCCCGATGACTTAAATTTTACAACGAGCATATTTTTAAATTCATTAAAAGATCTTGTTGCAGAAGTACCCGGAACTTATGAAGACAGAAACGCACTTATTAAAGTAAATATAGGCGAAGCACTTTTATACGGATTTGAGTATTCAATTTATTATAGCCTTTCCGATCATCTTAATATTTACAACAACCTTGCCTATGTACGGGGAATAAATCAAAAAGATGATCAGGATCTTCCGCAAATCCCGCCATTGAATGGTATAATTGGTATTGAATATTTCCCATTTAATTGGATGAGCGCAGATGCTTCAGCAATTCTTTTTGCGGTTCAAAATAAAGTTGCACCTGATGAAATGACTACTCCCGGTTATGCAACTTTCTCTTTTAAATTAAATTTCATTAATCTAAACTTAAGCGGCATTAAAGCAGGATTTAGCACTGGAGTTGAGAATATACTTGATAAAGGATATCGTGATCATTTATCAACAAACCGCGGTTCAATTACAATCGAGCCGGGCAGAAACTTTTTTATCCGGGCTAATCTTGCTTTTTAATTTTATTTAATTATTTAACGGAATGTTTTTATGACCTGGTTTGCTGTTGCTTTTATCTCTGCTTTACTTTCAGCATTTGCTGCAATAACACAGAAAAAAGTTTTGTTTAAACTTGGTGCATTAGAATTTTCATTCTTGTTATCAATAGCAAATCTGATTTTCTCTATCCCCTTTTTCTTTTTTATAGATTACGAAACAATTAATTTTTTAAATCTCTCAATACTATTTGCGAAATCTATAATTGGGGTTACTGCATTTCTTTGTGTAATGCTTGCTCTCAAAAATTTAGAGATAAGTAATGCATTACCACTTTTGGCTCTTACACCCGGGTTTGTTGCTGTATTTGCTTTTTTAATTCTTGGTGAATCATTAAAAACTCTTGAAGTTGTCGGATTATTGTTTTTAATATTTGGAACCTTTATTCTTGAAAGCAAAAACTTTAAGGAATTGGTTTTACCATTTAATGTATTCTTAAAATCAAAGTATCATCGATACATTATTATTGCTCTTTTACTGTTTACTGCTTCCTCAATTCTGGATAAACTGCTGCTGATAAAACTTAATCTCTCACCTATTTCGCTTACAGCTTTTCAGCATATTTACTTTGCAATTCTATTTTCGATTATCTATTTAATCTTTAAAAGAAATTCAGAAGTTAGTCCAGTAGAAATCCAAAAAGATAATCTTGGCTGGATAGCTTTAATTTCTATACTTACGATTGGATATCGATACACTCAAATAGTTGCAGTAAGTCTTGCTTCAGTTGCATTGGTGCTTGCAATCAAAAGAACTTCTGTTTTCTGGGCTACAGTAATTGGTGGAAAAATTTTTAATGATAAAGATCTTTTAAAGAGAACTTTTGCAGCAATATTAATTTTGGTAGGAGCTATTTTAATTCTGAGAGAATAGCGCACTTAGAAACACTTAGCCTTAAACATACTAATAACTAATTATTAACCTTTGCCTTATTTGAATTAGGTTTACGACCCCATCTCTTCTTTTTGTTTTTAAAGTATCCAGAAGAACCTGATTTTTTTTGCGTATCAATTTTTTCTTTTGGATGATAATTTACTTTTGGCTGCTCTGTCTTTTGAATTCCTGTATTTGAATTTTTGTATGGGTGATCGTGAATTATTGGGATTTGAATTTTTATAAGTTTAATAATATCCTTTAAATAGGCTCTTTCCTCTTCATCACAGAATGAAAGTGCAATTCCACCTAATCCTGCTCTGCCTGTTCTTCCAATACGATGAACATAAGTTTCCGGGATATTTGGAATATCAAAATTAAATACGTGTGATAGTTTATCAATATCTATTCCACGCGCTGCAATATCAGTTGCGACAAGAACTTTTGTATGTAAAGATTTAAAGTTATTTAATGCACGCTGTCTTGCATTTTGAGACTTGCCGCTGTGTATCACATCCGCAGATATTTTGGAAGCTAATAAAAACTTGGCAACTAAATTTGCACCGTGTTTGGTTCTTGTAAACACAAGTGCAGAAGATATTTTTTCATTTCTAAGTATGTGATATAATAATTTTTTCTTATCAGATTTTGCAACGAAATAAACTGCCTGCTTAATCGCTTCCACTGTTTTAAATTCGGGTGTAATATCTACACTTACAGGCTGAGTTAAAATTGAATTTGCCAGTTTTATAATTTCTGGAGGCATAGTAGCTGAGAAAAATAATGATTGCCTTTTTGCAGGCAGCTTTGCAATAATCATATGAACATCGTGGATAAATCCCATATCAAGCATTCTATCTGCTTCATCCAGTACAAACAATTTTATATGGTTAAGATTTACAAATTTTTGATGCATCAAATCAAGAAGTCTTCCCGGGGTTGCAATTAAAATATCAACACCATGCATTAATTTATCAGTCTGAGCTTTTTGAGATACCCCTCCAAATATTACCGCAGTAGTTAAATTTGTATGCCTGCCGTATGCATTAAAGCTTTCACCAATTTGAATTGCAAGTTCTCTGGTGGGGGTTACGATTAACGATTTTATTACTCTCTTTGATTTTTGTTCTTCCTTTTCTTCACTAAGAATCTGCAAAATTGGGATAGCAAATGCGGCTGTCTTTCCGGTGCCTGTTTGAGCACATCCAAGTATATCTCTTCTATCCAAAATAACAGGAATTGCCTGCCTCTGAATTGGAGTAGGGATTTTATAACCCTCTTCATTAACTGCTTGCTGGATTGGTTTTATTAATTTTAATTTTTCGAATGACATATTGTTCCTGATTGATATTCTGAAATACATTGAAGCATTTCAGATAAAAATAAAATAGTTTACATTTTATATTACAGATTTTGCTAATGAGATAAAATTTTAAGCACTAAGAGTTGGTAATTATATTTGATTTTCTATTGTGTCCGTGATGAATGTTACCGGATATTAAATCCGGCTTTAACAATCAGAAGTTTAGCTTTTACAGCATCACTTTCAGATTCAAAATAAAATTTAAAATTGCCGCCTGTGCCTTCCCTGATTTTAAGCAGTTCAATATCTTTTATGTTGATATTGTTTTCAAAAAGTATCGTTGTAATTTTACTTATCATTCCCGGTTGATCTTTTACAAAAACTGTTATGTCATAAAGTGGATCAATAAACCCTTTTGTGTTTATTGGAATTTCATTTCTGGCAATTCTGGCACTTTCAAACAATTCGCCGACAGAACTGTATTTATTATCCTCAATCATTTTACTTAATGATGATATTTGATCCTGAAATAGATTTAAAGTTTTTAATATATCAGTTTTGTTGTATCGAATTATGTATTCCCATATTCTAAAATCACTTGAAGCGATTCTTGTCATATCACGAAAACCGCCGGCAGCAAAATCAAGCATTGAGATATTATCCTTTTTATTATTTACCTGATTCATCAGCAATACCGAGAGTAATTGGGGAAGATGTGAAACGCGTGCAGTAATTTTATCATGCTGATGTGCATCCAGCAGAACGATTCTTGCACCGGTAAGTTTAATAAAATCAACGTACGATTTTAATATCTCATCATTTTCATTTTCTGTGCAGATAATAAAAACCGAATTTTCATAAAGCAAAAGATCCGAATTATCATAACCACTTTTTTCTTTTCCAGTCATTGGATGCGCGCCAAAGTATTTGCCTTTGTTTTTCAAAGTTTTCCATTCATCGGCAAATATTCCTTTTACACTACAGAGGTCAGATATAATTTGGTTTTGTTTTAATTTTGGTGAGAGTTCTCTAAACACTTCCAAACTTTGTTCAATCGGCATAGCTATTAAAATCAAATCGGAGTTGAGTGCATCATCAAAGCTTACTAATTCTTTATCGATAACTTTTTCTTGAAATGCTTTTTTTAGAATTTCAGGTTTATCAAATGCTGAAATAGAAATGTTCTTATCTGCATGCTTTAGAGCCTTTGCAAATGATCCGCCAATCAATCCCAAACCTAAAATTGAAATATTATTTATGATCAATTCATTTTCTCGAGTTCTTGTGTCATCACTCTAAACTGGTCAAACCGCATTGATTGTTCGCCATCGCTTAAAGCTTTGTCGGGATCAGGATGAATCTCAACCATAATCCCATCAGCACCAACAGCCTTTGCTGCCTTTGCCAATGCCAGAACTTTATCACGTTTACCAACTGCGTGTGATGGATCGACGATAATCGGAAGATGTGTGAGTTCTTTTAAAAATGGAATTGCACTTAAATCCAAAGTATTTCGTGTTGCAGTTTCAAAAGTTCTAATTCCTCGCTCGCATAAAATTACCTGTCTATTACCTCGGGCAAGAATGTATTCAGCCGCATTAAGAAGCTCTTCAATCGAAGCCATCAATCCACGTTTCAACATTACAGGGCGAAATGATTTTCCAACCTCAGAAAGCAGTGAAAAGTTTTGCATATTTCTTGCCCCGATTTGAAGAATATCAGATTTCTCAGCTACTTTTTCAATCTGGCTAATCGAAAGTACTTCAGTAATTATTGGCAGATCATAAGTATCTGCTGCCGATTTCAGATAATCAAGACCTTCAAAGCCCAATCCCTGAAAAGCATACGGCGAAGTGCGCGGCTTAAAACATCCGCCGCGTAAAATATGCGCAAAGTTATCTTTTACCTCTTTTGCACAATCAAGTATTTGATTGTAAGATTCTACAGAACAGGGTCCAGCCATAATTACAAAACTGCCGCCGCCAATCTTAACATCCCTAACGGAAATTATTGTATCATCGCTTTTATATTCTCTGCTTGCAAGTTTATAAGAAACTTTTGATGCAGCCTTTTCAGGAATCTTAATTTCTTGTGCAGTTATTGCTTCTTTTACTTCCTCTGTCTTAATAGAGATCCTTTCAACTTTAGTTTTTTCAACATCTTTAGCTGGATAGCATCCGAGTATTTTTAGGTAACGTGTATGCTTTCCGACTTCATCCAGTAATGATTTTACTTTTTGATCCTGAATGTTTCCCTGGAAATCCAAATAAAACATTTCTTCCCATGGATTTCCAATTATCGGTCGTGATTCCAACTTAGTCATATTGATATGATAATCACGAAATACAGATAAGGCATCAACAAGTGAACCGGGTTTATGTGCAGTTGCAAGTATCAGCGATGTTTTAGCCGGAATTCTTTGATCAACTTTTATTGGTTCACGTGAACAAATTAAAAACCGTGTAAAGTTGCCTTGTTGATTTGCAATATCTTCCCGCAGTACAACAACATTAAAAATTTCTGCAGCTTCCCTGCTTGCTATTGCAGCAAAGGTCTTATCGCCTTTTTCTTTAATGTACTCAACAGATTTTGCAGTATCAGGCAGAAGTTCAACTTCTGCATTTGGAATTGATTTGATAAACTTACTGCACTGTCTTGCTGCCTGATAGTGAGTAAATATTTTTTTGATATTATTAATCGGAACATCTTCTACAGTGAGAAGGCAATGTTTTACGGGAAATATTTCTTCACCAATTATGTTAAGATTGCTGCTTTGCAAGGCATCATAAACATCATTGATGCTGCCGCTTGTTGTATTTTCTATCGGGAGAATCGCATAATCAGAAGTGGAGTCCTCAACAGACTCAACTACTTCATCAAATGTGTTAAACTTTTTAAAGTGAATTTCTTTTCCGGAATCACTAAAGAATTGATTAGTCGCTAAATAACTGTAGGAACCTTCAATGCCTTGTATTGCAACCTTAAGCAAATCAACTTTTTCTGAATTATTAGATGAATCAAGTACAAATCTATTTTGTATTCGGATCGAATCACTAATTATCTCCTGGAATATTTTGGAAACATAGTGTGTATCTAATCCATATTTTCTTCCTCCTTCAATTAGTCTGGTTAATAATTCTTTCTCCCTATCACGATCACGTATAGCAGATTTATCCTCGTTCTTAAGTTTTATAATTTCAACACTTAATTCTCTTCTTTCCGCAAGGAGTTGAAGCATTTTATCATCGATGGAATTTATTTTTTCTCTTATTTCTTTCATCACTTTGTCTTTGATTAATAGGATATTTTCGGTGTCGAATATCGCTTTATTTTGATTGGCAATCAAGATTACTTTGAGTATAGTTTTGAACAAATTATACTTAATTGTAATTTTGCACCACGCGCCCGTAGCTCAACTGGATAGAGCATTTGACTTCGGATCAAAGGGTTGAGGGTTCGAATCCTTCCGGGCGTACTT
>JBGAWM010000075.1:0-13369 GCA_044227615.1 Ignavibacteriaceae bacterium
TTTCTATACTGTATCTTGCATCCCGAATCAAGCATCCAGTTTCTAGCATCCAGCAACCAGGAGGAAAAATGTCCGAAAAACTATTATGCGATTTCTGCGGAACAGAAACATCTAACGATTCAGACTTCTGCACCAAATGCGGAACAATATTTATAGATAACGTAGATTGCTTTATTCATCCTGATGATGATGCAAAAGGTGTTTGCACTATTTGTCATCAGGCGTACTGCAAAAAATGCGGACTGCGTGTTAATGGTATTTTCTTATGCAATCAACATTCTGATTATGAAATTTATGAGGGAATGGCTCGCGTGTTTGGCTCTTCTGATGAACAACAGGTTAATTATTATAAATCTTTATTGGAAGAAAATAATCTTCATCCATTTATCTATCAACGTAAAGCATCTCCAATTTCTATTGGCTCTGATAACTATACTTTATTCCGCGCAAGTGGTGATTCTGCAGGACATATAATTAATGAAATTAAGTTAATGGTTCCTTGTTCAGAAGTTTTGCAGGCAGAAAAAATAATTGATGAGTTGGAACAAACCACAAATGAATAAAACTCTGTGGTTCTCAGTGATAACTCTGTGCTTCTCTGTGAAATGGATTCTTAGTCCTTACACTGAGTACCACCGAGAAGACACAGAGTAACACGGAGAAAAGGAAAAAATGATTTACAGAAATTTTGGAAATACAGGATTAAAAGTTTCAGCACTTGGTTTTGGTGCAGGCAAAATTGGTGATTATGCAGTTTCAGAAAAAGACTCTGAAAAAATTCTTAATACCGTTTTGGATCTTGGAATTAATCTCATAGATACTGCCCGCGGATATTACGCAAGCGAAGAAAGAATTGGTAAATATATTTCCAACAGAAGACACGAATTTATTCTTTCCACAAAAGTGGGTTATGGGATTGAAGGCTATGCTGATTGGAGCTATGATATTATTCTTGCAGGAGTTGATAACGCCTTAAGATTAATGAAAACAGATTACATTGATATTGTTCATCTTCATTCCTGTGATTTAAATACTTTGCAGCGCGGAGAAGTTATTGAAGCACTCCACAAAACCATTGAGCAGGGAAAAGTTAGGGTGGCAGCTTATTCCGGTGAAAATGAAGAATTAAAATTTGCTGTTGATTCAAATTCATTCGGCAGTATTCAAACATCAATAAACATTTGCGATCAGATTGATCTTGATGGTTCTATAAAACTTGCTAAGGAAAAAGGAATGGGTGTAATTGCAAAAAGACCTATTGCAAATGCCCCGTGGAGATTTTCTGAAAGACCTGCTGGACATTACTGCGAGGAATACTGGCATCGATGGAAAACTATGAATTTACCTGAACAGAAAAACTGGCTGGATACTTTTTTACGTTTTACTGTTTTTGCAAACGGAGTTGATACAGCAATTGTTGGAACAACAAACATTGAACATCTAAAATCCAACATAAACATTATTGAACAGGGTCCACTTGATGATGAACTCAAAAATCTGATCTTAGAAAGATTCAAAACTCATAATCAAAACTGGCGTGGAGAAGTTTAAGGCTGATTGTCATCACGATCCCGATTTATCGGGAGAAGTGATCTATTAGATTGCTTCATCCCGACAAGTCGGGATTCGCAATGACATTCCAGAGAACAATCCTTCAATAATTGCTAACTGACAAAACCTTCTCATAAATAGGAATAGCCATTCTTTTAGCCTTCCTAAATCTGATAATTAATGCTTAAAAATCGGCTTTATATCGATTTAAGGGATATTAGCCAATGGCACTAAGATTGAGATTTTCAAGTCAATTATTAGAATTATTAAATCCGAAAGAGACAGAAATGATAAAAGGAACAGTAATAATCGACGGCAAAATTTGCAAAGGCTGCGAGCTTTGTATAGTTGCTTGTCCACAGGAAGGTCTCGCATTATCAGCAAGTTTTAACGAAAAAGGTTACCGCTTTGTTGAACTGATTAATGACAAATGTACGGGCTGTGTTAACTGTGCCCTGGTTTGTCCTGAAGCAGCAATAACAGTTTACCGTGAACCAAAGCCTGCAAAAAAAACTCAGGCTAAAGTTTAATAAATCAAAAAAAGGTTTTTATGGAAAATAAAATAAAAAGAACCGGTGAAGCAAAATTAATGAAAGGTAACGAAGCACTTGCCGAAGCAGCGATACGTGCCGACATTGACGCATACTTTGGCTATCCAATCACTCCGCAATCAGAAGTGCTCGAATATCTTGAGAAAGAAATTCCAAACAGGCATGGATTAGTATTGCAGGCAGAAAGTGAAGTCGCCTCAATCAATATGGTTTACGGTGCGGCGGGTGCCGGCGCAAGAGTGATGACTTCATCTTCATCACCGGGAATTAGTTTAATGCAGGAAGGAATATCATACATTGCATCAGCACAACTTCCTTGCTTAATTGTAAACGTCGTTAGAGGTGGTCCCGGATTAGGAACCATCCAGCCTTCACAAGGTGATTATTTTCAGGCCACAAAGGGAGGTGGTCATGGCGATTATCACCTTATTGTTTTAGCTCCGGCTTCTGTACAGGAAATGGCGGACTTTGTATTTGATGCATTTAGATTGGCAGAAAAATATCGTAACCCCGCAATGATACTTTCAGATGGTGCGCTTGGTCAGATGATGGAAAAAGTTATTCTTCCTGAAGAAGGATCATTGCCCAAAGCTACACCTGCCTGGGCAACAACAGGAAAAACAAAAAGCAGAGAACATAATATCATCACTTCACTATTTATCCAGCCTGAAGAAATGGAACAGGTAAATTTACGTTTGCAGGAAAAGTATAAAGCAATACAAAGTGAAGTTAGATATGAAGAAATCCAGACCGAAGATGCAGAGATACTTTTAGTTGCATTTGGATTGTCATCACGTATATGCCAGAAAACGGTTGATCTTGCCAGGGAAAAAGGAATTAAAGTTGGATTGCTTAGACCAATTACACTTTATCCTTATCCTTATGAAAGATTAAACGAATTAGCTAATCAGGTTGAGTTTATGTTAACTGTAGAAATGAATGCAGGACAAATGGTTGAAGATGTTCGTCTTGCTGTTGAAGGAAAAGTTCCTGTTCATTTTATCGGTAGAATGGGCGGAATGATTTTGTCTCCTGAAGATATTCTTCATAAGCTGGAATCAGTCCACGAATCACATAACGCAGTTAATGTTTAGGAGAAAATGAAATGAACGAAAAATTATATTTAGAAGATGAAGAAAATTTAGGAATTAAAGTTGATGAAAGTTACGATCAGGTTTATTGCAGACCTGATACATTAACTGATGTTCCATTCCACTACTGCCCGGGATGCGGACACAGTGTTGTTCACAAAGTTTTAATGGAAGTGATTGATGAACTTGGAATACAGGAAGAAACAGTAGGTGTTGCCCCAGTTGGATGCTCTGTTTTTGCTTATCACTATATGAATATAGATATGCAGGAAGCCGCACACGGTAGAGCAAGTGCAGTTGCAACGGGAATCAAAAGAGTTCTGCCGGATAAATATGTTTTCTCATATCAGGGTGATGGTGATCTTGCCGCAATTGGTACTGCCGAAACAATCCATACAGTAAATCGCGGCGAAAAAATTCTTATGATCTTTATCAACAACGGAATTTATGGAATGACCGGCGGGCAGATGGCTCCAACAAGTTTGATCGGACAGGTTACATCAACATCTCCTTACGGAAGAGATGCTGCGCAAGTTGGTAACCCAATTAAGATTGCTGATATGCTATGCTTACTGCCGGGGGCATACTATGTAACCAGACAAGCTGTTCATAATCCTAACTCTGTTAGAAAATTAAAAAAGGCTTTGATAAAAGCATTTGAATATCAGAAGCAGGGCAAGGGTACCTGTTTTGTGGAAGTTGTTTCCAACTGTCCATCGGGATGGAAAATGACTCCCGTTGACACAATAAAATATCTTGAGGAACAAATGATACCAATGTATCCTCTTGGAGATTTAAAAGTTCCACAAAGTTAAATGTGAATTTTAAGATAAAGGATTTTTGAAATGACAACAAAAGAACATGAAATAATTATTGCAGGCTTCGGAGGGCAAGGCGTTCTTTCTATGGGTAAGCTTATTGCTTATGCAGGAATGATTGAAGATAAAGAAGTAAGCTGGATGCCTTCATACGGACCCGAAATGCGAGGCGGAACTGCAAACTGTATTGTAATAGTTTCCAATTCAAAAATAAGCTCGCCATTAGTTTCAAAATTTGATACGGCTATTCTGCTTAATCAGCCATCGCTTGATAAATTTGAAAAAACAGTTAAACCTGGTGGACTTTTAATTTATGAGCAATCAACTGCTGTGCATCCGCCAACCAGAACTGATATTGAAATTCTTTGTATTCCAGGTAATGAAGAGGCAGATAAACTTAATGCCAAGCAAGTTGCAAATATGATAATGGCAGGCGCATTCCTGGAAAGAAGACCGATACTTAAGATCGAAACAATTTTAGAAGCTCTAAAAAAAGCTTTGCCGCCAAGAAGACACAATCTCATTCCAATGAATGAACAAGCTTTAACGCGCGGTAAAGAAATTGCAAAACTGGCTGAGCAAGTATCAGCATAATTATTCATTATAATACGAGGAAGCCATGGCTGAGTTAGATATAAAATGTCAGCACGCCTGTAAAAATACCTGTGCAACTTTAAATGAAGCATTGCGCAGAGAAACAGCAATGGTAAGATTTTACGAAAGTGTTCTGGATGAATGCAACATGCCCGAAGTTAGTTCTTATATGGCAGGATTGGTGGAAGACAAAAGAAAAGTAATCCTAAGTCTTATTCAGAAACTGAATGAAATTCACGCTCGTTCACAGGCATTGGATGGAATAGCGTCCAGTTTTAATAACACAGATGGTTAATTTGGATAAACTTTTCTGATTGACTATATTTGCGCACCAAATTTTGAAGAGAAAACAGCGTTTATCGCTTAAAAAATAGAAATTACATCGCGGGGTGGAGTCCCAATGGGAGTAGCTCGGAATCGGACTCATAAAAATTAGAAATTAAAATATTTATATCGCGGGGTGGAGCAATTGGTAGCTCGTCGGGCTCATAACCCGAAGGTTGTAGGTTCAAGTCCTGCCCCCGCTACTAAGAAAGCCTGAATATGATAAGTATTCGGGCTTTTTACTTTTAAAGCAATCCTTTTTTGTGGTAACCAATTGGGTAACTAATACAAATTTCAAAGAAAATTAACTAAAATAGTAACTACCTTATGTTAACCTAGAGCACCATTATTTATAATCGATTATTGTATTAAATTTCTACTTATGCATAGATCTCTTAATTACTTTTTTCTTATACCTTAAAGTATTAATTGATTAAATCTCTTATACTTTACTCATAATAAAATTATTTTTATTAACAATCGCAAACTTTACTCACCTATTTGTAAAAGAAATAGACAGAACTGAACCGCCCGATAATTTAATACTTGATTTTTCAATTGATGACAAAACAATTAAAAAAATTGTTAAAGAAATTTATCTTTGATTTTTCCTAATTACCCGAATAATCTAACCTTAGAGAAAAAGTTTGAAACTATCACTGATTATTTATTTCTTGTTGCTTTAATGGGAATTCTGATCATTATAATATTAATATCACTAAACTTTATCTGATAGCATTCACTAAATACATCTTCAACTTTATTGTTTCTTTGATTAAATATTTCGTATTTATTTTTTTAGTCTAAACAATCGTATTTTAGAACACTGTTTGGTTTAATCTAATTATATATTACTCAAAAAATACTGTGAGGAAAAAATGGTAAGAGAATTTTCATCGTCGTTTATTGCTCTATTTCTTTTTGCAATAAGTTCCTTATTTATATCCTGTTCAACAAAAGCTGAGCTTACCCCGGAGGAAGCAAAGCAAATAGCAAAGGAAGCATATATTTATGGTAACCCAATGGTAGACAGTTACCGAATTATTCATGCATATTTTGTAAATCAGAACAACCCCGAATATAAAGGACCATTTAACGTTCTAAAGAATATGCCCAAAGTTTATACTTACGAGGATAAAGCTGTTCAAACTCCAAACTCCGATACACCTTACTCAATGTTAGGAATGGATCTGCGTACAGAACCAATGGTGCTGACTGTACCTCAAATAGAAAAAAACAGATACTTTTCTATACAGCTGGTTGATGCTTACACATTTAATTTTGATTATATCGGCAGCCGTACAACCGGTAACGATGGCGGTAATTTTCTTATCGCAGGGCCTAATTGGAAAGGTGATGTACCCGAAGGAATAAAAAAAGTATTTAAATCAGAAACAGAGTTTGCTTTAGCAATATATCGCACACAGCTTTTCAATACTTCTGATCTTGAAAATGTTATAAAAATTCAGAGTGAGTATAAAGCACAGTCTTTATCTGAGTTTCTTGGTAAGCCTGCACCAACCGCAGCATCAAAGATTGACTTTTTAAAACCATTATCACCTGAAGAACAAAAAGTATCTCTTGATTTTTTCAAAGTGCTTAACTTCTGGCTTCAGTTCTGTCCTACAAACTCAAGTGAAACTGAGCTAATGGAAAGATTTGCAAAAATTAATGTTGGAGCAGGGCTTATATTTGATCAGGAAAAATTAACTCCCGAAATCAAACAAGCTATTCAAGATGGAATTTCCGAAGCCTGGAAAGAACTTGCTGAATTTGGAAAAACAGATGTTGAAACAGGTAAAGTTACTAGTGGGGATTTGTTTGGAACGAGGGATTATCTGAAAAATAATTATTTATATCGATTTGCAGCAGCTGTATTTGGCATCTTTGGTAACTCAAAAGCTGAAGCAATGTACCCGCTTTATAAAACAGATTCTGAAGGAAATAATCTGGATGGTACTAAAAATAAATATACCATTCGTTTAGAGCCTGATCAGTTTCCACCGGTTAATGCCTTCTGGTCATTTACTATGTATCAACTTCCCACAAGTCTGCTGGTTAAAAATCCAATAAACAGATATCTGGTTAATTCAGCTATGATTCCTGAATTTAAAAAAGATTCTGATGGAGCAATAACACTCTATATACAGAATCAGTCACCGGGTAAGGATAAAGAATCTAACTGGCTGCCTGCGCCGGATGGACCTTTTATGATTGTATTAAGACTTTATTGGCCAAAAGAAGAAGCCTTGAATGGAACCTGGAAACAACCCCCATTACAATTGGTAAAAATATAGTTTAAAATTTTTAGCTTTTGATTTAGGAATAAGGATTAACGAATGATTTAAGATTGTAATTTCTTACTTTTAAAATCGTTATTCCTTATTCTAAATTCAATAGGTTATTTTTATGTTGCGGTTGCCAATATTTTGATTTCAGAAAACATATAAGCATTTGTAAAAAAATCCCGCTGAGTTGAGAGGAATTTTTTTTCCTAGTAGCATAGGCAGTCGCCTACGGTGAATTGAACCCAAAACCTTCCTACAATTCTTTAAAAACACCAAAGCCGGCATCTCTACCGGTTTTCGTTTGTGAGCACATTTTGCAGCTCAAAAAATATTTATATACAATTAGGAAATAGAGAACGGCAGTTCTGATTTTTCTGCATTCGAATTTAACAATCCCGCCATAATTATATTTACTGTATTGACAGGCAGATTTCTTATCGGATAACCCGAAGGTTGTAGGTTCAATTCGCCGCGGCGGACTGCCCTGCAACCAAGATAAAAATCCTTCTCATCTGCGAGGGATTTTTTATTTTAAAGTATGAAGTATTACGTTTATATAATTAAAAGTAAAGAAGGCTTTCACTATACTGGCTTTACAGAAGATCTTGAGAAAAGATTAATTGAGCACAATGAAAAAGATTTGTCCTTCTGGACAAAGCGAGGAACTATCTGGAAGTTAATCTATAAAGAAGAATTTGAGAATAAGACTGACGCATTGAAAAGAGAGAAATGGTTTAAAACTGGTGTCGGACGAGACTTTCTCAAGAACAATGTTATCGATTATTAAGTTGTAGGTGCAATTCATCGCGGCGAACTGTCCCCCTGCTAAAAACAAAAAACGCTAACATCAAATTTAAAGTTGAATATTCATTCTAAGCTTTCTTGCTTAAGGTTTATGATGCCATTACTAACCTTTTATCCAAATTCTGAATATCGTAGAGATATAACTTAAGTAGTTGTTTCTCCATCAAAATAAAATCTCTATTTTGGGTTGTGTTATTTTATTATTTCAGGAGTTAACGATGAAAAATCTTATCATTCTTTTAGTATTCATTTTATCAGTAAATCTTTTCTCACAAAACTGGTTAAAGGTTGATTCAATATTTGCAGTTTCCGGTGTAACAGTTCAAAACTTTTCTGCTCCGGAATTTGCAGACCTGAATAATGACGGCAACCCTGATTTAATTCTTGGCAACATTGCTGACGCTGCAGATTTTTTTTGGAACAACTCTCACAATTTCCCAACTACTTTTACAAAAGATGCATCAGTACTTGCTAATGTATACGGAGGAGGACAAACAAATACTAATTCAGATTACCCAACATTTGTTGATTTAACAGGCAATGGTGTTATTGATCTTGTTATCGGGGGATATAACGGTTTACGATTTTATTTTAACAACGGAACAACTACTGCTCCAGATTTTATCCCGACTAATGGAATATTTGATTTAGTAAATTTAGAAATAGGGAGCGATGCCCAACCAGCTTTTATAGATATTGATGATGATGGTGATTTTGATTTATTTGTGGGAATCGGTGAATCTTTACTTGGCGGACCTGAACCAGGGATTACAATGGCATTTAGAAATACCGGGACTGCAAGTATTCCGGCATTTACGCTGGATAATACTTTGGTAACCGGAATACCTGATATAGGTTTAAACTCATATCCAACTTTTGTTGATCTGGATAACGATGAAGATTATGATTTGGTTTTTGGAAGAGATTTGCAGACGCTTGTCTATTACAGGAATACTGGTACAAAACAAAGTCCGGTATGGACACAAAACACAACAACTTTTTCCGGGGTAGAAACATCAACCTACTGGAAGAATCCAACATTTACAGATTTAGATTATGACGGAGATTTTGATCTTGTTTACGGAACAGATGGCGGGGTGCTTTATGTTTATCGAAACATCGGCACTGCAACAACACCATCATTCCAATATTATCCTGATTACTTTAAAATCATAAAATTAAGCGGCAACAGCGCAACGGTATCTCTTGCAGATTTTGATGGCGATGGCGACAATGATTTGCTTAGCGGAATGTGGACAGGAAAATTTATATACTTTAGAAACGACGGTACGCCAACTAAACCGATCTTTAATCAAGTTACAACTTCATTTTCAAACTTAACAGTAAACTCATACAGCTCACCTGTCTTCGTTGATATTGATAAAGATGGAGACTATGATATTGTTTCGGGTGCATTAAACGGACAGGTTTTTCTTTTTGTAAATAATAACGGAACGTTTACACAAAACACAACAATGTTTAGTTCAATAGATGTTGGATGGACAAGCATTCCTTCTTTCGCTGATCTTGATAGCGATGGCGATCTTGATTTGCTTGTCGGGGCAGAAGCAGGAAGTGAAACAAAATATTACACAAATGATGGAAGTAATGTGTTCACAGTTAATACTACAGCTTTTGCAGGTGTAACGTTTCCAAGTTATGGAAGACCAACTTTAGCAGATATTGATAACGATGGTGATTATGATTTAATAATCGGTGATAATTGGGGTACTGTTAAATATTATCGAAACGATGGAGATGTAAGAGCACCTATCTGGTTTAGATATGATACAATGTTTACGGGAATTGAAGTTGATCAAGGTCCTCATCCCGGTTTTGCTGATCTTGATGGTGATGCAAGAAAAGATATGATAATTGGTGAGTACAACGGAAACTTTACTTACTATAAAAATCTTTTTTCACCTCTTACGGATATAGAAGTTGAAAATCATTTAAATGTACCCGATGATTTTGTGTTGTATCAAAATTATCCAAATCCTTTTAATCCAAGTACAAAAATCAGTTGGCAGTCTTCAGTCGGCAGTTGGCAAACGATAAAAGTTTATGATGTGTTAGGCAGGGCAGTTGCAACGTTAGTTGATGAATTTAAACCTGCCGGAAAGTACGAAGTCCATTTTGATGCGACAGGATTATCAAGCGGGGTTTACTTCTATACTCTAAAAGTAAATGATGTATCTTATTCCAAGAGTATGATATTATTAAGATAAGATTAACCTTATTGTGATGCGGAGTTTATATCAAGCTTGGCATTTAAAACTAATCTGCCTTCTGTGTAGCAGTCACCATCACAATAACTTGTAGAGCTGGAAGAAATATTACCTCCATCGATTGAATAGACGGTAACTAAGCGGTTATCTATTCTAGCACTGTATATAGCTTTAACGGAGTAATCGCCGTTTGGAACCCAATATTCATAAGCAAACGTATCGAGAGTATCTACAAAGTAGAGCAGATTATTTTCATAATCACCGTAATAAACCTCAATTGGAACAACTGGATTTAATCCATCCAGCGTTGCTTCAATTCGAAGTATTCCTTCAGATGGTTCTCTATCTAAACAATCGTAAGGTTTGTAATTTCCATCGCTGCAATCATCACCGCAGCCAGTTAACAATAATAACATGCTTAATGCAAACGCAAATACAAAAAAATAAAAGGTTGATTTGATTTCAGTATTCATTAAAATCCTACTCCAATTGTAATAAAAGCTAGATGCGAATCCAGGGAGCCAAACCTTAGATATTGATAAGCAGTTTTAATCATAATCTGAGAAGGGCTTCCATCATTTAGCGGAAAATTAAATTGCAATCCGCCTGTTAAAACCGGGGCAACAGGATCATTAAAATCTTTATTCGATCCAGCATAATTAATCCAGCCCCAACCGGCTTGTGCTCTTGCGAAGAATGTAATCGTCCTGTTGATCGGAAAATTTTTCTGTAAACCTAATCCACCCCAGATTCGATATTCTGATAAAAGCAGGTAAACATCACTTGATTCCTGATGCAGTACTTTCCTAGCGGTTGGATTGAAATAACCGCTTAATACCGCATATACATCCTGCTTTGCTAACGCCAGTATTGATATATCGGAACCGATGTAAAAAAAATCTTCATTAAATGCTGTACCGCCTTCTATTGAAAATCTGGGTTTACCTATACCGTTGTCTTGAGCAAAAGAATATTCCGAGATGAATATCAAAAAAATGCAGATAAGAATAATTGTAAAACTGCTTAATATATTTTTTGGTTTAAGTCGTCTCATAATTAAGATAATGTTTCAAAATTCTTTTTGTGGTTATGGAATACTAAGCACGTCGTATGCTAACTCAAATATTGTGCCTTATAAAAATAGGATTTGTGAGAAATCTTTGATGTGACTTTATTAACAATGTTCAATTTTTTTAAATATCTGTATACGATTAAACACAATAATGATTTATTAAAAAAATATTAAGCAGCTTTTACATTTATCACGGCTTCTTTATTACTGGTTTTTAGAGTTTTAATATTTCTTCGTTTATCAAATACTCTTTCCTGAGCATGATGTCTTTGGAATATTGAAAGTTTAAAGTAAATAACTGATCCTAAAACTGTTTTAAGCAAGTATTCCTTAATGGAACCATCAAAAGTCTGCATCGAAGCAAACTTCCACCATCGTTTTAAAATGTTTTTCCAGGAATAGAATATCTTAATTACTTTTTCGTAGTAGTAATAAATCTGTTCCTCAGTTAAGTGCTTATGTCTGAATAAAACGTGATCACCCTCGTAATGTGTAATATCATTATCAACTATTCGGCTTTCATCGACCATCTTTTTATGTAGTTGTGTGCCGTAAATAGGAATTGAAATAGATGGAAGAATAACATTAACACCAACTTCTTCTAACTTTTGTGGTAATGTTTTATAGTATTCAGGCGTATCTTCATCAAGTGCGAACATAAATCCTGTAAAAGTTAAAATTCCTTTCTTGTTTAGTTTGTGGAAAAACTCCTTGTACTCTGAAACCTTGTTTTGTTTCTTCTCAACATCCCGCAAACTTTCTTCATTTAATGATTCCATACCAAGAAAAGACATTCTACAGTTAGCCTTTCCAAGCAGCTCTACATATTCGTCATCACGTAAACACTCAATACTGTATTGAGCACCGATTGCCCAGAACTTTAATTTTGCAATTTCTCTTAAAAGATTTTTTGCGTTTGTTAAACTTCCGCCCAGATTATTATCAAGAATCATTGCTGTTTTTCTTTTAATGAACGGCAGCCCTTTTGTGTTAGTTAAATCTCTTATTACATCTTCAACAGGGCGTGTTCTATATGGAGCGCGGTTAATATTTAACTGGCAGTATGTGCAAGGATGAGGACATCCTCTTGATGCCTCAGTAACTATTGGTGTAAAATATTTTGATTCTACAAGATCATATCTTGGTGCAGGAATATCATTTAAATCTGGGACTAAACCTGCTTCATATCTTTTTTTAAGCTTACCAGCTAATAGATCATTTACCATTTGTGCCCAGACTTTATGAGCTTCACCAACGCATATTGAATCAAAATAGGGTTCTACTTCATCAGGAAAAGTTGAAGCAAATTTACCACCTCCAATTACAACCTTACCCATTGCTCTGAATTTTGAAGCGACCTCATAAGCGTGCGGCGATAAATAATCCATAAAACTTAATGCGATAAAATCAGCATCTGTATTGTAATCAATCGGGCGCACCATTTCATGTAAAACTTCAACCTCAACATCAGGTGGAGTTAGAGCAGCAAGCAATATTCCCGGTAATGGCGGAGCGGGAGTTTTTGCATAATATGGTTTTTCATCCAAAAGATTTTGAAATAAAACTATAATTAAAAGTTTTGGTTTAGATTTATTTTGCCTTTTCATTTTCTTATTCATCCTTTCTTTGCGTTACTTACATTGCTTTCAATACAGATGATTCGGGTCTATTAGTTTCATATTCATTCCAAATTTCTTCAACAACTTCTACAAGTTTGTTTATATCTTCTTTTGTGTGGCTTGCAGTTATGCTGATACGAAATCGTTGCTGAGAAACAGGTACTGCAGGATATTCAATTGAGTTGATAAATATTCCGCGTTCATGGAATTTATATGCAGCATCTCTAATGTTCATTTCCATAGGAACACGCAACGGAATAATTGGTGTTTCACTTGCAACATTAAATCCAACGTTATTCAATAATTTAGCAGCGTATTTAACATTGCTTCTTAATGAGTTTAGAATTGATGGATCATTTTCCAGTAAATCTAATCCTGCTAGAACAGAAGCAATTGTCACTGGAGAAATCGATGCTGAGAACATATATG
>JBGAWM010000076.1:0-13328 GCA_044227615.1 Ignavibacteriaceae bacterium
GTGTAAGAGCAGTCGCAATGAGTATGATGAAGTCTGATGAATTGCTAAAGGTTTGTGAATCGGTTTTTAATGAACTGCGATTACTGGGTTTTACCGAAACTGAATTACGAAATACTCAGATAGTTATTAATAATGATGAAAGAGAAATCTACAAAGGATATCAGTATTCAGATTATACCGGAGGCGAAATTGCAGAAGTACCATATGACATGCATCCTGTCATACGCATGTTGAATGATAAATTAAGACAATCCAAAGATGCATTTGCGGATATTGAAATTTCCGGAACTGCAATGGAAGACTGGAAGAATTTTGTAAAAAGTTTTCCACAAAAGCCCGACAAGAAATTAAATGCTGCCACAGAACTCCATTATCATTTTTATTCAGTTGGAATTGGCGCTCTTGGTCTTTCTTCTTTTAAATCCTTGCCTGAAGAAAAATTAAAGATACTCCAGCGATTAAGAAATGTATTTAATTTATCGTATCAGCGTTATACCGATATAGCCCTTGCTGAAGCACAGGCAAGGGAAGCACAGATAGAAACAGCACTCGAACGTACACGTACCCAAAGTATGATCATGCAGCATTCGAAAGAACTGGATGATACCCTACGGGTTTTTCACGAACAGGTTTTATTGCTCGGTATTCCATCATCATTTTCATTTTTATGGCTACCGGATGAAGAGAAGGACCGGCATATATTCTGGGCCGCCTGGAAAGAAAATAATTCAGCAATTTTTAAAAGTAAGGCGATCAATTACCCGCTCGACAAGAATGAGCCCGCTACTGCACAATGTATTATCGACTGGAAAGGCAATGAACCGATCGTTTCCTATCATGTGCATCCATCCGGCGTTGAAAATTATTTTGCTGCCTGGGAGGAATTGATAGCTGGTGTTGAACAATTGAAACCTGAATATTTCTCAAGCGGTTTGTATTACGTGGAAGCCTTTATGAAGTATGGTTGCTTCGGTGTAATGGTTACAAATGACCTGGCTGAAGATGAAAAAAAGATACTCAGTCGGTTAGCTATTGAATTTGAAAGGACCTACACACGTTTCCTAGACTTACAAAAAGCAGAAGCCCAGTCAAGAGAAGCGAGAATCGAAGCGGCACTTGAAAGAGTAAGAAGCAGAACTATGGGCATGCAGCGAAGCGATGAACTCAAAGAAGTTATTCAGTTGATCTATGAACAGTTAGTTCAACTGAATATACGAACCGAACATACAGGGTTTATTATGGATTACAAGACAAGGGATGATTACAATAGCTGGATTGCTGATCGCTTTGGAACTCCTTCTCAAGTAACTATCCCATACTTTGATTGCATCTATTATAACCGCTTCAATGAAACAAAGGAAAAAGGATTGGATTTCCTTGCCTTAACTCTGTCCTTTGAAGAAAAGAACAAATTTTACGATGGTCTGTTTAAACTTATACCTGGATTCCCGGAGGAATCAAAGAAAATTATTTTGGATGCACCTGCTTTTGCAATCTCAACTGTTCTGTTAGAGAATGTTGCACTTTATATAGAAAACTTTGCCGGTGTTCCTTATTCAGAGGAAGAGAATAACACATTGATTCGCTTTGGAAAAGTATTCCAGCAAACCTATACCCGTTTTCTCGATTTGATAAAAGTAGAAACACAAAATAAAATTATCCAGGCAGATAATGACCGTAAAACCAAAGAGCTGGAGGAAGCACGCCAGCTTCAGCTTTCAATGCTGCCTAAAGAACTTCCTCAATTTCCAAATCTGGATATAGCCGTCTATATGAAAACTGCAACAGAAGTCGGCGGTGATTATTACGATTTTAATATTGATGATAATGGAACATTAACTGTTTTAGTTGGTGATGCTACAGGACATGGAATGATGTCCGGAATGATGGTATCAATTATGAAATCATTCTTTATATCCAACCGAAGAAGTCTTGATCTTAAACAATTTTTTGAGAATGCTAATAACTCTCTCAAAGAAATGCATCTTGGCAGATTGATGATGCCGCTGATTGGTGTACAAATTAATTCTGAAAAATTAATCGCCACAAATGCAGGAATGCCATCTCAGTTGTACTTCAGAAATAAATCTCAGAAGGCTGGTGAGTTTGTTATTAATAATCTTCCATTAGGCGGAATGAAGGGAACTAAATATCTACTTAAAGAAATCAGATACGAAAAGGGTGATGTACTTTTGCTAATGAGCGATGGATTTGCAGAATTAAAAAATGAGAATAATGAGCAGTATGGTTATACAAGAGTGAAAGAGCAGTTCAGAGCAATCTCACAAAAATCGGCTAATGAGATAATTGAAGAATTAAAAAATACTGCATCACAATGGTTGAACGGATCAGAACTTGATGATGATGTGACGTTTGTTGTAATAAAAATAAAGTAGAAATACGCAATACTAGCGTTTTTTTTGTAGAAAAAATTTTTGTATTTAGAACACGAAATTATATCAACTTTTAAGGATTGAATATGGAAATAAATGTTAATGATCTCGAAGACCGCACCATTATTAAGTTCAATAAAAATAAACTTCTAGGTACTGAGGCTGTAGAATTTCAGGATTCTGTTTTAAACACCTTAGACAAAGGTGTAAATTCCATTGCAATAGATCTTTCGACTATTGAATATGTAACGAGCTGGGCAATTGGAATGCTTGTTCATGCTTATACAACAGCAACCAATCGAAAAGCTTCATTCATTATTATCGGTGTCACGCAAAAGGTTAGAGAAATATTATCAAAAGTAAAACTCGATACAATATTTCCAATGCAGGATAAGATATAGATATTTCCTTACGTGCAAGGAATATGTTTAGGTATAATTCTGTAAAAATTTTAAGATAGTGAAACGCTTATTGATGGAATTAAACCCAGTTTAATATTTATGGATTTTAATTTCATCTCGCCAACTCTAATATTTTCAGCAAAATCACTTGCCCTGAATAGACTGCTTAAAATGATGGAAGCTATTTTATTCTCTAAAACTTTGGCTGTTATTTCTTTTCTCTTGTTCTCATCTACAGAACCAAGAAATTTAAATGTAATAGAAATATCAGGCGGCAATCCTAATGAAACACTAATACCGCCAATATCGTATCCAGCCTCATAAAAAAGAGTTTTGAATTTATCAATGTTTACAAACATTTCTTGAACTTTGTCACCACTTATTCCTTTGAACAAGTTTACAATTTCAGCTTTATCACTGTCACCGAATACTTCACTAAAGTTGGTTACTTTTTCTGTTAAAGATTGAGCAGCTGCCTTTGCTTTATCTAAAATATTCTCACCCATTTCTGTATCCTTAAATCTTTTCTTGTTAAAAAAAATTGCGCAGAATATTATAATTCTGCGCACAAAAAATAATTAAACTAAAACAATAAATATTATTTTGATTTACCGGCAATAAAATTATAAACAAATCCTGCTAATACTGCTCCTATTATTGGAGCAACCCAGAATAACCATAATTGCGATATTGCCCATCCACCCACAAATAATGCTGGACCAGTGCTTCTTGCAGGGTTAACAGATGTTTGCGTAACCGGAATACTTATTAAGTGAATTAGTGTTAAACCTAAACCAATTGCTATTGGCGCAAATCCTTTTGGTGCTCTCTCATCAGTTGAACCCAGGATGATCATCAAAAACATAAAAGTCATTATAACTTCCGTAACAAATCCGGATGTTAATGAATATCCACCTAGAGAATGATCACTATAACCATTTGCTCCAAAACCATTACTAACATCAAAACCAATTCTACCGCTGGCAATTAAATATAATAGAGCAGCTGCAGCGATAGCGCCAAGAACCTGAGAAATTATGTAAGGAAGAATGTCAGATGCTTTAAACCTGCCGCCTGCCCACAACCCAATAGTAACAGCAGGATTCAGATGACAACCTGAAATATGTCCTATTGCATAAGCCATAGTAAGAACGGTTAAACCAAATGCAAATGAAACACCTAGTAATCCAATAGTATAATCCTGAAAAGACGCTGCAATAACTGCACTACCGACGCCGCCAAGCACAAGCCAGAAAGTTCCGATAAATTCAGCTGCCAATTTTTTGGAATCCATTTGTCCTCCTGTGAATGAAATAGTTTGATAAATTGATAAAACATTTAATTAATCAAATGGTTATTCTTAACTCCAAATGAATTATGCGGTAATAAATTTAATTCCGGTAGTTGGAGCTAGAATTTACAGAGTATATTTAATAAAAATCTGGCAAACAGAAAAATATTAATCAATATTAATTAAAATGATGTCTGTCAAAGATCATCCCAATAATTAGACTGACTATCTTAATTCTTAAATGATTTTAACAAATGAGAGAATGTATTTTAGATTTTGATATTGAATATTTAATGAAGTATAAAAATCAGTTGTAGAAAAATTTTGATTTTAATAATAGGGTTGATGATTAGAAGTTCAGAAATCAATGTGAGTGATTAGATTAGAAGTGATTAACCATTATAACGACTAATCACTTCATAGTAAACTAAACTATTCTCTCAAGAGGTACCTGGAAAAGACGAATTTTATCATCATCTTTTTCGACAACCTTATTTAGCTCAATTATTTTTATGATAAGGTTTTCGAGTAGATCTTCATCGTTAAAAGCAATCATACGAACATTATTATATCCGGGGAATGGACGATTACCCAAATGAGCATCAGTCTTATGTCCTTTCCCTTTTACGAATTCCCATTCTGTGTAATAATCTATTCCAAGTTCATCTAATGCATTTGAAACACGGTCATCAAGAACTTCGCGATAGGCTAAAAATGTAAGTTTCATCTTTTTATCCAATTTTATTTTTTACTTCTGGAAAATAATTTTTTAAAAAATCCTGACAAACTAAATGTACCAAGATCATCAAGAATTGAATACACAACAGGAACGATGAACAAGGTTAGAAGTGTAGATGTAACCAAACCGCCAATTACAGCTTGACCCATTGGCGCGCGGAATTCAGCACCTTCACCCAGAGCAAGTGCAACAGGTATCATTCCAAAAATCATTGCAAATGTAGTCATTAATATCGGGCGTAATCTTGTTGGTCCAGCTTTTAATAGAGCATCAAAGCGCGATAATCCGCGTTCACGCATAACGTTTGTATAGTCTACCAGTAGGATTCCATTTTTAGTTACTAATCCCATCAACATAATAATACCTATCATAGACATAACAGATAGGGAACTGCCAAAAATTAGTAATGCAAGTACTGCCCCGATTATTGACATAGGAAGTGCAAGCATAATTGAAAATGGATGAATAAAACTATCAAACTGAGCAGCCAGCACAATGTATACAAACACAATTGCCAGCAGTAAAGTAAGGAGCATATTTGCCATTGATTCATCCTGCATTTCACCCTGACCAATAACATTTATTGAGTATCCCGGTTCAAGTTCCAGCTTTGATGTTTCCTTAAGTACTTCACCAAGAACTACACCTAAAAATCTACCATCTAGATTCGCATCAACGCGAATTTCTTTTTGTCTTGCATATCTATTTATTTTGGAGGGACCAACATCCTGAGAGATTGTTGCAATATCAGTAATGGGTACCAGAAAATCCTGGTTACCGATTTTTTTATTGCTTTTAACAGTTAGAGGTAAAATGTCATTTAAATTTTTTCTATCAATTTTTTTTAATCGCACTCTAACATCAATCTGTTCATCACCTTCTTTATACTGCGTTGCAACAGCTCCATCAACCATAGCACGAATTGTAGAAGCGATCAAATAAGGATTTACTGCAAGATCAGAAGCTTTTTCTCTATCTATATTAATTCTTATTTCTGGTTTTGAAAGTTCAAGACTATTATCTACATCAACAGCTCCAGGTGTTGATTTAACAATCCCTTCAACTTTATCTGCAATCTGTTCAAGTTTAGTAAGATCATCACCGCGAATGCTAAGCGTAACCGGCTTTTCTCCGCCGCCGCCGCCAACTCCCTGAACCATAAAACTTATTTTAGCCCCGGCAATGTTTTTAACTTCAGATCTTATCTCAGCCATAATTTGCTTATCAGATTTTTTACGTTCTTTTGTCGGTATAAGCTTGACTAATATATTTGCTTTTGTAACTGGATCATTACCTGAACCAATGGTTGTAAGTACTGTAGTTATTTCCGGTTTTGATTTGAGAACTGCTTCAACTTTTTCGCATATTAAACTTGTTTGATCCAATGAACTCCCAGGAGAAGCATTTACATAAACGTTAAATTCGCTCTTGTCACTATCAGGAAAAAATTGGGAACCTAGCATTCCCATTAGAAAAAAACTTGCAACAAAAATTGCGATGGCACCAAACACAATTGTTTTTCTATGAGTTAATGACCAGCGTAAAGCTTTTTCATATTTGCCGTTCAAATATTCAAAGAAGTGGTTAAAGTAATACAGCAATTTATTTAAAGGGTTACCTTCTTTTGATAAAGCTTCATCTTCTCTGTGCAGCCATTTTGATGATAGCATTGGAGTGAGTGTAAATGCTACGAATAATGAAACAATAACCGCAGCTGAAATTGTTATGCCAAATTCATAAAAAAATCTTCCAACTATACCTGGCATAAATGCAACTGGCACAAACACAGCAACAATGGTAAATGTTGTTGCCATTACCGCCAATCCGATTTCTTCAGAAGCTGATTTTGCGGCTTCCATCGGAGTTTCACCCTGAGCCATATGCCGATAAATATTTTCAATTACCACAATCGCATCATCAATGAGCAATCCTACTGCTAGTGAGAGTGCAAGCAGAGACATCATGTTTAGTGTAAAACCCAAAGCATACATAATTATAAAACTTGCAATTATAGAGGCTGGTAATGCTAATCCACTTATTACTGTAGCCCTAAAATTTGCCAGGAACATATAGATTACAATTACAGCTAACAATCCGCCATAAATAATATCAAACAAAACATCATTTATAGAATGCTCAATAAAGATAGAATTATCCTGTGCTACATTTATAGATATGCCTTCAGGAATTTCTTTTAATATCTTTTCAATCTGTTTGTTTACTCCCTGTGCAACCTGAACTGTATTGCTTCCTGACTGCTTTATGATGTTTAATCCAACAGCGATCTTACCATTAACTCTCGTTAAACTCGTTTGTTCTTCAACTCCATCACTCACTGTAGCAACATCAGACAGATAAACTGGTTTACCCATCGGTGTAGCAACAATTACTTTATTAAAGTCATCTACACTTTGATATTTACCCATAGTTCTCACTAGAAGCTGGCGTGATCCTTCTGTAACATTACCACCGGGGATTTCAACATTCTGTCCACCAACATTCATGATTACATCCTGAATAGAAATATTGTAGGCACGTAATCTGGCAGCATCAACTTCTATCTGGATTTCTCTTTCCGATCCACCAACTAACTGCACAGCACCAACACCGGGAATATTTTCCAATCTTTTCTTAACAACATCTTTTGTAAATGTAGTGATATCCTTATTGGACATTGTTCCGGATACCGATAAGTACATTATCGGCAAGCTTGCTGGATCGTATCTTTGAATAATCGGATCTTCAATTTCTAAAGGTAATTCTGCACGTATTGCTGAAATTTTTTCGCGCACATCCTGTGCTGCATCTTTACCATTAATTTCCAGCTTAAATGCTATAACAACAATAGAAACATTTTCCTGTGAAGTTGATTGAATAAAATCAACACCTTCTACTGGATTTACTGCATCCTCAATAATCTTTGTTACATCAGATTCTATTTGTTCAGGACCTGCGCCCGGCAGTACTGTTGTAATTACAACGTAAGGAATATCAACATCAGGGTACAAATCAACATTAAGCATTCTGTAAGAAAAAAGTCCAAGTACAATCAAAGACATAATCATCATTGTTGCAAAGACAGGCCGCTTTATTGATACATCAGCTAATTTCATTTTTTATTCCAAAATTTCTTTTTGTAGAGTTTTTATAATTTATTTGTTTGACACAATCACAACAGTACCGTCTTTAAGATTATTCATACCAAGTGTTACAATTTTATCTCCGGCTTTTAACCCTGATACTACCTCAATAGCTTTTCCATCAGTTATACCGGTTTTAATTGGTTTTAAATAAGCCTTATCTTCGTTTATCAAATAAACTCCCTCGCCTGAACTGCTTTTAACAATTGCGGCAAAAGGAATAACTAGAGCGTCCTTTTTAGTTTGCATATTAGCATTCACACGGCAGAACATACCTGGCTTAAACCATTTGTCTTTTGTGTTAGTAAACATTGCCTGCATTTCAAATGTACGCGATTGAACGTTTGCTGAATTTGAAAGTTGAAATATTTTCCCAGTCTGAATTACTTCCGGATTCATTTCTGAGTAAACCTGAACGGACTGACCGACAAAGAAACTTGGCACATCACTTTCACCAACATTAAATTTTGCTTTCATCCTGCCGATGTTTGCAATAGTTGCCATTGGCATTTGGGGATTTGCAAGATCACCGATGTTAACATTTATTGCTGTTACAACTCCGGAAATAGGCGAGGTAATTTCAACCGTACTTCTTGCGGCTTCAAAATTTGCTTTGGCTACATCGTATCCAGTTTCTACCTGATCAAAAGCCTGCTGAGATATTGCACCTTCTTTTAATAAGTTTTTCATTCTTTCAAAATTCTTTTGAGCATTTAGAAAAGCTGCCTGTGCCTGGTAAAATTGAGATGAAGCTCCGCCTTTGTCTAACTCAAATAACACAGTCCCTGCTTTTACGTATTCACCGACTCTAACATTTACTTTCATTATTCTTTCAGGAATCTTAGCAACTATATTAGCCTGTTCTTCACCTTCTAATGTTCCTGAAAAAGTTTTGGATAGAGTAAGTTCTTTTACTTCAACTGATTCAGCTTCAACAGAAACTGTATCCACAAAACTGGTTTTATCTTTAGCATCAGTATCTTCAGGCTTTTCACCGCAGGATTGCAGAATCATAATTGAAGCAGATGCTAACAGCATTATCATAAAATTTAATTTTACTGCTGATAATTTTTTCATAAAATGTTTTTCTCCTATTGGCATACGTTATATTAATTTAATTTTCTACCGGATTTGCAATTGTCAGGTAATCCGGATTTGTTCTACCTAATAATTGTTCAAGTTTATGTTTTGTAACCAGATATGAATGTACGGACTGAGTTAAATTTAGTTTTGCATTTCGAAGATCAAGGTCAGTATTCTGTAATTCTAACTGACTGCCCGCACCTTCTTTGTATCTTATTGTTGCAATGTGATAAGCCTTTTCAGCTAATTCAACCGTTCTTCTCTGAACATCAACCAAAGACTGAACTCTTTTTAATTCATTAATTTCTTGCTTTACTTGTGAACTAACAGCCTCTTTTAAAAGTAATAGCTGCTGTTCGGTTTGCTTGTAATTTATGGTTGATTGCTGAACAGCATTTTTTGTTCTGTTACCTTGCCATAAATTCATTCGGAAATTAACACCAACTGTAAAAGAGGAGTAATTTTGAAAGTCCCAGTTTTCTGATGCACCTGCAAAAGAATAATTTCCAAAGGCTGCTATGTTCGGCCAATACTCAGCAATATCTAATTGGATAAATGCTTCATCAACCTGCATTTTTAAGTTTAAACTATTTATGTCAAAATTATTTTGAAGTGCTTCTTCAACTAATGCCTGTTCATCTATGTTTTCATAAGGTGTAAAAACAATCTCACCAACAACATCAATCTCCTGATTCAGATCTTCACTCAGGATAATTTTTAATCCATTCTTTGCGTTAATCAAAGTATTTTCCATCTGCAAAACATAAGGACGAATATTTTCTAACTGAACTTCAGCCTGCAGTTTATCAAACTCAGATACCATACCTTGATTAAATAAAGATTGAACATTATTAAAATTTTCCTGAGCATTATTAAAACTTGCTTTAGCTATTTCTAAAACAGCTTTAGCAAGTAAAACTCCATAAAAAGCTTTCTGCACATCCAATACAGTTTTTGAAACAGTATTATCCAGCTCTGCTTTAGAGAGGTTGTAGTAAATTTTAGAAGCACCAATGCCTTCAAATACTGCAGAACTAAAAAGTGTTTGAGTCAATGTAAAATCTGTATTATAGTTATTTGCAGGAGCAAAAGATTGAAGTTTACTTTCTACCGGTACATATTTGCTATCATCCCTTGGTATTATGTTCTCATCAAACAGAATGGAATAAGTTGCATTGGTTAGTAGTGCCCCAAAATCAGGGAATGGTGTTTTGGGTTTTTTTAGGAAGTGTGAGAATCCACCTGACCAATCTAAACTAGGCAGAGCATAACCAAATGCTTCATTAACAGAAGCCCCAGCCTTTGATACATTTAGCTGAGAGATAGTTATACCTTTATTTTTTAACAGTGCTTGATTTATCGCATCATCCAATGTATAAATTTTAGTCTGCGCCGATATTACAAACGGGATTAGAATAAGAAGTAAAATTATTTTTTTTATGTTGATAGAAGGAAGGAAAGTTTTTTGTTTCATTTATATTCTCTAAATAATTGAACTTTGAATATTCGTTTAATGATTTTTATTAAAATGTTAATTCTTTTCCGTACTCAAAAAATTTTACAGGCCAAATCTAATCAACTCTCAAATAAAATTTATTTTATATATCACAATTATCAATGATTGTGATAAAAATCATTTTTTGGTGCTACTTGAAATCGGTTTAGCGTTTCATAAGCTGTCCCATTAGTCAAGCAGTATGTGTCATTACCATGAAAACCTGCCTTTGCAGGCAGGCAGGCGGGAATCCAAAACCAATATTAAACTTCTTTGTTTTTAACTTTTAAAATGACTCACGTTCCTTTGATTCTGAACAATGATGTTATCTATAATACTATCCTCAACTAAATTTATATACTAAATTATTTTATAGATTAGTTAATACGGGTTGATTGTTGCTAATCGTTTAGTTTTACCCTTAAGTGAAAGAAAATCTGATTGAAGTTTACTTCGGTTTGTTCTAAGTTGCATTTGCATTAATGATAAAATTATGCTGTATTACTTTTACTTATCCCTTTACCTCTTTACCGGCAGGGGACTGACCGATGTTATATGTTGGAAAGATTTTTTCTTTATTTTTTAATCAACCTTAATAACTTATAAAGGTAATATATGCTGAAAAGAATCATTCTATACTTTTTAATAATTCTTTCATCCTATCAAATAGATGTTTTTTCCCAAGAAATTGAAAAAAAAGATTCTTCAAATGAGTCGTATACTCACGAAATACAATTCTATATTATTAATGAAATTATCGCGGCTTATAAGTATAAATTTAATGATGTCTCTTCACTTAGATTAACATTTAATGTAACAGGCTTGCTTGATGACCAGAATGCAGATAAGATTGAATACCGGGAATCAACTACCGATACTCTACTAGGAACTGAGAAACAGGAGAGTACTTATTCAAATCATTTTTTCGAATTAAAAATTCAATATTTACATAGCGTACAGTTTGAAGATATTGTCCAGTTTTATTTTGGAGGTGGCCCATTCGTTAATTATAACTTCATACAAAATGAAAGTTCATATGAAATCTATGATACTAGAACACAAGAAATCCGAAAGGGATACGGGAAAAGTAATAGCAATATCTGGCGTTTAGGCTTTTCAGCAGTAATTGGGCTTGAGCTTGTCGTTTATAAAAATATAAATGTTTTTGCAGAGTATGAGGCGATAATTCAAAAAGGTTGGCGTAGTATTGATCAGTATTCTAATAATAACTCATACGTTGATAATGATGATTATGAACTTAATGGATATTATTTAAAAGGGATCAGAATAGGTTTTGGAATTTGTTTTTGATGGAATAAAATCAATAATTATTTAAAAAAAAATATGCTTAACAAAATAGCTCAAACAATAGCATTTATTATTTATTGCTTCATACTTTTCGCCTCAATGAATAATATTGAAGTTTTAGCTCAACAGGAAACAAAAGGAACCCGGACAATTTATCTTATCAGGCACGGAGATTATGCACCGCAAGATGATAGCATACCAGATTCTTTAAACATTTTAACTCCGCTTGGTATTGCTCAGGCACGATTAGTTTCCACAAGATTGAAATCAATGAATATTGATTTTAAATCATTAATAAGCAGTACAATGACTCGTGCAATGCAAACATCGCAAGTGATTATTAATGATTTTCCTGAAATATTGTTTGAGCAATCTGATCTGATAAGAGAATGCACACCTCCTACTTGGAGAGAAGATGTTATGGCTGAAACAAAATCATCTGATATGGAAGAATGTGTTGATAATCTTGAACAAGCTTTTCAAAAATATTTTATTCCATCACCTGATGAAAAAGACAGGAATGATATAATTGTTTGTCACGGAAATGTAATCCGTTATTTTGTAACTAAAGTTTTAAAAGTCGATACAATGTCGTGGCTTCAGATGAGCATTTCAAATTGCAGTTTAACTATTATCAGAATTTTACCCAATGGAAATATGAAACTTGATGCATTCAGCGACTACGGACATATACCGGAAAATATGCGCACGTTTACAGGTGGAAAGAATAAAGAGAAAGAACTGTTAATTGATTCTGGAAAAACATCATTGGGCAAATGACAATTTAATTTGATAACAATTTTCATTTGAAATTTATAATCTAAAAAATGAAACAGCTTATTCCTTTAATTTTTATTTCAACATCAATCATTCTTAGCGGCTGCCTTCGGACCTATTATCCTGCCATTTATTACTCCAGCGCTCCTGTTATGGTTTCGGAAACTAATAACAATCCGGAATTATATAGTAATTATTTAGGTTTGGATTATACAATTGGTCAGGCCGGTTATGAAAATGAAAACATCCAAATGATGAAATTAAACTTCTTAATGGCAAACACGCAGGATTATACTAATTTTAATATAGAGGGATTTGGATATACAGGCGGTTATAGAGTTTCAGGTCTTGATGGGAAATTTGATGCTAACTATGATGGTGATAAAACATTTGTTGGATTTGGAGCTGATTTAAAGTTTAGTGTTAATTTTAAGATTAATAGAGTTAAACTTGGGTTAGGTATTAATCCAGGATTGGGAGTAGAATTCGGTGAGTACTATCAGTTCAGAAAAAATGCAGGATCAGCACAAGTTATTGATGATGAAAATAGCCTGCTCTTTTTTATGTTTTCATTCACTCCAATTATTAGTTATGAATTTACGGAATCAAGCATTCTTTCTGTACAGGCAAATGCAGGCATACCGGGTGTTTTTTCTCCTAGTATAGTTTTTAATCATAACAGATTTACCTATTGGTTATGC
>JBGAWM010000077.1:0-12948 GCA_044227615.1 Ignavibacteriaceae bacterium
AGTTAAGTTAAACAATTATATAAATTCAATTGGCAAAAAAAGTAATGATAAAATCGACGAATGACTTAATGACGACGAATGACTCAATGATAGTAATGACATTAATCAAAAGACAAATAAACAAATAAAACTTTATTTTTAGATTCATAAATGAATACTGAGAAATCTTTAATTATAATTCCAACATACAACGAGCTGGAAAATCTTCCGAAGCTTATCCCTTCGGTTTTATCACAGGATGAAAGTATTCACATTCTGATTGTTGATGATGGTTCACCAGATGGAACGGGTGCGTTTGTTAAAGAGGAGATGAAAAAAAATGATCGTATTCATCTTTTAGAACGTGAAAAGAAAATGGGATTGGGTACAGCATACATTGCCGGATTTAAGTACGCCTTAAAAAATAATTATGATTTTGTTTTTGAAATGGATGCAGATTTTTCCCACGATCCAAATGAGCTTAAAAATTTTTTAATCGCAATAAAACAGAGTGATCTTGTACTTGGAAGCAGATATATAAATGGTGTGCGCGTGCTTAACTGGCCAATGTCCAGGCTGTTATTAAGTTTTTTTGCCAGCGTTTACACGCGAATAATAATCGGTATGCCGATTAAAGATGCAACAGGCGGTTTTAAATGTTTTAGAAGAAGCGTATTAGAAGCAATTGATTTAGATAAAGTAAGATCGAATGGATATTCTTTCCAGATTGAAATGACATTTAAAGCTTATTGCAAAGGATTTAAGATCAAAGAAATTCCAATCATATTTATCGACCGTGTAAAAGGCAAATCTAAAATGTCTAAAAAAATTGTTCGCGAGGCTGTAACTATGGTATGGAAACTTCGGTTTCAGCATATGTTTGGCAAATTGTAAGGATCAGATAATTGGATCTTTCAATAATCATAGTAAACTACAACGTAAAAGAATTCCTTCAGAATTTAATTCACTCAATAGAAAAAGCATCCTCAAATCTTACCAAAGAAATTATAATTGTCGACAACGCATCTGATGATGGCAGTGTTGAATTTATCAAAGCAAAATTTCCACATATAAAATTAATTGCTAATCAAACTAATCTTGGATTTGGTAAAGCGAATAACATTGCATTAAAGCTTGCAACAGGCAAATATATTTTACTTATCAATCCCGATACGCTCGTTGCTGAAGATACTTTTGAAAAGATGATTCAGTTTTTAGAATCACATCCCTCGGCAGGATTAGCCGGATGTAAAATTCTAAATCCGGATGGAACATTGCAGCTTGCATGCCGAAGAAGCTTTCCCGGTCCGTGGACGTCGTTTACAAAAGTAACCGGACTAAGTACACTTTTCCCTAAAAGCAAAATATTTGCCCGCTACAATCTCACTTATCTCGATGAGAATAAAAGCTACGAAGTTGATGCAATTTCCGGATCATTTATGATGATGCGGAAAGAAGTTTATGAAAAAGTTGGCGGATTTGATGAACGCTTTTTTATGTACGGTGAGGATTTGGATTTGTGTTACAGAATTCAGAAAGCTGGATTTAAAGTCTTTTATGTTCATTCAACTCAGATAATTCATTACAAAGGAGAGAGCACTAAACGAAGCAGTTTAGATGAAACAAAAGTATTTTACAATGCAATGCATCTGTTTGTAAAAAAACATTTATCAAGTTCTTTGCTTGTTGAGTTTATTTTAAGAAGTGCTATAGCAGTAAGAAGTGTATTTGCTTTCTTTGGTGCCCGCAAGCTAATTATTCTTTCAATGCTGCTTGATTTTATTTTCTTTGATCTTTGTTTGTTTGCTGCTGAAAAAATTTATCATAACATAAGTGACTGGAAAGGCTTTCCTGGTTTTGCGATTCCAATTGTTTATTCAGTGCCTGCTTTTATTCAATTATTTGTTTCATTTGCGATAGGTAATTACAAAAAGAATAAACTATCAGTTTCAAAAACTTTGCTCTCGGTAATGATCAGCTTACCAATCCTAACATCGCTTACATTTTTCTTCAAAGATTTTGCATTCAGTCGTGCAATAGTTCTAATAACCTATGTGTTTTTATTTTTTGTACTTTCATTTTGGCGTATCATTTTTAAAATCATTTTTAATAAGGATTTAGTTGATGAGGATTTAAAACACAAAAGAACTTTAATTGTAGGACTGAATGATAGCGCAATACAAATCGGAAAGAAGATTAAAAAGAAAAAAACTGATAGAAGAAGTGTTGTTGGGTTGATTGGATTTTCGAATAAGAATATTGGTGAGAAAATAGATTCCTTTGAGGTTATTGGAACCGATCAAAACATAAAAAAAGTTATTCGTGAGAATAAAATAAACGAAGTAATATTTTCTTCGGGTGATTTATCTTATAACAAAATGATGGAGATTGTTTCAAAATGCCGTGAAGAAAATGTCGAGTTTAAAATTGTCGGAAGTAATCTTGATTTTATTGTCGGCAAAACTGCTGTAACAATGCTGGATGATATGCCGGTAATTGAGTTAAGTTATAATATTTCGATGCCGCAAATGAGATTTATAAAATCATTATTTGACTATTCAGTAATTATTCCTTCTTTGTTTTTGATCTATCCTTTCATATTTTTCAAGAGCAAACTGGTACAAGGGCAATCTGATTTTACTAAATTTGTGTTAGGGTTTCCTAAAGTGTTCAGCGGTAAAGCAAGTTTAGTTGGCCCTGAATTATCTAAATCGTCAAATGACAACTTTTTAGGTAAAACAGGTTTAACCGGATATTGGTATATTGAAAATGAAAATCCCGAAGAATTAGAAAAGTTAAATTTTTATTACGCAAAAAATCAAAACATTTGGCTCGATTTAGAGATACTTGCTAAATCGTTAAATAAAATGTGGAGCAAAAAGTAAAGATGGCAAAAACAATTTTAGATTTTGAAAAACCAATTTATGAGTTAGAATCAAAATTAGATGAAATGAAAAAATTCTCTGATAACCTTGACATAGAAAAAGATGTAATAAGGCTCGAAGAGAAAGTCAGACAATTGAAAGAAGAATTATACAGAGATCTTTCAAGGTGGCAGCGCGTGCAGTTAGCCCGTCATCCTGATAGACCATTTACACTTGACTATATTTATGGTATGGCAGAGTCTTTCGTTGAGCTGCATGGTGATAGATCCTTTAAAGATGATAAAGCTGTTGTTGGTGGACTTGCGCAAATCGGTCAGCATAAAGTTGTAATTCTGGGTCAACAGAAGGGGCGGGATACGAAGTCAAACGTTTACAGAAATTTTGGCATGATGAATCCTGAAGGTTACCGTAAAGCTTTGCGCTTATTTAAACTTGCGGAAAAGTTTAATAGACCCGTGATAACATTGATCGATACTCCCGGCGCTTTCCCAGGGCTTGAAGCAGAAGAACGCGGGCAGGCAGAAGCGATTGCAAGAAATCTTTTTGAGATGAGCAAACTTAAAGTTCCTATTATTGTTGTGATAATCGGTGAAGGTGCAAGCGGCGGTGCTTTAGGAATTGGTGTTGGGGATAGAATATTAATGTTAGAAAATTGCTGGTACTCTGTTATCAGTCCCGAGTCTTGCTCATCAATTTTATGGCGAAGCTGGGAATACAAAGAAACAGCTGCTGAAGCTCTTAAACTTACTGCACCTGATTTATTAGAGCAGGGAATTATTGATAGGATTATTAAAGAACCTCTGGGAGGAGCTCATAAGAATCATAGAGAAGCAGCAGATAATTTAAAAGCAGCTTTGATTGAAGAACTTGATGATCTAATTAAAATTAAACCAGAAAAACTTGTTGATAATCGAATAGAAAAATTTGGCAAGATGGGTGTTTATACTGAATAGTATTTTAAAAATTATTTGTCAGTCTGAGCTTGTCGAAGACTGACCTTTCCAGAAATCTTTTATAACTTATATAAAATCACACTTCGACAAGCTCAGTGTGACAATGTTTAGATATGTACACAATCCTTTTTTCTCCTAAAATCATTTTTATTTAATATGCAAAAACATTTTACAGAACTTAGAGTTAGATATGCAGATACAGATCAAATGAGATTTGCATATAACGGAAAATATTTTGAGTACTTTGAAGTCGGCAGAACTGAGATGATGCGTGAAGTTGGGTTGCCTTATGAAGTGATTGAGAAAAGCGGATTTTTTATGCCGGTTATAGAAACTAAAATTCATTTTTTCGCTCCTGCTTTTTATGATGAACTATTAGTGATTGAAACTCGGGTTGAAAAATTACCGACAGTTAAAGTTCATATTGATCATACTATAAAAGCAAAAGAACGAGATGTAGTTATTTGTGAAGGTTATGTTGAGCTTGCTTTTCTGGATGCTAAAACTAACAGACCAACTCGCGCCCCAAAACTATTTATTGATGCGGTGAAAAAATACTATGAGTAAAATGGATAAATCAATTTTAAAAACTATTTCAACTGCGCTTAAAGAGGATGTGAAAACCGGAGACATCACAACAAAAGCTACAATTTCAAAATCCAAAAAAGCTGTTGGAAAATTTCTTGTAAAAGCTGATGGAATTATTGCCGGATTAGAAATAGCAAAAGCGGTATTTAAATCTATTGATCCCAAAATAAAGTTTGAATTAAAAATTAATGATGGTTCTAAAGTAAAATATGGTGATGTTGCTGCAATAGTTTCTGGCAGAGCACAATCATTATTAACCGCAGAAAGAACAGCTTTAAATTTTTTACAAAGAATGAGCGGTATTGCAACATCAGCAAATAATTATTCTGAAAAAGTAAAACACACAAAAGCAAAAGTAATCGATACAAGAAAAACTGTTCCCGGGTTACGCTCTTTAGATAAGTTGGCAGTTAATCTTGGCGGATGTTCAAATCATCGAATTGGTTTGTATGATATGTTTTTGATTAAAGATAATCACATAGAAGTTGCAGGCTCAATCACAAAGGCTGTTGAAGCATGTGTGAAGTACAATAAAAAACATCGCACAAAATTTAAAATTGAAGTCGAAACAAAAAATCTAAAAGAAGTTAAAGAAGCACTTACAACAAAAGCAGATATAATTATGCTTGATAATTTTGAAATTGATGAAATGAAAAAAGCTGTTAAAATAATTAATGGTAAGTGTAAAGTTGAAATTTCCGGTGGAGTAAACTTAGATACGGTCAAAACAATTGCAGAAACTGGCGTTGATTATATTTCTGTTGGTGCATTAACACATAGTGTAAAAGCTTTGGATATTTCATTGGAGATAACGCTCTAAAGTAGAATGAAAGAAAAACTAAAAGAACTAACTAAGGATACTGCTATTTACGGCATCAGTACGATGCTGGGCAGGTTTCTTAATTTTATTCTTGTTCCATTCTACACAAATGTTTTTTCCCCTGCCGATTATGGATCTGTGATTTTAATATACTCCTATATCGCTCTTTTTAATATCATTTTTATTTATGGAATGGATGCTGCGTTTCTTAAGTACGCTGCATTCAAAGATATTGGGGATGAAAAAGATAATTTCTCAACTCCATTTTTAAGTGTACTTTTTACTTCAGTAGCCTTCTGCGGATTAATTGTATTGTTCAATCCTTCGATTGCAGGATTTGTTGAGCTTTCATCAGATCTAAATTATCTAATTATTCTTTCTGCGTTAATTTTATTTTTTGATGCAAACGCAGTTATATCATTTCTTAAGTTACGACTTGAACGAAAAGCAAAATTATTTTCCTTCATTAAAATCATAAGCATTGTTTTTAACATCACTTTAAATGTTTTTCTAATAGTAAAATTAAAATGGGGAATTGAAGCAATCTTTATCAGTAATCTTGCAGCATCCATTGTTTCGTTTTTATTGTTGATCCCAACTTTGCTAAAGAATATTAAATTTAGTTTTCACAAAGTTTTATTTAAGAGATTACTAAAGTTCGGCTTGCCTTATCTTCCTGCTGGATTGGGAATGATGCTCGTTCAGGTTATCGATGTTCCAATACTTGAAAAATTAACTGATATAAAAACAGTTGGTATCTACAAGGCAAATTATAAACTTGGCATTTTTATGATGCTTTTTGTTAATATGTTTCAATATGCGTGGCAGCCATTCTTTTTAACAAATGCAAAAGAAGAAAATGCAAAAGAAATTTTCTCAAAGGTGCTTACTTACTTTACAATTGTTGGAAGTTTGTTGGTGGTTATCCTATCACTTTTCATTTCTGATATTGTAAAAATAAACTTTGCGGGATTTTCTATTATCGGCGCAAAATATTGGGAAGGTTTATACATTGTTCCCGTAATACTTCTTGCGTATCTATTTAATGGTTTATACGTAGTTTTTTCTGCTGGAATTTATATAGAAGAAAAAAGTATTTATGCACCGATAGTAACTGGTCTTGGTGCATTAACAAATGTAGTTGCAAATTATGTTCTTATTCCTCAGCTGAATATTATGGGTGCGGCTCTTGCAACGCTTTTAAGTTATGTTGTTATGGCTTGCGGATATTATATCGTTACTCAAAAGTATTATAGAATTAATTATGATTATTATAAGCTTGTTAAAATTGCTTTAGGTGTACTTTTTGTTGGGACAGTTTATTACTTGTTGATGTACGGTGAACTTTTAAATATATACTATAAAATAATTCTGGCAATCATATTTATATCTTTCATCTTAATGAATGTATTCGAAAGAAACGAAATGAGTTTTATTAAAACTAAATTGTTACGGAGATAAATGACTGATAAAATTAAAATAAAAGTTAAAAGATTAAGTAAAGACTTTCTTGATGTGCCTTTACCTTATTATGCAACATCAGGCAGTGCGGGAATGGATATTCGTGCTGCAGTTAAAGATGATGTTATTCTTCACCCCGGAAAAGTTGAATTGATTCCAACAGATATTTCGGTTGAAATTCCATTAGGATATGAAATTCAGGTAAGACCAAGAAGCGGATTAGCCGCAAATCATAGTATCGGAATACTCAATTCTCCGGGAACTATAGATTCTGATTATCGTGGCGAAATAAAAATTATTTTAATAAACTTTGGTAAGGAAGATTTTAAAATATCAAAAGGTGATAGGATAGCACAATTGATAGTTTCAAAAGTTTATACTGCTAAAATTATGTTGGTGAATGATTTGAATTTTTCCAACCGTGGTGAAGGTGGTTTTGGACATACTGGGAAGAAATAAGCGCAAAGAGCAGAGAGTATCGAATGCTGTAGTAATGGAATATTTAGTGAATAGTAAAAAAATATTTCTGTCAAGAGTTTATGAAATAAATTTTTCCCACTTAGATTTTCATTTCTGAAATACTTAACTTCGATCAGCACTTACAAAAATTCTTATAGATTTCTTTCTATTTAGTCATTGCGAATCCCGACTTGTCGGGATGAAGCAATCTTAAATTTGTAATTTGAGATTGCTTCGCTCGTTACCTAGCTCGCAATGACAATTCAGTAATACATAGTTAAAAATTCTTAATTGTTAATTATTCATTGTAAATTTTATTTGATATCCGATGTCTGATTTTATTCATCTTCACAACCACACACATTACAGCTTACAAGACGGCGCCTGCACTGTTGATGGTTTAATCAACGCAGCAAAAAAACACGATATGAAATCTGTAGCAATTACAGATCACGGTGTGATGTATGGTGCCGCGGAGTTTTATAACAAAGCTAAAAAAGCCGGCATCAAACCCATCATTGGTATGGAAGCGTACATCGTTGTGGATGGAAGCCGGTTTGACAGAGCAAAAGCTGAAGAAGTAAACAACAAGAAAAAATCTAAACATTATAGTCACTTAATTCTGCTTGCAAAAAACAAACAAGGTTATGATAACCTTTCCCGTCTTTCTACACTCGGACACACTGAAGGATTTTATTACAAACCCCGCATCGATATGGAATTGCTTGAGAAGTATAAAGAAGGATTAATTTGTACAACAGCTTGTGCGGGCGGAGTTGTATCAACACATCTCGTTAACGGCAACTATGAAAAAGCTCATACTGTTGCAAAAAAATTCAAAGATATTTTTGAAGACGATTTCTATTTAGAAATTCAAGATCACGGAATGGATATTGATAAACCGATTCTTGAAGGAATGCCAAAACTTTCTAAAGAATTGGGAATCAAACTTGTTGCAACAAATGATTGCCATTACATAGAACATGAACATGCAATTGCACATAATATTTTACTTTTGCTTTCCGATAAAAACGGTGCAGACTATACACAACTTAGATATGGAACCGATCAGGTTTATTTCAAATCATCAGATGAGATGACAAAACTCTTTAAAAAGTTTAAAGGCGCAACTGAGCATACTCTTGAGATTGATGAGAAGATAGATTTAAAACTTGATTTTGAAGGACATCACTTTCCAAACTTTCCAATCCCAAAAAATTCTAAAGCAAAAAATCTTGATGAATATATGGAGCTGCTTGCAAGACAAGGGTTGGAAAAGAAATTTAAAGTTATCACCCCGGAAATTGAAGACCGATTTAATTTTGAGATAAAGACAATAAATGAGATGGGTTTTCCCGGTTACTTTCTTGTTGTGCAGGATTTTATTAACGCCGCTAAAGATCGCAAGATTCCAGTTGGTCCGGGAAGAGGAAGCGCTGCCGGAAGTATTGTTGCTTATGCGTTGGGAATTACAAATGTTGATCCGTTAAAGTACGATTTATTGTTTGAAAGATTTTTAAATCCAGCAAGAAGATCAATGCCTGATATTGATGTTGATTTTGCTGATGATCAGCGTGGTGACGTGATTGATTACGTACGTGAAAAATATGGAACTGAATGCGTTAGTCAGATTATCACTTTTAATAAATTGACTTCAAAAGCTGTGTTAAGAGATGTTGCTCGTGTCCTTAAAATTCCAATTCCAACTGTAAATAAGATTACAAAATTTATTCCTTCCAAGTTTGGTAAAGTTTATTCAATTGATCAGGCGTTGGCAGAAGTGCCTGATTTGAAATGGGTAAAAGAATCGAACGAAACTGATATTCAAAATCTGATTAAGTATGCAAGAGTACTTGAAGGAATGAATCGCAATGCTTCTAAACATGCTGCAGGAGTTGTTATTGCTCCGGATGAAGTTAGTAAATATGTACCACTTGCAAACGCTGTGTCTCAACAGGATATTGTTACCCAGTACACAATGAAAGATATAGAAAATGCCGGTTTGCTAAAGATGGATTTTCTTGGACTGCGCACGCTTACGATAATTCGTGATGCGATAGATATGATAAAGAAAAATCATAGTGTAGAAATTGATATTGATGCTGTTCCCCTTGATGATGAAAAAACTTTTCAACTTTTTGCAAAAGGACAAACAACAGGTGTGTTCCAATTTGAATCCGGTCCGATGCGTGAGTATTTAAAACAGCTTCATCCAACAAGTTTAAATGATCTTGCTGCTATGAATGCACTGTATCGTCCGGGTCCAATGGAGTTTATTGATGATTTTATTGATAGAAAGTTTGGAAGAAAAGAAGTTAAATATTCTCATAAAATTCTTGAACCAATTTTAAAAGAAACCTACGGAATTATAGTTTATCAGGAACAGGTTATTCAACTTGCTAATAAAGTTGGCGGAATGAGTTTAGCGGATGCTGACCTTTTGCGAAGAGCAATGGGTAAAAAAGATCTGAAAGTAATGGAAGATCAAAAAATAGTTTTTGTTGATGGTGCAATTAAAAACGGTGTTGATAAAAAAAATGCTCTTGAAATTTTTGAAACGATATTTAAGTTTGCTAATTATGGATTTAATAAAAGTCATGCGGTTGCATATAGTTTTATAGCATATCAAACAGCTTATTTAAAGGCGCATTATCCAGCAGAATTTTTAGCAGCCAACTTAAAGAATGAATTTGAGAACACGGATAAAGTAACAAAGTTTCTTAATGATTGCCGCAAACTTAAAATTGAAGTGCTTCCACCAGATGTTAATAATCCATCACTTTATTTTGAAGCTGAAGATGGTAAGATAAAATTTGGAATGTCCGCAATAAAAAATGTTGGCGTTCCCGCAGTTAAAGAAATAATCAGTGCAAGAAATAATCTTGGCAGAGACTTTAAAAGTATTTATGATTTTTGTGCAAATACAGATAACAGAATAGTATCAAAACGTGCATTAGAAGGATTGGTTCTTGCCGGTGCATTTTATTCGATGAATAAAAATCGGGCGCAGCTTTTTGAAGCTGTTGAATCCGCGCTGGATTATGCACATAAAATTCAAAACTCAAAAATGCTATCAAGTGATTCATTATTTGGTGAAGCCGAAGAAGTAAAGCTTAAAGAACCTGAATTACCAAATGTAAAACCGTGGACAGAAAAAGAATTTCTTGCACAGGAAAGAAAAGTAATAGGTTTTTATTTGACAGATCATCCGTTAAGGAAATATGAATTAGAATTTAATTCTTTTGCTACAATTCATCTTGGCGAAACAGAAGATATAATTGAAAAAAGCGATGTAAGAGTTTGCGGCGTTGTAACAGAACTTAAGACCAAGTTTGATAAATCCGGCAGAACAATGGCTTTCTTTAAACTTGATGATTTAACAGGCAGTTGTGAGTGTCTGATGTTTTCAAAAGCATATGATGAGTTTGGAAAATTTGTAGAAGATGAAGAACCGGTATTTGCAATCGGTAATCTTGAGAGCAGCGGCGATGCTGTAAAGATGCAGGTTAATAAAGTTATTCCAATGAAAAAGATCGCCAACGAACTTACAGAAAGTCTTAAACTTCAGATAAGTAAAGAAAAAATTTCACCTGAAAAACTTATTGGACTAAAAGATATTTTAAAAAATAACGAAGGGAGCATTCCTGTTTTTATTAATCTTACAGAAAACGGAAATGATAAAGGAAAATTATTTTCACTTGATGAAATCAGGATAAAGATTACTAATGAACTCTTAAAATCATTAACTGAGTTTCTTGGAGAAGAATGTGTGATACTAAAAGCCAAATAAATTCAAAATTATTTTTTGTTGTTTCACTTTGTACGATTTTGTATTATTGTTCCCGTTATAAACATAAAACTTATAGGAATACATAATAAATGAGACGTAACGATGCCGCAGGCATGGCAAACCAAAGACAAGAATTTTGGGCACTAATCTTAGGAGCCTCATCCGGCTTTGGAGAAGCTACAGCATTAAAGTTAGCTAAAGACGGATTTAATATTCTTGGCGTTCACTTAGATCGACAGGCAACAATGCCAAACGTCGAAAGAATTATCGGTGAAATAAAATCATCGGGAGTTGAAGCTGTTTTTTACAATGTAAATGCTGCTGATGAATTTAAAAGAAATGAAATCATATCTGAAATAAAATCATTATTAGATGGAAAACCATTAGTAAAAGTTATAATGCACTCGCTTGCATTTGGAACACTAAAACCTTTTGTGCCCAGTGAAACAGAACAAGCAATTACAAAAGCGCAAATGGAAATGACACTTGATGTTATGGCACACTCACTGGTTTATTGGGTTCAGGATGTTGTCTCAAATAATCTTCTTGCCAATAGTGCAAGAATTTTTGCAATGACAAGTTCAGGCAGTCATTCTGCAATTCCTTATTATGGAGCTGTATCTGCAGCAAAAGCTTCTTTGGAATCTCACGTTAGACAATTATCTGTTGAGCTTGGCAGTAAATTCGGCGCATCAGTTAATTCAATAATGGCAGGCGTAACAGACACACCTGCACTGCGTAAAATTCCTGGTAACTTAGATATGATTGATATTGCACAGAGAAAAAATCCGCATGGAAGATTAACAACTCCGGAAGATGTAGCCAAAGTAATTTCACTGCTCTGTAAAGATGGGGGTGAATGGATATCCGGTGGTCTTATTCATGCTGATGGCGGAGAGGATATTGTTAATTATGTTGGACAAGGAAAAAAATCTTAATCATATAAACTTATTATAAATAATTTTTTAAGGAAGAATAATGAAACCGTTGGAATTTACAGATCAAAATTTTAGTACTGAAGTATTACAATCGGATAAACCAGTACTTGTAGATTTTTGGGCCGTGTGGTGTGGTCCCTGTAAAATGATTGCCCCGATAGTTGAAGAACTTGCCGTAGAATACGAAGGAAAAGCAAAAGTCGGAAAACTTGATGTTGATAATAATCAGGAGAGTGCTATAAAGTATGGTGTGAGAAGTATTCCTACCGTATTGATTTTTAAAGGTGGAAAAGTAGTTGATACAATAATTGGTGCTGTACCCAAAATTCATTTAAAACAAAAATTAGAAGCAGCAGTGTAATAAGGTAATTAAGGTAATAAGAGAGTTTTAATTCCATTTCACACACTTACCAAAAAAAAATATTTAATTTATTAAAAGATATTTTTATGTGTAGTAAAATGAATTTAGCGGATAATAGAATCTCTTGACATTAAAAGCAAAAAATATTAATTCATAAGCGCAAATAAAAAGACTTTAAAATCTTGACTAAAATCACAAACAATTGTAATTTGAGCGAGAATTTTAAGACAAGTTAACATAAGAGACTTTTTTAGTTCATTTATTTTAATTAACAAAATACACTTAACACAAAAGGAGATCGTTATGATCAGAAAAATTTCTGTTTTGTTCTTGGCATTGGCTTTTATTAGTGTAGCCTTTGCTCAGGAACGTGGTGTTGGTAATGAGAAGATGGTTGTTCCTGATATGAATTATCAGGCTCCTCAGTCTTCTTCAACCACATTGGAAGGTACTTATGCAATTGGTGAAACTTTTATTACAACCGATTATGATTACGGTGGAAATAATGTTATTCCAAAAATGATTTCTCTTGCAGATATTGATGCTACGGGCGACCTAGATCCTTTCTTCGTAGGAATGGTTAGAGATAACGCAGCTGCAGTTGCAAGATATATTGGATTTGGATACAGTGCATTCGGTGCGCCTATCGATGTATTTAGAGCTTTTGCACCAGCTCAATCTCTTGGTTGGGGAACAACACAACTTTGTGTTGGT
>JBGAWM010000078.1:0-6381 GCA_044227615.1 Ignavibacteriaceae bacterium
GACGACTTGTCGGGAGAAGCAATCTTTAGTATTGGCGGATCACTTCGCTCTGCTCGTGATGACGTTCTGGATTAGATTCTTCAACTGAAACTCATGCCGTATCGGATGCATAACAGCGTGTTCTAACATTGCATCAATGCAATATTCAACATTCCAATTGGATTTATACACTCTATCTTCAAATAACTCCGGTTCTACATTCGCAAGTGGAATTTTCCATCGTTCAAATAAATGTGCGAGCTGTTCAACTGCTTTTTCTTCTATCATTTCTGCTGGTGGAGTTTCTCTTATTTGCGGATCTTCTAAGCCTAACTTATCACACATCCAGATCATATAACCTCTTGCAGATCTCAGAAGATGATAGAGTAATGTATCTAATGATTTATAATATGGATCGTCTGAATCAGGAAGTTTAATATTTAGTCGCTTTGCTTCTTTCCACGTTTCGTAAAATGATTGCAGATGCATTTCGTGAAGTTTTACTAATGCTTTTGCACCAGCATATTTGTAAATAATCTCTTTCATATTTAAACCTTAACTTTAATCACAACTTTTTTTACATAGGACTTTTCGTTTACTTTGATTCCCGGTAAATGAATATCGGTCGGGAAGAAGATTGCAAACATTCCTTCATCAACTTGGGTGAAGGATTTTTCGCCGCTGAAAAAGGTTATATCATTTTGTTCATTGTATTCCTCAATAACTATTTGGTTTTCTAATGGAGCATAGCCCAATAGTTCACTGCCTTTTGCTACGAACTGAACATCGATATATTTTTTGTGTGCTTCCAGTTTTCCTTCACTTTCATCTTTTGTATTGTACTCGTTAACCAGAGCAAAAATATTTTCTCCATCAATTTCATATTTACCTAATTCCATTTTAGAGAAATCAGTTTCTTTTAGATAAGTAAAAGCTTTGTTAATTCTTTCTCCTAGTTTGGAGTAAAGATGTGAGTTTGAGAGTTTGTCTATTATCATTTTAATCCTTTTTCTTGTTTGTCATTGCGATCCCGACTTTAATCGGAAGAAGCAATCTTAATTATGAAGTAGAAACCCGAGATTGCTTCATCGTTTCGCTCCTCGCAATGACCGTTGTGTTTTTATTTATTTTAAAATAAAGAATTTAAGTTATGTACGTAAAGAGCCAAACCAGTCATCTTTGTTTCTCTCCAATCATCGGCAAAGTAATTTGTATTGTAATATCTAATATCTAAATGATCACGTAAGAAATCTGTAAATGGTTCTTTTGCCCACAATGCCCAAAGCTTAAAAATTCCTTTTGCTCTTAGTTCATATCCTCCGGTTTCGGGAACATCCATAAAACCACGACCCGAAAAATGACCGGTGCTGAAAGAAACTGTTTCAAAGAAATCAATCTTTAAACCAATGTGGGATACAATTTCTTCAGTACCTTCAACGTTTATTAGGTTTTTTACAAACTGAAGATCGCTTAGAGTTGATTGATAATCCCAGCCTGTTGAGTCTCTTGTTATTAAAATATCATCAGCTTCAACTGTTAGAGAAAAGTTTAATACTTCCATTTGGAAATTATTACCAAGTAAATCAAATCCGGTTGAAATACCATAACCAAATCTATCGATTCTTGGAAGCGGATCGGTTTGACCAGGAAAGATGTTATATTCTATTTCATCACCAATATTTGATTTTGAATAACCGATTGAAAAATTAAAATCTGGTTTTAAGAGCATATCATTTTCTAGTGCAAGTTGTATGTTTTCATCGATAAGTTTTAGAACGGGAATGTTAACGAGTAAACCAAAATCAATAACATTTGTTTTAGCAGAAATCCTCAGAGAATCAGGTCCGGTTGGAAGATCGATTAATTTCGATGTTATATCTTTATAAGTAATTCCGGCATTAAGTTGAACATAATAATCAACTCCAATACCTAAAGAGTAAGCTTTATAATAATCTTTCGCTTCAAAAGTACCAATTGCATTTCCATATTCATCTGTTCTAATAAATGTTCCATAATCAAATTCCGGATTTGAATAACCAAATCCGACACTTATTGGAAGGTCGATTAAATCCTTTAAGTTATATCCAATGTTAAAAGCTACCCCTTTTAATTCTAAGTCTAGATTAAATGTTGGAAGCCAATAAAGTTTTGATGGATAAAAGATGAATGAAAAATTATTACTCTGGCTTGTGTAGCCTAGTTGTGCGGGATTCCATAAAAAACCAAATGGGTCTTCGGTTGGAAGTGCTGTGCCTGTTTGTCCCATTGCGCTTAGCGATGGTGAAGGCTGAAGTAATAAAAATGGAACTGCAGCTTCTCCTTGCGAGAATGTTTTATCAGTAATTAAAAGAAATGAAAAAAGACTAAGAAAAAGAACTGTGGTTTTCATAACTCTCCCTGAATAATGATGGCAAAATTTTATTACTAAAAAATAGAATTTAAGTTTTGAAAATATATTGATATGCCGTGGAATTTCGTTTCGATATCATCATCAATGGAATATTTTGAATATGAGTATCTTAAATCAAAACTATTCGTTATGTACTTTATTACTTCATTACTACTTACAGCATTAATAAATTTTAAGATTCCTTTACTTCTAATTTCATAACCATTTGTCTTAACAGAATTATATCCATCTCCACTTAGATGACCTTGTTTGTAAGTGAAAAATTCAAAAACATTAATTTGAAAGCCAGTTTTGGAGATTACATTTTCATCCCCTTCGATCTGAAAAATATTTTTGCCAATATTTATATCGCCAATAAATGATTGATAGCCCTTGAATCGTTTCATATCAGGAATTACAGGATTACCAGAATATATATACTCATACTCAAGCAGTCTGTCTTCGGCATCAACTGTAAAATCAATGCTAAGAGCACGAATAAATGTTTTGTTTATATCAAAATCAAATCCGGTAGAAATTCCATAACCCAATCTTGCTGTCCTTGGTAATGGATCGGACTGAGCAGGATCTACATAATATATTTCATCTCCAATGTTTAATTGTGAGTATCCAAATGATAAATTGAAAAATGGTCTAGTTGGGTTATTATTAAATAATTCAAAGCTTAACTGATCATCAATTAGTTTTATAACAGGAATGATTATAAGGAAGCCAAAGTCAATCGCATTTGCATCTGCCTCATATGATGGTGGAGGAAATGATGAAGAAGTATAATCCGGAATCTTTGAGTTAATACTTTTTGAACTAATACCGGCGTTAAGCTGAATATAATAATCGATTCCCACTCCGAAAGAAAAAGTTGAAAATTGTTCCATCTCTTCAAAAGGAGATTGCAAAGCATTAGAATAATCTATTAAATATTTTGAGTTTGCATATCCAACGCCAAGACTAATGGGGATATTAAGAAGGTCCTTAAAATTGTAACCAGCATTAATTGCAAAACTATTTATAGTAAATTCATCAAAACCCCATAGTTTTACCTTGCCAGGATAGAATGCAAATGAAAGATTTGTTGATTGACTAATGTGCCCAAGTTGAGCAGGGTTCAATAAAAATCCAAATGGATCATCGTTGGGTAATGATGTACCAGTTGCTCCCATTCCTGTTTGTGAAGGTGAAACAGGAAAGGTTAAAAACGGAACGGCAGTTTCTCCCTGTGAAAAAGATTTGTTTGTAAAAGTTAGAAGTGAGAAAAGAACGAAGACAAAAATTTTAGTTTTCATAACTCTCCCTTAATGATGATAGCAAAATTATATGAAGTACACTAAACTAAAACAGACAAAAATGTTTGCACTAAAATATTTTATTAAGCTGTATACTTCAATATCTGTTGTAAATATATTGCTTTGTCATCCCCGTGAAAACGGGGATCGATTCTAATGCAATTTCATAACTTTCTGGATTCCCACTCCTGCTTTCCGCAGGCAGGTTCGTGGGAATGACACCTCAGTCGCCTTAACAAAAACAAGTGTTCATATCTTTTAATTATAATTGAACTCCAATAGCAAGTTTACCAATTGTTTGTTTTCTAAAATCACCACCGAAAAGATGTGAATCTGCAATTGCTAAATCGGCAGAGAAAATATTATAATTAAATCTTAAACCACCAATCAGGAATAGTGCATTATTTTTCTCATTGATATCAAAAAAGTCTTCATCAAAATTTTTATCTGTGTAATAAAACCCAAAAGATGGAGCAAACATTTCATTGATTCGATAAACACTGCTTGCAGAAAATTCAAGTTGGTTTTTAATGTTATCATTATCTGCTTCCCACAATACTCCTGTTATCATTGCATTTAGCCTGAAGAATTCTGAAATGTCAGCAGAAACATCTAAGTTAAATTTATCAGGAACACTTCCTACTAGATTGTATTTTGAGCTTATATAAGCTGGAATGCGGCCTGTAGAATCCGGATCATAAACATAAATTAAGCCATTATCATATTCATATACTTTTCCAAAATCTGGTTCGATTTCATATGAAAAACCGACTCTTAATATTCTGTTGTTTGAGATTTGGTTAGAATACTGCAATCCAATAGCATAGCTTCCTACATTGTCTGATTCATCAATCGTCATTTCCCATAATTTTTCATAAAATTTTAGGTGATTGTATGAATATCTGAATCCAATATCTAAAGAAGATGACTCTCCAAAAACTTTAGGAAATGAATATGAAGCAGATAGTGAATAAGTTTGAACACGAGTTCTGTGTTCTACAGTGATAAACTCTCCGGTTCCATCTGGATATTCAGAAGTTGTAATTGGTATTGGATCAAATTCGAGTGAGCCGTTATACTTTTGTCCGAATCCCAATCCAAAAGAAAAACCATCAAACTTAATAACAGCCCCTGCAGATTGAGGCATCCAATCATTTTTACGAGATGTTCCAATATCAGCAATATATGCTTCGTCAATACTGGAACTAAATTGATATGAAAAACCTAAAGAGTAATTATTAAAATTTGAAATTGAAGCAGGATTCATAAATCCAATGTTGGATATATCATTATCTATTGATGAGTTGCCTTTAGAGTTAAGTAAGTTTATCCCAAAACCTTGAGGTGCAATGATAACCTGCGTATCATTGTTTTGTGGAAGTGCAATCGATGAATAAACAAGAGCCAAAAACAAAACTAACTTTTTCATAACGCCCCTGAAGTAAAAATGCTGAAAAATGTCACCACGAGCGAAGCGAAGTGATCCGTAATATTTACAGATTGCCACTTCGCTTCGCTCCTCGCAATGACTTATTTGATTATTTTTTTCTCTCTCAAAACAGTTTCAATTGTAATAGCGCCAATCTCTTGCAAATCATATTTAACACGTGTGCTTGGTTTTTTAATCTTAATATATCTGCTAAGATCAATCGGTGTTCCGATAACAACAGCATCGCATTTTGTATTGTTGATTGTGGTTTCAAGATCTTTTAACTGTGCTGCTCCATATCCCATTGCTGGAAGGAGAACACCAATGTTCGGATATTTTTCAAATGTTGCAGTAATAGATTTTACTGTATAAGGTCTTGGATCAACAAGTTCTTTTGCGCCAAGCTTTAATGCAGCAACTACGCCGGCACCGTATTTCATTTCGCCGTGTGTTAGTGTTGGTCCATCTTCAACAACAAGAACGCGCTTGCCTCTAATCATTTCAGGATGCTCTACTGTAACGGGTGATGCAGCTTCAATTATTGTTGCATTAGGATTTACTTTTCTTATGTTATCTCGTACAGTATTTATTCCAGCATTATCAGCAGAATCGATTTTATTAATAACAACAGCATCTGCCAATCTTAAAGAAGTGTTGCCGGGATAATATTTCATTTCGTGTCCAGGTCTATGCGGATCAACAACTGTGAAAGTTACATCAGCTTTGTAGAATGAAAAATCATTATTGCCGCCATCCCACAAAATTACATCAGCTTCTTTTTCTGCTTCGCGTAAAATTGCTTCGTAATCTACTCCGGCATAAATAACTCCGCCTCTTGCAACGTGTGGTTCGTACTCTTCAATTTCTTCGATAGTACATTTATGTTTTTTAAGATCGTTATAAGTAGCAAATCGCTGTACTTTTTGTTTTACAAGATCACCGTAAGGCATTGGATGGCGGATAGCTACAACTTTTTTGCCTGCAGCGGTTAATACTTCAACAATTTTTCTTGATGTCTGCGATTTTCCGCAGCCGGTTCTAACAGCTAAGACAGCGATAACAGGTTTTGTGCTTTTAACTTCGGTTTCAGCAGCACCGAGTAATCGGAAAGAAACTCCGCAAGCATTAACGATTGAGGCTTTAGTCATAACATATTCAAATGGTACATCTGAGTATGAGAAAACTACTTCATCAACTTTTAGTTTTTTAATAAGGGTTTCTAATTCTTTTTCTTCGTAGATCTTTATTCCATTTGGATAAAGTGTGCCGGCAAGTTGTTT
>JBGAWM010000078.1:6388-12943 GCA_044227615.1 Ignavibacteriaceae bacterium
AATTTTTTAATAAGGGTTTCTAATTCTTTTTCTTCGTAGATCTTTATTCCATTTGGATAAAGTGTGCCGGCAAGTTGTTTTGGATATGTTCTGCCTTCAATATTAGGAATTTGGGTTGCGGTGAATGCGACTACGTTGTAGTCTTTGTTATCTCTGAAGTAAACGTTGAAGTTGTGGAAATCGCGTCCAGCAGCGCCCATTATCAACACGTTCTTACGAGCCATAGAAATACTCTCCTTTGTGCTTTTAGATTTTGTTGTTGTATAAAAATATTTTGATTCATTGTTTAAGAAATATTTAAAAATTATTAATACAAATTTAAAGGATTTTATCCTGGTTTCCTCAAAAAATCTGTCGTTATTATTTGATTTCGGTTAGATGAATTTAAAAAGTGCGTTTAAGTTAAATAGGGCAAGAAAATAAATTTATAAATTGAAAAAATATTTTTAATAAAAGTCTAGGCATGATTGTAAAAATGGTTATTGTCATTGCGAGCGAAATAAAATGGAGCGAAGCAATCCCTAGATAAATAATATACAGTAAAGTTGAGATTGCTTCGTTCTCCCATAATCACAGGGAGAACTCGCAATGACTTCTCCTAAGCTGTGCAACTTACCCTTCAGGATTTGTTGTATTATTAGGATAAGTCCTTTCGAAGGAGTCTTCGACTGAGAAATCTACACTTATAGTTTAAAAGATTTCTCCCTTCGGTCGAAATGACAACTCTAATTATCACTCAATCGCCTTGGGAAAGAGGATTCTCTTATTTCAACAGCACCAACTTTAAGTTTTTAAATAGTTGATTAGCTTGAATTCTTACAAAATAAATTCCTGAACTTACATTGTTGCCAGAATTGTTTTTGCCACTCCAAATAATTTCATAAGTGCCTGCTGGTTTTTCTTCGTTGACTAATGTTTTTACTTCGTTTCCGAGGATATCGTAAATTATTAATGTCACGAACCCCACCTCATTCCTCCCCTTTCGCAAAGGGGAGGAGGCAGGAGGGGTTGAAAATCTTATAGTCGTAGCAGGATTAAATGGATTTGGATATGCACTTAAACTAAATTCAGTTGGAATAAATTTTTCATCATCAACTGAAACAATATTATTTGTTGTACCTGGAGTTGGGGTCATAAATATCCAATTACTTCCTCCATCAGGTAATCTTCCGAAAGAAATATCTGTGGTTTGAGGACCAAATGATAGTGAATCGCTGATAGATATTCCATCATTTTCAACTAATGCAATAAACTCTCCGCTAGCACTTAACTTAAAATTTGTATGAATACCTTGCTGAGTACCTTGTTCATCGCACCAAATTAATAAATACTCGTTTGGATTTAAAACTAAATTGGGCTGAGTGAACTGATATTTTGTTAAATTATCTTTTTTATCTGTTAAATATCTTCCGGTTAATGTAATCGGATTTGAAGTCGGGTTATAAAGCTCAATCCAATCATCATATTCACCATTTGGATCAGCAATTGTATTACCATTATCTGCCATAAATTCATTGATGACTATATCATCCGAGATTAATTGCTGTGTTCTGATATCAATAGCTTTTTTTCTTGGATAGAATTGAAACTCATTCTGATTATCCTTTGCGTAAACAAAAAACTTTCCCGTTTTGCCAGCACCAAGCGGAAGAATAGCGCCAATCCATCTATCTGCTTCTTCAACTTTTTTTGTATTTGAGACCGGTGAATAATTCATCTGGTAAATTTGAATTGTGGATGAACCGGTTTCCTGAAAATGAATTGATACTTCACTTATTCCATCATTATCAAACACAGAAGCATAAACATAAATTGAATCAGTACCTGAAGGATTTTTGGGTTCGTAATCAATTTTATAAACAATAGGTTTCGCACTTTGATAAGAAAGTTGAGCCGGCAAAGAATTATTTCTAAGATTTATAAATTGTTTTAACCCATATTTTACGTGCTGGTTGTTGTAATCTGATGCAGAATAAGAATTAAAAAAATCATTTGTATCAAAACCATAATCAAGTGTTCTGAATGAATCTGCGAGTGCTGCAGTAGTGATCATACTCTTAAGAATATCTATTCGGTTTTCCCAATTTGAAAGTTGATAAACATTTGTTCTGAAGAATTCTAAAAAATGTGTGTAAAGGTTTTTATACTGTGCATTCTGCAGTAGTCTCTCTGCAAGAGGACGATATCCGCTAGCAACTTTTGGATAGTTGTAAGGATTTGCATCCGTCCAATTAATATTAAACCAGTCTATACCAAAAGTGTTATCGTAATCATAAGGAATCAATGTAAAAATATCCTTAGATGGATCGTGATATAAATAGTAATTATTCATCAATGACCAGTAGTCATCCCACTCACCGACAAGAATATTCAATGCAAAATATTTTAATACTTCCGGAACTTCGATTACAGATTCAAGTGAATCTGCAAGTGAACCGGAAGGAGTATTGTTTAGAATTGTAATAAATCTTACAAGCTTAGAAAAATCTCCAATCGATTCATTGGTACTAAGCTCGTATGCTGGTCTGCCATTGTTATTAAGATTCTTGTATAGATTAGGATCACTTCCAAGATAATTTAAATCAGCGGGGTACAGACACTTCCACAGGTTTCCGGTATCAACGCCAAAGTTTTTGTTTAGAAATTCATCATCAATATGTTCTACAGAAATGTATAAACCATAATACTGTCCGTTTATATAAACTTCAACATGATTTGCACGGCTTGCTTTCATTCCAATTGATTGATAATGATCAAAACACAATTTGCTTCGGATGATGGAAGGATCATTATGTTCGCCGTTAAGATTTAACTTGTCAACTCCATAAAACTCTCTTCCTTGTACAAACGTATTGAAAGAAACTTTAAATGATTTTTTTGCTGCTTCGCGTGATGTATTGCCGCGTAATCTGAACCCTATTGAATCAATAGTTTCATTTATGTAAGCATTTTGAAAATGAAATGATGCTACAAATTCCGAATCACTTTGAACATTTTGATAAAGCCAGGTAATTGCAGCAGGATCAATCGTTATATCAACTCTTGCAACCTGTGAATCATCGTAAAGTTTCCAGCTTTCATCCTGCTGCGAATATGAAAAGACAGTAATCAAGAAAACCAGAATTAATGTGCCAGAGAAATATTTTGCAGAAAAATTCATTTTATTTCCAATTGTTTTAATCGATAATTGCAGCCCAAAGTTCACGAAAAGATTATTAAATTGCTATCACAAAAAAATTAATTCGTTTAAAATTCATTGAGGAACAAATGAAAACTCTATTCTGTCTTTTTATACTCACTATCTCAATCTTCCCGCAAAGCAATCCTAAGTTTAATGAGTATTTTCTGGATGAAACATTGCGCATAGATTATTTTCATATCGGTGATGCAAAGACAGAAATGATCACGATTGATAAGATGTTTCGATACGGAATATGGGCGGGAAGTTTAAATCATCTTATAGATAATTTTAACAATGGTAAGTATTATCTAAAAATTTATGATTATAACTCAGGCAATTTAATTTACTCAAAAGGATTTGATACTTTCTTTGGTGAGTATGCTTCCAGTGATGATGGAATAAACGGAGTTACAAAAAGTTTTCATGAATCAGCAATTATTCCGTATCCTAAAAATAAAATTGCTTTTGCTTTGGAAAAAAGAGATGAAAAAAATGAGTTAAAAGAATTTTTCAGAACGCTGATTGATCCTAAAAGTATTTATGTGATTAAAGATAAAATTGCTGATGAAACCGTAGAAATTCTAAAACCGGTTAATAATGGTGATCCACATGAAAAGGTTGATATTGTTATTCTGGCTGAAGGATATACAAAATCTGAACGAGAAAAATTTGACAAAGATTTAAATAAGTTTGTTGAGTTTTTCTTTGAACAGGAACCTTATAAATCACAGAGAAATGATTTTAATATTTACGGAGTTTTCAAACCATCTGAAGAATCAGGAACAGATTTACCCGGGGCAGATATTTTTGTTAACACTGAGCTGAACACAACATTCTGGTCACTGGGTTCAGAAAGGTATTTGATGACTGAAGATAATTTATCAATGCGTAACCTTGCGGCTCACGTTCCTTATGATGCAATTTATATCCAGGTTAACCATCTTCGTTACGGCGGCGGCGGAATTTATAATCAATATTGCACTTACACCACGGACAACCAATTTGCAAAATATTTATTCACCCACGAGTTTGGTCACTCTTTTACAGGATTGGCAGATGAATATTATACTTCTGATGTAGCTTACAACGATTTCTTCAAACCAACTGTTGAACCTGTTGAACCAAACATTACTGCTTTGATGGATCCGAAAAATATTAAATGGAAAAAATATTTAAGCGATGGAATTGAAACACCAACTCCATGGGAAAAAGAGGAGTTTGATAAATTTAGCTATGAGTGGTTGAAGGAAAGAAATAGACTTAACAGTTTTGTATCCGAATTAAAAAGAAATCGAGCTCCCGAAAGTGAAATAAAAGCTGCTGAAGAAGAATATGCGATGAAAGATAAAAAGCAATCTGAGAAAGTTGATAAATATTTAATGAGCAGTAAGTTCTGGAATAAAGTCGGTGCATTTGAAGGTGCCGGTTATCAGCCAAAAGGAATTTACAGACCAATGTTAGATTGCATTATGTTTTCAAAAGGTGATAAACCATTTTGTAAAGTTTGTGAGGAAGCGATAAAAGAAGTTATTGGCAGTTATACAAAATAATTTATACTCTGTGTCTTCGTGCCTCTGTGGTTAATGCACTTTCTTTTCCACAGAGTCACAGAGTCACGGAGTTGATTTAAGAAGAGCAACAATTGAAGAAATAAATCTGGCATCTGTTCCGCAGCAGCCACCAAGAATTTTTAGGTTATATTTTTTATTCAGATCAACCATTCCACTTGCCCAGTTAGCCGGAGAATCGGCATCGAGATTTTCAAGTGTATCAAGTTCTTCCGGACTTTTACTCGAAGCATTAGCCTGAATACCAAATAATCTTTTCTTTAGAATATCATCTTCATCTTTAAGATTAATAAATGATTTATGCAATACATCAGGGTGGATACAATTGGTTAAATAAAATAATGGCGGAGTTGAAACTGAATCATCAATTATTTTGATCGCATCAGTTAGTAAAGTGCCATCAAGTAATTTACCGTTATCTCTTATTACAAAACTTATTACATAATCCTTTTTTGTTTCACTCATTGCTTTTGCAATTCCAGTAGCTTCTGTTAACGCGGGAAGGGTAGACGCAAAAAGAAAATCAACTCCGGCGTCAGCAAGAATTTGCATTTGTTCTTTATGAAAATGATAAGATTCGTTTTCACTTATTGCCTCTTCAGGTTTGTAAGCATCACCTTTGCAGCCAGTTAATCCGCCGATAAAAATCTTTTCGGAAAAATTACCGTATGATTTTCTAATAGTATCAACAAATAAAAAAGCATCAGTGTTGATTGTCTTTATATCAACATTAGCAATTTTTGTTCTATCGCTATTCGTCCGCCAGGTTGGAGTTAACAACATAATTGGCAAATCTGATGATTCCGCAATATCAAGATATTCGCGGTAGATTTTTTCTAATAAGGGTTTTCCCACTTCATCATAAATCATAAGTGCATTTGATAACGCATCATCAAGCGGATAAGTGAACTCACGTTTTAATCTTTCAATTATCGAACCCTCAGTTATGATGTGAGGATAGAAATTAACTGCGTCTTTAAATGTCATTTTAACAGAATCATCTTTCTTGTTTGAATAAATTCTCCGGCTTTAAGCTGATATAAATATACTCCTGATACTAGATTCTTGATGCTGGATTCTGGTTTAAATTCAATTATGTGATTGCCAGCTGGTTTTTCTTCATTTACAAGCGTAGCTATTTCTTCTCCCAGTGCGTTAAATATTTTTAGTGAAACAAATTGCCTACTGGGTATTGCATACTGAATACTGGTTGAAGGATTAAACGGATTTGGATAATTCTGTTCAAGCGAAAATTTTAATGGTGGAAGAATTTCTGCTTCGATGATTTTTGAGTATTCAAAAGTTCCATCAAAATCTATTTGCTTTAGTCTATATTGATATTTCCCTGCGGAAAGGTTTTCATCTTTAAACGAATAAGATTTTATTTCAGTTGTAGTTCCGTGTCCATTTATAAAACTAACTATTTCCCACTCCTCATTGCCAACTGCAGACTGTTGACTGAAGACTTGCTTTCTTTCGACATTAAATCCAAAATTATTAGTCTCAGTTGCAGTAGCCCAATTTAATGTCACAACATTATCAATAACAGAAAAAGATAAGGTGAGAAATTCAACCGGTACAGGCTCATTGAGTAAATATACTCCGTTATTAGAACCAACGTAAACATTATCCAGGGAATCAAGTGAGATACAGGTTAGGTATGTATTTTCAACTCCACTTTGAACTGATTGCCAGGTTACACCATCATCAGATGAAATAAACAAACCTCTTCCTGCTGCAAGAATTATGTTATTATTAGAAACTTTTATATCATAAACAGTACTGATTGTTGAAGGTGGAATAATT
>JBGAWM010000079.1:0-12385 GCA_044227615.1 Ignavibacteriaceae bacterium
AGATAAGGCTATGAATGTTCTTGTTAATAAATGGTTAAGATATCAGGCAATTGCCGGAAGACTTTGGGGAAGAACAGCGTACTATCAGCAAAGCGGAGCGTTTGGTTTCAGGGATCAATTGCAAGACAGCATGGTCTTTCTGCCAATAGATCCAATGAAAACAGAAGATCAAATTCGTTTACATGCAAGACATCAATTTGAAGATGGTACTGTTTTACATTGGTGGCATCCAATTTCTGAAACAGGATTGCCAACTAAAATGACTGATGATCTTTTATGGCTGCCTTTTGTTTTGATGAATTACATCGATGAAACAGGTAATTACAAAATTCTATCTTCAACAGAACCCTACTACGATAATAAAAAGAAAAAAGATTCATTGTTTGATCATTCAGTTGCAGCTATTGAAAAAGTTTTAACAAGAATGAGCAAACGCGGATTAACACTAATCGGTGCTGGTGACTGGAATGATGGACTTAGTGCAGTCGGATTGGATATGAAGGGAGAATCTATTTGGTTAACAGAATTTTTCTATTTAATCTTAAAAAGATTTGCTGAGTTATCAAAAGAAATTGGGAATGATAAACTCAACAAACGGTATTCTAAAAAAGCCAACGAACTTAAAAAGGCATTTGATAAATATGCATGGGATGGTGAATGGTTCTGGCGTGCTACAAAAGATGATGGTAAAAAAGTTGGAAGTAAAACTTCACCAGAAGGAAAAATATATCTTAATGCACAAACCTGGTCGGTTATAAGCGGTATAGCAGAATCAGGCAAACAAAACAAAGCGATGGATTCTGTTACAAAACATCTCTTAAAGAAAAATGGCTGTTTACTTTTAAGTCCAGCTTATACAAAGCCAGATAAGATGATAGGATATCTTTCTCGTTATGCGCCTGGCAGAAGAGAGAATGGCGGAGTTTATACTCACGCTGCAACCTGGGCTGTTTGGGCTTATGCATTGATTAAAAATAATGATCAGGCATTTAAATCTTACAAAAACTTATGTCCTGTTTACAATGGAATGAATCCGGAAGAGTATGTTGCTGAACCTTATGTTACTCCCGGAAATATTGATGGACCTGATTCACCAAATTATGGAATGGGCGGCTGGACATGGTACACAGGCTCAGCAGCGTGGTATCAAAAAGTTATTGTTGACTGGATACTTGGAATTAGAGCTTCTAAAAATGGATTGATAGTTGATCCTTGCATCCCAAGAGAATGGAAAGAGTTTTCAGTTAAAAGATTATACAGGGGAACGATTTATAATATCAGTGTAGTTAATAAATCCAAGTCCGGAAAAAGTAAAAAGCACATTTCAGTTGATGGAAAAATAATTGAGGGTAACATAATCCCGGTTATTAAAAAAAGAGAAGTAAAAATAGAAGTTTATTTATAGTTCAGGAAATCATTTTTAAACAATGCACTTAAATAATAATTAATTCAATAAACAAGGAGACGCTATGAAAACACATAGATTAATATTCCCAATACTTGTAATGGTAATGCTGTTACAAGTAATATCGCTTGCACAATATGCACCAAGACAGGATGTAATGTGGGCAAGAACAGTTCCTGCAGGTACAATTACTATGGATGGAGTACTTAATGAAACTGCCTGGGCGCAAGCAGAATCCATAAATCTCGTTTACGGGCAACAGGGAAAATTACCAACTAGCGGTTGGAGACCAGAACAAAATGAAGATGCAATTACTGATCCAACTAATGCAACTGTTAAATTTCTTGTATCAAGTGATAATCAGTTATGGTTAGCATTTGATATTCCAGACTCATCGATAGGCGGCTCCGGTTGGCCAACATGGGATGGAATTCTTATGTCAATCAAAGATAAAGCAGATCTTGATCCACTTTCAAGTATAGCAAAAGCTGCAGAATATTTTTACACATTCTGGACGGCGGGTTTACCAAGCGAAGTACCTGTGGTCGGTTCTTATCCAAGATTTATTGGGAAGTATGGAAATTTTTCAGATACAACCAGGACCCCCGAACAACGCGCAGCCTGGAATGCTGCAACAGTAATTAATGGAACATCAAATGATGCAGGCAGAGATGTTAGCTGGATTACAGAAATGCGTGTTGATCTTGCTTCAGTTGGATATGATGTAACCGATGCTGATGGTGATATTATCGGTTTAAATTTTAGCATTTGGGATTGTGACTATCTTTTTGAAGGTGATCCGCTCAGAATTAATTCATCAAGAACTCACTACCAAAGCCCATGGGGCAATGCAAATGCTAATAATGTTGTTCGTGTTTTTGCAAAACCGGATGTTGATTTATCTGCTTCACTTCCAGCCGTTGACCCGGATGTTGTAATTCCAAATGGAGCAACTTTTGCTGATCCGGTTATCGATGGTAATCCAAATGAATCTGTTTGGGCTGGTGCTTATAGTTTTGATTTAGGTTGGGATATAGAATCATTAAGAATGAATTATCCTGGAGTTGGCAAATTTATGAGCGCTCATTTTCAACCTGAATTAGGAGGCAATCCAAGACCTCCGATACTCGATCCTTCGTTAGCAACAATTAAAATGTTCTTTAAAGATCAGTACCTATACATTGCCGCTACAATTGCAGACGGCAGAGTTCAAGGTTCAGAAGTCTATGATCAGATTGATGGTTTGAGAGTTATGATTGGTCACAGAGCAGAAAATAATGCTGATAATAACATGGTGTTCAAACAGATGAGAATAAACTTCAATGCTGGCGGAGTTCCAACAGCATATGAGTATTTAACAACACTTATGGATTCCGGCAAAGCGGAATTTGGAGTTGCGTTAACTGGTGTTACAACCGTAAATGTTAATACAGATATTGATGAAGGATATTCAATTGAATTAAAAATCGATTTAACCGGGTTAGGTTATTCTGCTGATTTAGGTGACAAATTAATCTTTACAGGCATGATGCTTTCTGATGGAGACTCATTTGAAGATCCACTTTCAAACTATGGTACTCGTTCATGGTGGTTTAGAGAAAATGATGGTGGACCTGTAACAACATGGAGTGTTTTAGATCCTGAAACACTAGTTGGAGTTGAAGATGAAAAAGTTGCAGTAGTTCCAAACTCAATTGAGTTGTATGGAAACTATCCAAACCCATTTAATCCATCAACAAAAATTAAGTTTGCTATTCCTGAATCCGGTGATGTAAACATAACAATATACAACACCGTTGGTGAAGAAGTAAAAAATGTAAATCTGATTAATAAAAACGCTGGTGAACTAGATTATTCATTTAATGCTTTATCACTATCATCGGGAGTATATTTCTATAAGATCTCTCTAAATAATTCTGCCTCAGGAAAGAGTTATATAAGTAACGTTGGTAAAATGATTCTGCTTAAGTAATTATTAAAGAGCGAAGAGCTGAAAAGTTCTTCGCTCTTTTTTATAGCCATAAGTAAAAAATGGACAACAAAAATGAAGCAAACATATACTAAGTCAGTTTCTCACATATCTGTAAATGTTAAAGTGTTAATAACGGCAATATTTTTTTTAACACTTTCTTTAAATATTTATTCTCAAACTTCAGGCAAACTTGTTGGAAGAGTAACTGATCAAAACGGCGAACCCCTTATTGGCGCAAATGTAATTCTTGATGGAACGACAATGGGTGCAGCCACAGATATAGAAGGTTATTACAGCATTATAAATGTTCGTGCAGGAACTTATACTATCAGATATAGATTTTTAGGATTTAAAACACGTGTTGTTGAAAATATAAGAATCTCCGCAGATCAAACCACAAAACTTGATGCAGTTTTGGAATTGGAAGTTATTTTAGGAGAAGAAGTTGTAGTAGTTGCCCAAAAATCTTTGGTTGAGTATAATCAAACCAGTTCTGTGTCTTCTGTAAACAAAGATGATATTAAAAATTTACCGGTTCAAAGTTTAAGTGAAATTGTAAATCTGCAAGCCGGTGTTATTGATGGACACTTTAGAGGCGGTAGAATTGGAGAGGTTCAATATCAGGTAGATGGTGTTACTGTAAATAATCCTTTCAGCAATAGTTCGATGTTAGAGATTGATCGTTCGGTTATTGAAGAAGTTCAGGTTATCAGCGGAACTTTTGATGCAAAGTATGGACAGGCAATGTCCGGAGTTGTAAATACAGTATTGAAAACCGGAACTGAAAAATTTGAGTATTCACTTGAAACTTATTTAGGCGATTATTATACAACTGATACAGATCGTTATCCTAATAATGATAGTTACAATCCAACTGCAATTCAGAACTATCAATTATCGTTAAGCGGACCAACAGGATTGCCGCAAACAACATTCTTCGTTAATGGCAGAAAATATTTAAACGACGGTTATATGTTTGGAACAAGACGATTTACTCCGTTTGATAAAAATGATTTTGAGAATCAGGTTTATAATCCTACAGGTGATGGCGAACTTGTAAGTATGGGCACTTCTGATGAATGGAACGGACAATTTAAAATCACTAATCAGACAATTGAAAATTTACAATTTAATTATCAACTATCTTATAATTATGCAGAACGTACAGGTTATAATCACGCATTTCGTTTAAATCCTGATGGAATAAAAACAAATTATACCACATCACTTAGCCATGGACTGGCGTTGACTCATACACTTTCACCGGAAATGTTTTATAAAATAAATATAAGACAAAATTTATTTGAGTATGAAGATTATAAATATGAAGATCTATACGATCCAAGATATTTAGAAGCCGGCGAACCAAAGAGTGATGCAAATTATGAAGATGGAGCGGTTGTGCAGGGTGTTGATCTTGGAAGATATCAACAAAAAACTAATGCATTAATTGTAAAAGGTGATTATACCTGGCAGGCAAACAGATTTAATATGATTGAAGCTGGTATAGAAGGACAGTATTCTGATATTCTTTTTGGACCTCCGGGATTTTTTGTCTCAACATTTGTAGATAGTCAGCAGGTGTTACAGCCTGTTTATCAATATCCTAAGCAGCCAGGCTTGCAATCATACTATCCAAAACAATTTGCAGTTTATCTTCAAGATAGAGTTGAACTAGGAGATTTGGTTGTTAGAGCAGGTTTACGCTATGAATACTATGATGCCGCCGGAAAGGTGCCGAGTAATTTACAAAATCCTGCAAACTCAATTGAAGGCGCACCAACATCAACTTATGTTTCAACTACTCCCAAAACGGCACTGGCACCCAGACTTGGTTTAAGTTTTCCTTTGACCTCAGCCGCGTCCGTTTACTTTTCTTATGGACATTTTTACCAGATGCCCGCATTGGATCTTTTATACAGCAATGCTGATTATTCCATACTTGAAGATTTACAAGCAGGCGGTGTAAGCTACGGCGTTATGGGTAATCCGGATTTAAAACCGGAATTTACGATTCAGTATGAATTCGGACTTAAGCAATCTGTTTCTGATTTTCTTGGTATTCAACTTTCATTTTTTTACAAAGATATTCGAGATCTGCTTGGTGTTGAGTTTGTCAGTACATATACAGCCGCTGAATATGCAAGATTTGCTAACGTTGATTTTGGAAGTGTTTACGGTTTTACTTTATCACTTTTCCAAAGAAATCTTGGTTACTTCAATACTTCAGTAGATTATACGCTTCAATTTGCACAAGGTAATTCAAGTGATCCCAGAGAAACTGCAAACAGAGCAGCAGCCGGCGCTGATCCTCGTCCCAGAAATTTAGCTTTTAATTGGGATCAGACACATACTTTAAATCTTTCAGCTATCTATGCTGTTCCAAGTGATTATTCATTGAGTGCGATTTTTAGATTTGGCAGTGGACAACCTTATACTCCTGAAATCGGGACCGGCTTTGGTGCAACTTTGGAAACTAACTCCGGTAGAAAAGCTAGTTACTTATTACTTGATCTAAGAGCCGAAAAATATTTTGATCTGGATTTTATAAACCTTAGTGTTTTTTTAAGAATGTTTAATGTACTTAATTCAACATTCGTAAATGGATTTGTTTTCAATTCAACCGGGAGCCCGGATTATACTTTGAATCCCGCATCAAACCGAGCTGCTTTATATGATCCTTCACGATATTATCAGCCGCGGAGAATTGAATTCGGTATTTCTTTGAGGAGCAATTAATTATGAATAAAATTAAAACGTTAAATATTCCATCTGTATCTGCAGGATTGGTAAAAGTATTAAACATAACTTATCTAATACTTCTACTAACAACAATAATAATTTCTAATGCCGCTGCCCAAATCTTACCTGATCCCGTTCCACCGGAATGGAGAGGAACAATAGATGCAGAAAGAGAAGGCATGCACGATGCAAATCTTATTAGAACTGTTTTTCTTAATTACGGAATGGTAGGTGATTATCCGCCTGATCCGGGAAATGTGGATCTTTCAATATTTCACTCAGTTGAAATTCCTAAAGGTTCCGGTGAGAACTACAGCGATGGAACAACACCATTTGTACTTGCTAACGTTACGATGTTAAATGGAAACCCGGCATATATAATGGAAACTGGTTATCGTGAAAGACAAGGAACCAGCCCGATCACTTCTAAAACAATGCGATTCGAACCACGCTTTGGATATTTTCAGATTGATCCAAACATTAATAAAGGCAGATCATCTGCGATTAGTAACGATCCGAGAACCTGGCCGGATGAGTGGTATGATAAATTAAATGATCCTGATGACCCGGGTTGGAGCGGATACTGGAACGGTTTTTTTGGTAAAGCTCCAAAAGCTGATCAGGAAAGTTTTGTGGTTTATGATGATAATTTTTATGATGCGTGGAATTATTTTCCTGATAGCAGAGATGTAACGAGACGTGGTCTTGGAATGCGTGTTGAACAAAGAGGATTCCAATGGGCAAATCCGCAAGCAGGTTTAGTAATTTTCTTCCACTATGATATCACAAATGAGAGCACAACTTCCTACGACAACAATGTTATATTCGGTCTATACATGGATTCAGGTGTCGGCGGCTCTGCACTTGGTCCTGATGGAATTTATGAATCTGATGATGATAATGCTTTTTTCGATAAGGAAGCAGGACTTAATCTTGTATATACGTGGGATAATTTTGGAAACGGATATATAGGTCCAACAGGTTACCTCGGTTATTCTTATTTGGAGACTCCGGGCAATGCTGTTGATGGTATTGACAACGATGAAGATGGAATTTTAAATGAGCGAAGAGATAGCGGTCCTGGTCAGCAGATAATTGGGCAGGAGGCGATAATGAATTATGTAACTGCTAATTATGATCTTACAAAATTTGAAACTTATAACGGCGCAATAACTGATAGACCCGCTTACTCAGAAGGTATTTGGTGGACAGGTGATGAGGATCTTGATTGGGTTGCTGAGTACTACGATACAGGTGCCGACGGTATTTGGGGAACCAATGATACTGGTGAAGGTGATGGAATTCCGACTAATGGTGAAACAAATTTTGACAAAACTGATATTGATGAATCAGATCAGATTGGTTTAACTGGATTTAAACTCAACAGAATTAAAGCCGGTGCTGGAAATCCAAGTACAGTTGTTGACAACATTGTATTTTTTGATGACGGGAAGCAGTGGCCTAAAAGATTGTATAACATCTTTACTAATCCCGATAGTTCTTTTGATGTTCCGCTTGCACTTAACTACAATATTGGTTTTCTATTTGCATCGGGACCTTTTTATTTGGCTGCAGGCAATAGAGAAAGGTTTAGTCTTGCATTGGGTTTTGGAGCTAATCTTAGAGAACTAAAAGTAACAACTAAAGTTGTGCAGCAAATTTATAAAGCTAATTATCAATTTGCAGTTCCGCCTCCAATGCCAACAGTGAGCGCATTTACCGGCGATGAGTTTGTTACATTAACCTGGGATAATGCAGGTGAGCGTGCATTTGATCCAATTACAAATAATAATGACTTTGAAGGATACAGGGTTTATAGAAGTACAGATCCTTCATTCCTTGATCCACAGGTTATTTATACCGGAACGGGAACAAGACCATTTGCATTAAAACCAATAGCACAGTTTGATTTGATAAATGGCATCGCAGGATTTTCAACTACTACAGTAGAAGGTATTGCATATTTTCTTGGTGAAGACACGGGCATTAAGCATACATTTAAAGATACAACAGTAGTTAATGGACAGAGGTATTTTTATGCTGTTGTTTCTTATGATCGAGGAGTTGATTCCTCCCAGATATATCCTTCTGAAAATGCAATAACCGTTAGCCAAACTTTACGCGGCGGCACAATACTTCCGCAAAATGTTGTAGAGGTTTATCCAAATCCGCCATCAGTTGGATTTCAGGATGCGCAAACTTTAAATCTTGTACAAAGTGAAGGCAGAGGCTCGGGAGAAGTTAGTTTACAAGTTTTAAATTCTGCACTTGTTCCTGATAATCATACATTTTCTGTTAGATTTGATAATCCTCCGGATAGTGTGCGAGCACAATCTTATTTTTTAGTTGATGAAACTTTAAATGATACTCTTTTCACTCTTGGAGAAGACTTTGAAGGCTTAGGTGCTGGCCCATCTGGCAGCGGTATTTTACCCATCATTTACACTTCTGAAACAACAGAAATTGATACTCAGAATACTGGTATGATTTCGGGAAGTGGAACAAATATCCCCCTAACGATTCGTTACTCTGATGTGCTGCCAATAAATCTTAGAAGACCTGGATATCCTGAAAACATTGATGTAATATTCAGCGATGTTGTTATCGATACATCAGTTGCCGACCCAGTAAACTTTATACCATCCAGACCTGTTAAGTTTACAGTAATAGCTAAAACTGAAAACGGTGATCAGAAATTGAAGTTTACTTTTTTTGGCGGCAGTAATAGCACAAACGGATTATTAGATGCGCATGGAGATTATATATCCATTCTTACTGCAGCTAATGAAACTCCAACTCAACGTAAAGCCACCTGGAGATTGCAAGTTGATTCTACTGGTCTAAATGGAGTTCCAATTATTCCACCAACTATAAATGATAAGTATGAATTGAGATTACTCCTGCCATATTCCAGTCTGGATAAATTTACATTCCTAACTAAAGGGCAATACATAGATCCTAATCTTGCCAAAGAACAGTTCGGTAAGGATCCGTACGTTGTACCTAACCCTTATGTAGGTGCGGCAAGCTTTGAACCACAAAGATTTGCAGTATCGGGTAGAGGTGAAAGAAAAATTGAATTCAGAAATCTACCTGCAAATTGTACAATAAGAATTTATACTGTAACAGGAGAGTATGTCAAAGATCTAACTCATGATGGAAATATAAATGAAGGAATTGTAACCTGGGATTTGCGTAATTCGAGTAATCTTGAAATTGCACCCGGACTTTATATCTACCACGTTGATGGACCCGGTGTCGGAACTTTTATTGGCAAATTTGCAATAATTAAATGATAAAGGTGAAACAATGAAAAAATTAACATTAATGTATATCAAAGTTGCTTCAGCCTGCTTTATCATCATTTTATTATTTGCAGGACAAAACTTTGCACAAAACAAAACAGGTACAACAGTAGGACAATTTCTAAAAATTGAACCAAGTTCCAGAGTAGTTGCCTTGGGCAATGCAGGTGCATCATTATCTGGTGAAATTTCCAGCATCTTTTATAATCCTGCAAGTCTTGGAAGATTACAAGGAACAGATATACAATTTACTTTTAACAAATGGCTTGCTGACATAACTTATAATTATATGGCAGCAGGCATTAATGTTGAAGGTGTTGGAACTTTTGCATTCGTGGGTACATTGCTTAACTCTGGTGAGATGGATGTAAGAACTGTTGAAAACCCTTTGGGCACGGGAGAAAGATTTACAGTAAATAATCTTGCTCTTGGAGTTGGATATGGATTAATGCTGACAGACAGAGTTTCCGTTGGTTTGCAGATAAATTATATCAATGAATCTATCTGGCACAGCTCACTTAATACATTTGGATTAAATTTCGGAGTTCAATATCAGGTTGTTGAAGGAGGTTTAACTCTTGGCGCAAGCGTATCTAACTTTGGAACCAGTGCAGCTTATGATGGTAGGGATCTTTATCTGGATTATGATTTTGATCCGGATAAATATGGCGATAATGATAAACTTCCTGCAGAGTTAAGAACAGATGATTTTAATCTTCCCACATTGTTCAGAGCAGGCGTTTCATACTGGTTTGATTTCGGAGAGGATTACAAATTGCTCGTGGCAGCAGATGCTGTTCACCCAAATGACAATGATCAATATTTAAATCTTGGTACTGAATTTAATTTACTTCAAATAATTTCAATACGAGCCGGTTACAGGAATATATTTATGCCTGATGCTGAAGGGGGATTAGTTCTTGGCGGCGGTGTGCAAACTAATTTTAATGAAACAAATAACATACGGTTTGATTATGCGTTTGCAGATTACGGCAGATTGGCTGAAACACATCGAATAACTTTAAGTGTTGGATTTAAATAAATTAAATGAAATGGAATATGAATCGATACTTTAGAATTCAGACAATTAAAAAAATTCTCCTCCTTGTGTCTGTGTTTGTTGGATGTAATGCTCAGCAAAATCAATTTGAATTTAAATCAAATGGGAAAGTTGATTATCCTCTCTCAAAAAGCGATGAAATACTTTTGGATTCAATTCAGTATCGTTCCTTCCTATATTTTATCAATGAGTCTGACCATAACACCGGTTTAGTAAAAGATAGAAGTGCAAGCTGGGCACCGGCGAGTATTGCCGCAATTGGATTTGCGCTCCCATCATATGCTGTTGGTGTTGAGAGAAAATGGATTGCTCGTAAAGAAGCTGCAAAAATTACATTGAACACTTTGAGTTTCTTTTTAAACTCAGTTCAAAGTACTGATACAAATGCAACCGGTTACAAAGGTTTTTACTATCACTTTTTAAGGATGAACTCCGGCACACGTGAATGGAATTGCGAACTTTCCACTATTGATACCGGCTTGCTGATGATGGGAATTATCTTTGCGAGAAATTATTATAATCTTGATAATGAAACAGAAAAAGAAATTCGTTCAATAGCTGAAAAATTAATTAAAAGACTTGATTGGGATTTTTTTGAAATGCCGGCAGCAGGTAAGTATGCAAATACAATTTCTATGGGATGGGACCCTAAAGATGGTATGCATCAAATGGGCTGGGCTGGATATAATGAGGCCTTATTCTTATACATACTTGCTGCAGGAAGTGGAATGGAAAATGTTGATGCAGCTTACAATTCTTGGTTAGCTTCGTACGATTGGAGAACACCTTATCCAAATCTTTCGCATGTGGCATTTCCTCCTTTGTTCGGTCATCAATTTGCGCACACATTTATAGATTTCCGTGGTTTAGTTGATAAATATATGAAAGAAAAGGGATTCGATTATTTTGAAAATTCACGAAGAGCAACTTTAGTTCAAAGATTATATGCAACTGATAATCCATATAACTGGACTGGATATGATTCTTTATGCTGGGGAATTTCTGCTAGTGATGGGCCAACAGATAAATATAATTTTGATAACAAAAAGTTTTTAGGTTATGCCGGAAGAGGAACCAGTGGTCCTGATTTAAATTATTTTGATGATGGAACAATTGCACCTTATGCTGCAATATCATCTATTGTGTTTGCTCCAGAAATTGTTTTACCGACAATTAAAAATTTTAATGAAAAATATGCCGATGGACTATGGGGGCCTTATGGTTACTTTGATTCATTCAATCCAACACTAAATTGGTTTAACAAAGAGTATATTGGAATAGATCAAGGGCCATTACTTTTAATGATTGAAAATTTTAGATCAGGTTTGGTTTGGAATTATGTAATGAAAGATGAAATTATTCAAAAAGGTTTAACACGTTTAGGCTTTGAATATCTTAAGTAATATTTAAATATCTTTTATAATTATCATGTTTAAAAAATACTTTTCATTTCTTCTCTTCACAGTTATCTCATTTAGTAAACTAAACATTGCACAAGTAAAAGCACTTGATGATTTTGAAAACATCAATGGTTGGAAGGAATTTAAAGCGGATGGAGTTACTCTTAATATTACCTCTGTAGCTGGATTCAATGGAAATGCCATAAGATTTGATTATGATTTTACAAAAGGTACAGGTTATGGAGGCATTCAAAAATTCTTTCCGATAGATTTACCTGACAACTTTGAGTTTACTTTTAATTTTAAAGCAGAATCACCATCCAACAATTTTGAAATTAAATTTATAGATAGCACCGGCAACAATGTTTGGTGGGTCAATAACCGAAATTATGATTTTCCAACTGAGTGGAAAAAAATAAGAATAAAAAAAAGGCATATACATTTTGCCTGGGGTCCAACCGATGATCAATCTTTAAAGCGAGTAGACAGAATTGAATTTAC
>JBGAWM010000007.1:0-79607 GCA_044227615.1 Ignavibacteriaceae bacterium
AAATTCCAATTGTAAATTCTATTGTAAACTATCCATTAACCTCGGCAGATCAAGAAACGTTCAATAAAAAAAACAATAACCTGCCGCGATATTTATTTTTTGATTCTCCACAAAATGATTATGGCGATAAGGATAAACTTGCTCATTTTTTTGGCAGTGCTTTTCTATCATATGAATCACACATCTTTGACATAGGAAAGCTAATTGGTTATTTTGTAGAAGCATTTGAAGAAAGTTTTAAAGTACAGTCAAGTGTTGATTTACGCGACTTAGATGTTAATGAATATGGTAGATTGTTTGGACACTTGCTCAAAGAAAACAAACAACTTTTACCATCACAAATATTTTTATTACGATCACTTAGATTTTTAAGAGTTACAATATGAAATCAGTTTTAGTTATTGATGATGAACTGCAAATTTGTGAAAGCATAAATATGATCCTCGAATATGAGGGTTATGATGTTGACTTTACAACAAGCGCAATTGAAGGACTTGAAAAATTTTCATCAAAAGATTTTTCTGCGGTCTTTTTGGATATTCAAATGCCGGAGATGAATGGATTTGAAGTTCTAAAAAAAATTAAATCGCAAAAACCTACAGCCTCAGTTATTATTATTTCTGCACACGGCAGTGTCGAGAATGCAATCAAAGCTACCCGACTTGGAGCTTTTGATTTTCTCGAGAAACCGATTGACCGTGATAAACTTTTAATCAGCGTTCGTAACGCAACCGAAAGTACATCTTTAAAAGAAGAAAATGAAGAGATAAAAAAGATTTGGGTTGGAGATGAAGTAATTCTCGGAAAGAGCCGAGCAATCCAAAATGTATTGCAATTGATTGACAAAGTAGCACCGCTTGATACACGAGTTCTAATTACAGGCGAGAATGGAACTGGAAAAGAATTAGTTGCTCGAGCTATTCACAAAAAAAGTGAACGAAAAGATAAATCGTTTGTAGAAGTTAATTGTGCCGCTATTCCTAACGAACTTATTGAATCAGAATTATTTGGACACGAAAAAGGTTCTTTTACCGGAGCAGTTCAGCAGCGTATTGGACGATTTGAACTTGCAAATAAAGGCACGTTGTTTTTAGATGAGGTTGGTGATATGTCGCATCAAGCACAAGCAAAAGTTTTGCGTGCTATTGAAGATGGTAAAATTGAACGTGTTGGCGGGGGAAGAAAGATTGATGTTGATGTGCGATTAATTTCTGCGACAAATAAAAATCTTAAAGAAGAAATTGAAAATGGAAATTTTCGTGAAGATCTTTATCACAGATTAAATGTTATTCCTATTCTCGTTCCTCCGCTTAGAGAGCGGACTGAGGATATTCCAATTCTTATTGAACATTTTACAAAAGATATTTCAATCAAACATAAAAAACCTGTGACTAAATTTTCTGATGATGCGATCCATATTTTACAAAATCAATCCTGGACAGGAAACGTACGTGAGTTAAGAAATATTGTTGAACGAATTATAATCATTGTTGATAAAAAAGAAATATCAGCAAAAGATATTGAGTTTATGTTTGCCGGTAATCAGCAGTCAGTAGATCAACTTGTTGATATGAGTAACTCATTCCAGGAATTTAAAGAAAAAGCTGAACGGGTTTTCATTCTGAAACAACTTCGTGCTAATGATTGGAACATCAGCAAGACTGCTGAAATCCTTGAGATCCAGCGCAGCCATCTTTACAACAAAATGAAAAAATATGGAATAGAAAAGGAGGAATAATGCCAACGATCTTTACTAAAATCATAAATAAAGAAATTCCTGCTGATATAGTTTTTGAATCGGAAAATATTTTGGCATTCAAAGATATTAATCCTAAAGCGCCTGTTCATGTTTTAATCATTCCCAAAATAGAAATTCCAAAAGTAACTGAAATAAAAGGAAGCGAACACAGTGCTCTGCTGGGAGAAATGATTGATGCGGCAAACAAGATTGCCAAAGATTTTAAAATTTCTGAGGATGGTTTTAGATTAGTTTTTAATTGCGGTGATAACGGCGGGCAGGAAGTTTATCATTTACATTTGCATCTTCTTGGCGGAAGAAAAATGAATTGGCCGCCGGGTTAAAAATATTAATTCCTAAATTCTATAAATATTTTTCCTATGCCCAATTGCAAGAATAATTATTGTAATTATCTGCAACTCTTTTTTATAAATCACCCTATAATTTCCTATTCGTAAAGATCTCAAACCTTTTAATGGACCAACAAGTTGTTTCCCTAAATCTGGATTTTCTTTTAGATTTTCAATTCCTTTAAATATTTTATTTTTATCAGAACTCGAAATCTTTTCTAAATTTCTTACAGCCTCTTTGTTATACTCAATTTTCCAACTCATTTTGCTTTTGTAAGCTTCTCGTGAGATACTCTCGGTGCTTCTTCATTTAAGGATTTGAAAATTGATTTAACTAAATCATTATCAGATAAAATATCCAAAGTCTCCTGCCATCCTTCATACTCATCAAGCGGAACTATTACAGAAGGTTTTTTTATCATTGTTGGTTTTCTTTTTTCTTTTAATTCCATATTTGCTTCTTTCTTTTATTTAAAGATCAAGAATAATTAGTTGAAAATCAAACCTGAAAATAATTTTCCATTCCTTTTAATTTTTTATCTTCTTCCGTTCTGCCAAACATTAAAGATTCATATCCAAACTTATCACGAATTCTTGTAATGGCTCGCAGCATTTTTTTCCTTTTCACTTCATAATCCTCAAACAAAAACTCCTGTTCGCTTAATGGAGAAAAATTTGTAACTCCAATTCCAATTAATCTAACAGCAACTCTTCGCGTGCGTGCTTTCTTCATCAAATCCCAGGCAGTTTCAAAAATAATTTTATCATCATCGGTTGGCTTAATGGTCTTAGCGCGCGTTAGGGTTTGAAAATCTGTATAACGAAGTTTAATATCAATTGTAGATGCTTCCCAGCCTTTTTTACGTAATGATTGAGCAACTTTTCCGGTGAGATAAAATAAAGTGTTTTTAATCTCTTCTTCACTTGTAACATCATTGCCAAAAGTATTTTCTCTCGAAATACTTTTCCTTGTCCGTTGAATTGTTAAATATTCCGTTCCTTCGCCGTGAGCTTTTCGCCAGAGATCAACTCCGTATTTACCAAATGAAGTTCCAAAATAATCTGAGGGAAGATTTGTGATATCGCCTATTCGATAAATCCCGCGTGAGTTTAGACTTTGCTGCATAACTTTACCAACACCGGGAATTGTTTCAACGGGCATTGGGGAAAGAAATTCTTTTTCCATTCCGGGAATAATATAAGTTATTCCTTTTGGTTTCATACAATCAGAACCAATCTTTGCTACAGTTTTGTTACTGCCAATTCCAATTGAGATTGGTAAACCAATTTTATCCCAAATTTCTTTTTGTAGTCTTGCAGCAAATCCAAACATCGAACCGTACATTTTTTGTGTGCCGGTCATATCAAGATAAAATTCATCAATAGAAGCTTGCTCAATTAATGGAGCGTATTGTTCCAAAACATATTTTACAGCTTTTGAAAATCTTGTGTATTCATCTCCGTGACCGTTTAAATAAATTCCTTGTGGACAAAGTTTGTAAGCAGTTCTAATCGGCATTGCAGAGTGCAAACCGAAAGCGCGCGCCTCGTAGGAACAAGCAGCAACCACTCCCCTTCCGTATTTCGGATCACCGCCAACAATCACTGGTTTGCCGTTAAGTTTGGGATCGAGAATTCTCTCTACGGAAACGAAAAAGGCATCAAGATCTAAGTGAAAAATTGTACGCATTGTTCTTTAAATCAATAAAGGCTTAAAAGTCCAAAACGATTTAATGATTTAAATTCTGCTATTAAATTTATATTCTCTATTAACGTATTTATAACATCAGAAGTTGTGCAATTACCTTTTCTAATCCAAACAACATAAGGTGGAAATCCAAAGATTAAACTACGCTCTGCAAAATCAGCATCTTTGGATATGATGATAAAATCATGAATCTTTGAATAATTCCAAATCTCCTCATCGGAAGCTTTATCTAATCCAACTTCCTGAACATGAATTGAACCAGAATATAAACCCTTTAAACTTTCTACCAGTTTAGGTGATAAGTTCTGATCAAATAAAAGTTTCATAAAGTTGCCGATGTAACCCTGCTCTCACGATCTGCAGCATAGCTAAGACATGCATAAATATCTTCTTTAGTCAGGTATGGAAAATCATCAAGAATTTGTTCTATAGTCATTCCGGATGCCAGATATCCGAGCACATCATAAACTGAAATACGCATTCCTCTTATACACGGTTTCCCACCACGCTTGCCAGGTTCAACTGTAATTATGTTTTTATAATCCTGCATATTTTATTCTCCTTAACTTTATAGAAAAATAATCAATAAAAACTTAACAATAAAGTAACCACTAATTTGTAACTATTATTTCTTCCAACCTTGGATAAGCTTTTACTATTGTTGCCGGCATTTCAACTTTAATTTTTTCTTCAAGCAAATGAATTAATTCAAACGCATTTGCAACTGCATCTCCTTGCGGATGATTATTCATTATCACATTTACTTCTTTCACTTTACTTTCGATTGATTTAATCTTTTGAGCAATCTCGATTAACTCCGAAGGCGAATAAAGATAACTGTAACGCGAACTTTGCTCTTCATAAGTTTGCTCTTTCCCAAAATTAGATAATGATTTTTTCCAGGCCTCAACATTTCTGCCATGAAAACGGATGTAAGCTTTATCATTTGTAATTATCGGATTAAACTCAATTGCCCGCCCTATTTGCGGCTGATCAATTGTACAAAAAGTTAAATCGTTTTCTTTAAAAAATTCATAGGCGCGATTATTATTCCATGATGAATGACGAACTTCTACAAAGCAATCTATATCAGAAAAAATATCTCTTATCTTTTGAATATGTTGAACAGAATTTCCATCAAACGAATAAGAATAAGGAAACTGAATTAATAATCCACCAAGCCTTTCTGATTTTCTTAACTGATCCAGATTATAACGAACAGCTTTTATGTTTTGCACATCAAATTTTCTCTTGTGTGTAAAATCCTGATGAAGTTTTATGTGAAAGACAAAATCACTTGAGTCTTCAACTTTCTTTATCCAGCCATCAACAATTTTTGGACTAATATAAGTGTAGTAAGTTGAATTCACCTCTACACAATTAAAGTAGTGAGAATAAAATTGCAGCCAATCAAAACCGCCAGATTGATTTTGAGGATAGAAGCTCGGCACCCAGTCTTTATAAGACCAGCCAGCTGTGCCTATGTTGTATTTTGGTTGCATTGTTTTATTCAAAATTATAAATACACATAATTAACACATTTGTTAATTATCTATATTTATTAAAAATGATTTCATCCTGCTTTCTTTTCCATACTTCTGTATATGCCAATTACAATTCCAACTATCTTAAACGATGGGTATTTCTTATCTATGACAATTGGCTTGAAGTTAGGATTTTCTGAAACTAATTCTATTTCATTTCTCTTTTTATAAAATCGTTTTACAACTGCTGCCTCATCAAGCACCGCAACGACTATTTGTCCGTTCTTAGGTTCAAGGTTTGGATTTACAATAACAATATCGCCGCTAAAAATGTAAGCATCTTTTAAGCTATCCCCTTTAACACGCAGCAAAAAAGAATCCTTTGGCATTCTTGCAATTGTTGGAAGTTGAATTGTATCTATTGCATCAGGATAAATTGTTAATGGATTTCCTGCAGCAACCTCTCCAAGTACTTGACGAGGAACAAAATATTTTTCTTCAAGAGTTAATTCAATCCCCCGCGAAAGTTTTGGACTCTTTTTAATATATCCTTTTTTTTCTATTGCCTGAAAATGCTGCTGCACAGTTGCCCGATTTTTATATCCGAAATGGTTTGCAACATCGGCCAAAGTAGGTGGAATTCCCTTCCCTTTTATTTGATCGATTAAAAAATCCAAAATACTTTTTTGAATCGCTGTTAATTCTTTTTGCATAATCATCCTATATTAAATAATTACCATACATTTGTATGTTAACTTAATCCAGAATGAGTAAAAAGTCAAGGCAGGAATAAAAGAAATCCTCTTAAGCTTTGGGATTAAGAGGATTAAAAGTGAGAACCCGAATTATTTAATATTTTGAAAGAAATATCTTTTCTAATGTTTCCATCATCTTTTCTTTAAAGATTGGCTTTGAGATAAAATCATCAAATCCGGCAGCAATAAACTTTTCTTTATCACCAGGAAGTACATATGCTGTAACTGCAATAATTGGAATTGAACTAAAAGCTGGCATTGTTTTTATAATTTTTAAAGCATCAAGTCCGTTATACTCGCCCTGTAAATTTATATCCATAACTATAAAATCAAACTGATGATTGAGCATTACAACTTGTGCTTCCTCAAAACTAACAGCAAATTTAACATCACGTAACTCTTTCATCTGAACTTTAAAGAGTATTTGAGAATCAACTTGATCTTCAATATAAAGACAGTTAAGCTTGGTTAAATCTAATGACTGCGGTGTTTTAACTTCCTGAATTATGTCAGCATCGGAACCGAGTTCATCTTTAATTGTTTGTGAAAGATTTTCTTGTACATTGGATTCGGGCTCAGTATAATCTTCCACGGGTAATTTATCAGACTCTTTTTTACTCAAATCCTCAAAAGATTTTATTTCTCGATGGATTGAATCATCTTCAAAATGTTTTTCATCAGTCATTTTAGAGAGTAATTCATGAGCTATTGGTTGAACCGGTTTGAAGATATCATCTGATGATTCAGTTGATAATTCTTCAATATCATCTTTAGTATACCCTTCGTTCAAATCTTTATCTGCAATATTATCTACCACAATTTCGGAATGTTCAGTTCTATTGATCTGATCTTCAACTGAACTGAGTAAATTCTGTTCGTCAATATTTTCTTTCGAAGATGTTGAAGGAATAGTTTCCTCGGAATATTGATAACTATTGCCTTCCATTCCTCCTTTAAAATCAATTGGGAAAACAAATCCCGTTTCATTTCTATATGTGTCTGAAGAAGATTTATAGAATTTGCCACCAAGATAATTTAGAAGTATTCTTCCTAAATAAGTTGTTAGCTTTGGTAACCCAAAATCTTTGGGATCTTGGTCATTACTAAAAACTTCGTAGAGAACATTCCCTACATATTCAGATGGGTTGCCATATTGATCACTAATTCCTATAAGAAATGATTCATTATCTATTGGGAATGCCGAAAAATAAACTTTTTTATCTTTGCTTAATCGTGATACAACTTTAATTAATGAGAGTATAAAATTTTCAAATTTATGATAATCGGATTTAAACTTTAATGATGATGAAATTTTCCCATATCCAAATTGGATATCGTTTATTCCTGTTATGTCTTTGATGTTATCGTCCAACTTCTCAATAAGATCTGTAATCGTTATAGTCTCTAATTTTAATGGGGATTTATTCTGCATAATATCAGAATATTCAACAACAGCATTCATCGTATCCATCATCTTTATACGGTTCTGATTAATTATTTCAGATGCTTCTAATTGTTCTTCTGTTGGATTTTCAGTGCTGCTGATTAATTCCTGCGAGAATCCAATTATAACATTAATCGGAGTTAATATTTCATGAAACATTCCTGATAAGAAATTTGAATCAGGAATTATACTCTTCTGCTGATTGGTATTAACTGGTTTTTCAACAATAACTTCCTTTACAACCTCTTTGATAACCTCTTTAACAATTTCTTTTGGATGTTCCGAATCTGATTTTACTGATTCAGGTTTAACAATAATTGTAAATGAATCTATTTCACCATCATAATCAAGAATTGGCGATGCATAAATTTCTGCATCGATATTATTACCAAGTGCATCCTTAACCTTCGATTCAAGCACAACGGAGTCTTTAATATGTGATTGAAATATCGAAGTATTTACAAACCCCCGATCATCATCGTCAACAAGACTTGCAAAAGATGACTGAAGCATTTCTTCACTAGTGTAACCAAGGTTTTTAGAAACGTTATTATTCACAAATTTTATAAAACCAGAAGCATCTGTACCAAATACCATCAATTCAGATTTATTAAAGATAACTTTAAGCATTTGATACTGTTTATCTTTTTCAACAGTATCGGTAATATCTTTAACGATATTAAAGTGAGCTTCTCTATCATTAAACTTAAAAGTAGTTTTGCTTATCTCGACTAAAACATTTGAACCATCTTTTCTTCTATGTCTAAACGGTTTACTAAATCTTGCTTCCGACGCTTCATCTCCAAAAGAATCAAGTAATGTTTGAATATCTTCCGGGGCATAAAGATCCGTTAGATCCATCTGAAGAAATTCATCACGGCTGTAACCGTATAATTTAACAGCAGCATTGTTTACTTCAAGAAATCTTAGATTTTCTTTATCATAAACAAATATTGGTTCAGGATTTTTTTCAATTAAGATTTCGAACATTGTTCCTCTATGCATTAAAATATTTTGGAGTTCAAATTCAGAATTTGCTTTTTCACTCCTGGTTTCTATCGATACAAAAATTTGTGAACTATCTTTTTCTACATTCGGTATTTTTATTAACAGAAGTTGATCATTAGTTTTTGAATTATCTGAAAAATTTATCTCATCCATGAACGAAATAGTTTCTTCTGTAAGATCATTCTGGATGAATGAATTAATTTTTTTTACAACATCTACAGGAAAAATTGCATCAATTCTTAGATCAACTTTTTGCTCTTTATTTATCGCAAAGAATTCTTTGAATTTATAATTACTTCCCTTAATTATTCCATCAATATTTATTAATGCTGCAGCCTTAGGAAAATTATTAATAAACGCATTATAGAATTCCTTTTCGCCCCAAAAGTTATAATAATCATACTTATAATCAACAATTAGACCAATTATTGCAAGTATCCGGTTAAAATTATCTATCAGCGGAACCTGAATTATACTTTGAATAACTTCAAAATTTTTAAGTTTTTTGCTAAATCCTTCTAAAATTATTTGCCTTGAATTGAGGATTACGTACTCATCAAGCATTTTATAAATTGACTTAAGATGGGGCGGTAAAAATGTCTCATGTTTTTTACCCGCTGCAAAGGAATTTTCAACTCCTAATTTGCCTGCATAATTATTATTAATTGCGATCAGATTATTCTCAATATCTTTAATCCATATTGGATAATCAAACTGATCAATAATATTTTGAACTCGTTTTAAGGAAACAACCGTAAATGGGGCTAAGGCTTGCAATTCAGAAATTAAAATTTTCACTTGATCACTTTCAGTAGTCAAGGATCCTTGAGCAGATGAGATTTTAATTCTACTTAAAAAGCTATCAAGATTAATATTTTCATTACTTCTGAAAACTAGAATTGCATAGATATTTTCATCTGTCTGAAGAGGCTCTATCGATAAATCATAAGTAACAATGTTACCTGATTTTATATTAAGTGAAGTACTATTAATAATTTTTTTTTGAAACTTATTGATCACAGGACCAATATAATCGGTTAACAGTTGAACCGAATCTTTCTCAAAAACTTGTTCTAAAGTAATATGATAATCATCAATGCTAAAAAGTGATTGGGCTTTGTGATTTGTAAAAATTATCTCGAATGAATCATCTAAAATAATAAGCGGATCACCATGGTAATCGGAATTTCTGCCAAGAATATCAATCCACTCTTTATTTTTTATTTCCACCTGCTTAAAGCCACTTAATTAAAATGTTGAGATTGTAACTTCATTTGAATATTCGGAAAAACGATTTGAATCATATCCTCTAACTCTGTAAGAGTAAACTTTATTAGTCTCCACTGTAAAATCGAAATAATAATTATTAACTGCATCAATCCTTCGTAAAAGATTAAAGGAACCTGAATCCGTTTTTCTTTCTATATCAAAATACAAAATATTATTATCTGAACTATTCCAATTTAATTGAACCAATCTTATAGCACTATTGTAGCTTACTGTAAGGTTAGTTGGCGGTATTAAAATTTCTGATGTGATTTTTATACTGACTGTATTACTTATTGCAGAATCTTCGTTGCTGTAGGCAACTATTCTATAAAGATAGGTAGAGCCAACTGTAAGTCCACTACCTGAATCTTTATATGAAGTCGTATTTTTAGCTAACGCAGCAATTCCGGTAAACATTCCACCGATTAAACTTCTCTGAACTGAAAAATAATTTTCGTTATCACTGTTGTCCTTCCAATTTAGAATAATATTGGAGATACCGGATAGAGTTGCATAAAGATCTGTAGGCGGATAAATGTTTCCCGAAGTAATTATTCCAGCAGTATTTACTTCATTACTAAAATCTGAGTAACCTGAATTTTTAAATCCACGAATTTTATAAAAATAGATTTTAGTAGTGTCCAAATTTTCATCGTTTGTATTAAAGGATTTGCCTGATAGCTCTTGATGCAACAAATATTCACCATCTAAATTTATTTTTCGCCAGAGTTCATACTTCTCAACATACCGAGAAGAATCTTTCCAACTTATATTTACAGAACTCTCACTTAATTTAAGTAAAGCTAAATTATAAGGTTTAAATGGTACTCTAGAATCATTTGTTATTACTAACGATGTAACAGTATTACTTTTCTGAGATGTACCATCAGTATCATAATAGATTAAATATAAACTAATCTTTTGACCGGTATCTGTCGAATCAAAAAAAATGTTCACTTTGGGAGCTGTGCCGTTTTCATTCGGCGGAATATTTTTTATAAATACGCCATCGATATAAAGTTCAAGAAATTTAATTGAGTACGGTTGGGCAATGGAATAAATAATTTCATTATTGCCTTCCATTAAATTTCCATTGTTTGAAGGAGAAGTAATTTTAATTTTAGAATTTGATCCATTAGAATTCTGATTTGGATCAGAAGATAGATCAGCGCAAGACTGTACTAAAGTAAACAGAGTAATTATTAAGACTGTTAATGTATATTTCCTGAATCGTAACAAGTGCTTAATATTTTGTTGGATTATGGTTAACATATATAGTACTAATCCAATGCAAAATTAATTTTAATCTTACTTAAGGAGCTCGGTGGAATCTTATCTAATCTTATCACAACAGCGCCCGAAGTATTATCAAAATAATATTCCAGCAAAGAGTTATTAAGAGAAATTGTTAAAGTTTTTCTGTCAATCTTATTTGTTATATTTAGAAAAATATTCAAACCATTGATTACGACAGAGCTTTTATTAGCTACTAATAACTCCATTTCTGTATCTGAAATAATTTTGATTTCAGAAGTTATTCGTTCTCTTACGTTCCACCATTTTGCCAATTCATTAAGAGTGATAAAATTAAATTGCTGTAATTTTAATTGATTGATCTTTTCCAGCAACTCATTCTCAGCATTAACTTCACAATCAACTTTAGGATTGTAATTCAAAAAATTAATAACATTGCTTGAAGTCGGGTCGGATCCAAAATTTACAATTGGAATAGCTAAAAAATCTTTATTAATGGATTTAGGAATTCCAGGAACTTGTTCAATATAAAGAACTTTATTTATGCCGGCAGTTTGTATCAAATTTAAATCGATATTTTTTAGAAATTGTTTTTGAACGATAATTGTTGATAAACTAACTGAATATTCTTTGTTAAAATTATCAATTAAAACTGAAGCTGCACTTGGGGTTAATAAATTATTTTGTGATAAATCAAGAATAATTTCATCACTGCTAAAATTATTTATAATTTCTTTCAAAACTCTTTGATCAGAATTAACAATAAGATTAGGTTTAATATTATTTTTTTGTAAAACATCGATCAATTCCGGTTCAAGTGCATTATTATGTTGAAGATTTACAATAACAGGAGAAGATAAATTCTCAATAAAGTTTTCAGTGTAAATATCTGTTTTGTTATCCATCCAGTTTAAAGAATTTAATAACAATCTTTTAAATTCCCATAAATCTCCAGATCCACCAATTACATCATGTATATCAAATCCAGTCCATAAGAATCTGCCTGCTCCAACTGTCCCATATATGATAGAAGATTTGTTTGAATTTGCTTCTTTATTATTAACGATATAGCCGTAAGCCGAGGTATTATTCTTAATTATATCACAGAATAATGCTTGATTTTTATTCGTGATTTGTAAAACTATTTCCCCGTCTAATTTAAATTGATTTAGATGATTTGGAATTATTGAATGAAGAAAAGTAATATTATCTGATGGGGTTGCTTCTAAATTACTTAATCCAAAAAGTGCTTCAAGATTCTGGTATTCACTTAACCGATTCTGTAGAAAAAATAATTTTGATCCTGATGAAATAATTGATCCGCCATTACCTAAAAATTTTTGTAACTCTTCAAACTGATTATCGGAGATGTATTTTACAGATGGTAAAATCAGGATATCAAAATCATCTTCAATTCCAGATTCTAGATCATCATCATAAATAACTGCGTATGGAATATTTTCCTGCATCAAGAATAATTCCCAGGCGGTAATTACATCAATTATTTTATTTGAATTTGAATAATCAATTTTTTCTGTTAATTCAGAATAAAGGATTGCAATTCGCGGCTGGCTTACAATTATTCCCTGTGGAAATAAAAATGCCGATAAGATGAATAGAACAAAAAATATTTTTTCTATGCTTTTTAGGTTCACAATGCAACCTGATCATAATCAATATAATATTGTCTTGATTCGCCTGGTTTTAAATCATCTATAAACAAATACACCATTTGCGAGCCTGAAGTATGCTTAACACTTGCAGTTTTTGTCCCAATAATTTCAGATCCGATAGTAATATTTTGTGCAAAGTCGTTTAGATCAAGATCTATTACCAAATTATTTATCGATTCAATGCCAGGATTAGAAACTTTTAATGCAACACGAGTTTTGCCTCTTCGATCGGCTTTAATCTCTATATAATCTCTTTTTTCGTACCACTTTTGAATTTCACTCGCAGTTGTAATCCAGAATTTTTTCTTTTTAAGATCTTTAATTACATCTTTTACAACATTTGCGTAATCACTTCTGCACTGATATTCAGTATGAAGTTTTAAGACATACATACCACCTTCAAATAATACACGATCAAGATCTTCCTGATAAGTATAAAACTGAAATTGCGGTAGAGTTAGTCCAAAGTCTCGTATAATCTCATAATCATCACGAGCTGTTTTTGTCATTGTAACAATGCGATTGTCTCCACGAATTATTGTATTAGGAACCGAACGATCGGTGAGTGAATCCGTAAGAACATATTTATAGTTGGAGTTAATAACAGCATTTAATGTATTCTGATCAAACAAACCATAGTATGGTAAAAAACCCGTTACACTGCTTGATGAAATTTTTTCCAGCTTTTCTTTTGCTTTATTTAATTTATTTAACTGTTCTTTGTAAGTATTAAGCTTATTAAACTTATCATTGATTGATGCTAAATAACCAATATCAACTAGTGCTGCTATCTCGCCGTAAGCAGAAATTTTTCTTACAAGTTCTCTATTATTTTCAGCTACTACAGGATCAACAAAAAAGGTTCCTGAAATTCCTTCATCTTTCATGATAGGCAAAATATTATTAATGTTATCAACATCGTTTGTAAGCACGGGAGCAATAAATGCAGCAGCCTCGTATCCGGTTGGCCAATCTCTAACGTACGCAATAGGAAAATACATTAACCATTTAATGGAATTATTAAAAAGTCTTTCGAAAAATACATAGTCTTCCTGCACGCCGATTATAGAATTTAGTTCAAATCCCATCCACATAAATCTGCCCTTACCAAAATTTCCATAAGCAATCCCTGCAGATTTTTTAATCTCTTCACGCACAAGCCCATCATCCATTCTGTAGTTGTACCAGAAGCTTACTTGGGTAGTTCTGGGATCCAACACTTCAACAGCCATTGGTCTATCCCAGGTTGCAACTTTAAGTGGAAATCCGGTTGGAATATTAGCTGTTATTGGTAAACTTCCGCACACAGTATGAATTTTGGAAAACTCATCGGGTTTTAGTTCATGAGAATATTGTAAACCAAATACTTGATTAATAAACTCCCATCCACGCCACTTACCATCATTGGAGTAAGAACCAATGCCTCCAGTAGCAAAAACACTTCCGCCATTTTCTAAATATCTTTTTATCTGCAAGGCTTCTTTTTCGCTTAAAGATTTGGTGCCGGGCAGAACAATCAATTTATATTTTTGATGTTCACCATTCTCGATTTTCTGATCTGAAATTATTTCATATTTAAGATTAAGATTATCCAAAAACTTTTTCCAGGTAGATATGTTATCATTTAACCATGTGCTGCCGACTGGTAATGTGTTTTCTGTGTATCTGGAATATAGAATTGCAATTTCCGGTTCTTTACCAAACAAAAAATCCTCAATGATATTTTTGTTGGGAAGAATTTCTGAAGTGTCAAACCTGCCGTAGATTCCACGAAGAATAAAATAATATACAAGAATCGCTGAGATGAGTATAACGATGCCTGAAACAAAGATAAAAAATTGATTTATCCTTATACCAAAAAAATTCTTTACCGCCACTTTATTTCCCCTGAATTTCTATCTTCCTGAGTAGGTATATACCCATCAGAAGTGTACTTCAGGAATTTGTTCTCATCACTAAATTTTTCTTGCGGCTTAACCCGAACTTTTTTCTTTTCTACTTTTTCTTCTTCTATTTTATAGCCGCGCGGCTCAGGTGTATATCTGGATTGTGATGGTTGATGCTGTTTTGTGTATTCTTCTCTTGTAATTCCGGGTTCCACATTTTTAACGGTAGCACTATCTTTTGTATAGACAACTTGAGATGGAACAACTAGTTCACCTTGCACTGATGCGGGTTTAGTTTGATATCCGTATTGCGGCTTACCCTCACGGACTTTATAAAGGATATATGCCCCGATTGCCAATATGAAAGTACATATTGTTGCCACGAGAATAATAGTAGATAATATCGGGATAAGTTCCATTTAAATTCCTAATTAGTATTAACAGCAATAGTGTCTGATTTAAGTGAATTACTTCGCTCTAATTTTCCCCATGTCATTCTGATTCCAAGAAATTCTTCAATAGTTGACATAGTCTTACAAATATCTATAATTAAAATAAAAAACATTCTGTAAATGATCGCATACCAGATCAACCTAAATTCTTCTTTTTCAACAGCAACACAATAAAGCGCCGTAACAAGATCAAGAATTGCTAAACCTGCCCACCAGAAAAAAATTAAGTGCGAGAATCCAAAAAACAATGCTGCAAAAATAAAAAATGCATTTGCCGCAATATTCATTGTTGGCCAAATAAGAGCCTCATAAGACATCACCCACAAAATAAATGTATGCCCTAAATTTACGGTGGGATTAAACATCATCTTTTTATGTTTTCGCAAAGATTGAAGGATCCCTCTTGTCCATCTATATCTTTGCTTCAGAAGCTGCTGCAAAGTAATTGGTGCTTCGGTATAAGAAATAGATTTCGGTTCATAATAAATCTTCCAGCCTTTTGCTAAAACTTTCAGCGTTAAATCTGCATCTTCTGCATAAGTATCACTTGAGTAAAATCCAGCTTGCTCAATTGCTTTTCTTCTAAAAATCCCAATCGGACCGGGTATAATATTTACAAGTTTAATATAACTCTGTGCACTACGAGCCATATTTAATCCTTCAATATATTCCAATGCTTGAAGATCTGTAAAAAATCTTTTTCTGTTAAGAACTTTTACATTACCAGCAACTGCACCAATTTTGGGATCTTTAAAATGTCTTACTGCTACTTTAACAGATTCCGGTGCAAGCTGAGAATCTCCATCCATACAAAGAACAAAATCAGCTTTTGAATAGTATATGCCAGCGTTTAATGCACGAGCTTTACCCAAATTGGGCTGATTGATTAATGAAATTTTTATTTTGCCGTACTTTCCATCCTGAAATCCAACCATAGCTTCTGCAACTTGTTTTGTATCATCAGTTGATCCATCATTTACAATAACTATTTCATAGTTCTGGTAATCAAGCTTTAATAAAGACAAAATAGATTTTCTAATTATCGTTCCTTCATTAAAAACAGGAACAATGATTGAGACAAAAGGAGCGTAACCATTGCTATCAAGAAAAGTATACTCGTTAAGATATAAATATGCCATAACCAAAATGGCAAAATATCTTACAAGAAGTATGAAAAGAAAAATGACAAGAGCAATAATCGTTGAATACTCAAAAAGTGAACTGTATGATAGAATAGTGTACGGTAAAGTATAGACGATTACTAAAATAAGTAAAAGAGAAACAATGCCGCTGACTAGTATTCTTCGTAAATATTTTTGCTCGAGGTTTTCTCCTTTTTTTTCATCTTCCCGGTTTGAAATAGTAATTATAGCACGGTCGACTAGCTGATTTATCTTCATGTATCCGGTTGATGGTTTGCGTTAAATTTTCAATAATAATGCCATTATCTTTAGTTTATTTAACTTTTTTTTATGATTAAATCCCTAGACTGATGTTACCAATATTGGACTTTAATTTAATCTGTATCATTATCAAACAAGGGTGATAATTGAGTTTTAGCAACAAAAATCTTTTCTAAAACGATTACAAACCCCAGATTAAACTTGCCTGTATTGAATTTGAGCGATAGCCAGTATTTGATCTGAATGAACTTCCCGTAAAAAACTTAGCCTGCAATAGAAGATTTTGAACGATTTTATAGTTTATAGAGGCATAAAATTCAGAGAGAATAAAATCATTTTGCGGAATTAATCCAACCTTACCGCCAATATTAAAATCAAAAGAATCATCTTTATAAAGGAGCCAATCTGCCCAGAGAGAATGAGATTCGAAATTCTTTGGACTCCAATAAAGCTGAGTTTCATTTTTAAATGAATAGAAATAATACTCGTAACCAGCGGTGATATCTGATTCAAAAACCTTACCCAATCTTGCAACAAATAAATTACCTGAGTTATCATCTGAAACATCTAAATAACCATATCTTCCCGAAACAACTAAATTATTTTTAAACTTGTATTCACCACTAAGACCAAAATAATAAGCATTCAATCTAGTGCTGACTAAAAATGGAGAGTAGAGTATAAATGCTGCATCAGAATAATTCATAAATGCAGTAACATTAAAAATATTTTTTTTACTTGCAGTAAGCGAGACTTCAATAATATTTTCTTTTTGATCGTTTGCAAAATATGTCTGTCCAAAGCTTCCTGTGCCTGAAAATATTTCGCTAAACTTTATATAAACAGATCCTTTTATTTGATTAAACCTCAGATCATTATCAGCGGATGAAAGAGTACCACGCGCCCCTGAAAATCCAAGAGCAAGAAAATTTGTTGCACCAAAATCAAAACCAAGACCGTAGTTTGAATAACTAAAATCTGTATTATCAACAAAATAGGATGCTCTGGGAATTAATTGGATGTAAGTCGGAAATTTTTCAAACGAAAATTTATCACTCCCTCCTATCCAGCCTAAACGTGTTTTGATTATATGAGAATCCGGAGATTTAAGTAATAAATCTTCGTAAATAATTTTTGCATTTTGCACTTGCCCATTCTGCAGATAAGAATCACCCAGAAAGAGCTTTGTTTCAATATCATCAGGATATTTTTGATTTAACTTTCTAAACTCTTTAAGCGCTAAAAGCGAATCACCATTCCATAGATAAACTTTTGCACGCTGTTTTTCTAATTCATAATCGCTGTCAGATTTTAACAAATCATCGTAAATTTTTATTGACTTATCTAGCTCTGAATTTGAAACATAAGCATTTGCCAACTCAAGTTTAACCAATTTATTATTCGGGTAATGCACTAAATATTTATTAAAAGATTCTATTGCAGAATCATAATCGCCTTTTGAAGAAAACAATCTTGCTTCTTCCAATATTTTATATGATTCAACCAATTCATTTTGCTGTTTAGCATTTTCATAACTTTTTTGCAGCAAAATAAATTTTTGAGAAGAACTATCAATCAAAGAAATTTCATTTATCAGTTTTTCGGTATCAGCAAGATTATTGCCGCGCAAATAAATATTTGATAAGCCATACATTGCATCCAGATTTTTGGGATCAAGTACTAATACTTTTTCAAAAAGCGATTGCGTATAAAGTAAATCCTGATCTAACCAATAATTTATTTGTGCAGCCAACAGTAAATAATTTTTATTATCGGGTGATGAAATAATAAGTTCATTTGCTATTTCAGATGCTTCACAAAGATTATTTTGCCACATTAAAATCTGGGCTAATTGAAACTTCACTTCATAATCATTTGGATATTTCAATAAGTAACTTCTGTAAAGATTTGCAGCTAAAGTGTAATCCTGATTGTATGAATAATATTTTGCTAATTCTAAAAGTGCTTCTTTGTTTGAGGGATCTTTATGTAACTGTTCCTCATAAAATCTTATTCGATCCGCATAATATGACTTCCTTAAAGTGGTTACTTTTAACCACAAATCTTTAAATCTGTCCTGATCAGAAAAGTTTACAGATAATATTTGTAATTGTTCATAAGCTTCTTCATATCGGCTCGTAGAGACTAACTCTTCAACTAATTTAAATCTACTCTCGCTATCATCAGGATTATTTTTTAGTACTCGAAATAATCTATCAATTTCATATTGCTTTGCGGGCGGCTGCATCCCGTAATTAAATCGCGAAGTAGTATCGTTGATTGAATAAATATATCCTTTCCCTTTTGCAAGATCCAGTCCATCCATTGCTTCCTTAAAGTAAGGTCGTATCTCCAAAGATTTAGTAAATGCATCAATGGCAATTTTATTTTTACCCAGCCACAGAGTAAAGTAACCATATCTTGACCACAATCTGTGATCATCCGGAAAACTTTGTGTATAAGATTTTAATATTGGTTCGCCTTTAGAAATATGATTGTTCTTTGCTAGTATTTCAGTATATCTCAAAATTTCATCAGATGAAGCGGTTTCTTTTTCAAGATAGGTATCATACCAAATCTCAGCCTCGCTCCAGTTGCCTAAATTTTTATAACACTTCCCAATTTCAAGATAGTTTTTAGCAATGTTAGGATTGATAGCTATTTCTCTTTTATGCCCTTCTATTTTATTGTAAAGAAGTTTGTACCAATCGGAAGTTGCTCTATTTAAATTTGATGAGATCTCATCATCATTTGGTTTAAGTTTTCTAGCTGTTCTAAAATCATAGACAGCATATTCATAATTACCTCTTTTTTCGTAGCAGGTGCCGCGCAAATTAAATCCATCTGCGGAATTAGGATTTGCGGAAACAAATTTATTCAATACATCAATTGCTTCACCGTAACGTCCTGAGTTAATTAATTGAAGTGCTTCCGATTTGAACTTAAGAGAGTTGTTATCTTGGGGAAATAAATATGCGGCAAAAAAAGTTAAACACAGCAAAAGTAATTGATAGAAAAATAATTTCATCTTTTATAGTCAATTCTATCTCTGATTTAATTGAGTTCTGGAAATTTCACTATCAAATTCTTTAAATACATCGTCAGCGCTGCTCATTGAATCATTTACCTTCAACATCAGATATGATACATTAGCGATACCACTGGCATTTAACTTTTGATGAACTTTTGAGATGAATGCATCTATTAGTTTATCATCAGAATTTGTTATTAGGATAAAAATTTTCTCATCTATCGTACAAATTTTATCCTTCTTATGAGCAGCCTGTTTAACAGAATAGCTTAATTGATCAAATGTAATTTGTGGTTTCGATTGTACTATCGGATTGAGCCTGAGTAACAAAATAGTAAACATCTGCCCCGTTGTTTTAAAAAGGGCAATCTGATTATTTACAATCAATTTAAAATCATTTACGCTGTAAATATTGGGAACTAAATAATCCGGCGTATTTACTCCACTGGTTTTATTAGGCATCAATTCTTTTATTTCAGGGAAAACGTTTTCACCTGTTGATCTTTTTGTAATTTTAAAGTCAGTTGTGATCCCTTTGTAAGGTTCAATAAAATAGTTCGCCTTAAATTTTCCTTCAGTGTGCCCGATATTAGGTGTTATATCAATTACACCTGGCTGCTGTTCTTCGCTGTCTTCTGATTTATGAAGTTGAATCACGCCGGTTGCAAAAGAATTTAAAACATTAAAAATCATTTTCGAAGATTGAACTGCAGGCTCTCTTAAAATAAATAAACTAGTAATACCCAAATCCTCAATTGACTCGATCATCGAGCCATATGCATCTCTTAGGTTATTAAGATTTTCATATTCAACGTATGGCGTTAACTCATCAAAAATAATTCTAGTTGGATGATACTGACTTACAACAGAAATAATATCACTTAGATAATCACTTAAAAATTCATCGCGGCTTTTAAAATCTGTAGTTTCTGTTGGCTGCGCTACACGAACAACAATAATTGTATTCTGATTTATATAGTTTTCAAGATCAATATCAATTGAAGCAGCGTGAATCATCAAATCCTTAGGGCGAGAGTTTGTGAAGAAAAGACAAACTTCCTTATTCTTTGCAGCCTCAACGGCATACTGAAGACTAAGTAAGGTTTTGCCGGATTTTTTTTCACCAACTAATAAATAAGTTCCTCCGTGATAGAATCCTCCCCAGGCGCTATCAACGATTGGAATACCGGTATGGAATAATTGAACGCTTTTTTTCATAGTTTAATTTTTCAAGAATTTACCAATAATTATACCGCTTGGTTAGTTTGATTACGCTCATTAAATGGCTAAAAAAGGCGTTTATCTTGAATAAACAGAGACAAAAATACTAAGTTGTATTATAATGTAACAAGCAAAATTTTTGATATTTTCAAAGATTTATAGACAAAATTAGAAGCATTTATTTGCTGAAACAGCCAAAAACAAAAAGAGCTGTTGCATTTCCTACTATCGTGGGTTCATTAGTAATGTAATCCATCCTATCATCAAAATATTTAATCTGGTTTGAATTAAATTCATTATCAGTCTTTAACCTCTGAATCTTATAATTTGATAAAAGATCTGAAGGTGCGGGACCCGCAGTTAGTGCGCCTGGTAAATATCCTTTATTAAAGAAGGCAACTTGTGAGTGTAAATCTTTAGAAAAATTTGTTCCGATATTGTAGATAAAACTTACTCCCCAGGGATTTCTTCCCAGGATATAATCGCGCTGAAAAATATTTAATGAATCGAACTCGGTTGAACCGGTTAATTTATTGTAAAGAATTGATTGTAAACATACTCCAAGCAAGCCATTTGTTGTTCCCCAGGAATATTCTAATCCTTCGCGCAAAATAGATTGATTATTTCTTTCTTTAGAGTGCTTTAAATTTTGATAAATAAATTTTGCAAAATCCGGATTGTGGAGAGCAATTTTGTAGTGTGCTAAGGAGTTAATATCGCCAACGCTCCACCAAAAATCCGCAGCAGCTTTTTTACCATAGTCCAATGCCGCATTAAAATATTTTTCAGATTTAGTACTGTTATATAATTCTATGGATGCAAGTGCTAATTTTCCGTTAAAATCTTTTTCAGGATAATGATTTGAAAATGTTGTGTCAATATCCTGAACATTATCTATTAAAGCATAGAATTTTTCTGCGGTTATTAAACAAGTAGATGCGAAATTATCATCATAAAATTTTTCTTTCCATATTTCGGATGCAAGAGCCAGAGTTGCACTATAAATGCCAATTATGTTTTTACCAATACTTACAAAAGCAGGACGCTCGTACTGTAAACTATCATTTTCAGGTAATCGCCATCCAATGTTATGATCGGTTTCATTCTGGACTTGTGATACTAAAGTTTGATCATCCACATTGCATCTTAACAGCCAATCTAGCCCGACTTTTGCTTCTTCTAAAATATCTGGAACATTATTCTTATCTAAATCATATCCAAATTTTTGCGAATCAAATTCATAACTAAACATTAAAAGATATGTTGTGTAAGCAGTGGTCTTTAGAAATTTTACATAATCGCCGGCATCATGCCAGCCGCCTGTTAAATCTCGTGCAGTTGAATCTTTATAACCAACTAATTTAAACGCATCTGAAAGATGGCAAGGCTGATGTAATATTGGATTAGTTGGTCCACAGCGTTGTGCCTTGAAGAAAAGACTAAGTGAATCGCGTACATTATTAAATATTGAGTTACCAATTTCAAACGGATAAGATTCGGTATCTAATAGTTTTAGTTTGTATCTACCAACTGTATTAAGAATTGTAAAATCAATTTCATAACAAAAATTAAAATTTCCATAAACAGATGCAGAATTTGTAATGCTGCCTTCAAATTTTATTTCGCTCGAACTGTTTTCCAAGATATAAAATGGTTTTCCTGCTAGATTTGTTTTTGAAAGTATGACGGCAGTTTTTAAATCTTCTGGTAAGAAACCAACTTGATTCGTGCGGATGTAAATAGTATCAGAAATGGAAGTCTGGCAGTTAACAAAAATAATTTGCGAAATGAAAAAAATTAGAAAAAAGAAAAATTTCACAAATCCATTATTAATAATTTTAATCTCCTGTTAATTGCCAGAACTAAAATAATTTTTTATGCTTTTTGCTCGTCTTTACTACCATACTGTGTTCTGAAAACATAGTCCCATATTGGAGAACTAACTCCATATCCCTTATCTGGATCTTGAAAATGATGTTTGATGTGGTGATTTTTTATTGCTAACCAGAATTTACTATGCATATTAAAATGATGAACAGCATAATGGGTTATATCGTAAAAAAGATAGCCGGTTAAAAATCCTGCAAAAAATGGAATTACTGAAACTTCACCAATTAAAAATCTAAATAGAAAAAAGAACAAAGTTGCAAGTGGAATACTGACAGAAGGAGGCATAACCAATCTTCTGGAATCACTTGGATAATCGTGATGAACACCGTGAAAAATAAAATGTATTCTTGCACCAATTTTACTTTTTAGTTCCATGTGAAAAACAAATCTATGCAGAAGATATTCTGTAATTGTCCATATGAATAATCCGAAAACAACCAATCCTGCGATAGATAAAACTTTAATTTGAAAATGAAAGATTGATAAGTATAACATATAAAGTATAACGGGAACAAAAATTATCAATGGAACTGCAGGATGCACTCTGGATAGAGATTCCATAAAATCACTCTTAAACATTCTTACAGTTTCATCTTTATTGGAAACGAATTTTTTCGCCATTTCATATCCTATTTTATTTGACGGTGCGAATTTACTAATTACATACTAAAGAATAAAAACTATAAATGAACTTTTTTCTATTCAGATATAATTTTTGAGCTAAAACACTTTAATCGATCCTGTTTTTATTTGATATTAACCACTAAAGTTTTCATATTCATACGTAAATTTTCTGAAATTCCTTAACTTCCAGGAGGATTGATGTCTTTAGGCGGAGAACGTGAGCAATGGGGAACGAAAATAGGCCTGATTTTAGCCGTAGCTGGCAATGCTGTAGGATTGGGAAATTTTCTTCGATTCCCTGTTCAGGCAGCACAAAATGGCGGTGGTGCTTTTATGATTCCATATTTTATTTTTTTCCTTCTTCTCGGCATTCCCCTAATGTGGATTGAATGGGGAATTGGAAGACATGGCGGAAAATTTAGACACGGAAGTGCTCCCGGAATGTTTGATGTTCTCTGGAAAAATAAACTTGCAAAATATTTTGGGGCTCTGGGATTATTCATTTCAATTACTATCCTGATTTATTATACCTACATAGAATCCTGGACTCTTGGGTTTAGCTTATTTTCAATACTTGGATTATATTCAAATGAAACCAGAGAAACCATGACAGGATTCCTTTCAAGCTATCAGGGAATTACAACTTCACAAACATTTACATCTATCTTACCAGCGTATCTTTTAATGCTGCTAACATTTGCTCTAAACTTTGCTATTTTATATAAAGGAATTTCTAAGGGGATAGAAAAACTTGCAAAGATTGCTATGCCGCTGCTATTCATCTTTGCAACCATTCTTGCTGTAAGAATTTTTACACTAGGAACACCTGATCCTGCCTTTCCTGAAAACTCAGTTGCAAATGGTTTTGCTTTTATCTGGAATCCTGATTTTTCTGCACTCGGTAATCCAAACATCTGGCTTGCCGCAGCGGGACAAATATTTTTTACACTCTCTGTTGGAATGGGAACAATTCATGCTTACGCAAGCTATTTAAAACCGAAAGACGATATTGTACTCTCTGGATTAGCTACTGCTTCAACGAATGAATTTGCCGAAGTTATCCTTGGCGCCTCAATCGCTATTCCTGTTGCAGTTGCTTTCTTCGGATTAGAAGCGACAAAAGAGATTGCACAGGGCGGAGCTTTTAATCTTGGTTTTGTTTCAATGCCGATAATTTTTGGAAGTGAACATTTTCCAATGGGCGAGGTGTTCGGATTTATGTGGTTCCTGCTTCTCTTCTTCGCGGGAATAACTTCTTCAGTTGCAATGGGTCAACCTGTTGTAGCTTTTCTTGAAGACGAATTTGGAATGGATAGGAAGAAAGCTGTTACAGCTTTAGCGATTGCCGTGCTTATTGCGGTTCAGTTTGTAATATTCTTTTTGAAATATGGATTTTTAGATGAAATGGATTACTGGGCTGGTACTTTCGGCTTAGTAGTCTTTGCTCTTATCGAAACAATTTTATTTATGTGGGTCTTCGGGGCAGATAAAGCGTGGAAAGAAATGAACGATGGAGGTGATATCCAAATACCTATGTTCTTCTACTATGTTATGAAGTATGTCACTCCGGTTATTTTAACTATTCTAATGGCTTGGTGGTTATTTCAGAGTGCTATACCTACTCTGCTATTGCAAAATGCAGTTCCGGATAACGTTCCTTACATTTGGGGTGCAAGAATTTTAATGGCTGCCATTGCAGTTATAATAATGTTTTTAGTTAAAAAAGCCTGGGAAAATAATCATAGCGAGGTTAAATAATGGGATTAACAACGAACGGTATAATTTTTTTAGTTTTAGCGTGGGGAATAATAATAACATTAGTAACAATTTCATTCTACAAAGTTTTTAAAACACAGAATAAGAAGTAAATAAAAAAACCCGAGTGTGACCGCTCGGGTTTGTTAAAATTTTAGATCATCAAGCTTGATTAATCATCGTCATCATTTTTCCCATTTTCAGCAGCAATTCTATGCGCCAGATTTGATTCTGCAGATGCGATTTTAAATTTCCCTTCATCAATAAACTGATAGAGTAAATCATTCTTTATCAGATATTCAAAAGTCTTTTGAAACTTTTCAATCGACATGCCTGCTGTGGCTGCAAGTTTAGCAAGTTCGTGCGGATCATCAAAATCTGCTTGGTTCAATCTCAGCATGTATCTTCTTGCAATGTAAAAACTTTCTGATGCTGGATCTACCATTCTAACTTTTGTCTTTAAAGTTTTAGGATCGATTATATCTTTAAAGTACATAGGAACAAATTTTCCATTCTGAATTGATACCATGGCATCACTTCCACCTTCAAGAATAAATTGCGCAGCAGAAAATCCTAAATCTCTTGTATATTCCATATCAAACGGAATTGGATCGGCACATCTTAATTCATATCCAATATTTTTTGCAACAACAGTGGCTTTTAATCCAAACTCTTTAAGTCTTTCCTGAACTTTAGATTTTAATATTTCGCCAAAATTAATTTCAGCTATTCTGATATTATCGTGTGCATCTCTTTCAACTTCAACTAAAGATTCAAGATCAGTTGGATCAAGATGTTCAACTAATCCTTCAGCTATAATTGCAACACCATCAGGTTTGCCGTAGCTTAATCTTTTTATGATTGCGCCAACAAGAATATCAACTATATGACTGAATTTAATTTTCTTATTTGCGAATTCTTCCGGTATAAGTGTAAGTGTTGCCCCTGTTGCTTTACCAATACCAAGTGCAAGATGCCCTGCTTTTCTTCCCATAGAAATAACAAAATACCAGCGGGAAGTTGTTTGTGCATCAACCATTAAATTTTTTACTACTTCAACTCCAATGTGTCTTGCTGTTTGAAATCCAAATGTCGGTATACCGTGCGGCAGATCAAGATCGTTATCGATTGTTTTGGGAACGTGCACAACTTTAATTCTCTCTGCAGCCATTTCATTTACTTTCAATGCACTAAAAGCTGTATCATCACCGCCAATGGTAATAAGTTTATCAACATTTAGTCTTAGTAAAGATGTTACAGTGTTTTCCAAATGTTTAGGATCTTTTGTAGGATTAGCTCTTGAGATACCAATATATGATCCACCTCTAAAGTGAATACGACTTACATTTTGAATATTTAATTCTTTGATATGCGAAATATCCCCCTGCATTATCCATTTAAAACCATCACGAATTCCGATTACATCAACGCCTTCAACCGCAGCACGAATTGTAGCTGCACCGATAACACTGTTAATTCCGGGTGCTGGTCCCCCGCCGACTAAAATAGCTAATTTTTTTGGTGCGATAGACATTTGATTTTAACTCCTAAATAAAAATTTAATTTACTTTTTATAACTAGTATTACAGCACTTTAAGTTTAGCAAACTTAAGCATTAATTGCTTAACGTTATTTCCCTCAAAGTGCACAGTTGCTTTAGTTTGATCTCCATTACCAATAACATCAACAACTTTTCCAAGACCGAATTTATCATGCATTACTCTGCTTCCTACGCGTAATGCAACACCATCCTGATCAAAACTCTCATATTCAACTTTTTCAAAATACTCGTAATACATTTCTTTTTTTGTTTTACGATTAGCTTTTCTACCAAGTCCGCCATTTGTTTCTTTATAAGCTGTAGGATCTAGCTCATCAATAAATCTTGATCTGCTTTGATAGGCAACTTCACCAAATCTATATCTCGAACGCGCGTGAGTAATATATGCTTTTTTCTTTGCACGAGTTAAAGCTACATAAAATAATCTTCTCTCTTCATCCACGGAAGCGTCAGACAAAAACTTAGTAGCTATGGGAAAAATATCTTCTTCGCATCCACTGACAAAGACTATTGGCCATTCCAATCCTTTACTTGCATGAACAGTTAGAAGTGTTACACAGTTTTTTGTTTCAGAGTAATTATCAATATCAGCGATCAAAGAAACTTCTTCAAGATACTGTTCTAGTTTTGCATCAGCATTTGTCGAAGAAAATTCACTTAGGGAAGCCAACAACTGGCTAATGTTTTCCATTCTTTGCAAAGCTTCTTGCGTGGCTTCTTCTTTAAACATTCTTATCAAACCCAGATCATCGACCATTGCACGGGTAAGTTCACCAACGGAAAGTTTATCCTTTAATCCAATATATTTATCAAGCAATGTTTTAAACTGTTTAACATTTTTCTGGATGCGTTCTTTAATATCAATAACTTCAAAAACTCTACCCATTGTTTGGAAAAGAGTTATATCATGTTTCCTTGCAAAAGCGATCATTCGTGTAACAGTTGTACTTCCAATACCTCGCTGCGGAAAGTTCATTATTCTTAACAAACTTTCTTCATCGTTCTGGTTAGATATTACGCGAAGGTAAGCAACAACATCTTTTACTTCTTTCCTTTTGTAGAACTCTACGCCGCCTATAATTGTGTATGGAATTTTTTCTCGACGGAAAATATCTTCCATTGCACGCGATTGTGAGTTAGTACGATATAAAATTGCGAAATCGTTAAAGACTAATTTTTTCTTGGTTAGCTCGTGTTTTATATACTTGGAAATTTGTGATGCTTCATCCTTTTCATCAGCGCATTTAAGAAGCATTACCGGTTCACCTTCTTCATTTTCAGTCCAAAGAGTTTTGGGAACCTGATCCTTATTATTTTTTATTACAGAATCAGCAGCCTTTAAAATCATTTTAGTTGATCTGTAATTCTGTTCAAGTTTAAATAGTTTGTACTTTGGAAAATCTTTTCCAAAATCTCTCATATTTCCAATGTTGGCACCACGCCAGCTATAAATACTTTGTGCATCATCGCCAACTACTGAAATCAATCCGCTTCTTGAAACCAGCAATTTCAATAATTCATACTGTGCTTTATTTGTATCCTGAAATTCATCAACAAGAAGATATTCAAACCGGGATTTATATTTTTGTAAAATATTTTTCTTCTCATTAAAAAGTTCAATCGGTTTAAGTAAAAGATCATCAAAATCCATTGCATTAAATTCAATCAATCTTTTCTGATACTCTACATAAACTTCAGCAATCTTTTCCTCAAGGAATGATCCTACATGCTTATTTCTAAATTCCTTTGGGGTAATCATATGATTTTTAAGAAAACTGATTCTATGTCTAACTGAATTTGTTGATAGATTTTCCAGATCAATATTCAGATCGGTCATAATATTAGAAACAAGAGATGTTGAATCTATAGTATCGTAAATAGAAAAATTACTTTTATAATTGATATGCTTTGCTTCAGTGCGAAGTATCTTAGCAAATACAGAATGAAAAGTTCCCATCCATAAATCATCAGCCTTTTTACCAATCAGTTCCTTTATTCTCTCCTTCATTTCGTTGGCTGCTTTATTAGTAAAAGTCAGCGCCAAAATTGATTCGGGAGCAAAATTTTTCTTGAGTAAGTAGGCTATTTTATAAGTTAATACTTTAGTTTTACCGGAACCGGCACCGGCTACTATCATTTGGGGCCCATCCAGATACTCGACAGCTGCCAGCTGTGCTGGATTCAAATCCTTAAATTGCTGCATAATTCTTTCTAATTTTTCGCAAAAACAGGTGCAAATATATACAAATCGGGCTCGAATGGAAAATTATTGGCAGGTAAAAATTTCTTAAAAATTAAAGCATTTATTAAATGACATTATGGATTTGATTTTTGCAACTATTGTCAACTGTTTTGATGGCACGTTTATCGATAAGTTTAATCAAAGATTTATGGAGAATTAAATAAAAACTTTCTGTTAAAATCAACAATGAATGATATTTCAACTACATCCTTTGATAAAATTTCTGCAGTGAATTCGGAATATTCCGATATCGCTAATACTGATACGATTTCGGCTTTTCAGAATAATTACGATTTTCTTTTTCGCACTATTCCCGATGGTTTAGTCCTTATAAGAGATGAAAAAATCAGATACGCAAATAGTAATTTCGCTAAAATGTTAGGTTATCAAATAGAGGAAATGAATGAACTTGCATTAAGTGAAGTGATTGCACCAAACGATATTGAAAGTGTTTTAGAAAGAGGCAGAAAAAGATTGAGCGGTGAAGATGTGCCTAATCAATATGAAATTGATCTTATCCATAAAAATAAAAACAGGATCATACCAGCATCTGTAAGTGTTGGATTGATTGGTTCAGATACGGATAAGTTTCAATTTGTTATTGTTAAAGACTTATCCGAAAAACTTGAAATTGAATCCAAATTTTTAAGAGAACTACGGCTACAACAATATTTTATGGACTATCTCCCCGATTCTATTTATTTCAAAGATCTTGACAGTAGATTTATTAAAGCTAACAAGGCAACTTTAACTAAGCTGGGTTTAATATCTCTGGATGAACTTATCGGTAAAACTGATTTTGATATTTTCCACAATGAACACGCATTATCGGCTAAGCAGGATGAAGAAGAAATAATTAAAAATAAAACTTCAATAATCAACAAGATTGAAAAAGAAATTTGGCAGGATGGAAGAATAACCTGGGCAAATACGACAAAGATTCCATTATTAGATGAAGAAGGTAATGTATATGGAACTTTTGGAATTACCAGAGATATTACAGATTTAAAGAAAGCAGAAATAATTAAAGAAGCTATGTTTAAAATTTCATCAGCAGTAACTGCGCAAATGAAAATAAGCGAGCTTTTTGAATTTATCCATAAGACAATTAGTGAACTGATGCGTGCAGAAAATTTTTACATAGCAATGTACCATCAGGAAACAGATACTGTTTCATTTCCTTACTGGATTGATAAAGTTGATCCTCAACCGGCTGAACAAAAAGCTGAAAGAGGATTAACTGAGTATGTATTAAGGACAGGGCGCGCTCATTTAATAAATGAAGAGCTTGATATTAAACTTAGAGAGGCCGGTGAAACCTCCCTGCTAGGACAACCAACAAAAATTTGGCTGGGTGTTCCCCTAAAAGTTGAAGGCAAGACGATTGGAGTGATAGTTGTTCAGGACTACGATGATCCTGACACTTATGGAGAAGAAGAAAAAGAAATACTAACCTACATTTCAGAACAGATTGCACTTGCGATAGACAAAAAGTACAACGAAGAAAAAATTTTAGAATACTCCGAAGAACTTAAAGAATTAAATGCTTCTAAAGATAAATTCTTTTCAATTATTGCACATGACCTTAAGAGCCCTTTTCATGGTTTGCTCGGTTTAACCCGTATGATTGTTGAAGAATATGATTCAATGACTGAAAGTGAAGTGAAGAACTATATTAAAATAATTAAAGAATCAACCGAGAGCACTTACAAGCTTATTGAAAATCTTCTTGAATGGTCAAGATTAGAATCTGGAAAAATGAAGTATAACCCCGCGCTGCAAAACATGTTTATGATTGTTGAGGACACACGAATTCTTTTAAATCAAAACGCAAGAATGAAAAATATTAACCTTAGAAATAAACTTAGTCATCAAAGTTTTGTTTGGGGTGATGATACAATGCTTCAATCTCTCGTCCAAAATCTAATATCAAATGCAATTAAGTTTACTAATGAAGGTGGAAGTATTGAAATTTCTGAAAAGAAAAGTGATGCTTATATTGAATATACAGTAAGTGATACAGGTGTTGGTATTCGAGAAAGCGATATTGAAAAATTATTTAGAATTGATATTAATTTTTCTACAAAAGGGACTCAACACGAAAAAGGCACCGGTTTGGGATTAGCACTTTGCAAGGAAATTGTAAATATTCACGGTGGAGAAATTAAAGTTAAAAGCAAAATTGGTGAAGGAACAAAAATTATCTTTACCTTAAATAAACCACAAAGCAATTAAAGATTGATGCTCGAGGCCACTAATATTTCTAAAGACGAAGATCTCTCGGAATTCTCAGATTATCTGGCAGAATTTGATTCGCTGATCGGGTTTGATGCCGAAACCTGCCCCGTGTGTGGAATTGAACTTTCATCTACTCTATCAATACGTCAATCTCAATTCTTTAAATACAAATGTTTTGATACAGAAATTGAGCTCGCTCTTCTCACAAAATTACTAGACTCAAAAAACATACCTTATAAAATCGAGAAAAGACTTAATACAGAATTGATGAGTGAAATTGGTTATGTGTTTGAAGTTCTTGTGCCCTTAAAATATCTGACCGACTTAGAAAATATTTATTAATTTTAAAGATTAATTTCTAGGATGATTCCTGCACCATTCCTTTATATAATCTGCAATAGCTGTGGTTGTTGCACCTGGTGTAAATAATTCTCCCACACCAATTTCCTTTAACTTCGCAATATCATCTTCAGGAATTATTCCGCCTCCAGTTAATAAAACATCATTCATACCCTTCTCTTTAAGCAAAGTCATAAGCTTAGGAAATATCGTCATATGTGCACCGGATAAAATACTAATCCCAATTACATCTGCATCTTCCTGCAGCGCAGCTTCAACTATCATTTCTGGGGTTTGACGTAACCCCGTGTAGATAACTTCCATACCTGCATCACGCAAAGCCGCGGCAATAACTTTTGCTCCTCTGTCATGTCCATCTAAACCTGATTTAGCAACAACAACTCTAATTTTTTTATCCATTAAGTAATCCTTCATACTTTGTTATAGATTCAATTATCTTATCACGGTATGATTCTATTTCTGATGTGTTGTACTCTATAGTTCTTGGTCTCATATGAAAATCATTTTCATATCGTGGAATAATGTGATAATGAAAATGGAATACTGACTGTCCGGCGGAAGTCCCATTATTCGAGATTACATTGAACCCATCTGCCTTCAATGCTCTCTTAATGGCGCCTGAAAGATATTGCGTTAGTTTTGTTAATTCCTCAAGCTCTTTAGCAGGCATAGTCAAAAAATTATCGAAGTGCTGCTTGGGAATTACTAGTGTGTGACCGTAGTTAACAGGATTTACATCAAGGAAGGCAATATATTTTTCATTTTCAAAAACGATTTCAGCTTCAGAGGTTTTTGCTGCTATCTCACAGAATATACAATCCATATTAAGCTCGCTTTTATTTTGTTGATCAAAGTTAATTTATTTTATAGATAACTTCCAATAAAATTCTAATTTGATAAATATTCCTTCGTCCTGCCAAATACTCCAAACAATCCACCGGTATGAACAAAAATATTTTGATTACCTTTACCAGTCTTTAAATATTTTTCATAATAAGCTGCAAATGCTTTACCAGTGTAGGCTGGATCAAAAAGAATTCCAGTCTCTTGAGCAAACTTCTTTATCAATTTGACCTTTGACGAAGAAATTTTTTTGTATCCCTCTTTAGAGTATCCATCAAGTACAATAAGATTTGCCGGATTGATTTTACATTTTAATTTAAAATCGAGAACACATCCTTCTGCAAGCTGCAAGATATGTTTTTCCATTTCTTTCTTTGTCATCAAAACATGCACAGCAATAATTTTTGTGTCAAGATTATTCAGAGCTGCACCAACTAGCATTCCAGCAGCAGTTCCTCCTGAACCGCAAGCAGCAAAAATTGAATTTATATTTTTAAGATTAATTTGTTTTTTAAGTTCATTTATAAAATTGATATAACCCCAAATGCCTAAAGTTGTTGAACCGCCTCCAGGAAACACATACGCATTTTTTTTCTTATTAAGTAATAATAATCTTTGCTGAAACATAATATCATTAACTCTTTTATACTCTGCCTCAGAAAAGTATTGAATGTCTGCTCCAAATATTTTATCTAAGAAAAGATTACCATTAGCGTTGGATTTATCCTTTCCCCATAAAAATAATTTAGTGCTAAGTCCAATTTTCTTTGCAGCAATAACAGTGGCTCTAGCGTGGTTAGATTGATCTCCGCCTGAAGTAAAAATTATATCGGCTTTTTTACTTTTAGCATCTGCAAGAAGATATTCAAGTTTTCTGACTTTGTTTCCAGACAACTCACAACCGGTTAAGTCATCACGCTTGATTAAAAAACTTTTTCCTTCAAACTTTATCTCTTCTAAAGGAGTTGGAATCTGTGCGAGTGAAATCTTTTTTGGAGTAATCATCTAGCTAACTCAATCTTTTTAAGTTTAGAGTATATTTTCCGTGCTTTCTCTAAATCTTCCGGAGTATCTACCGAAAAACTATCATATTCAGTTTCAACAATCTTAATTTTAAATCCATTTTCCAGCATTCTTAACTGTTCAAGCTTTTCCCATTGCTCTAAATCGGTCGACTCAAGTTTTGTGAATTTAAATAAATACTCTTTACGATAAACATACAATCCAACATGCTTATAAACATTTGCCATTTCAAGCATTTGCAAATCATCATTTGCATCGCGAACAAAAGGGATTGGAGAGCGTGAGAAATACAGAGCGAAATTCTTGTAGTCAAAAACTACTTTAACCACGGATGGAGAATTGAACTCTTCAACATTATCAATCAACTTAGCAAGAGTTGAAACATTAACCTCATCATCAAATAAAAGCGGTTCGATCGCCTGGTCAATCATCATACCGCTTATGAATGGTTCATCACCTTGTATGTTCACAATTATATCAGCCCGTGGAAATTCTTTTGCCACAATGGCAATTCTATCAGAACCTGTTGCACAATCTTTCGGGGTCATCATCACACCTGCACCAAATCCTTTTGCAGCTTTTAACACCTGCTCATCATCCACAGCAATAACAATTTGATTCATAAGCTTTGATTTACTTGCACCTTCGTACGTATGCTGCAGAAGTGATTTACCGCCAATATCGGCAAGCGGCTTACCCATTAACCGGGTTGATGCAAATCTAGCAGGTATAACGCCGAGAATGTAAGGATTATTTTTTTTAGGTTTTACCTTCTTTGCCATCACTTATCACCAATTACTTTAGGAACTTTAAAGTGATGTTCATCTTTTGAGGGGGCATTTTTCAAAGCTTTTTCCGTTGAGACTGATGGTTTCATTTCATCATCACGAAAAACATTTATCTGTTCAACGGGATGCGAAAGTGGTTTTACATTTTCTGTATCAAGCTCGTTTAGCTTATCCATATACGATAATATTTCATTCATCTGCGGAGTAAAATTTTCAAGTTCTTCTTCAGAAAATTTTAAGCGGGCAAGCTCAGCAATTTTTTCAACATCATTTTTAGTAACTGCCATTAATTATATTCCTTCTGATTGCTGATAATAATATCTCTTACTTTTTCCATCAGCGCCAGCTCTTCTGGTTTTGATTTAATATTGTCTGTAGGAATTGGTTTATCAAAATGTAAGTAGACTGTGCCGCTTTTTAGTTTAGAGGTTCCTTTGGGCATAATCTTACCTGTTCCGTTTATTGTAATTGGTACAATTGGATAACCGCTATGTGCAGCAAGATAAAATGCACCTCGTTTAAAACTTTGCACTTCTCCGGTTTTACTTCTTGTACCTTCCGGAAAAACAAGTACGGAAATTTTTTTATTATCCATAATCCACTTTGCTCGTTGCAAACTTTTCATTGCGGCTTGCGGGTCTTTTCTATCAACAACTACATAAGGACCCAGATAAAGCTGCCATCCAAAAAATGGAATGCGAGCAAGTTCTTTTTTAAAGATCATACTTAGTCTATTTGGTACTCCCCATTGTAAAGCTGTAATATCAATCTGGCTTGAATGATTAGAAGCAAAAACATAAACAGCTTTTCTATCAATGTTTTCGAGTCCGGTAATTTTAACTCTAATTCCGGAAATAATTAATATTCCAAGTGGAAAAACTTTTGCAAGGTAATGATAAAGTGTAAAACTCCTATCGAGAAAAATTACAACCAACCCGATTATCGAACAGATTAGTGTATGTATAACAATTAAAAATATTTTGAGATAAGTAATCAAATAACTGCCTCAGCGGTTTTATCTTTGATCACTTCAACAATATTATTTGATTGAACAAAGTCTTGAATTGCTTTAACTCTATTTTTTATCGATGGATGTGAATAAAAAAACCATTCAATAAATGGATGAGGTTCTCGATCACCAAGATTTTGATTTGTTAATTTATTTAATGTATTAATAAAACTTTCAGGATTACGGGTTGTCTCAATAGCGTATCTGTCTGCTTCATACTCATATTTACGGGATAAAATGTTTCCAATTGGTGATTGGATTAAACCGATTACCATTGCCCATAAACTCAGTAAAGGTAATGCTGCAATTTGTGTGATGTATTCAAAATCGAACCAGCTTAAAGAATTTTTATAAAGAATAGATATGACAAAAAAAGTTAGAAAACTTGAGACTGTTCCAAAAACAATATTTTTAACAATATGCTTGTGTTTATAATGTCCAAGCTCGTGAGCAATAACGGTTTCTATTTCATCTTTTGAATAGTCTTTAAGTAATGTATCTCCGAGAATTATTCGCTTAGTTTTTCCCAAACCTGTAAACGCAGCGTTTGCTTTCTTTGTATTCTTGCTCATATCAAAAGTAAAAACATTTTGTACTTTAATCCCTGCATCTTTAGCAAGATTACTTATTCTTGATTTTAATTCCTCATCTTGCAAGGGACTAACTTTATAGAATATCGGCATTATAACTATTGGGAAAATCTGGGACAACACAACAGAAATTAAAAACATTGCTGATGCAAAAACCAACCACCATAAATCATCAAACTTATTTAGAACATAAAAGAAAAGTAATAGAATTGGTACCCCAATCACCAATCCAACTAACATTGATTTTAGATTTTCAAGAAAATATTTAAAGAATGTTTGGTTGGACAAATTGTATTTATGTTCCAAATAAAATCCAGTATAAATATTAACCGGCAAAAAAAGTATAGAACTTGCAATGCCAAGTGTAAATACAAACATCAAGAAAACTAAATAAGAGTTTTCGGTAAATGATTGAATGTAATTTTGCAAAGACAAACTAAATCCTAAATCAATAAAAAGATAAAGCAAAATAAAACTTACTGTTGCCTTACCAATACCGATGGCAAGCTTGGTATTGTTGTATTTTTTTGAATCCATATAGTTAAAAATAGCAACTGAATACCTTGTAATCAATTTGAAATTAAGTGTTATATCTAACTTATCTTTTACCTAAATTTAGACAGTAAACATTTTAATAAGAGGAACAAATGAAAAAAATTAACATCTACTTCATTGCAGCTGCATTTTTCGTTTTGATTTTTACATATCAAACAAATGCACAGGTAACTCTGCAACTTGGCGGCGGATTAGGTTACACAACCCCAACTGGTGATTATGGCGGAAACACAACAGAATTTTATAATGGAACTAAGTACGGAATAGAATCGGGCTTTAATTATCACGCAAAGGCAAGGGTTGGACTGTTATTCCTTAATGTATTTGGTGAAATTGGCTACACAACTTTTTCTGGTGAAGGTGAAGCTGCACCAGGGCAAGGAAACATCAATATTTCCAATAATGTTTTTTCCATGAAGGTAGGTCCCGAATTTCCCATAAATATTCCACTTTCACCAATAACCCCATATCTTACAGCATTCGTTGCGGTGAACACATTCTCTGGTGAAGTTGAATTCCAGGGTGTTTCTTCAGTACCAAGTGGAACATATGATCTAGCCAGCGCAACAAGAGTTGGAATCGGAGGCGGTGGTGGAGTTATGTTTAGTGCGGGTCCACTTAAATTAGATTTGAGCATTCAATATCATCTCATAAATTTTACCGGTAATGAGTACAAGATTGAAAATGTAACTTCTCACGCAAGATTAGATAATTATACTTCTTTAAATGATGGGGCTGATCCTGCTTATTTAAGCGGAAGTGATTCTCATTTTATTAAAGATGATCGTGGAATTGGGGCGATGGAGTTTAAAGTAACTGCAATGTTTGGATTATAATTCTTTTATTCAAATAAAAACAGACCCAGCTTCTCTATGAAACTGGGTTTGTGATTTTAAATGATTAAATGACAAAATATAATTTAACTGCCGTCACACGCACGAATGAATTCGTGCCAGACGAAAGGAATTTTTAATTACCGGGGATTTCACTTCTTAATTTAATTGGTTCAGTTTTCTTTTTTCTCATCTTTAAATTCAACATCTCAACAAAAACACTGAATGCCATCGCAAAGTAAATATATCCCTTGGGTATATGCTGATGCAATCCTTCAATAACTAAGGTAAATCCAATTAAAAGTAAGAAACTTAAAGCGAGTATTTTTATTGTTGGATGTGATTCAACAAAATCACTAATCGATCCGGAAAAGAACATCATAAATATTACCGCAATTATTACAGCAATAATCATTACTGCTAAATCGTTTGCCATTCCAATTGCTGTAATCACAGAATCGAGAGAGAAAACTATATCAAGCAAAAGTATTTGAATAATCACACCCCAAAAAGAAACTTTTGCTTTTACGTTAAGATGCTCTTCTTCGCCTTCTAATTTGGAATGAATTTCCATTGTACTTTTTGCAAGTAAAAATAATCCGCCAAGTATTAAAATTAAATCTCTGCCAGAGAGCCCCGTATCCAAAAGCGTGAAGAAGGGTTCTTTTAATTTTACGATTAGCGAAATAGAAAATAACAATAGTATTCTTGTAACCATTGCTAACGAAAGCCCGACAAGCCTGCCTTTTTTTCTTTGATTTAAAGGAAGTTTACCCGAAAGAATTGAAATAAAAATTATATTATCTATTCCAAGGACTATTTCCAGAACGGTTAAGGTTAATAATGCAATAAGTGCTTGAGGATCGGTAATCCATTCCATTTATTTTTCCTATGAGAAAATTGTTTTAATAAATTTAGATAGTGCATTGTTCAAAATGAAATTTTGATAGATAGTGGTGGTCTCAAAATAAAAAAATCCCGCTTCTACCTTTTTCTGGCAGGTTAGCGGGAATAATAAAATAAAAACTTATTAGACTAAATCTACTGTTATTGTTTTTTCTCTACTTCCTTTTCAACTTTTTCAGTTTTCATTTCTTTCTTCATATCGCAGCATGAAGATTTTTCGCCGCAATTTTCTTTTTTGTCAACTTTGGTCATCATAACTTCTTTTTCAATTGTTTCTTTTCCATCTTTAACAGTTTTAGTAGTTGACTCAACCTGTCCGCCGCTCTTCATAGTTTGATGATTATCAGTACATTTTTCAATCTTAGTAGTTTCACCTTTTTCTTTTGAGCAGCAATCTTTGGATTGTGCATTTATTGCAAAAGTGAAAGCTGTACATAGGGCAAGAACCATGAGAAGATTTTTCATACTGAACCTTTCTATTTTTTATTTAATGCGTTGTAAAGCTAAAGAAAGCAAAATAATTTACAAATGCTAATAGTTAGTTTTCACTAAATAATACCCAGACTTTTATCAATAATCCATCCAACTTTTCCATCGGAAAGACTGATTTTCACCCAGTCATCAACTTTATCTTCCAATCTTACTTTCAATCCTTCATGAATGGAAAATTCATCTTTAGAAGAGTTATCCGGTGCAGATTTTACTATTACAGAAGTTTCAACAATAATCCCATTTTTAATATTAAACTCTTTGTTCATCTTAACAGCAAGCAAGCTGATAGAAAGAAATAGTAAAACCAGGATTCCAATTCCAGTAAAAAATGATATCCGCTGCTGCGTAACAGATCTTGAAAAAAAATATGCGATAACGGCTAACAACAATAAAATAAAAATAATGTAAATAATTATCGTCCAGCCTAAGACAGAGAATGATGCAAGCAGACCTTCCCAAATATTAAAAATAAAAAACGGCGGCAGTTCATCTACTTTATCTACAAGATTTAACTTTGCTAACGCAAGATTATGTTTTACATCTTCATCACTGGGTGAAAATTTAAGTGCTTTTTCATAATATAAAATTGCAAATCCAACTTTACCTAAACGATAGTGAGCATTACCAAGATTGTAATAAAGTGATGTGCCTTCATAACCCTGCCTAACAAGTTTATTGTATTCATCTATAGCAAGTTGATACTGATTATTTTTATAAAGCTCATTAGCTTTCTGCATTACATTACTTATATCATCACCAAACAAAATCGAAGACGATAAAACAAAAAAGAGTAGTATGTAACTAAAATATTTTTTCATTTTGAAATCGATCTTTCAATACTTATAACCACATCCGAAAATGATTTATACATTTCATTCATCGCCTGCGAAGGATTTGTACCCGGTGCAAATCTTATAAACTCGCATTTTTGTGCATTGGTTTTCATCTTATCTACAAGATCGGCAGGGATATTTCTTTTTGTTAATTCATCCGCTGCCTTATCTAGAGTAAACTGAGATTTGGGTATATGAAATTTATCCTCAAGATATCCAAATAGTGCTTGCGATATTTCAGAGTAAAAAAGTTCAACATTATTCTGATCAAGTAATTTTTTTGCATTCTTAAATCTTTTGCGAGCTATCTTTTCTGCTTTTGAGTATCGGAGCAGCTGCTGATTGCCGGAAAGTTTATCCTGCTTTCGCTTCCAGCCAATTAAAATAACTGCCGCAATTAATGGAAAGATTGATGCGACCCAAAAGCCGGGCTTAAGTAAAAGAATTGTGGACCGTTTTCCGATATCATTAAACTTTGTTTTGATATATCGGATATCAGCATCAAGCTGCTCAATATTTTCCTGGTTTGATAATTCACCTGGTGCACTCTGCCCTTGCTCAATATTAACACTAAAAGATTTTGATTTTATTATTTGATAAGATTTTCTTTCCGGATCAAAGTATGAAAATTCAATCGGTGGAATTTCGCGAGCACCGGCAACTCTTGGGATTAAAAGATAATCTGCTTTTTTTGTCCCGCTTATTCTTCCGCTTCGCTGTATTTGCTCATCAATCTTGGGATCATATTTTTCAAAACCATTCGGCAGTTCAAATGGAGGCAGTTCTAACAATTTAATATTCCCGGATCCTGAAATATTAAATGTGAGATTTATCGGGTCATTAGTTTTTGTTCTGGATTTATCAAGTGATGCATTAAAATCAAATTTACCAACAGCACCCCTGAATGATGCGGGTTTGTTATTTTCCGGAAGAGGTAGAACTTTAACTTTAAGTGTGTTGGATTTTGCCCGGTACTCAACTATTTCTGAACGACCGAAAGGATCACCAAAAAAATCATCCCACACATTATTCGGATTTTTTTTCTTTTGCACTTGAATCGGGATTGTGAGCTCAAACGGAGTTACCTCTAAATCACCGGACTGACTTGGAAATAAAGCTGCACGTTTTAATAACCCAACACTAAATTGCTGACCATCTATAACTTCCCTGCTAAAAGAAATGTTGCGGGCTGTCTCAAGCTCTTCAGCCCAAAATCCCTGATATTGTGGAAGTTTATCAACTGACATTTGAGATGCAATGTTTAATCGTGTATAAAGTTTGTATGTTACTGTAACCTGTTCACCTTGATAAACCTTATTTTTATCAATCGTAGCACGAATGAACAAATTTTTTGCAATCTCTTCATTTGATATTTGACTTCCCGAGTCATCTTTAGATTTTTGCGAACCCTTAACAATAGTAATTTTTATCGGATCTGTGTTATAAGTTTTATTTTCATACTGAATTGACGCACCACCAATCGTAAATGCACCTGTTGTGTTCGGCATCAAAATATAAGAAAGTGTTAACGATGACGATGATACGCCATTAATAATCTGCATACTTGTGGATTGATTTGGACCCGAAAGGACCCGAAAATCTTTTAAAGAAGGAGGATTAAAATTTTTAAGAGCATTTAGATTTTTACCTTCAAAGGTGAAACGCAGTTCAAAGCGATCATTCTCAGCGACTTTATTATTATCAACCGTAGCAACAAATGATTGTGCCTGCAGAAATGATACGAATAAAAATAATATCCCGAACAAAAATGATTTTACCATCACCAATCTTTATCCGTTTTTTTAACTGTACCGGTTTTCTTTCTTAATTGTTTCTGCAAATCTTTTTCATTATTCTTTAATGCATCAAGAATTCGCTCGGCTTCATCCTTCGATATTTTTTGTTCCTTGGGCAGCTGAGGCTGTTTTGTATTATCCTGTTTTGATTCCTGATCCTTTGGCTGAGGATTTTGTTTCTGGTTCTGATCTTTATTCTGATCTTTATTTTGTTGATCCTGATTCTGCTGCTGATCCTGCTTATCCCGGTCCTTTTTATCCTGATCATTCTTGTCTTGCTTGTTCTTATCTTTATTCTTGTTTTTTAACATCTCAAGAGCATAAGATAAATTATATTTTGTATCCTGATCGTTCGGATTAAATTTTAAAGCATTTTTATAGGCTTCAACACTTTCTTGAAATTTATTTGACTTTAGTAATGAGTTGCCAATATTGTGAAAAACTTTAGCTTTACTTTCATTATCGTTTGCGGTTTCAAGCGAACTGGTAAATGATTTTATTGCATCTTCATACTTTCCCTGCTTATAGTAAGAAGTACCAAGATTAAAATTTGCCTCAAAATTTTTAGGTGAGTTTTCAACTACTTTTCTAAAATCTATTTCAGCATCTGTATATTTTTTTTCTTCGTATTTATCAACACCATCATTTATTGTGCTTCTGTTGGATTGAGAAAATATAGTAGAAGTTAAAAATAATGATGTAATTATCCCTATTACTATACTTGACCCAGCGTTCTGTAATCTGATTTTTGCGATCATTTGTGTCTTAGTGTCTTGGTGGCTATTCCTCTTGCATTTTGTTTTGCCACAAAGGCTCAAAGGCACAAAGAGGTCATAAACAATATTTCTTAAATTAGAACTAATCATTTTTCTTCCGCTTCAATTCCTAATTTTCTGTTAAGCCTTGTAAAAAATGGAGAACGTTTATCAGTTATAAATATTTCAATTATCAGCAGCAAAATTGCAGGTATTAAAAAATAATAAAAACGATCTTCGTAATCAGTAACTTTTTTAACCCCAAACTCAGCCTGTTCTAAGGTCGAAAGATCATTATAAATTTTATCAAGATAATCTTCATAATTATTACCACGATAATATTTGCCATCGCCATCGTTTGCAATTTTTTTCAGAATGCTTTCATTCAGCTTGGTCAGCACAGTCTGACCGGTATTATCTTGTTTAAATCCTCTTTCATTGCCTCGATTATCATAAACCGGAATAGGTACACCATCAGGCGAACCTAACCCAATGGTGTAAATTTTTATTTCATTTTCTGCCGCATTTTCAACAGCCTGATCAATATCACCCTCATGATCTTCTCCATCAGTGATTATTATAATCGCTTTATCTGTTGCTGCAGAATCAAAAGACTGAACTGCCATATTTATTGCCGATGCAATTGCCGTTCCCGGCTGCGGAACAGAATTAAAATCCACGGCAGACAAAAAAAGATTTGCGGCTGAGTAATCCGTTGTTAAAGGAAATTGTATGTATGCTTCACCGGAAAAAATTATCAAACCTATTCTATCACCGCGCAATTTTTGTATAAGATTTGATATTTGATATTTTGCTTTTTCTAATCTGTTTGGTTTAATGTCCTCTGCTGCCATACTCCTGGAAACATCCAGCAGAATATAAACATCAATTCCTGTTTGTTTAACTTCCTGCATCTTAGTTCCAACTTGCGGATTTGCAAGTGCAATTATTAATAGAGCAAGTGATGTGAGAATAATTCCAAATTTTATTTTTGATTTTGCTCCGCTAAACGTGTACATGATTGATTTATGTAAAGCTCTATCTGCAAATTTATCAAGCAGTCTTTTTCTGTTTTTATTAAATAATACGTACAACACTATCAAGACAGGAATTAACCATAGTGCCATCAGATATTCCGGATTTGCAAACTTAAACATTACGGCAGCTTCCTTAAAATTGTTTTAGATGTAAACAATTCCAGAAGCAGAAATGCAAAACCAAATCCAAGCCAACCGGCAAAAAGTTCTTTTGCATTTCTAAAGGATGTGATTTCAATTTTGGTCTTTTCCATCTTATCAATCTTGTTATAGATTTCCTCTAATGCTTTATTGTTAGTTGCCCTGAAATACTCCCCGCCTGTGAGATCCGCAATTTTCTTTAAAATCACCTCATCAATTTCCACAGGAACCATTTGGTATCTTGTTCCAAAAGGAGTTTGCACTGGATAAGGGGCTTCACCGCGCGTTCCAACACCGATTGTATAAATTCTAATTCCAAATGTTGAAGCTATTTCAGCGGCGGAAATTGGATCTACTTCTCCTGCATTGTTAACACCATCAGTAAGAAGAATTATAACTCGACTCTCAGCATCGCTGTCCTTTAACCTATTGAGACCGTTTGCAATTCCGTTGCCTATGGCAGTTCCATCTTCAATCATTCCAGTTTTTATATCTCCTAAAAGATTTCTAAGCACCGAATAATCAATTGTTAGCGGGCATTGAGTGAACGCTTCGCGTGAAAATATAACTAATCCAATTCTGTCAGTTGTTCTTGCACTAACAAAATTATCAATCACATTTTTTGCGGCATCTAATCGATTTGGTTTAAAATCTTCAGCAAGCATACTTCCAGAAATATCAAGCACCATTGCAATATCAATTCCTTCAGTATTAACGCTTTGTCCTGCAGAAAAATTTTGGGGACGTGCAAGTGCAATTATCAAAAATAAAATAGCTAACATTCTTAATGCAAACGGCAGGTGAACTAATCTTTCGCGAAGAGTTGGTTTAATTTTTTCAACCACTTTTAAGGACGAGTAAGTTATGGCGGCTTGTTTCTTTCTTCCTTTCCATATATACCAGGCAATTAGTACTGGAATTACTAAAAGAAAGGACAGTACCCAGGGGTAAGCAAATGAAATATCACTAAACATTCGAAGCCTCTTTTATTTCAACTTCGACTTCCCTCGAAATAGTAACCGTTCTATTTACAATTTCTTTAGCCTGACTCATCATTTCACGGTTTACAGTTTCAAGCGGCGTAAATTTTGCAAACTTTACCAGATCAGCATTGCTAAAAAATTGAGCAGTAATATCTAATACTTTTACCCCTTCAGGATGCTTGCTTAATAACTTTAAAGATTCAGTAGATGTGCGTTCAAGTGCCGGTAATCCAAACTGCTTTTCAAAATACTCACGAATTATTTCGGTGATCTTAGTATGATATTCTTTTATATATCCTTTTTGCCACAACTCTTCTTTTTCGAGCAGTTGAAGTTTGCGTAAAGTTAATTGATGCAATGGAATTTTTTCTACTTTAACTTTGATTTCAGACTGCGGTTTATTCTTGAAATATTTTCTATACATAAAATAACCAATTACTAACACCAATAGGGCTATCAAAATATAAATGATAAAAAGATAGTCGAATAAACGGATTGGGGGCTTTATATCTTTTATCTCTTCCTCCATTGCCACATTCATTCTATGAACAGTAAATGTAACTGAATTTGATAATACAAACTTTAAAGTTGAATCACCCTTTGTTCTGTATTCAATTTTTATCGGGGGAATATTAACCTGAGCGGAATCAAATCTGGATAACACATATTTATATGTTACAGTTTTCCCATTCTCATTTTTTTCTGCTTTTGGATCAGAAATTTCCAGTACATCAATATTTTTAAGTGAATCTCTAAAAAATGGATTAATGATATAAACATCGATATTCATTTTTATGAAAAGTGAATACTGAATATGGTCTCCAATCATATAGTCAGTTGTATCAGTAGATGCAGTTACACTTATCTCTTGCGCATAAAGATTAGATGAAAATGTAAGAACCAGAATAATGAAAATATTCTTTACCATCTTTTCTCACGTCTTCTAAAAAACTGGACTAACGGTTGGATGTAATTTGAGCCGGCTGTTACTTCAATGCGATCTAAATTGCTTTTAACGAATATTGAGTTGCGTAATTTTTCTGCTTCTATTCTTTCGGAAGTAATCTGAGATCGTACTCGCTTACTGCCGGTATCAATCCATCTTTCCAAACCTGTTTCTGCATCAGCCAGTTTGATTAAACCAATATTTGGAACTTCTTTTTCACGCCTGTCATCCAGTACAATACCGATTAAATCATGTTTTCTTCCGACAATCCTTAGAATCTTTTCATAACCTTCATCCATAAAATCAGAAATTAAAAATGCAATAGATTTTTTCTTTATCGCATTATTCATGTACTCCAATGCACCTTTAAGGTTTGTCGCTTTACCTTCAGGTTCAAAAGAAAGGACTTCACGGATTATTCTTAGTACGTGTTTCCTTCCTTTTCTTGGAGGAACAAATTTTTCAATCTTATCAGTAAATAAAATCAATCCAACTTTATCATTATTCTTTAAAGCAGAGAAAGCAAGAATAGCACTTAACTCAGCAGCGATTCTCTGTTTAGTTTTGGAAACCGAACCAAACATCAATGAGCCGCTCAAATCAACCATAAGCATAACGGTAAGCTCACGCTCTTCTTCAAATACTTTTATATATGGATGCCCGAATCGCGCAGTAACATTCCAATCGATGTTTCTAATGTCATCACCAAATTGATATTCACGTACTTCGGAAAATTCCATTCCGCGGCCTTTAAATACAGAATGGTATTCACCTGAGAAGACCTGGTTTACAAGTCCTTTAGTGCGAATCTCAATTTGTCTAACTTGTTTTAAAAGTTCTTTAGTAAGCATTACTGAATCGTAATTTTATCTTTTATTAATTTATTTCCGCAATCTAAAGTGCGGTTAATAATCCAATTTTAACTCCCATTCCCTTATGGGAGGGGTTAGGCTTTTTTTTACGGAACAACAACTTTATTCAATATTTCCTGGATTACATTCTCACTTGTTATTTCTTCTGCTTCTGCTTCATAAGTAACAGCAACACGATGCCGCAAAACATCCAAACATATTGCTCTAACATCTTCTGGAATTACATAACCTCTTCTTTTAACAAAAGCCATTGCCTTTGCACCTATTGCTAAATTAATTGTTGCTCTTGGTGAAGCACCATAGCTGATCATATCAGCCAAACTTGTAAGACCAAATTGTTTTGGATTACGCGTTGCAAAAACTATATCAAGAATATACTTTTCAATTTTTTCATCTATGTAGACTTCATTAAGCAGATATCTTGCTTTTAATATCTCTTCCGGCGAAATAACAGGATTTATTTTTGTTTCAATCAAATTCATATTCTGACGCATAATAGCAAGCTCTTCGGCTCTTTCAGGATATGTGATGACGATCTTCAACATAAATCTATCAACCTGAGCCTCGGGTAAAGGATAAGTACCTTCCTGCTCAATCGGATTTTGAGTTGCAAGCACTAAGAATGGTTCTTCTAGTTTGAAGGTAGATTCACCAATTGTTATTTGTCTTTCCTGCATAGCTTCCAGCAAAGCACTTTGTACTTTGGCAGGTGCACGGTTAATTTCATCAGCAAGAATAAAGTTAGAAAAGATTGGTCCTTTACGGATTAGAAAATTCCCATCTTTCTGATTGTAGATTTGTGTACCTATTAAATCTGCAGGAAGAAGGTCGGGTGTAAATTGGATTCTTTGAAACTTTGCTTTCATAGCTTGAGCCAAAGTTTTGATGGCAAGAGTTTTTGCAAGGCCCGGCACACCTTCGAGTAAAACGTGTCCGTTGCCAAGCAAACCGATTATCAATCGTTCAACCATTACTTTTTGCCCAACGATAACTTTACCGATTTCACTCATCAGTATATCAATGAAGGCACTTTCATTTTTAATTTTTTCATTTAATGCAACAATATCCAAGGCGAAACCTCACTATTTATTAAATACTAAAATTCTTGAATTTAATTTTGATTAGACGCCGCTAAACATATAAATGTTGCATTTTTAATGCAAGGATATTTCTTTTGATTTACCACAGTATTCTGCTCTTAATCGTTGAGAAAGTTCCTTCATTAAAATATAATTACCTTAATTTTATTAAATTTAACACGAGTTAAATAAACCTTTTGATTGAATCTAAACTTTTATTAGAATACAAAAATAAATGGGAACTAAACAGTGCTTAAAAATCTTGATAGCCTTACTGCTCATATTTAATATTAATATTTCCGCTTATTCACCAGGACAAAGTTTCACCTCTCCTGATACACTTGTTCAAATACAGGATTCATCAATTCAAAAACTCCGGGAAATAAGTAATAACACAATAAGCTCAACAAATATTTTAACTGCTCCGAATTGGTTCTACTATGCTTCTGATAGTGGTATTGTTTATTGTTATGATTATGCTGGAAATCAAAAATGGATAGCTGAAATTTTAGGAGTGATAAAAGGTAATCCCATTTTGTATAAAGACTTATTGTTAATCGCCACTGTTGAAGGTGATTTATACTCAATAAACTCTAACAATGGAGAGATTCTTCAGGTTGTTGGAATTGGTGAAAGCATAACATCCGATCTTTCTTTAATTGAAATTTCATCATCAAAAACAAAAATAATTGGTGTAGCTCTGGGAACTTCAGAAGGTAATGTTTTTTGTTATGATGCTTTTACATTTGAGTTACAATGGGAAAAAAATATTTCTAAATCTCCAATCATATCAACACCTTTAGCAGTAAATGATAAAATTATCTTTCTAAACTCAAATTCTTCTCTTTATTGCCTTAACTCCAAATCGGGTTCTTTGATCTGGAAATATGAACTCTCGAATAATGGAAATAAATTTCCTGGGAATTTTCCATTATGGGATGGAAAAAATATTTTTTCAGTTACATCAGATGGAAATTTGATTGTTGTTGATATTATGCTCGGCAAACGAGTTTGGTCTACAGGCAAAAAAGGATTATTAAATCAGATTTATCTAAATTCAGATAACACAAAACTGCTGTTGATCGATAATAAAGGTATGATGAAAATTTACGCTGCCCAAAATGGAAAAGAACTTAATAAAATTGATTTTAAGAAATCAGAGTTGTTCTCATTTATTGTTGCAGAAAATCAAGAAAATACTTTTGTCGGATTTTCAGACGGTTCATTATATACATTCAATTCTAAATTTGTATTCAGAGAATTATTATCTCCAAATCAAACTCCAATAACCTCAATAAATGTAATTAGCAACGATGAATTTATGATAAAAGACATCAATGGAAAGATTACGTTTTATAAAATCAATTAAGAAAAAATGAAATCAAGATTTAAAGGAATTATCTTCGATGTTGATGGAACATTAACATTTACAAATCAACTTATCTTTGATTCGTTCAATCATATCACAAAAAAGTATTTAGGAAAAAGTTATACCGATGAAGAGATAATCGCATTATTCGGTCCGACTGAAGACGTGATACTTAAAGAAATGTGTAAAGATGAGTACGTGAACGCACGCAAAGATTATTATGCTTATTATAAAGACAATCACGACATCGCACGCCTATACGAAGGAATAAAAGAACTGATCATTGATATTTATAATGCTGGAATATTACTTTCGATTTTTACAGGCAAAGGCAGAACATCAGCACTTATAACATTGGATGAACTAGGATTAACTGATTATTTTGACATGATTGTAAGCGGTGATGATGTTGAAAATCATAAGCCATCGCCCGAAGGAATTTTAATGTTTCTCAACAAACATAATCTTAATCCAAAAGATGTTCTTATGATCGGAGATGCACCTTCAGACATAATAGCAGCAAGACAATGCGGTGTTGAAATAGCATCAGTAGTTTGGGATAGTTATGCGGAAGATGAAGTTAAAAAATTAAACAGTACAACAGTTTTTCATTCAGTTGCTGAGTTAAGAGATTTTATTTTTAAAAAGTAGGGAACGGTCTCCCGACCGTTCCTATTTGTTATTTCAGTTAAAATTTAAAAGGATAGATAAACGAAACTCTTGGTTCTATTCTCTTCTGCGGCTCAAAAGAAATTATCCTATCATCGCTGCCACGAATTGGGGTGTAAGTCCAGCTATAAAGAAGTGAAACTAGAATATACTCAACAGGTTTGTAACCTGCTTCAGCAAACAAATAAGATCTGTCATCAAGTGAAAAAACATCCTTCTCATCCTGAATATTTACTTTATCATATCCTGCCCGCAAAACTATAGGAGCACCTTCAGGCTCAAATGCTGCCCTTAAATTTAACTCGCCGCTTTTGGGATATTTATCTAATCTTTGATAACTACCGTAGACATCAAACAAATTAAGAACTCTGATTAGAAGATCACCATACCAACCTTTTGTATCCTCATTAAACTCTGAAAGAAGTTTTGCTTTACTGGTAAATGTTCCCGCAGCAGAATCAACCTGAAATCTGTTTATCTCGTGAAGCGTATTAAAATATGCCGGAACATATTGCCCCTGGTTAAATCTTCTTTCAAGCTTTGCCGCAATAGTCAGCAAAGAACTTAAATCAAAATCAAATTTAGCCCCGGTTGCAATACCGCTTCCAAAATCAATTATCTTTGCATAGTCAACATACAAAGTAATATCAGTGATGCTGGAGTTGAAAAGCGGCAATCCCAAATCAAACCCATAAATGCTTAATGATCCCTTATCTTCTGTTACGTTAAACTCTTGTTTTATGGGATCATAATTTCCGTTAAGAATTCCGGCATCCTTATTCATATCGGAGGCGAATGAAGCTCCAACTTCAAGATTACTGATTATTGGTAAATCAGTTGCGGAGGTCAGCTGCAGCGGTCGAACATAACCACGAATTGCGAAAACACCTTGCGGAGAAAATGAACTATAAATTGATTCGACACCAAATTTTCCGAGATCAAGATCAAACACTAACCCGATTCTTCTGTTATCATAAGTGGGACTATTATTGTAATGCTGCATTATACTACCGTGACCGAGAGTATAATAATCTAAAGCACCAACTTTAATAAATACCGGATCATTCTTTACTCCATACCTAACATATCTGATTATGCTTAAATAATCTGAAGTCTCATTAAAATTTTCAGTACGAAGCTTTCCCTGAGAATCAAAATCAAGATTGAGATCCAAACCAATCCCAACATTAGCAAAAGAAACTTCAGGTCTAAAACTTATACGATAATAAGGCTGACCGTCAATCCAGTTAATTCCCATTCCACCCGTCATAACACCTTCATCAGGTCGCGGATATTTATCCCATTGAGAAAAGGATAGCGAACTTAATAGCGTAATTAGTAACCCAATAAATAGTGATTTCATTCTTACCTCTTTTAATATGGATTTTTATTTAATCCTATTTCACAAAAGTCATTCTCTTAGTAACAACATTATTTTGAGATTCAAATCTCACAAAATATATACCTGACGAATAGAGGCTAAAATCGAGATATAATTGATAGATGCCCGGTAAAAATTCCTGAGATGCGATTTCTTTTACAAGTTTTCCACGTACATCGAATAAATTTATCTTTAAAGCTTGCTGAAATGGCAATTCAAAATTTATTTTAGTTGCAGGATTAAATGGATTGGGATAATTATTTGAGATGCTAAATTGGGAAGGGATATTTGAACTTTCTAATGTTATCGATGATAAAAAATCTACAGTGACTGTGTCTGAATAAGCAGAGGTGCCATCAAAATCAATTTGCTTTAGTCTATAGTAAATTATTCCTGTCATCTCAACAAGGGAGTCAGCAAATGTATAATGCTTTGGAGAATTACTGTTTCCGTTACCTTCGACAAAACCTATTATATTAAAGATTAAATTGTTTTGTGCACGTTGTATTTCAAAACCATAATTACTGACTTCTGTAGCTGTTCCGAACTTTAAAAGGATAGAATCTTCATATGATTCTGCAAAAAAATAAACAAGTTCAACCGGTAATGTTCTACCCTTATTATATTGCGCGTTTAAGGTTGATAATACTCCGTAAAGAATAAGTATTAAAAAAATTTTAGATAACATTTTCATTTACATCATTTTACTTTTGAGAATTTTTGTGTTAATTGATAAGACTTCTCAGAACTGTGGATCATAACTTTATACAAATAACTGCCATTGGCTATTTCATCTCCGTCTTCGTCAGTACCATTCCATTCAATTCTATTAAATCCAATTACCAATTCGTTCGCGGTTTTTTTAAATTCTTTAATTTTTCTACCTGCAATTGTATAAATACTAATTTTTAATTCCTCAGGAATAAGTGGCAAAATGAAAGTAAAGGTAGTGTTATCACCAAATGGATTAGGATAGTTGTACAAGTTAAGTAATGTAAACTCATTTGATACAACAAAAAACTTTTCAAAACCAGGATATGGACTGATAACTCCATTAATATCTTTACCAAAGACTTTTAGATTATGGTCACCATTAGATAATGGAGGCTTAATATTGTATTTAGCAATTCGATTTATAGTATCGTAATTAACATCAAAATCAGAATAGCTAAGTTCATTATCATCAAGATATACCTTCACCGCACTTGTATCATCAATAGGAAACCACAGTGGATAATTAAAGTTTATTGAAATATTCGGACTTGAAGAGGTGTAATCACCGTCCAGAATTTCCACTCCGTCAAATGTTACAGTCACAGTGGTTTCAGTAACAGAAGTCACTGTGGTATCTTTAATAACATAAAAGGGAATAGCGAAGATATTATTGTCCTCATAAATTTCTTTTGCCAGATTATCTCTATCCAGATTAATCTTAAATTGCATATTTCCATAACCATCATTCAAATTTGACTTATAGGTATAATTTAATAATAACATTTCTGAAGGATTTAAATTACTTATTAGAGTGTCCATTAAATTAATTTGCTGTTTATCTGGTTTAATTAAGTCAAGACTTACAACAAATGAATCAGATTTAAAAAATCCAACATTACTTACATTAAAACTAAGATTTATATTCCTTCCCTGGTAAACTGAATCTAAATCTAAATTTACGACCTGATAATTTATTGCAAGTTCTGATGGTTGAATGTAATCAATTCCAATTGAATAAATTGAAGGTGATTCCTTCAAATCATTTGCCGAAAGCCTTGCCGTTAGTTTCATGCGATCATAAACTACTGGATCAATAAATCCAATAGAAGAACTGTCATTTACAAATGTTAAGGCAGTTAAAGTATCGACCTGATTGTTTTGTCGAATTCCAATTGGGAACACTTCAATAGCTGATCCATCAGGAATTGAATCATTCATTACAACATTTATCCATCCGGCACTTCTCCCAGTAGCAGGGAAAGTAATTTCACCCTCATCAAAAATTACAAGCTTCGAACTATCAATTATGGCAGCACCTTGGAAAAGTTTTTTATAAGACTCAGGAACACTGCCAATCGCTGCACCTTTTTTCCCAAATATGCACCATGATTGGCGGTAAAGCACACTATCAACATATAAACTGCCCAGCGTTTTAATTGCTTGCCTAACAGGGCTGCCAACAGATCCTAGTACAAGTTGAACGCCATCATCACTAATAGTCATAGCTAATAATTTACCTTCTGGAAGAGAAAGTATATAATTCCGAAGCGAGTCTGAATTTTGGGCAAGAGAATTTGGCCAGGAAAAATATTTAATATTAGTTGGCTCAAGTGTTAATGAATCTATTTCAGCAGTTGAGATACCCCAAAAGAATGTATTTGGTAAATACTCCTGAGCATTAAATAGCATTGAAGCAAATTTCCCATCGTTTGAACCAGCAGAAGTAATTTTAAGTGAATTAACTCTGCGGCTAATTTTCCAAGACTGGCTGATAGCATCAAATTCAATATTTCTTTTTATTAAGTCATTTTCATTGTAGTCTGCATCAATAAACCATTTAAAAGGCACTGCAATATTTTTAAATGAATATGATGATGACCAATTAACCTGAGGTGTATTTAATCTGGCTCTATACCAGTAGCGCTCATTGATATTTATATTGCCCAAGGAAAGTTTTGTATAAAGACTACCCATAGTATATTGGTTCTCAATGGCGTTATTAAATTCTGGGTTATCCGAGACCGATAATAAAAATTCTTCGGGTTCACCTTCTGTCTTGTATGTGGGATTTAGAAAAGTTAGTGTGTCATCTAAAGTTGTGTAATAATATTCTGTTTCAACAGGCCTAATTGACGATGAAAAAACCTGAAAATTAAAATTAACAGAATTATCATCTTCATAAATTTCATCAATTAAATTCTCACTGTCTAAAGCAATTAATAAATTATGCTGACCAACTAATTTCATTGTAGTAACATAAATCTGAATTTGCTCAGAATAGATTGGGCAAGCGACCATTAAATTTTTTGCAAAAATTACAGAATCAGCAAATGAGTTAGTGATTGAAACCTTTAAAGAATCATTAACTACATTTCCCCAATTAAGTATAGTTAATGTTACAAGAACTGAATCTTCAAGATCAGAAACCTGACTAGGGTTTAATGATACAGAATTCTGATTTATAATAAAATTAGGTTTTTCTGGTAGTGCAAACTGAAGGAGAGGATCATTAAAGAGAATGTTACTGAAATTAAAAACTCTGTTTACATCACCAAAGCCGTATAAATTAAATTGTTCTAATTTGGCTAGATAATGTGCTTTACTAATGGTTGTTGTAGAATCTAAAAGAATCTTTTTATAGAATAAACCCGGATATCTTAATGAGGTTGAAAGATAGCCAAGACTCGAATTTCCTAAATATCCTATAGCCTGTCCATTGCTTGATTGTGCTACAAATAATTCACCAAATGCATCAACATCTGGTTCTGCAAATTTACCGGTTGAACATCCAAAATCTGATATAAGAGGATATCGGTCAGGAAAATTATTTTTTATATCCCCTACCTCTGTGATTCCATTATCCCACGTTCTTGTACCACTATGCCCTATATAAGAAATAAATAAACCGCTGCTGTCAACTGCATTTTGAATTTCTTGAAGCGTATATGGCCCAAAATTAGTTGGCGGGGTTATAGTTTTATAAAAATGAATCCCTTTACCACCAATTGGGAAGGGCTTTATAAAATTATTATACAGAGAATCATTTGCGGCTTTTATCTGAGCAAGTTCCGAAGGTTTTGTTGGGTCACCGCCGCTATAAAACGTGTATCGTTTATTCCAATCATCGAATCTACGATTTAAATAAATCGAGTGTTTATTTAAATATGATAACAGTTCATCATTACTGTTAACAGGAATTCTTCCAACGTACATCTGAGGAATGTTGAAATTTGTTGAATCCCACATGGTATACCACACATCACTTACAGGATTTCCGTAAGATGGTACTAAATTTTTCTTTCTTGGCGAAGGTGCAGGATTCCAGATATCTTTGTAATCATAATTAGCGTCACCAATCAGATTTAGATAGGATGGTGATGGTGCTGTCCAATTCTGATTGGCATAATATAAAAATCCTTTAATGCTCTCAGCCCAATTTTGCCCAAATGCGAATTCATCATAAATGTCATCAATATAAATTAGTTCGGTTCTAACAGCATAATTATCAGAAACAAACTGTTCATACTGCTGAACAGAATTTGATAGGGATTTGTGAGTTATGATTATATAGTCTGCGCCCCGTGATTGATCTCTTAAATTTATAAAGTCCTTTGAGTACTTAAATACAGGAGTAACAAGGTAGTCAGGCTTGATAATTATGTACTTATCCCCACCTTTAACAGAATCAGAGAAAACTAACTCTCCATTCGAATAACTGTAAGCCAAAATCTTTTTTTGTTTTTCTGAAACTTTATAAAGTATTATCAATGAATCATCGACTTGCAAATTTGTAAATCTAATGTTTCTAAAATCTGAATTAACCGAATCGGGGATTACAATAAGTAATGAATCACCCTGAGTATTATTCTCCCTGAAATACTCAATATCTACCCAATCAATAAGCGATCTATGAAAAGTGGCTGATGTTGGTAAACCAAATACTCGGTATGCGTTACTACCTGTTAATAATTGATTGGATGAAAATGTTGAAGTAAAATTCACTGTCTCCCGGTAATTGAAACTAATACTATCTTGAAATATAGTTGAATTTAGACTTGAACCATGTTTATGAGTATCTATAGTGGTGTTTCCTGCATTACTAATTAATCTAACAGTTGTTGTAACGGGTGTATTGAGTACAAAATCCTTAGCAATAAAATTTATTCTTTGGCTGCCTGAATTGCCTATTGTAAGCCAGGTAAATACTTTATGCTCCTGCCAAAAAGGGAGTTGAGTTCTTGGATCCTCTGCATCATAATACCACAAACGAATGTCTTGTTCAAAATGCTTTTTAGATAAATGACTTTTTATTGTATCAGCGGTAACCGAAGGAGATTGCTGCATAATTTCGATTCTTCTTCCATCATTCCCGCCAAATGTTAACCAGACGATAGTAGTATCTGAATACCTATCCATATAATTCAGATAGTCCTGACCGGTTTGAACAACGTTTTTATAATTTGGCGATCCATAATTTTTTTCACACCAAAATTCTATATAGTCAGCCTGATCAAATGACAGATCGTCTTCACCTTTAATAAATAAAGGAAGCTGTTCTCCTTTACGAAAAATCTTAATTGTTTTGGGATTAACTAATGAGGGGGTTATTCCATAGCTAATTAAGTTATCGACAGTGATTCTCTGAATTCCATCTCTTACTATACCAAGTTTATAATGAGTCTTTGAATAATCGATCCAGTTTGCTGTGGAATCCTGAATGGAACGTGACTTGTTTTTGCTTCGGAAATTTTGTGCTGACTCAAAATTAATTATAACATCTTTTAGGTCTTTGTCAAATTCGCCGAGAGGCTCAGTATCTGATAAAAAAGGCACCACATCATCAAACGTAATTTTAATTTCAGCAGAATCAATCATAGAAATTGATTTACTTTTCCATTGATACTGATAGGGGTTTAATCTTATTATCGCACAATAAAAGTCTCTTACCCAGGTATAACCAAGTACCTCAATTTGCTTTGTTGGATAAATATCATTTTCTAAATATTTTGTTGATACATTTGTTTCATTGTAAAGTATTGTCGAATCATCAGTAAAAGAAATTTCTGGACTCACTTTGATATCAATCTTTTGCAAGATCTTTTCTTGTTTATTTAAAATATCGAAAGACAATTTTGAATAAGGAGGAATGGCAATTATCAAATTTCTACCTGGCAGCATTGGTTTGCCTGGTGAATCTTCTTCCATTCCGAGGTTATAATTAAATATTAACTTTCCATTACTTTCTGTTATAAACTCCGCAGCGTTCGTAAAAAATGACAATGACAAACCTGATTCGGTTTGTGAAATTTTATTAATCTTTACTGACTGAGCATTTATAGTAAAAGTACACATTAGAATAAATGTGAGGATGTGCGTATAACAGATTCTTCTGAATAAATATTTCCAACTCATAAACAGACCAATATTTGATAATTTATAAGATAATGATACCAAAATAAATCAAATCTTACTTTATATTTTTTTATACCCATTGAACTTATAAATAAGGATTAAAAAAAAGAAATAAGGGATTCCGATTACATACCTATTAAAATATTTCACAGGATTTTGAACCAATCTAAAAAACCATTCGAACCCAAGCTTTCTCAAAAATTCAGGTCCCCTTAATCTTTTCCCGGCTATATAACCGAAAACATCACCTACACATTGCACCACATTACAATTTATATTTTCAAAATTTTTTGCAACCCACAATTCCTGTTTGGGAGATCCAAGCCCAACCCAAAGAATATCTGGAGATGATTGATTTATTACTGAAACGGCATCATCATTAAAACTATCATAACCGTTAAGAAATCCGGCAACTTTCAAATTAGGGAAAGAATGGTTTACAATGTTAACCGCATTTAAAACATTAACTTGATCACCTCCAAGAAAAAAGATACTCCATTCTTTTTTTTCGCAATTGGACAAAAATGTACAAGCGTGATCTGTCCAGTTAAATCTAGGAACTACCTTTTTATCAAGGGACCTGAAAGCAAATTTTAGTCCTGTTCCATCTATATGGTTGATGTCAAAATCATTTAATATTTTCATTATACTTTTTTCTTTGCGGGATAATCTTACCAGGTGAGGATTAGTATAACAAATTTTGATTTTATTTTTTGAATTAATCGCATTTTCAATTACACCAAACAATTCTTGAAAGTCTATTTCGTTAACTTTTATGTCAAAAATCTTATGTTTTTTCATACCGTAATTTTCAAAAATTAATCCAATTTTTGATTATAGATTTGCTCTAATACTTCAAAATATTTTTCACAATCACATTCTCGCTTTACTTTTAAATAGAGTGCATTAGCTAACAATTCTGCCTGTACTGGATTATTTAACAAAAAAACTATTTTATCAGCCAGTTGATCATAATTACCAGGTTCGATTAATAATCCGTCCACATCATCTTCAATAAATTCTGCAATACCGCCTATTCTGCTGCCAAGAAATGGTTTTTTCATCGCACCGGCTTCCAGCATAAGATAAGGGAATGGGTCTTCTCTGGAGGGAAGCACAATTATATCCGAAATATTATAATAAGGTTTTAAATCATTTTGTGGTGGTAGAAGCATTACATTTCTTTCTTTTTTTTCAAATAATGCTTTTATCCGTTCATCTGTAATCGAACCAATCATTAATAATTTAATATTTAATTCAGGAGGTAATTTTCCGAAGCTTTCCATCATAATATCAATACCTTTCACTAAACTAATACGCCCGGCAAAAAGTAATATTTTATCAGATTCATTAAAACCAAGAAATTTTCTTAGTTCAGTAGGATTAAATCCACTCTCCTCATAAAAAGATTCTTCAATACAGTTATAAAAGGTTTCACACTTTCCTTTTGTCTGTGGATAATTTTTGTAAAGATGTTCTTCGACTGCTTTACTAACTGTAATTATTTTGTCTGATCTAAAACTTAAACTCTTTAACCCTTTAACAAAGCTATGAACAGTTGTTATTGTTTTAACAGTAGTAAAATTAGAGACAAGAACAGAAAGCAATTCTAGATATCGATGATGAGTGTGGATAATATCAATTTTATTTTTTTTACAATATAATAATAAATGAAAAAAATCTTCAATCAGTTTGAAAAGACTTTTATGATCTTTCTCAAAATCTAATAAATGCAGTTTGATATTTTTATTGTCTGATATTCTATCTAAGGAATCTCCCCTGTTAGTAATAAAATAAACATTAAAATTATCCTTTTCAGAAAAATGCTGCAAACATTGATATACATATCGGCTTACACCGCATGCGTAGTCAAAGTCGGGAGAGATGTACAAAATATTCATCTTAGTTTGTGTTGAACAATGAGACGCAACTGTTATAAATATCATCAACCGAAACAAGGTTCATACAATATAGTTCTGCATAAATACAATTCCAGTCGCAATTAAAACAAGATAATTCATAAAATTTATACTGATCTGTATTTGCAAACGGATACGGGAAAAATCTACCGTGCTTACCTCCACCGATAATTGCGATATATGGTTTATTAAAAATTTCTGCTACGTGTGTAAACCCTGAATCCAATCCTATAAATAATGAAGAATTTTTAATAAGGTATATACATTCTGCAAGACTCAATCTTCCAGCCATATTTGTTACATTCTCAATGTTTGCAGAAATGAAACTTATGTTTTCAGCCTGAGATGTTGTTCCTAAAAGATAAACTGGAATCTTGCTGGCTATTTTTTCACTTAAAGATTTAAAATTCTCCTTAGGCCAATTTCTTTTTTCTTCAGAAGTAGATGGTGCAATCACTATATAGTTATCAGCTAAGGGAAACGAAGGTTTTTTCATAAGCAAATAACTTTGAATAGCTGATATGGGCTTGTAATCGAGTTGGCTAATCGTCTTGAACATCTCTTGTAATCTGATAAATTCATTTTTTGCATTGGATTTAAGAATAAAGTTGTAAACAGAGTTATTCTTTTTAAGCAACCTATTTGGTAAGTAAGCAGATAATTCATTTATACAACTATTAGTAAATGAGCCACTATTTATTGTTATTTCGTCATTAATAATTCCTCTACCCGGACTAATATTGATCGAGTACTTTAGTTCAAGTTTTCGCAGATTATTTAATAATTTTAACCTGTAAAAAAAATTGAAACGATATTTATGCTTGTTAATTGGAATCAGTTTAAATGGAAAATTAGTTACAAATAATCCACTGATATATTTCTCATCAATTAATAAGTATTTTTCAGATTTTTTTTCAAATTCAGAAAGGTTATAAAGGAATGTAAGAGAGAGAATTATATCACCCAGTTTATCTGATTGAACAACTAGAATATTTTTATTGACACCACTTCCTGGTTTATTTAACAAGGGTTTTATAAAAATCAAAAATGACGTTGAAAAGAAATACGCTTTAAAATGGATGAGTATTACTCGTAATCGATAAAAAAGTAAATCTAATCTGTTCCTTTTTTTTAGCTGCATCTCTGTTCTGCCGTTACTCTGGTTTAATGATGTTTGGTTTGAAAATAACACCATTAAAAAATAATGAAAGGCATCTTAAAAGATATGAGAATGCGAAAGATTTATGATAATTTTTGTAATCCCTATACAATCTCAATACGAATGCAATTCCGCTTAAATAACCTCTTAGCCTAGAACCATACACAATTTGATTTCTTAAAATTGCAACATAAACCATGTTCCTCACACCATATCTAAATTTTAAGTCATGGGTATCTAGTTTAAGAAATGGCTTTGGATGATTTTCTCCGCATTCGTGAATTGCCTTACTATTTATCACGAGATATCCTTTAAATCCATTCCTAATAATTCTTAAAGTAAATTCAGCATCATCTCCCCAGATAAAAAAATCTTTACTCGGGAACCCTGAATGTTTTATAACCTCAATATTTAACAATAATGAACCGAATGAAGCTGAAAGAATTGGAATTGACTTTTGTAAAGCTACTGCGTTTAAAATTTCGTAAGGTTTCTCGAGCTCAGGAACATTCGGATATGAAAGATTTCCATCATTAAAAAAGATCGTACTGCTTAAAAAACCAGTTGAAGTCGCTAAAAAACATTCACAGTTGAGCAAATTTTTAAGTGCTTCAATATCAAAAATAATATCCGTATCAACACACCAAACCCAATCGTACCCTTTTTCATAAGCTGTTTTAATTCCAGTAAACTGACCGCCAGCACTTCCTGAGTTTTCCTGACTAATTACTGTTAAATCATTTTGCTGATTGAGCCAATCAAGAGTACCGTCTGTACTAGAATTATTAATGATGAGAATTTCATCAAGTTTATGAGTTTGATTTCTTAAACTCTCAACACATTTCTTTAGCAATTCTAGTCTATTAAAAGTAACAACTACCGCGGCAATTTTGTATTTCATAAAATTAAAAGCTATTAAATAATTTAAGTGTACTAGCCACAACCTGATCCATATTATAATACTGATATTCTGCTAATCTTCCACAGAATAATATATTATTTAATTTTTCAGCTTCTTTTTTATATAAAAGATACTGATGTCGATTCTCTTCCGTTGGGATAGGATAAAATGGTTCTCCATATTTTTGTGGATATTCAAATGAAATTGTTGTTGAATAAGAATTTTGCTGACTAAGCAGTTTGTGCTCAACAACTCGAGTATATTCAACAGAATCATCAACATAATTTATCTGGGCAGTTTCCTGATATTGTTCCTGATTAACGTTTTTGAATTCAAACCTTATCGATCTGTAAGGAAGTTTGCCAAACTTATAATCGAAGAAGTAATCTATTGGTCCGGTGTAAATCATTTTATCAAATTTTATTGTGTCAATAATAGTTTTATAATCGGTGTTTAAAATTACTTCAATGTTTTTATGATTCAATATCTTTTTAAACATTTTAGTGTAGCCTTCTTTTGGCATAAACTGGAACTTATCTGTAAAATATCTGCAATCATCATTCGTTCTAACAGGAATTCTTCCACACACTAAAGGAGAAAGCTCACTCGGTTCAAGATTCCATTGCTTTTTTGTGTAATGCTTAAAGAACTTTACAAATAAATCATATCCAACCTGATTAACAATTATATCTTCAGAGTTAAGTATTGGATATCTTTTTTCTCTGACACTCTCAAAAAATGCAGCTACTTCCGCATCAGTTTTAAGACTTAGATTGTAGAGTTTATTTATAGTTATTCTATTAATCGGAATAGGATATAATTCATTTCCAATTTTTGCTAAAACTTTATGTTCGTATTGAATCCATTCAGTGAACTGGGATAAGTAATCAAAAACTTCTTTACTGTTCGTATGAAAAATGTGGGGACCATAAAGATGAACTAATATTCCGTGTTCATCGTACTCATCGTATGCATTACCGGCTATGTGATTTCGTTTTTCAACAACCAACACTTTTTTATTTAACTGCGACGCCAATCTCTCAGCCATAACTGACCCAGCGAATCCGGCTCCAACTATTAGGAAATCATATTTCATATAATCAAAATTTTATTTTTCTTAATAAAAACAAAAAATCCCATCGTTACAAATATCTCTGTAACTAGTACAGAAATTGAAGTTCCAATTTCAAAGTACTTTGGAACGAGAATGAATGATAAAATTAAATTTATCATTGCAGCAAAAAATAATATTATTGCAAAACTTTTTTGTTTATTCAGTGGCAGCATCGTTTGAATACCCAAAACGTTACTTAAAAATATTACTAATGGGAGCCAGGCTATAATTTTTAAAACCAATATTGATGATTGATAATCTTTTCCCAAAACTAGATTCACTAAAGGTTCGGCAAAAACAAATAGAACAAAAGAAATTATTGTTCCTGCAATTACTGCAATCTTAAATAACTTCTTATTAAAACTAATGAATCGTTCATAAGATTCACTTAATAATTTATTCACATAAGGAAATACACTTTGTGACATCGGAGAAAGTATCCCCTGAAATGCCATTCTTATTTTATCTGCAGCAGCAAAATATCCAACAACATTAGCCGGAGCAAATAATCCGAGTATAAAAACATTTGAAGTAGTGTAAAGATTTATCCACAATGTTGATAAAAAAAGATTCCAGCCAGCTTTTAATTGTTCTTTTAGTAAAGCTACCTTCGGAAAAAAATAATTGATTTGAAATTTTTTTAACACTATCATCAAACCGAATAAACCAATGACAAATTGTGCGGTAGTATTTAAAATCGCCAACTTCACATAATCATTTTCATTCTGTATAAAAACAAAAATTAGCACTGTAATTATAACGCGAACGGATACAGTGATGATTAAAATGTAATTCATTTTTTCAATACCCTGATAAAACCAAAGCGGGAATAATGCTGTGCCAAGCACGCTGAGAAATGATACTAAGAATAAAAGCAGATGTTCATGAAATTGAGGAACAAGAAATATCACTACAAAAAAGATTAGTGAAGAAAGGACAAAGAGCAGCAATTTAAGGGTAAAAACTGATGAGAATATTTCAGCGATACGATTTGTATCATTTCTGTTTATAGAAATCTCCTGCGTTGCAGAAAGATTAAAACCGTAATCTGTTAGTATTGTAAAGTATGCGGCAAATGCTGAGGCAAAACTTACTAACCCGTATTTTTCCGGACCTAATACTCTAACTAAATATGGCAGTGTAATTAAAGGGAAAATATAGTTTGCAATTTGCAAGATAGAAAGTGAAGTGAAGTTTTTAAATAAAACTTTGTTGGATTCAATTATTTTAAATATCCGCTTCAAGTTTTTTGTCGGATTATTTTCTCAACCATATCTCGGGATTTACATTCTGCCGTCCGCTCCATACTTCAAAATGTAAAATATTTCCTTCAACACTTTCACCAACTTTGGCGATCAATCCTCCGGTTTTAACCTTGTCGCCTTCCTTAACAAAAACTTCTGAGAGATGACCGTAAACCGTGCGGTAATTACCTTTATGACTTATAATTAATACAGTGCCGTAACCTGGCAGCCATTCAACTGCAGAAACAACTCCCTCGGCTACACATTTAACGCTCATATCACCGCCGGTTCTTATATCAACGCCATAATTTACAGTAAGTGTCTTAAGTTTTGGATTTAAAGATTCACCAAATTTCCTTACAACTTTACCTTTTGAAATCGGCCAATTAAGTTTTCCTTTCAGTTCAGAAAAATTCGTAAAGCTGGAGGTTGATAAATCAAAATTATATTCACTGACGTCAACTTCTTTTTTTGTGGTTGTTTCAGTTTTGATTGCAATTACAGTTTCAGGCTTCTTTAATTTTGACTCTTCTTCCCTCTTTCGATTTGCCTCAACTTCTTCAACCATTTTAACTATAAGATCTTTTATTTTTTGTTCTGATTTTTTTTTCTCATTAACATTTTTAGAAATCTTTTTTTTATCCTTTTTAACCTCAGCAAGAATTGATTTTTGATCTTTTAATTTTTTTGATAATGATTTTTCTTCCACTTCTTTTTGCTGAGTTAATAATTCCTTTTCTTTTTTTTCTGCTTCGAGTTTGGCTTTAGCGATTAAGAGATCTTTTTTATTAGCTTCAAGTTTAACAAGATCCTTCTCACGGCTATTAGAAAATCGTTTTAAGTACTCCAAGCGCACCACAGCCTGCTGAAATGAATTTGCATCAAGTATAGTTTCTAATTCCGTATGCGTGCCGTTTTTATATGTTGCCTTAACATACTTAGCATAATTTTTTTGAAGTTGATCAATCTCGCTTTCAATTGCGGAAATATTAGCATTGCTTGTATTAATTTCTATTTGCTTTTGTTCTTCTTCCCGGCGCAGATTTGTTAGTAATTTATTAACTAGAAAATTTTGTTTGCTGATATTATTCAGATCTTCTAAGGTTTTTTTCTCTTTCTTATTTTTCTGTGAAAGTTCGTTTTCAAGACGTGATATTTCATCTTTTAATTTATTTAATTCCTCGGTGCGGGAATCTATTTGAGCAGTTTGAGCATAGGAATCTAAGTTTAAAGCGGCAGGCAATGAGAGTAGGATGTATAAAACAAGCTTTACCATTTTATGATTGTAGCATCATCAGGGATATTAAAATTAATTAAAATATTTTTTTTGTTAACACTTATTTTTTTATAATCGATACTGATTTTTTGATCATCAGTCTTATTTTCAATTGCAATTTTATAGGGGACAGCTACATTTTCCAGTAATTCAAAATCAGAATACTTTCCCTGAAGCATTAATTCATCATCAAACCCAAAAAGCTGATAATCGGTTATACCCAGTTGTCTAACATCAACTCTGTAAATAGTTTTATTTGTTCTAGCTGAGTCAAGATAAGTCATCACATATTTTTCATCCTCTACAAAATATTCATCAGGTGCTCTGTAGAGATTACTTGTTAGATTTACTGATCCGATAAATGCATCAACCAAATCCTCAAAAGATAAATTAATTCTAAAAATGCTTTGCAATGCGTTTGAGTTAACTGATCCAATATATGCTGTGTTTTTTAGTGCATCGTAAAACGTAAATTTTTCTTTTGTAACAAGTGCCTCAGCTAGTTCTATTCCAAATGGACCCATAATGGTTAAGTATATTGAATCAGGTTTTTGAAGCACAATCCTAAAAGTTGCACTGTTATCCATTATTGCTGATTTTACAAACAAAGTTCCGGTGCCTTCAAAGTTTTTAATTTTTCTTCTGTTAGCTTCAAGTTTATTTGTTAATCTTTCTGATGGTAAAAGTTCAAACTCTTCTGTCGGCTGCGATGGTACACATCCTGTTATGATAAGAAGGAAATTAGCAAGAAATAATATTATCAAACTTATTTTTTTCAAATCGCACCTTTATCAATTTTATTTTTTATTTCAATTTTTGCTGGATCAAGTTCAATAGCTTTTTCCCAAAGCTCAATTGCTCTTTCTTTATTTCCTAGTTTTGATTCAGTATCCGCAAGATGATCTAACATTACAGCACTCTCACCACCAACTTCAATCGCTTTTTCCAAATATAATTTTGCTTCCTTATAATTACCAAGCTTAAAATGAACCCAGCCAATTGTATCAAGGTAAGATGAGTTTAGTGAATCAGCAGCTATTGAAATCTGAACCATTTTTAATGCACGCTCTAATTGTATGCCGCGCGTGGCAAAAGCATAAGAGTAATTATTATTAATTAATGGATCGTCAGGCTTTAATTCAAGTGCGCGCTCATAAAGGCTGTCACCCATTTGATGGGATTCCATTCCATTATAAATCATAGCGAGAGTTCCAATCAATTGCACATCATCCGGTTCAATCTCTAATGCCTGATTAAGATAAAATATTGCCTTATCATTTTCCTTAATCTGGTTAAGAGTAAATGCATAAGCAGAAAGCGCAGTTACATCTGTTGGATTAAGAAGTGTAGCTTTCTTTAAATATTTTTCTGCTTCCTGATGTTTTGATTGCTGGGCTAAAGACAAACCTAAAATAAGATTAACATAAAAATCTTCGGGAAAAGATAAAATTGCCTCACTCATTACAACTTCTGCTTCATCATACTTTCGGTTGTCAAAATACAATCCGCCAAGTCTTACCCAGGCGGCAACATTCCAGTTTGCATTTTTTGTAACATATTTAAAATTTTCTATCGCTACGGAATCGTTCCCCTCACTAAGCGCAATTGCACCGAGATACATTTTAATCTGCCAGTCTGTTGTATCTTTATCCAGTTTAGTAAAAAACGATTTAGCTATGGGGAGTACAGTTGAATCAGTTATAGCCTTATTAAAATAATTTGCGCCGATATTAATTTTTGCATCAAGATTAACATCCGGCTGATCGAGTAAGTAATCAAACTCTTTAGAAGCACCTTCCCAATCATTCTTTCCTAACAATAACTTTGCTTTAGCTTCTCTTGTTTCAAGATCGTAAGGCATTAATTCTAAAATTTCATCAGCAAGTAAAATTCCATCATCAAATTTTTTTGCTCTAAGATTAAATTCGATCAGCATTTTTTTTAATGGAACATTTGCAGGATCGATTGATAATAATTTTTCTATCGCTTTAATTGCTTCATCATTGTTGCCAAGGCGCTCCTGCAATTCTGCCACTCTGGTAAGCACAGACCAATCGGGCCCAAGTTGATATAAAATTCTGTTATATAATTGTACGGCTTTTAACGGTTTATCTGCTTCATATAATCGCGCAAGTTTATAGTTAAGCTCGATGTTTGTTGAATCAATTTTTATTGCTTTTTCAAGAGTTGATATTGCCGATTCTGTCTTGTTGCCGTAATTATAAATATCTGCAAGAAGATCGTAATACTCGATCTTTGTTGAATCCAGCGCCAGAGCTTTTTGAGAATAGTTTAGTGCCTGTGATAACTTATTTAGAAAGACATAATTTTTTGCAAGTGTATAATAAAGACCCGCAGATGAATCATATAATAGTGCTTTTTCGTATTGAGCGGCAGCAGATTCGTAATTTCCCTGCGATTCAAAAACACCGCCGTTAATAAAAAACTCTAAAGCCTTTTTTTTCTGCTGTTCCGTAGTTAAAACAGGTTTTTTGTCATCAACTTTTTCTTCCGTTACTGAATTTGAACCGGAACAATTAAGAAAAATGATTGATAATAATAGTATGGGAATAAATATGTAGAGAATATTTCTTTTCACGGCTGTGAATATATTATTGCAGTGTTGTAATAACAAGGCTATTTGATTCTGTTTGAGGGGCAATATTTGAAAACTTAAGTATCTAAGTAGTAACTTTGTATAAAAAGATTTTTAATGAATTTATACGATTTAGCAATAGCATACGATTGGGAATTTGATGTAGAATTTGTTTCTGCTATAGAAAAAATGATGCATCAATTTGGAATCTCAACTTATGTTATTACCTACAAAAATATTTCCCAGGTAACTGAGGATGTAAAGCAGCGTCGTTTAAGTTTTCGATGCTTACTGGATAGAGCTTCCGATGTGGATGATAATTTTATTGAACTGAACAGAGTACTTACTAAAAAACGAGCGTATGTTTTTAATCCCCATAAACTTGTAGAGCACGCTATAGACAAAGCAAACATGCATCTGGAATTTATAACATCTGGGATTAATGTTCCCTATTCAATCATTATTCCCCCACATAGCCAGGCAAAAGAAATTTTTATATCGATAGAAGATCTTGAATTACTCGGCAGACCGTTTATTATAAAACCCTGCAACATTACCGGCGGCGGAATGGGGGTTGTGAAGGGCGCAGAATCTTTAAAAGAAGTTTTACAAGCAAGACAAAAACACACCAACGATAAATATTTAATTCAGGAAAAAATTTATCCCAAAATGCTGGATGGAAAAAGAGCATGGTTTAGATGCTACTGGGCTTTTGGTAAGGCAATTTGTTCCTGGTGGGATGATGAGACACATATTTATAATCAATTACATAATTCAGAGATTGAAGAATTTGGATTAAAAAAACTTTTCTTGATAACTAAAACAATACAACGAATTACAAAGCTGGATTTTTTCTCAACAGAAATTGTTCTTACAGAAAAAAATAAATTTGTAGTAATCGATTATGTAAACGATCAGTGTGATATGAGACTTAAATCCCTTCATGCTGATGGCGTACCTGATAGTGTTGTGTCAGAAATAATAAACAATCTTAGATTATTTGTAGCAAAAGAAAAACGAATAAACGGATGAGGAAAAAGATCATACTAATCTATCTACTAATCTCTGTTTTTATTTTACTTCTTGGCGGATATTTTTTTCTGTATAATATTTATGGCAGTGAAGTAAGATGTTATCCTAAAAATTTATATGCTGATCATTCTTCACAAATGATTATTGAAGTTATTCCTGTTAATGCTTTAGGAAAAAAAGCGTGGTTTAGAAAATCATCTGCTGCTTTCGAGATTGTTGAAGGATTAGAATTGATTGAAATCGTTAATCGAAATGAAGAATCAGGATTTATAAAGATCAGATCTAAAGGAGAAGCAGGATTAATTGGAATTAAAATTAAATCCGAACACTCTTTATTGCCAGAATACCTTGAGATCGAAATACTTGCATTAACAGTTTAGATTTTGGAGCATCAAAGAAAAATTATTTCTATTTTACACCCGAGTTTTTATTCCACACGAGGAAATATGAAAAAGTTTATATCATTATTTATCATAAGCATTATTACCATTCAGATAAATTATGCTCAGGGCACAGCCGGAGAGAATGCTAAGTATGAATATAGACAACTAATCGATATGCCTACTGCAGGAATTGTAAAAAAAGGTTCTTTTGGATTAAGCACTGAACTATTACCATTTGGAACTCTTATTGTAAAACTCGAAGCCGGAATTATCGAAAATCTTAGTATCGGACTTTCATACGGCGGCTCAAATATTATTGGATCAGGCGATATTAACTGGTACAAATTTCCCCCGGGTGTAAACTTACGCTTTCGGTTATTTGAAGAATCATTGGTCATTCCAGCTATTACGCTTGGATTTGATACTCAGGGAAAGGGAGAATACTTTGATGATGCAAAAAGATATGAAATAAAAGCTCCCGGGTTTTTTGCAGCAGCATGCAAAAATTTTAATATTTTAGGATATTTAAGCTTGCACGGTGAAATTAATTATTCAATCCTTGAGGATAACGATGGAGATAATTTTATCAACTTAATGGTTGGTGCTGAAAAAACACTTGGAAGTTCTTTCTCTGTACTTGCAGAATATAATTTTGCATTTAACGATAATTCAACAAATGAATTTGGCGAAGGTAAAGGTTATTTAAATATGGGTATTCGATGGTCAATAGCCGATGGGGTTACTTTTGGTTTTGATCTGAGAGATTTGCTTGGAAACAGTTCATTTGATGCAAATGCTGCTGATAGAGGATTAGTAATCGAATTTATTCAGAAAATATAAGCGGTACTTTCAGTGCGTGTGTTTTATTTAGTACAAAAAAGTATACTCAACTATACACTTCTAATTTCATCATTCTGATTTTCAAGTAATCTGTTAATTATTTAATCCATTTTTAAAGGCTCGATATTTGCCTTTTTTAAGGTAATTGAAATCAAGAGGTATAAAATGAAAACATATTTTATAATTTTTTTATCATTCATAACACTAACAATGTTAACTGGGTGCTATAGCCAGCTTGCCACTGACTCGGATTACAGCAATTGGAGTCGTGAAGAAACTGAAGATAGTGATTATGAAGCTGCAACTACCGAGGACTTCGACTCTCTTGCAATTGATGATTATGCTGATGATTATAATGAATCATATGTGGATAGTGATGGTAATGTTACTAATTACTATTTCTACGGTTATCCATCTTACAGAAAATATTTCTGGGATTATTATCCCGCAGTTTCAATTAGTATAGGGGCCGGCTGGTATTATGATCCCTGGTACTGGTATTCATGGTATCCAAGTTATTGGTATTACCCCTCCGTTTATTGTTATTATCCAACTTACTGGTATCCAAATTATTATTATGGATATTATGACCCTTATCCATATTATGATAATGGTTACTATACTGATACCTATAAATATCGTACGAATGACGGATATAAAATCAGAAATAACTCCGGAATTAGAAATACAGGCAGCGGTCGCGATTTATACACATCGCGCGACTTAAACACCTCGAGTGATTTGAATACATCTCTTAGAGATCAATTAAAAACCAGAGAAAAACAACTTGTTTCGGGTCGTGAAGTTTCTCAGAATGAGCGGACGGGCTTAAGAACTACTACTGTAAGAGATACTAAGAGCAGAGAAAATACTAGATCACTAAACGATTTAAACAAGCGCACAAGCGAAACAATTAGAAATAACAGTACTATTAATAACACTCGGATGAATGATGTTATTAAACGTTCGGGGACAGATAGAAAAAGCAAAACTGATGTTAAGCGTGATACTCGTAAAAAAACTAATGAAACTAATGTAAATACTGAGAAGAAAAACTCAAACAGAAACAAAACAAATGTAAATAGAACACCGAACACTAATACGAATAAATCGCCCAATAGGAATTATAATCCGCCAAAAACTAATAATACACCAAGGAATTACAATCCTCCAAGAAATAATACATCTTCTCCGCCTAGAGGAAATACAAATTCAAATCCGCCAAGAAACAGCGGCAGCAATAATTCTGGAAGAAGGTAAATAAAATGAAAAAGCAAATATTTTCTGCAGTTATTTTATTCGGAATAACAATTGTGTTTCAGGGCTGCTACACCATACTTGATATTCCCGAAAGCGATTCAACAGGATATGTTACGACAACAGAGTATGCACCAGTAATAATCTATGAACCTATTCCTGTTCCACCGCCGCCAACTATAGATTATCCACCATCAAACGGTTACGATCAACCTGTTAATGGCACCAATCCGCCTCAAACTAAGGACAGAACAAATGGAAGCAGTAATGGCAGCATAAGAAATGATGGAAATGGAAGAGGAAATTCAGGAAGGGATACTGATTTTACCAGTAATACTGTAACAAGAACTGAATCATATTCAAATACAAATAATAACTCTTCAACTAGCAGCAACAATAGTAATAGAGGTTCTTCAGATACAAGAAATTCAGGGAATGGCAGGAGATAAATAAAATGTTTAGTAAAACTATTGTGCGGATATTTATTGTTACAAGCCTTTTTGCCGGCTTTACTCTTGCTCAAAATTATAATGATGCGATAAGAGTAGGTTTTCCAGGTTTGGGTCCCGATGCAAGGGCTTTAGGAATGGGAAATACATTTGTCGCAATTAGTGATAATGCAGCCGGTTCTTATTTTAATCCAGCAGGATTGGCACTTGTTAAAAATTCTATACTTGCGGCGGGATTTGATTTTTCAAATTTTAATAATGATGTAAGTTTTTTAGGTAACGAGATAAGTTCTAAAACAAATGGTACAAAATTTAATCAGGCAAGTATAGTCCTTCCATTTCCTACTAAAAGAGGATCGATGGTTGTTGGAATCGGATATAATCAAAGTAAAGATCTATCAGGCATTGTGGAATTTAACGGATTCAATTCCGGGCCTACCTCTAAAATTCAAAGTTTGTTAGATACAGATGTTCCATTTGATCTTTATCTAACCGATGAATTAAACAATACTCCAATTAACGGTAACCTTAACCAAAGTGGAACGATTCTAAACTCGGGTTCAATTAATAATTGGGATTTTTCCGGTGCTGTTGAAATTGCTAAGAACACTTTTATTGGAGGAAGTTTTACAATTCATACCGGAAGTTTTGAATCAAACAACGATTATTATGAAGATGATACTCAAAATATTTATGAGGGTATCACGGCTGTGGGCGAACCTCAAACCGAAGATTTCAGAACATTTAATTTCAAAAATTTATTACGATGGGATATTGGCGGCTGGAGTGGAAAATTAGGAATGATGTATCAGTGGGAGTCTTTTATGCGATTAGGGTTAACAATACAGTTTCCAAAGATTTACACCATCGAAGAGAAATTTGACGTAAATGGCTCAAGTGAATTTGGTGGTGAATTTGGTACTGGACAGAAGTATTTTCTTGATGCGTACAAATACAGCGATCAGGTAAAATATGATATCCAAACTCCATATGAATTTACTGGAGGAGTAGCCTTTAACCTTGTATATCTGATAGTTACCGGACAAGCAAGTATAATTGATTACACCCAAATGGAGTTTAAAAATCCTGAGGGAATTGATCAAACTTTTTTCTCGGAGCAGAACAGCTTGATAAAGCAATCTATGCGTGTTGCATATAATGGTAATGTGGGTGCAGAATTAACGTTACCACTACTACCAATAAAATTTCGAGCCGGTGCAATTTATCAACAATCGCCTTTTGATGGAGATGAGGAAGCATTTAACAGAAAATATTTAACTGCCGGAGTAGGATTTAATTTTGAAGGTGCGTTCATGATTGATCTGGCATACTCTTACGGCTGGTGGAAAGATATTGCAGATAATTATGATGTTGGAGTATCCAGGACGTATCAAGATGTTAAACAACAGACCATAATGCTTACGACCACATTTCGTTTTTAGGATAATATTTTTTGCTTAAAGAATTCAAGCATCATATTTTAAATATGGTGCTTTTTTTATTTTAAAAACGGAGTTTATCATTCAAGGGATCATTTCAAGATCAGAAAGTAAAGATTATTATGTCTTTTCAGAAAAAGATCATCGTCTGATTAGATGTTCACTTAAAGGGAAATTTAAAAAAGATTTTAATCTTAAAAAGGATAAACTTTTTAACAGGGATTTTGCCTCTGTGGGTGATTTAGTCCATTATGATTTGAATGAAGACGGTACCGGAGTAATTTATGAAATTTTTCCGCGAATAAATTATCTTTCCAGAAAAGCAATAAAAACCCGTGGTGCAAGTTTTAGGGGTGAAAGACTTGAACAAATCATCGCTTCCAATATTGATAATATTTTTATTGTAACTAGTACTCTGGAACCTGATTTTAATAACAAAACTCTGGATAGATTTTTAGTGGCGTGTGAAAGTGCCCACATTAAAACTAATATAATCATCAATAAAACTGATCTTTCGGATGAATCTTCCGTTAAGGCGTGGGCTGATCTTTATAAAAAAATTGGATACAGGGTTTTTCTAACCTCTGCAAAAGAATCTACCGGTGTGGATAATTTATTAAAATACCTAAAGGGTAAGAAAAATCTTTTTTGGGGACAATCAGGTGTTGGTAAATCATCTTTACTAAATCTTTTTTATCCTGATCTAAATCTTAAAGTTGGGGAAATAAGCAATTACACTTCAAAAGGAACTCATACTACATCAACAAGTGTTATGATTTTTGTTGGTAATCAGACTTATATCATTGATACGCCGGGAGTTCGCGAGATTGATCCTTTTGGAATTAGAAAAGAAGATTTAGGACATTACTTCAAAGAATTTGAAAGTTATATTCCAAATTGCAGGTTTAATACTTGTACCCATCATCACGAACCGGAATGTGCAGTTATAAATGCGGTTGAAAATGACAATATTTCGGAAGAAAGATATGATAGTTATTTGAGAATTTTAGACACAGTTGAAAAAGATATGAATTTTTAGTCTTCTTCTTATGAACTTTTGACCTAATAACTTAATTTTACTTTAGTAATCATTAGAAACTTATGAGCAACACAACACAAATATCAGCAAACACTTCAGAAAATTTGTCCGAAAATTTACGTGATCCTAAAAAAGTATTTTTTAGTTATGCTGCAAAAATCAGTCAGTTAAAATTCACGATTCTACTTGAACATTTTACAAATAAAGCTGAAGATGTTTTTTATTATTCTGAACCGGAAAGTAATATTTCATTTCTATCTTTTGAAATCCTGAACAAACAATCTTTTAATTTTGATAATTATGAATTGCTTGCGGGAGAAATATCCGCTTTAAAGAGCAAACTTATTTCAAACCATAGTGATTATGAAAAGTTTAATCTTCCAATTTTTGTTACTTCCGTAAAATTTCCAATTAAAAGATTTTCTGAGGAATGGGCTGATTTTAACGATATTGATTTTATTGTACCAAAAATAATTTTATTTCAGCATTCAGGAACCTGTTTTATAATCGCAAACTTCTTTTCAGAAAGTTTTTCCACTCACATAAATTTTGATGAATTTCTTGAACGCGAAACTGAATTGATTTACAATTTAGACAATCGATTACAGGAAACTGCCGGCGATCGCACTACACTTAAAGAGGTTAGCAGTGATGATGAATTTGAAAATTGGAAAAATAAAATTGATTCTGTTGTAGAAGAAATAAAACGCGAAAAGATTGATAAAGTAGTAATTGCCCGCAGATCCGAAAGCGAAATTACATCACAAATAAACTGGCAGAAAACTCTTAGCGATTTAAACTTAAGATATCCATCATGCACAAATTTTCTATATAAATCAGGCAAGTCTATTTTCTTTGGATCAACACCTGAAATTTTAATTAAGTATTCCGGCAATACTTTTTTCACAGAGGCTTTGGCTGGTTCGATTATGCGCGGCATTAATCCAGAGCAGGATAAACAATTAGAGGATGAACTTCTTAAAAGTGAAAAAAACAAACTGGAACACGAAGCTGTTATTGATTACATAAAAAAATCGGTTTTTAATTTTGTGGATCAGGTTGAAATAGTTAAAAATCCTGTTGTAAAAAAACTTCCAAACATTCAGCATTTACAGACATCAGTTACCGGAACTTTAAAATCTAAAGATCAGATTTTTAAAATTATTTCATCCCTATTCCCTACTCCTGCAGTTTGCGGCATTCCAAAAGAGCTATCACTAAAGATGATTGAAAAAACTGAAGATTTTGATCGCGGATTATTTTCCGGAGTTATCGGATGGTTTAATGCAGATAATTATGGTGAATTTTTTGTAACAATCCGTTCTGCTTTAGTAAAGGGTAATAAACTTTACGCTTACGCCGGATGCGGTATTGTTGAGGGTTCCGATCCCGAAGAAGAATTTGAAGAATCAAAATTAAAGCTAAAACCAATTCTATCCTTGTTCAATAATGCTGATAAAAATTAATCTTAATTATTTTTGGGCAAACATTTTTTTTGATCAGCTAGCTGAATGTGGAGTTAAATATGCTTGCATTTCCCCAGGTTCAAGAAGCACTCCTCTTACTTATGCATTATCCCAAAACAAAAAAATAAAATCTTACGTAATAATTGATGAAAGGACATCAGGATTTTTTGCTCTTGGAATTGCAAAGCAGACTAACTCACCTGTAATTGTTGTTACTACTTCCGGAACTGCAGCAGCAGAATTATTCCCTTCAATAATTGAAGCTTATCAAAATAGAGTTCCTTTAGTTATTTGCACTGCCGATAGACCATCTTATTTGAGAAACTCAGGAGCTAATCAAACTATAAATCAGGAACACCTTTACAATAATCACACAAGATTTTTTTACGACACGGGCTTGCCAAAAATTGATTTTAAAAAAATCAGCCAGTTAAAAGATTTAGCAAAAAATATTTATGATATTAGCAGCAGGCAGAATATCGGTCCTGTACACATTAATTTTCCATTTGAAAAACCGCTTGAACCTGATTCTTTTACTGACGAGATTCCGGAAAAATTATTGTTAGAGTCTTTGCCTGAAGAACAAATCTCAAAACAAAAAATGGCGGTACAAAGTGCCGATCAAAAGAGTTTAAAAACTATCACAACTCTGCTCAGAAAGAGCATTAATGGTTTGATTACAATTGGACCCGGTAATTTTAGTGAATCTTTTATTTCTAATCTTGAAATTTTTTCCACAAGGTTTTCACTTCCCATTTTTGCAGATGCTTCAAGCGGACTAAGATTTAAATCTAAACCTCTTTCCAACCTGATTACTAATTACGATGCTCTTGTTCGGTGCAACTCATTCCCAAAATTATTTACACCTAAATTTGTTTTGCATTTCGGGAGAACCCTTACATCTCCAAAACTAGACAATTATTATTCAGTAGTTAAACCAAGTGGTTTTGTAATTAATAATTTCGGAGACGTGTACGATACATCAGGCAGATTTAAAGTCATTCGATTAAGTGCAGAAGTATTTTTAGAAAATCTTATTAAATCAGTCCCGATTAATCAAAATAATTTTTCAATTCAATTAAAAACTCTAAAACTGTTGGATTTAGAAATTGATAAGTTAAAACCTGAAATTTTTTCGCTGTCAAAAAAGATTAATGAAACCGGACTATTATTAAGTATAATTGATTCCATTCCACCAAATTCCAATCTAATGATTGGTAACAGCATTCCCATCCGTGATCTGGATTTTTTTGCCTCTGCTGTAAATAAAAATATTAATGTTTTTCAAAATCGGGGTGCAAGTGGAATTGATGGAATTACTTCAACAGCTTTAGGTATTTGCATACAATCCAAAAATCCAACTTATCTGGTAACAGGCGACTTATCCTTTTACTATGATATAAACAGTTTGCTTATTGCCAAACAGTATAACATTCCATTAATCATAGTTTTAATTAACAATAATGGCGGATCCATATTTAAATTTCTTCCGGTTGCCTCGCATAAAAATGTTTTTGAAAAGTATTTTTTAACTCCTACAAATCTTTCATTTCAAAAACTTTCAGATGCATTTGAGATTGATTATAAAGAGTTAAAATCTGAACAGGATATACTAAACCATATAAAGGTATCATCGGTCAGAAAAAATCCAGCTGTGTTTGAGATAAAGACGGATGCTGATTATTCATTATCATTAAGAAAAAAGTTTTGGAAGAAAGTTAATAAGTTTGTAGAAAATTTTTCGAGGAATTATGAAGCTTGATGCGAATGGAGTAAAAATAAATTTAGAACATCCAAACGACATTGATAAGTCAAAAGATTACGTTTTGTTCTTACACGGATTTACCGGCTGTGCAGAAGATTGGTTTCCGGTTTTTGAACAAATGCCTAATAAGTACAATTACATTGCAATGGATATTGTTGGACATGGTAAAAGTGATGTTCCGGGTAATGTTTCTAACTATAATATTGAATCTATCGTTAGTCAAATTAAATATGTTAAAGATCATCTTACTCCAAATAAAATTTTTCTTCTTGGATATTCGATGGGCGGCAGGATTGCATTAAGTTATGCAACAATATATCCTGATGATTTAAAGGGATTAATTTTGGAAAGTGCTTCTGCCGGAATTAAGAATGATGAGGAACGTAAGAAAAGATATGAAGATGATTTAAAACTTGCTGAGTTTATCGAAACTCATACCCCCGAAGAATTTATTGAGATGTGGAGTGATCAGGAACTTTTTAATACGCAGAGAAGATTTTCAAATGATAAACTTAAAAAGATTAAAAAGAAAAAAGCTGCCGGCAGCAAGATTGGCTATGCAAATTCATTAAAGGGATTTAGCACCGGTATAATGCCTCCTGTTCACGATAAATTGAAAAAAATACCATTAAAAGTTTTATTGATAACAGGCGACCTTGACAGCAAGTTTACCGGGATAAATGCAAGATTGGCAAAAAGATTTTTTAAGGCAAAGCATAAAATCGTTCGTAACTCCGGACACACTACTCATTTGGAAGAACCAAAACGTTTTATAGAAATAGTTTTAAATTATTTGGGACAGTTTTAATCGAGGACAATTATGAGTTTCAATTGGATAAAATCAAAAAGCTATATTGATATCATTTACGAAAAGATGGATGGCATAGCTAAGATCACAATCAATAGACCTGAAAAAAGAAATGCATTCCGCCCCGAAACTGTTTTTGAAATGTACGACGCTTTTTCCGATGCACGTGAAGATCAAACAATTGGAGTAATTTTACTTACCGGTTTCGGTCCGGCAAAAGATGGCAAGTATGCTTTTTGTTCCGGCGGAGATCAAAGTATTCGCGGAGATATGGGCTATGTTGGTAAAGATGGTGTACCGAGATTAAATGTTTTGGATCTTCAAAAATTAATTCGCAGTATTCCAAAAGTTGTAATTGCACTTGTTGCTGGATATGCAATTGGCGGCGGGCATGTTCTTCACGTAATATGCGATTTAACAATTGCCGCAGACAATGCAGTCTTTGGGCAAACAGGACCAAAGGTTGGAAGCTTTGATGGAGGGTTCGGCTCAAGTTATTTAGCAAGAATGGTTGGACAGAAAAAAGCAAGAGAAATATGGTATCTCTGCAGACAATACAATGCACAAGAAGCTTTGGATATGGGATTAATAAACAAAGTTGTAACTGTTGATAAACTTGAAGAAGAAGGAGTTAAATGGGCATCAGAAATTTTACAGCATAGCCCGATGGCAATTCGTGTACTAAAATCTGCATTTAACGCTGAGCTTGATGGACAAACTGGGATTCAGGAATTGGCAGGCAATGCAACTTTACTTTATTATATGAGTGAAGAAGCACAAGAGGGTAAAAAAGCTTACAACGAAAAACGTAAACCCAATTTTAAAAAGTTTCCAAAACTTCCATAAAACTAAAATACTAGTCGCAGTTTGCGACCACATTGATAAATGAGTAAATCAAAAATAAATAACTGGATTTTGGCAAGCCGACCCAGAACACTTCCGGCGGCAGTTGTTCCAGTTATGGTTGGTTCTGCATTAGCGATTTATCAAGGAATATTTTTTCCAGTCTATTCAATCATAGCACTACTCTGCTCAGTTTTAATTCAAATCGGAACAAATTTTACGAATGATCTTTACGACCATCTAAAAGGATCTGATACGAAGGAAAGAAAAGGTCCATTAAGAGTTTTGGCTTCTGGATTAATTTCAGTAAAAGAAATGGAATGGGGAATATTTCTAGTTTTCTTCACCGCATTTCTTCTTGGTTTATATCTTGTCTATTCAGTCGGATTAGTAATATTATGGATTGGTATTTTTTCCATCATCGCCGGATTAGCATACACCGCCGGTCCATTTCCATTAGCTTATAATGGCCTTGGAGATTTGTTCGTCTTTATCTTTTTCGGAATAGTTGGGACTGTTGGAACTTATTATCTGCACGCTCAACAATTTTCCTCTCTTGCATTTTTAATTTCTATTCCTGTTGGTGCTTTGATAACTAACATCTTAATTGTAAATAATTATCGTGATATTGAAGAAGATAAAATAGCTGGTAAAAATACTCTTGCTGTTTTACTTGGTAAGGAATTTTCAAGATATGAATATATTTTTTTCATACTAGTTTCATTCTTTATTCCCTTTCTTCTCCATTTCAAATACGATTTTAACATTTGGATTTTTCTTCCATACATTACATTACCGGTTGCAATAACCCTTGTTAAAATGATTTACATATTTACAGGCACACAGTTGAACAAAACCTTAGAACTCTCAGCCAAGTTTTCTGCATTATACGGTTTACTGCTTTCTATTGGAATAATTTTATAAAAATCACAAAAATGATTTTATAAAATGAAATCAAAATCTATTAATAATTTCTTCAGATTTTCCGAGAGAAGTGATTTAACTGCAATCATCAAATCAGATTCAACAACCGCGTACAAAGAGCTATTTACAGAAGCGAATAAACTATGTCAATCACTTTTAGAAGCGGGAATTAATACGAATTGTTACGTTCCTTTGTTGATTGAAGATCAATTAAAATTTGTTGAAACGATAATTGCAATTTGGTATTTAGGCGCAGTTCCTGTTCCACTAAACATTAAATTGTTGGATAAAGAAATTTATTCACTCATTGATGATTATGATTTTAAGTTTTTATTAACTGATAAAATATTTAAAAGCAGTAATGCAGATAGAAATTTTAAGCTCATCAACTTAAACAAAATAGAAATTTCTGATTCTGAATCTAAGCAATTTGAATTACCAGAGTTAGAGAAAGAAGCAGTTGTTATTTTTACTTCCGGTTCAACAGGAACACCAAAAGGTGTGGTGCATACATTTAATTCTTTGATCAGCAGTATTGAAAATGGAAATGCTGTATTAGATCATAGAGAAAAAGATAGATGGCTGGCATCTCTTCCCTTCTACCATATCGGCGGATTTCAAATTATTTGCCGTTCACTTTTTTATGGATGTTCAATCATAATTCCAGAATCTTTGCAGACAAATCATTTAACGGATGCAATTGTAAATCATAATCCAACCCATCTTTCACTCGTTTCAACTCAGTTAGAAAGGTTGATTCATCAAAAAGCAAATCCTAATA
>JBGAWM010000007.1:79617-94305 GCA_044227615.1 Ignavibacteriaceae bacterium
AAATCATAATCCAACCCATCTTTCACTCGTTTCAACTCAGTTAGAAAGGTTGATTCATCAAAAAGCAAATCCTAATAGTTCACTTAGAGTTTCTTTAATTGGTGGTGGCTTTGTTGATGATGAGTTAATGTTTGAAGCAGATAAACTTGGCTGGAAGCCTTATCGAGTTTATGGCTCTTCTGAAACCGCTTCGATGGTTACAGCAATTTCAGCTGATAAAATTAAATCTAAACCGCAATCAGCAGGGAAACCATTTGATAATGTTCAGATTAATATTTCAGACGAATCAGAAATATTAATTAAATCAAATAGTCTGTTTAAGAAATATCTTAATGATGAAAAAGAGACCTTATCTAAAATGATTAATGGCTTTTATCATACAGGTGATATTGGAATTGTTGATGCTGATGGATATTTATTTTTAGAAGCAAGAAGAAATGATCTAATAGTTACAGGCGGTGAAAATGTTAATCCAATTGAGGTTGAAAAAGCTCTACTTCAAATTCCATACATTAAAGATGCTTGTGTGTTTCCGATACAAAGTAAAACATGGGGACAAATTGTTGCTTGCGCTTTAGTTGTAACCGATTCATCAATTGATATCAAATCAATAAAAGAAAAATTAAAACTAACTGTGGCAGGATATAAAATTCCAAAAGAATTTTACTTTGTGGATGAATTACCGCGAACGAGTTTGGGAAAATTAGAGCGTGAAAAGATTAAAAAAATGTTTTAAGAAAAAGAAGATTGCCACTAAAGCACTAAAACACAAAAACCCACAAAGTATCTTTTAGTGTAATTTAGAGTTTTTGTGTTTTTGTGGCAAAAAATATCATTTGTGAATTTTTAATCCTTCAGTTAAATCATCAAACATTTCTTTTTTCTTCCAGTTTTTTTTATCCACAAAAACGTGAACAGTTTTTGCATGGCAGCATAAAGTTTTATCTCGTTTGATGATGTAGGTTAATTCAAACGATGAGTTTCTTAATTGTGATACTTGCACATTAACTGCAATCTCATCACCATACTTTATAGGCTTTACGTACTCACTTTCTGAGTGAATAATAGGAACCACATAATCATCATTCATCCAGTAATTTTCTTTAAGATTAAAACTGGAGATCATTTGCTCGTAAGCTGAATGACAAAATTCAAAAATCCTTGAATAAAAAATTATTCCAGCAGGATCACAATCAAAAAAATTTATTTTTCTTTTTATTGTAAACATATTAGTGAATTATCAATCCTTTTTAATTTTGTTTTAGTTTGAAGAATTAATCAATTAAGATCAATCTGATATTAGATCTTTGTACTATGTTACTAATAATATTTATAAGCTGATAAAAATTATCTATTTGATTTATTAAATAAAAACTCAGATTTTAAGGCAAGTAATTTTAAAACCTAAATTTAATTATGAATAACGATTCCGTTTCAAAAATAAAAGCACTGCCAACTTTTTACAGATATGCTTATTTAGTTAGCGGCGTATTACTTGTGATAATTGGTGTCATTGGAATTTTTCTTCCGGTATTGCCAACAACAATATTTTTAATACTCGCTTCAGCCTGCTTTGTAAAAAGCTCTCCAAGAGCTAATGAATGGCTTAGAAATCATAAAATTCTTGGGATGTATATAAAGAATTATCAGGATAAATCCGGTCTGACAATTAAAACAAAAATTTTCAATATCGCATTTCTTTGGGTAATGATACTTAGTTCGGCATTTTTATTTACTGAAGATTTTTACATTAGACTGCTATTACTGGCAATTGCTTTGGGTGTTACAATACATCTTTTAATGATAAAAACTAAAAAAGTATAACGTATTTTTTGCTAATCAATAAGTTGGTGTTAAAAAATCTAGTAGATTTTTTAAATACTTCAATTAAATAAGATGATAAATATTGAGGAGACATTGATCTACTTTTTTGTTTTTCGGTTTATATCAATCTCATATCACTTAAGAATGGCAGTTTCTTTCTAACATCGTCAGCATAATTATTATCAATATCCACCGTTATCACTTTTTCATCATTCTCAACAGAAATAATTTCTTTTCCCATTGGATCAAAGACAGAACTATATCCGTTGTAATGTAATTTTGGATCATCACCAACTCTGTTTATACCAGCAGCATAGCATTGGTTTTCAATTGCACGAGCTTTTAATAAAGTGCGCCAGTGCTCAATTCTAGTATCAGGCCAGTTAGCAATATCAATAATCAAATGAACTTTTTCTTTTGCATAATATCGGTACAATTCCGGAAATCGCAAATCGTAGCAAATAGAAAGACCAATTTTTAATCCTTTTACTTTTGTTACGACTACTTCTTTTCCCTTTCCATAAAAAATATCTTCTTTAGAATAAGTGAAAGGATGGATTTTTCTATAGGTGGTAATAATATTTCCCTGATTATTCAAATGAACAAGTGTGTTAAAATTCTTCTTCTTCCCTTTTTCGATAACTCCGTAAATCACAGCACATTTTTTTGATTTTGCTAATCTTGAAAAAAATAAATTCGTCTCGCCGTGCAGTTCCTCAGCAAAATCATCAGACTTCATTGTAAATCCGGTTAAAGTCATCTCAGGAAAAATAAGCAGATCTAAAGATTCATCGCTTGTTAAAAGATTTTCAATTTTTTTAATGCTTTGAGATTTGTTTTCCCAAATCGGTGAGTACTGCACCAAACCAATTTTTAATAAACTATTCATAATAAACTTTCATGATCTTAAAATTAAAAGTGTAAATGCTATAACTATTCCAAATGCTGCCTGAATTACTATTTCAGTTCTGGTAAGATTACCTTTTAAAAAACCAAGCGGAGTCCATTTCATCCAAGTCCATTTTTGTGGCAATGAAGTTTTAAGAAACAGATAATAAAAAATATCCTGCAGCCCGAACAGTTTCATTATCCAGCCGGCAAGTGCAGCAATCCAATCAAATTGAATTCCAATAATTATCAATAAAAGTATATCATACATAAATTGGTTAATTCTGTATGAGTGAATTATTATTTTTTCGGGAAGTTGTTTGGATCTTCTAATCAATGAAAAATGGTAACCGAGAATATCAAATAAATTGCTCAACATAACAAACAATAATGCAGATGCTTCAAATAAATAGAATGACAAAATTGTCAGAACGATGCAAAATAAAAGGTTAAGCCATACTAAACGATATTTTAGAATATTTATAAACTCACTCATATTGAAAAATAATTAAAACAAACTCGATAAAAAATTTTAGATCTTATTTTTGCTGCATTTAGACATCCATTGGGTGATATTTTAGGTATAAAAAATACGTTAACATTACTTATTTTAGCGCAACAATTTTTAGAACAAAAATAATTTGATGAACAATAAAATTGCTTTGGATTTTTCGTTATTTGACGGGTTCCCGGATATGTGCTTTCTTGTTAACGAACGCGGAATTATCAGAGTTTTAAATAAAACTTCTATTAAAAGATTAAATCTAGGCAGCAGCGAGCCGGAAATCTTTTTTGATTATGTTGAACTTTGTGATAGAAGTCAGGCAGAAAATTTATTTAAGGAATCTTTTGTTAACGATAAACCCGCAGATATTGAAACAAGATTATTTTTTGATAAAAATTTTATTAACGTTAAACTCACGTATGTGCCATTTAGTAACAATGGATTTGATGAAAAATTAATTTTTATTTCTGCAAGAGATATCAGCGAAGAAAAGAAAAAAGAAGTTGATTTGATGAGATTCTTTAACGTTGCAGAAAATACTGTGAACCCTTTGCAAATAACCGATCTAAACGGCAAAATGATATATGTTAATAAAGCTTTTGAAGCTGCTAGCGGTTATACAAAAGAAGAATTGTTAAATAAAAATCCAAGAGTTTTTGGAAGCGGTAAACACTCCGCCAAGTTTTGGGATAAAATGTGGGACACAATTTCAAGCGGTAAAGTTTGGGTTGGTGAGGTTCAGAATCTCAGGAAGCATGGTGAACCATTCTTTACTCAATTATTAGTCTCGCCAATACTCGATAAAGATGGAAAAGTATCTGGCTATTTTGGAATACATCGTGATCTTACTGAAAAAAGAACTTTAGAAAGACAGCTTATCCATACACAAAAAATGGAAAGTATTGGTACTCTTGCGGCAGGAATTGCACACGAAGTTGGGAATCCTCTTGCATCAATATCAGCATTAGTGCAAGTTGCACAACGAATTACAACAGATCCTTTTGTTAATGAAAAGCTTGGATTGGTAAAAAGTCAAGTTACACGTATATCAAAAATTATCCGCGATCTTGTGGATTTTTCCAGACCATCAAATTATGAACTTGAACTGACTGATATCAATAAGGTTATTCGCGAAGCTGTTGAGATTACTAAAGTGGGAACCAAGGCAAAGGATATAATCTTTGAAACTGAATTAAGCCAGGATATTCCAATGCTTCCGCTTATTGCAGATCAAACCCAGCAAGTTTTTGTTAACATTTTACTTAATGCAGTAGATGCAATCTCTGAAAAAAGAAGAGAAAATAAAGTTGAAAAGATCTCAGTTAAATCTGAAAATGATGGAGATGAAGTCATATTAACTTTTTCGGATACAGGGATGGGAATTAAAGAGGAAAATCTAAGCAAAGTATTTGAACCGTTTTTCACAACAAAGAAAGAAGGCCGAGGAACCGGACTTGGTTTATGGGTAAGCTACGGAATAGTTAAAAGTTTTCAGGGTGATATTAAAATAAAAAGTAAGTTAAACGAAGGCTCTACATTTATTATCAAACTTCCAATTAGTGTATAAAATCAGGAATATTTATGGCTCACAAAATTTTAGTGGTTGATGATGAAGAAATAATCCGCGACTCATTGTTCTACATTTTAGAAAAAGAGGGCTATGAGGTTGATAAAGCTGAAAACGGAAAAATTGCTTATGATAAAATGATAGCTAATCATTTTGATCTTGTTATTACTGATTTAGAAATGCCTGTTATGCGTGGAACAGAGCTGCTTGAAAAAATTAAAACTTTAAATATTCAAACCTCCGTTATTGTGATTACTGCATTTGGTTCTTTAGACACTGCTATAACTGCATTAAGAAATGGGGCAAGCGATTATATTCTTAAACCAGTTGAGTTTGATGAACTGCTCATAAAAACTAAAAGACTGTTTGAAGTTAGTGATTTGCTTTTAGAAAACAGAGTGCTGCGTGAAGAGATACACAGAAAGTATGATTTTGAAAATATTGTTGGAAAAGGAAACAGCATGAAAAAAGTCTATGAGATGATTGAGGCTGTTGCTGAAACTGATTCCACTGTACTTATAAGCGGCAACAGCGGCACTGGAAAAGAACTTGTTGCCCGTGCACTTCATTATAAAAGTCATAGAAAAAATAAACCATTTATTGCTGTAAACTGCGGAGCTATTTCAGAAAATCTTATAGAAAGCGAATTATTCGGGCATAAAAAAGGTGCCTTTACCGGTGCGATAGCTGATAAAGATGGGTATATGAAAGCTGCAAATGGTGGCACTCTTTTTCTTGATGAGATAAGTGAAATGCCTCCTCAATTACAGGTTAAACTTTTAAGAGCTATTCAGGAAAAAGAATACACTCCAGTAGGCACCACAGTTTCTCTATCTGTGAATACAAGATTTATAGCAACAACAAACAGAAATCTTGAAGAGGAAGTTAAAGCTGGCAGATTCCGAGAAGATCTTTTTTACAGAATAAATGTTGTTGATATTCACTTACCTTCATTAAAAGAAAGGGAAGAAGATATCCCATTACTTGCGGATCATTTTCTTAACAAGTATAGGAAAGAACTGAATAGAAATATAAAAGGTATTGATAATGAAGCATTGCGTGCATTATTAAGTCATGAATGGAAAGGTGAGGTAAGAGAACTAGAAAATATTATTGAGCGAGCTGTAATTTTTTGTAAAGGTGATATGATAACCCTTCAGGAACTTCCGGCTACATTTAAGCCCAAAATGGAGGAAATGGATTTCTCTTTCACTGGTTCACTTGATGATTCCGTAAGAAAGTTTGAGAGAGACTTTATACTTAGAGCTCTTGAAAATAACGAGAACAATAAAGAAAAAACGGCAGATGCTTTAAGAGTCGGTTTATCCACTTTATATCGCAAATTAAAAGAGTTGGATATCAAAATATAATACTGTCAATTAATCTTGGATAGATTCAGATTTATTCTCAATAGTTATAATGTAAAATTACAGATTTTCAATTGCGAGAAAGAAATATTTTGTATTTGTGTACAATACTTCTAAAAACTTAACAATACCTGCACTACATACCGGCATCTGATTTTGGCACATAAATAGCAAATTTATATCTGCTTTTCCACTCAGGGGAAAAGAATCACAAAGAAAAAATGAAAAATGTAGTTATATATAGTCCGGATTTTAGCCTGTGCTACAGCTTACTTATGTATTTGCAGACTCAATATAAAGTTGTTGCTACAACTAATATGGAAGTTGTTTCCTCGCTTGTATGCAGTGGTTCAGCGGATTTGGTAATAATGGATACCGAACCCGACGTTGATCTGCTAAATAAATGCGAACAATTTAAAAAATGCAAATCCCAAGTACCACTAATTCTAACTTATGTTTTTAACAATAGAGTAAAAGAATCTGAAGGCAAGATTAAAAAATTTGTAAATGAAATTTTTTATAAGCCATTTGATCTGAATGAAATTTCCGCAAGAATACCTACACTACTTACCCATGTTTAGTTATAATAAGTAATCATCATCAAATTCATCGATGTGTTTATTAAAATATTTTAAAAGTATATTATTTTAAACATTACTAAGAAATAATTTACCTAAGCAATATTATTAAAAATCATTCCAATACTTGCGAATATGCCTTAAAAAGCCTTCCCAAAGCTGAGAAAATTAACAAATCTGAATAAAGATAATATTCGATTTTTAGCAAATAATTAACATTGATACTGTGGTATTCTAATTGTAACATTAAGGCACAAAATCAATAACTAAAAAAATCAAATTAAAAGGATACTAAAAATGAAAAATATATTGATTTATCTAGGCTTGGTTATAACAATAGTTGCTTTATATGGATTTGCTTTTACAATAGCCGATCAGCAGAATGAAGATGGTAAAAAAATATTTGTTGATAACAAATGTAATATGTGCCATACTGTTACTGCTGCTGCAATTGAATCCAAAAAATCAGATGCAGTGGATTTATCTACTGTGGGCAAAGACAAAACTATTGAGTTTTTAACAAAGTATTTGAAAAAAGAAGCTAAGTTAAATGATAAAGATCATAAATCAGCTTTTAAAGGAAGCGATGAAGACTTAAAGGTTTTAGTTGATTGGTTATTAACTCTTAAAGGCGAATAATAAGGTTTAAGTTATTATCTATGGCACTTAGATTATCATCAAACGAAAAATTAAGATGCTTCCCAAACATCTTAAAAAAAATACAAACCCTCCTTGTAATCGGATTAGTTATTCTACCCACAAATATATATGCTCAATCGAATGATGATTGTTTAATGTGCCATAGTGATAACGAACTCACTATGGAAAAAAATGGGAAAGAAATTTCCCTGTTCGTTAATGAAGAGGTTCTAAAAAGTTCAACTCACTCTAAATTAAGCTGCGTATCCTGCCATAAAGGTTTTGATCCTGAAGCTATGCCGCACGCGGAAAATATTCAGGAAATAAATTGTGTTAATTGTCATCAAAAGGTTTTAACAAAGCACTCATTTCATCCCCAGATTTTAAAGTCCAAAGGTTTAGGAAAGAGTAATGATACCTCTTGTAAAAACTGTCACGGAATACATGATGTAATCTCTCCTAAAAATTCCAAAAGTAAATGGAGTAGTAAAAACCTTATAATAACCTGTGGGAACTGTCATAAAAATCAAAGCGATACCTATTTAACTTCTAATCATGCTGCTGCTTTTAAAAGTGGAGATAAAAGCGCACCAAATTGTATTACTTGTCATAAATCGCCTATTACTAAAATTGCTTTTGGTGATAATAAAGTTGAAATGAAAAAAGCACAGGAAAAACTTTGTCTTTCCTGTCACTTAGATGATAAAGATGTGAGAGAACGAATAACTCCATCAGCAGGCTTTATTCATGCTTATGATAAGAGCGTGCACGGATATGCTCTCAATGTGAAGAATAATGGGGATGCTGCTAATTGTATAAATTGTCATTCTGCCCATGATATTATAAAAGGCACAGATTCCAGATCAAGCGTATATAAATTAAATATTCCAAATACGTGCGGTAAATGTCATACAGAGATTAAAAATGAGTATTTAGAAAGTATTCACGGACAACTTGTAATGAAGGGTAATGGTGATGCACCTTCCTGCACAAATTGTCATGGAGAACACAATATATTAAATATTAACGATCCTAATTCACCAGTTGCATTCCAAAATGTCTCACGTCAAGTTTGCTCTCCCTGCCATGAGTCTATGAAACTTTCTGAAAAATATGGCTTGTCCGGAAATCGATATAAAACTTTTTCTCAGTCATATCATGGCCTTGCTTTAAGCGGCGGATCTGCTTCTGTAGCAAATTGCGGTAGTTGCCACGGGGTGCATAATATTAAACCATCGTCAGATCCAACTTCGATGATTAATAAGAATAATCTTGTTAAAACTTGCGGAAAGTGTCATCCTGGCGCAAATGAAACTTTTACTCAAGGTACCATTCATGTAACTTTAGATAAGGCAGACGAACCAATTCTTTATTGGATTTCCACAACATATATAATACTACTTTTCTCTGTACTTAGCGGAATGTTTTTACACAATCTTTTAGATCTTATTAAAAAATCTAAAATAAGAAAATTAAAACAGCTTGGTAAGATTGCAGAAGAAGATCATGGACATTCATTATATCTTAGAATGACGGTTAGTGAAAGAATTCAACACGCAACAATGGCTATCAGCTTTATGATTTTAGTGTTAACCGGATTCATGTTAAGATATCCTGATTCCTGGTGGGTAAGTCATATTAGGGATTTATCTAGTCATGTTGTTGAATACAGAAGTTGGATTCATCGTATTGCAGCAGTTGCAATGATCTTAGTTAGTTTTTACCATATCTATTACATTAGCTTTACACAAAGAGGTAGAGAGTTAGTAAAAGATCTGTTTCCAAAATTAAATGATTTTACTGATGCAATTGGTGTTGCTAAGTACAATCTTGGAATATCAAAAGATAAACCTAAGTTAGACAGATTTAGTTATGTTGAAAAAGCAGAATATTGGGCTTTGGTCTGGGGTACTATTGTAATGAGTCTAACCGGATTATTAATGTGGATTTACATCGATTACATTGGTGTCTTTTCAAAACTTGATTGGGATATCGCTAGAACAATTCACTATTATGAAGCCTGGTTAGCATTCCTGTCCATAGTTATATGGCATTTCTACTTTGTAATATTCAATCCTGACATTTATCCTATGAGTCTTGCCTGGTTTAAAGGGACAATTACTGAGGAAGAAATGGCTGAAGAACATCCTCTGGAATTAAAAAGAATAAAAGAAAAAGAGAACTTAAATTCTAATTCAGAAGATTAAATCTGATTATTTATGAATACCTACCATTCGTCCATTATAAAATTTAATTCATTAATTGCAATTATTGTTTGTTGTATAAGTTTTTCTTCCCTCGCTCAGTCAAACGATGATTGTTTAATGTGTCATCAGGATAAAGATTTGACCGGGACTAAGAATGGCAAAAACTATTCTGTCTTTGTTAATACCACAATCTTAAAAAAATCTATACATAGTGATCTAGATTGTGTAAGTTGTCATTCAGATGTAGACCCAAACGATCTTCCTCATAATGATGAACTGAAAGCAGTTAAATGCGGTAACTGCCATAGTGATGAAAGTAAATTGTATGATGAATGTTTACACGGTAAAGCATCGGCTAAAGGTGATAAGTTAGCACCAACATGTAGTACATGTCATGGCAGTCATAATATTCTGGCAGCTAAAGATACTAAGTCCCCTATCTACCCAAGTAATGTACCATATCTTTGTGGGAAATGTCATAAAGAGGGATCTCCTGTTCAACTCCAAAGGAATATTCCCCAAGATAGAATTCTTGAAAATTATACAGAAAGTATTCATGGAGAAGGATTACTTAAAAAGGGACTAGTTGTTTCTGCAACGTGCGTTTCCTGCCACTCTGCTCATAGAATATTGCCTCACACAGACTCTCGTTCAACAATTTCAAGAAATAATATTGCAAATACCTGTGCTAAATGTCATGTGAATATTGAAAATGTACATCAAAAAATAATTCGCGGAGAATTATGGGAAAAAGAAGCACATAAGCTTCCCGCTTGTGTTGATTGCCATCAACCCCATCAAATTAGAAAAGTATTTTACGATCAGGGATTTGCAAATCAGGAGTGTCTGAAATGCCATTCTAATCCAAGCATCACTTCTTCAAAAGATGGCCACTCGCTATTTGTTGATGTTAAAAAACTAGAAGGTTCAACCCACTATAAAATAAATTGCAGCCAATGCCATACATTCAATAATCCATTTAAAAACAGACCATGTGAAAACATTGTGCAAAATGTGGATTGCGCTAATTGCCACGCAGAGGTTGGAAAAGATTACTCCATCAGTATGCACGGAAAATTAAAAGCTGCAAATGATAAAAATGCCCCTACGTGTAAAGAATGTCATGGAACACACCAGATTTTACCAAAGAAAAATCCTAATTCCCCAATTTTCGCAACTAATATTCCTAAATTGTGTGCCAGGTGCCATAGAGAAGGTGAAAAGGCTGCAGTACTTATTAAAGATGGTGAAGCTGTAGTTGCTCACTACACTGAAAGTATTCATGGCAAAGGATTATTAAAAAGTGGGTTAACAGTTACAGCTACTTGCACTAATTGCCATACAGCCCACAGAGAACTTCCACCTGATGATCCCATGAGTAGCGTTAATCAGGCAAATATCGCTAAGACTTGCGGGAATTGTCATCATGGAATAGAGGAACAGTTTGAAAAAAGCATTCATTCCCCTCTTATAAATACGACAGATAAAAAATTACCGGTATGCTCAACTTGCCACTCTGCGCATAGTATTACAAGAGCAGATGCTGAGGGATTTAAATTAACTATAATGAGTCAATGTGGACAATGTCACAAAAAAATTTCAGAAACATATTTTGATACTTATCATGGAAAAGTTTCTCAATTAGGTTATACAAAGACAGCAAAATGTTATGACTGTCATGGTGCCCATGATATTCTTGGCGTTAACGATCCAAAGTCACGTTTAAGTAGAAAAAATATTGTTGAAACTTGTAAGAGCTGTCATCCATCAGCTAATAGACAGTTTGCTGGATACTTTACTCATGCTACCCATCATGACCCTGAAAAATATCCTGTTCTTTTCTGGACATTTTGGGGAATGACAGGACTATTGCTTGGAACTTTTATTTTGGCCGGACTACATACACTTTTATGGTTGCCTAAATCATTGCAATGGCGAAGAGAATTAAAAAAGAAACACAATGAAAATAAAAATGAAGACTGAGAACATAACGACAGCAAATAACTTAGAAATTGAGAATGAAACAGTTACTCAGGAAAAACAAGTACTAAGATTTACAAGATTGAATCGTGGCCTCCACTTTTTTATGATATTAAGTTTTTTAAATCTTGCATTGAGCGGAATGACTTTAAAATTTTCATATACCGGCTGGGCACGCTTCCTTTCAAGTTTATATGGAGGGTTTGAATCTGCGGGCTATCTACACAGATTTTCTGCTTTAGTGATGGTAACTGTTTTTATTATTCATATTGTTGATCTTATTAAAAATAAAAGAAAAGAAGCAGGAAGTTTTAAAGATTTGATTATAGGACCCCGCTCAATGATGTTCAATAAAAAAGATCTAAACGATTTTATCGGGTCCATTAAATGGTTTTTAGGAAAAGGTGAACGCCCTGAATATGGTAGATGGACATATTGGGAAAAATTTGACTATTTTGCTGTATTCTGGGGAATGATAGTAATTGGCTCAACCGGTTTTATTCTTTGGTTTCCAGAGTTTTTCACACTATTCATTCCAGGATTCATGATAAATGTTGCAACTATTATCCATAGTGATGAAGCTTTATTAGCCACCGGTTTTATTTTTACTGTACACTTTTTTAATACACACCTTAGACCCGAAAAATTTCCTATGGATGTTTGTATTTTTACCGGAAGAGTTTCTCTTGAGGAATTTAAGTTAGATAGGCCGAAAGAATATGAAGAGATCGTAAGAAATGGCGTCCTAAATAAATATCTTATTGAAGCGTATCCTCCAATTGTTCTGAAAGCAATAAAATTATTTGGATGGACAGTCTTAATAATTGGATTCAGTATGATTATATGGATTATCTATGCTATGATCTTTGCGTATAGATAGTTAACTCCTTAACTTTAACAAAAGAAAAAGTTAAATGAAGAAGATTTTTCCTCCATATGTTTATAATCCTATTACCTTAATTGGGGCTGCAATTGCAGCTCTTAGTTCCGGGTTAATAATATTTTTATTTATTCTTGATTTCTTCAGCACAGAAGAAAATACTTATATGGGAATACTTACTTTTATTGTAATCCCAACATTTTTGATTATAGGTTTATTATTAATTGCTTATGGAATCTTTCGCGAAAGAAGAAGAGAAGTCCGTGGAATAATACGAGGTTCATATCTGCCTATTATTGACCTTAACGATCCGAAAAAACGAGCTATGTTTTTAACCTTTTCTATCGGTACAATCGTATTGATGTTATTTTCGGCTTTCGGAAGTTTTAAAGCGTATGAGTATACAGAAACAGATGAATTTTGTGGAACTATCTGCCATGCCGTAATGGAACCTGAATATACTGCCTATCTAGACTCACCGCATTCGCGTGTTGGCTGTGTTGGCTGCCATATTGGCTCAGGTACAAACTGGTATGTTAAATCAAAAATATCTGGTGCTTATCAGGTTTACTCAGTTTTATTCAACAAATATTCACGTCCGATACCAACACCTGTAGAAGCATTGCGCCCGGCAGAGGGTACCTGCGAGCAATGTCATACTCCTGCTCATTTTTATAATGAAAAAAAAGTTGATCATACTTACTATTTATCTGATGAGCAAAACACAAAATCAAGTATAAGCATGCTTATTAAAATCGGCGGTGGTAAAAGTGAATTAGGATCTATCGAAGGAATCCACTGGCATATAAATCCCGCTAATGTAATTTCATACATTTATACCGACGAAAGAAGATTAGAAATTCCCTGGGTAAAAGTAACATCAAAAGACGGCAAGGAAACTATCTTCAGAGATAAAAAATCAAGTTTTGATGAAAAGAAATTTAACAAAGACAATCTAAGAACTATGGATTGTATCGATTGCCACAATCGTCCTTCTCACATTTATCATCAACCGGATAAGCAGATGAATAAAATGCTCTCGGGAAATATGATTGATGAGACGATCCCATACATCAAAAGTATTTCTGTAGAAGCGCTTGAAGATAAATACGTTACAAAAGAACATGCGTTAGAAAGTATTCAGCAAAGAATTACAGACTTTTACGTTTCAAATTATCCTGATGTCTACAAATCAAAAAAAGATGCTATTCAATCAAGCATAGAAGTAGTAAAAAAGATTTACGCAAGAAATTATTTTCCTTATATGAATGCGGATTGGAAGCACTTTCCAGATAATATTTCTCACGTTTACACACCGGGCTGTTTTAGGTGTCATGATGGTAATCATGTTAGTGATGATGGCAAGGTTATATCTAACGATTGTAACAGCTGTCATAAAATTATTGCCCAGACTGATAATACAGGAAATACAAGAGTCGATCTGAATGGATTGAAATTTCAGCATCCGGTTAGTCTTGGCGAGTCAATTGAAAATCGGCTTTGCACTGATTGCCACTGGAAACAAGAATAATTATTTATCTTAGAGTAATGAAAAAAATAATAATTATATTTTTTCTAACTCTGTCAGTCCAGCTATTCTCACAAAATATTCCTGAAGGGTTCGTAGAAATCCGTGAAGTTATTCCTGATATTATTCTCGATCTCCGTTATCTAACCAATCATAATTTTCTTGGTGTTCCCGTAGAAGGGTATAAATCCGAGAAATGTTTTATCACAAAAAAGGCAGCAGATTCATTAGCTAAAGTGCAAGCTGAACTAAAAAGGTTTGGTTTATCATTAAAAATTTATGACGCATACCGTCCGCAGCGCGCAGTTAATCATTTTGTAAGATGGGCAAAAGATTTATCAGATACACTAACCAAAAAAGAATTTTATCCAACTATAGATAAAAGCATATTGTTTGAAGATGGCTACATAGCTGAAAAATCCGGGCACAGTCGCGGCAGTACGATTGATTTAACAATTGTTCCAATTCCACTTCCCTATCAACCAGTTTTTGATGTTAACGATCAATGTAAATGTTTTGAATCTATCGACAAAAGATTTAAAGATAACTCTATTGATATGGGAACAGGATACGATTGTTTCAACGTTCATTCTCACACAGAAAATCCTGAACTAACTCCACAGCAAAGAGCAAACAGATTATTGTTAAAATCATTAATGGATAAATACGGATTTAAAAATCTTCCCGAAGAGTGGTGGCACTTTACTCTTAGAAATGAACCATTC
>JBGAWM010000080.1:0-12319 GCA_044227615.1 Ignavibacteriaceae bacterium
TTGGTTGTTAGCAGTATTGGTAATTTTTTCTGGTCGAGTTCTTCTACTCCGGTTTCTATGTATTTAGTTAGAACAAATTCTATAAAATCTTTTTGTTTAGCATCAAGCAAAGCGAAGATGTTTGATTGTGCTGCTGCAACTCTTTCTAATCTTGTGATTGGTTTTATATCACTGTTAAAAACGTATTCTAATACATCGAACAAATCGCTTTTTTCTGCGTTAATTAGTTTTTGAAGATTTAAAAGTGCATCTCTATCATATCCTGCATCTGATAATTTATCTAAAAGCGTTCTGCGTGTTAACGGGTTGCTCCAAATTGTTCTAAGTTCATCTTCGCTTTTGAAAAAATCGGGTAGTGTGCCGAATAAGCTATGCAAGAATTCTTCTGCTGAGATTGGTGTTCCGTCTGCACTCCAGAATGAAGTAGAAATCATATGCTGGATTTCTCGTTCCTTACCATCTCTAAGTTTTATTTTAACTTTTTTTGTTGTTTCTGTTTCAGGAGGAATTTTTTTGCAGACGCAAGGAGTTTGACCACAGACAGGACAAGGTTTAGGCGGTTTCTTTTCACATATGCAAGGGGATTGACCGCATTTTGAACAAACTTCCGGTTCTAATGGTTCGCCGTCCCATTCGGGATCTGCAAAATGATAATAAGCATTTACATAATCATAAATTGTAAAAAACTCTTTGCCATCAAATAGTCTTGTACCTCTTCCGATGATCTGCTTAAACTCAATTATAGAATTTATAGGACGCAGTAAAACTATGTTACGGATATTACGAGCATCAACGCCTGTTGAAAGTTTTTGAGAAGTAGTTAGGATTGTTGGAATTGTTTTTTCGTTATCCTGGAAATCGCGGAGATACTGTTCGCCAATTTCACCATCATTTGCTGTTACACGGACACAATAGAACGGGTCTTTATTTTGTCGTTGTTCGCTGGACATAATTAAATCGCGTATGACAGCAGCGTGAAGCTGAGTTGCACCAAAGATTATTGCTTTATCTTTTTGGTTGGCATCAGCCAAATAAATTTCAACTCGTTTCTTTTCTCTTTCCTTTATTTCAATGACCTTATTGAAATCTTTTTCTTCATAGATCTTTCCTAATTCCACTTCGCCTTCGATAACCGTATCATCACTTGTATAAATATAATCATCAATGGTTGTTTGAATGCGTTTGACTTTGAAGGGTGTGAGGAATCCATCGTTAATACCTTCTTTGAGCGAATAGATGTAAACAGGTTCGCCGAAGTAGCGGTATGTATCTATGTTATCAGTTCGCTTTGGAGTTGCTGTTAAACCTAACTGAACTGCAGGCGAAAAGTATTCCATAATTCCGCGCCAATTACTCTCATCATTAGCACCACCGCGATGGCATTCATCTATGATGATGAAATCGAAATAGTCGGGCGGGTAATCTCCAAAATACGGGACAGAGTTTCCAAGTTCATCCTGACCGCTCATAAATGTCTGGAAGATTGTAAAGAAGATGCTGCCATTGGTAGGAACTGCACCGTACTTTTTTATTTCTGATGGTTTAATTCTTATGAGGGCATCTTCCGGAAAAGCAGAGAAAGAATTATAAGCTTGATCTGCCAGAATGTTTCTATCTGCAAGAAATAGAATGCGTGGACGTCTGCTGCCATCACGTTTTAGATTCCATCGAGTTTGAAATAATTTCCAGGCTATTTGAAATGCGATAAATGTTTTACCTGTGCCAGTTGCAAGAGTTAGCAGGATGCGATTTTTATTTTCTGCGATTGCCTGCATTACTTTATCAATAGCAATATCCTGATAATATCTTGTTGGTTTTGAACCTCCAACATCTTCATAAGGAATTGAGTTGAACTTATCACGCCACACTTCAACAGGCTCAGTGACCGTACCTTTGGGGAAGGTTTTATTCCAGAGTTCATCAGGGGTAAGAAAGTTCTGGACGATGCCTTCCTTACCTGTTTGCATACATATCTGATAAATTTCTTTGCCATTAGTTGAGTAGGTAGTTTGTAAGTTTAGTTTTTCTGCATACTGTTTTGCCTGAGCGACACCTTCACCAACTTCGAGTTCATCACTTTTTGCTTCTACAACTGCAAGCTTAACGCCTTTGTAAACGAGAATATAATCTGCAGTGAGTTTTTTTGCCCTTATGCCACCAGTTTGTATTCTGCCAGCGGTGATGTGATACTCTCGAAGGATTTTTGAACCTTCTACAACACCCCAGCCATTGGCTTTTAGTTTCGGATCGATTAGTTCTGCACGAGTTTCAGATTCATTCATTATAAAATTCCTTGGAATTCTTCAATACGTTGAAAAACTAATTCACGAGGGTTAGCCCCATCGGAGCTAAACAAAGGTTTATAATCATATTCTTTGAATGCATTACTCTTTTTCCAAATACAATAATCTTCGTAAGACAAGGGATGTTTGGGTGAATTACCTTTTAAACTTATTAAAGGTGTGGTGGGTTCAATATTCTGAATATATGCTATTGCATCATCTTTTTTATGGAAGCTTTCTACTCTAAAAATGGGATAGCGATTGCAATTCCTATAAGTAACAACGCACCAAAAATGATTTGCGGGTGCTTCTTCGTGATAAATAGTAGTGACGACAAAGCCATCCTGTTGGATATTAACTGTACTTTTACATAAATGGGATACAAAAAGTCTATCATCAAAATAATCATCACCTTGAAAATTGATTGTATAATTTATGCTCATAATTAAACCTAATTATAATTCACCACTAAATGCTTTTTGTAAGATGGATTTTTTAAGTTCTTCCAAATCTTCAATTTTATTTTGATAAATAGATTCTAATTTTTTTGTTTCAATAGATACAGCATTTATCTTTTTAAGAATATTTTTTTGTTCTTCAAGCGATTTGGGAAATACAATTTTAATACTTGTGAGGTTGCTATTATATAGTCTTGAAATCGTAGCTCCTTTAGACGGTTGCCATTCACAAAATTCATAAAAAACATATAGGTAATCATTCAAAACCTGATTTTCATCATTATCAATCCAAACAATGTTTGAGTCTTGAAAAAAAGCTGGTTCACCATCATATCTCACCCTTCTTCCAATAGTACCTGATGCTGATATTAAAATGTCTCCTTTTTTTGGAAAGGAGTATTTGGTGCGATACTCATCATAAATTTCCTTAGAAATAAATGCATCAGGTGTTTTTCCAAAAGTGCCAATTTTGTAGAAAGGAATTTCACCAGTTGTAGATGTTTGGTGTTTCATTATTCTTTTGCACATAGAGGGTTTGCCAATTTCTCCCAATGGCTTCTCTACCCAATCATCACCTTTATTTTCGAAGATAGATTGCAAATAGCTTTCAAAAAGTTCATTGGCGTTTTTTAGATTTTGTTCTGCATTGGCTTTTGCTTTATCAATTGCGACGAAAGCTTTGTCTAAAATGGATACGATGCGTTGTTGTTCCGGGAGAGGAGGAAATGGAATTGGTAATTCTTGGAAATGCCTGAGACGCAATGATTTTGCAGTAGCACCCACTGCAACAGATTCAAAATATTTATGAAAGTGAATTAAATATTTATAAACATAATAAATACTAATTTTATTATTAAAATTATATAATGCGTAAGCTCTCTGATGTAAATCAAACTTACCAGAGAAAAATTTTGGTAGAAAAGTTTGACCTTCGCCTGCAACAATTATTGCATCGCAATCAAATAAATATTTTGAACTTCTCTTTATAATCTTAGATCTATCAAAAAATGCATATTCCCCATTTTCAATTGCATCTTCAGTGTTTGACCTACCCGTGTTTATAGTGCAAAGCTCACCTAACTTCTTTACTTCCCAATCTTGCTTCATATCATTGCCGAAATAGAATTAAGTAAATTTGCACTTTCTTCATCAAGTTTTTTTATTTCTTCTAAGATATCTTCGGGCTTCCGTAGAGCAGCTTCTTCTTTCTTGTTTGGGTTTTTAACGCTGAGATCGAACCCTTCGTCCCTCGACTCCGCTCGGGATGACGAACTTAGGGCAGGGATGTCAATACTCCAAGAGTTTGGACTGGCGGCCTTTGTTTTCTGAAGAGTGACAAAGTCTGCGAGATCGTTTTCGTTAAGGGGATTTGTTTTGCCGAGATTTCTATCAAGGTTAAGCTGGTAGTACCAAACTTTACGAGTTGGTGAACCTTTTTCAAAAAAAAGGACAACTGTTTTTACTCCTGCACCACTAAACACACCACCGGGAAGATCAAGCACTGTATGGAGGTTGCAAGTTTCAAGTAGCAGCTTACGCAAACTCATAGAGGCGTTATCTGTGTTGCTAAGAAAAGTATTTTTAATAACTATACCTGCTTTACCACCGGCTTTAAGAATTTTAATAAAATGCTGAAGGAAGAGAGAAGCAGTTTCACTTGTTTTAATAGGGAAGTTCTGCTGCACCTCTGCACGTTCCTTACCACCAAAAGGAGGATTAGCCATAACTATATCGTAGCGGTCTTTTTCCTGAATGTCTGCCAGGTTTTCTGCAAGAGTGTTTGTGTGCAAAATATTTGGAGCTTCAACACCGTGCAGAATCATATTCATAATGCCAATGATATAGGCAAGAGATTTTTTTTCTTTGCCGTAGAAAGTACGCTTCTGCAAAATTTCTATATCTTTTGAAGTAAGATTTTCGGGTTTGCCTTTGCTATGCAATAAATATTCAAACCCTTCACAAAGGAATCCGGCACTACCAAGAGCACCATCATAAATTTTATCACCAATTTTAGGGGCAACAACTTTAACAATGGTTTTGATAAGAGGACGTGGGGTGTAATACTCACCGCCATTACGTCCGGCGTTACCCATATCCTGAATACGAGACTCATAAAGATGGCTCATCTCGTGTTTTTCGGCTGAAGTCCTAAATTTAAGACCATCGACTAATTCAATAACACTGCGTAAAATGTAACCACTCTGTATTTTATTTTTAAGTTCGCTAAAAATTTCACCGATTTTATATTCGATTGTATCCGGACCTACTGCACTTGTTTTGAATTTACGGAGATAGAGAAATAGTTTATCGTTGACAAAATCTCTTAGATCATCCCCAGTCAATGCATTATGATCGATTTTTCCGTTATCAAGTTTAGGAGCAGCCCAAACATTCCATTGATATTTGGTTTCAATGATGGGCGTATATGTTTTACCGGAAAGAAGAGCGGCGGTTGCTTTGTCCTTTTCAAGATCATCGAGGTATTTAAGGAAGAGAATCCAGGAAGTCTGCTCAACGTAATCAAGTGCACTACTGCAACCTGCGTCTTTAAAAAGATTATTATCTATGTTTTTGAAGGTTTGCTCGAATGAAGCGAATTTACCGTTGCCGTTACCATTATTACCGTTTTGCAAAGTGTTGACCTGTTTAGTTGAAGGAGAAGATTTTTTATTTGAAATATGTTTTTGGGGCATAATGTTTTGTTATGAATAATTTAGATATTTCTTTTGCACCAATTCACCACCCCCACTAGAAATGGAATATGAAGGAAGTGTAATTTCTTACAATTAACAATGTATAATTAACAATGCACAATGTATTCAATAATTACATCACAAATTAAAAAAAGGAATTGATTATGTCTAATATAAAATATTTTGTTCTTGATGACGGGATGTACTCGATAAGCTTAAAGATAGGCTTCCGGGAATTTCTATTTCAAACATCAGAAAAATTATTTTATTGTCATCAGTCATTCCCTCGTAAGTTGGAATCTATTTTGGGATCAATGGATTGCTGTTTGCACACAACACTTTAACATAATTTTATTTTTGTCATTAAGCCCTTCTCTTCTTAAGACCTGTCCCGAACTTTATGCGGGAGAAGGGGGGGATGAGTTCGAAAGTTAGTCATAATCCCGCCACCCTATAATCTCGCCTCTGGGAAGGAGGAGAGTTATTATCAAGCGACTTCTGAAAAATGGATTTCTAATGTTCCGTCATTCTCGTCCCTATTGCATCAGGGTAATCATCAGCCGGAATTCGCTTAGTAATCAATAGATTCCTGTTTGTACAGGAATGACAAATTGATGCAATGCCATTGTAAGTCTTAAAGAGGTTAATACGAGTCACTCAGTTTCCATGTTTGTGAAATTCTATCTCCAATTCTCTCTGCCATTTTAGCAGTGTGCAAAACTGATATATTTCGAAAAGTTCGTTTTTTTAACGTTTTGAGGCAAAACACCTATTGCTCACCTATTATACACCTATTGCACTCCTATTGTACTGCTAATATACCTCCGTAATAATTCTATATTGTGCCGGTCATTTTGTCACAGGCTCAACTTTTTCACCTAAGTAAAATCATCTTCTTTGTTTCGACAAGTCTGCCTGCCCCGCTTACGGAGTAAACCCGCAGTTGATAGAAGTAAACACCGCTGGGTAATGTAGAATTTACAATGTATAATTTAGAATGAACTCCTGCATCCTGAAATTCATTTACCAAAGTTTCTATTTCTTCTCCAAGTGAATTGAATATTTTGAGAGTTACAAATTGCCTGCTGCTTATTGTGTATTGTATATTAGTAGAAGGATTAAATGGATTCGGATAATTCTGCTCAAGTGCAAAATAGTTTGGTAATTGTTCAACTTCTTAAACATCTGTTATCATCTCAGACAACGGTCGTCTCCAGACACCATCACCCGAAAAACCGACGAAAAGATTCGTGCCGCTTATAGCAAAAGCATGGACATTACCTCCATCTCCATAAGGTCCATTTGTTTGTGTCTATTGGGCATTTAAAGAGGAATAAAATATTACAATTATGATTGTAACAAAATGAAATAAGTTTTTCATACCAGTTCCTTTCATTTTAATAGAATCATCTTTTTCGTCTTAAAAAACCCCATTCCTTAATATGATAGGTCATTTTTTACCGCCAAAGAAATATCCACCAACCCTGATACCTAAGTAGTAAGCACTGGTTACACTCGAGGTGTTTGTGAGGTAGTCATAGTCGGATGAGCCTCCTGGAATTAGGTTATATTCAAATGCAAGCGTGAAATGTCCCCAATCAAAACCGAGCCGTGGATAGAATCCAAATGCACTTAGGTCTCTGCCCAGATAACCCCCCAAACCAGCGCCAACAAACGGTCTGAATAGCTCAGCATCAAAATAATATTGACCGTTGATAGTAAGCGACGCGATACCTCCGGGCCAGCCACTGAAACTACTCCCATATGCTGCACCTTCCAATCGCAAACCAATTGCAAGATTGTCGCTCACACGATAGGCTGGTTCAAGAGTGAGTAAGATCCCACCCCCAGTGGTGATTCCTTCAGCTCCTTTACCACCTGCATAGCCCGCGCCAAGTCCAAGTTTGAACTTGTCATAATCCTGAGCATTGGCAACAGATGTCAGCATTAAGCTCACAAATAATAAAATGTATAGTCTATTCATAATGTCCTTTCAAAAATTGCTTTAACTAATAGTTTCAATTTTGTCGAAAGATTTTACTTCATTAAAATCATTTTTTTAGTTTCAATAAAATTTCCTGCAGTAATTTTGTAGAAATAAATTCCACTTGGTAAGTCTTTTGCATACCAGGTTATCTCATAAGTTCCAAATGGTTTTTCTTCGTTAACTAATGTTTCAATTTCATTTCCAAGAATGTCAAATAATTTAATCATTACATTAGAACTCTGTGGAACTAAATACTTTATCTTTGTCGATGGATTAAATGGGTTAGGGTAGTTCTGGTCAAGTTCAAATTGAGAGAAAATCATGCTATTCTGATCTTCAACATTAGTGACGATTTCCGATAATGGTCGTCTCCACACACCTCCATAGTATAAACCTGCATATATGTATGTAGAGTCAAATGCAAATGATAGAACGGGATAATTATTCGGTAGCCCTGAGCTAACATTTAACCAAGAGTCACCATTATTCGAAGATAGAAAAACACCGCTTTGTGTGCTGGTAAAAATATTTATCCCAAGAACTGAAATTGTACTTATCGAGGTATCTGTTAATCCAGAATTTACCTGTTTCCAACTACTTCCATTGTCTGTTGTCCTGAATACTCCACGACTTGTTGTTCCTGCAAAGACCGTTTCACCGGCTATTGCAAGTGTATTTATTATTAGATCAGTCAATCCTGAATTTGCTGACGACCATTCAGTTCCATTGTTGCTTGATACGAAAATACCTCCGCCATATGTTCCCGCGAAAACATTAAGAGGGTTAGCAGCAAGAGAGAGAATTATTGGATTTGTCAGTCCACCATTAACTTCAATCCACAGTGATCCATTATTGGTGGATAGGAAAACTCCACCCATCCAGGTACCAGCAAACAGATTTGTATCAGATCCCGCAAGCGATGTCACTGATAAATTTGTTAGACCTGAATTTACAGAAGCCCAATTCAATCCTTCATTAGTTGAACGGTAAATGCCAGATCCACCGGTACCAGCGAAAACATCTAATTCATCACCGAAGGCAAATGCACCTACACCTAAAATAGTTGAGTCGGGTCGGAGCCAATTGATGCCTTGGTCCGTTGTAATAAAAAGATCCTCACCTGATCCAACATATAGAGTCTGCTGATCTTCAGCAAGATCAGAAACAATATCGTTTTCTGGTCCACCTGTAAGGTGGATCCATTGGGCATTTAAAGATGAATAAAATATTACTATTCCAATTGTAACATAATAAAATAAGGTTTTCATACTGGTTCCTTTTTTTAAATTGAAATTGTTTTTTATTACTGCTCTTTGCAGTGAATAATTTATTTCATTAAAATCATTTTTTTAGTTTCAATAAAATTTCCTGCAGTAATTTTGTAGAAATAAATTCCACTTGGCAGATTTGCTGCATACCAGGTTATCTCATAAGTTCCAAATGGTTTTTCTTCGTTAACTAATGATTCAATTTCATTTCCAAGAATGTTAAAAACTTTAATCTTAACATTAGAACTCTGTGGAACTGAATATCTTATTTTTGTTGAGGGATTAAATGGGTTAGGATAGTTCTGTGTTAGTAAATACTCAGCCGGTACATCATCAATCTGTTCCTCTTCAACAAAAGAAACTCCTCCGTTAGTTGTGTGAAGAATTGCCGCATTCTCTCCGACGGCCCAACCGTAATTTAAATCAGCAAAATGAATCGAATATAAAGCGGTATCTGCTTCAATTAAATTAGAATTCCAAATTATTCCTCCATTTGTAGTATTTAAAATTATTCCTGAAGAGGTACTCCCATCATAACCAGAAGCCCAGCCGAAATTATAATCTGAAAAATGAATCGAGTATAATTGGTAGCTTGTCCCGGTAATTTGTGGAGACCAGTTAACACCTCCATCAGTCGTTTTAAGAATTATCCCGGCTCCAGCAGCCCAGCCGTTATTTGGGTCGGTAAAATGAATTGATAACAACCAATTCCCGCTCCATTGATTTGTCCAATTTGTTCCTCCATCTGTGGTTTTAATAATTACTCCAAAGTAATTACTGCCATCGTAATCAATACCTGCTGCACACCCATTATTTTCATCTGTAAAATAAATTGATTCAACACTTTTAGGAAAAACTCCTTGTAGAAATATCCAGTTGGTTCCGCCATTTGTAGTTTTTAAAATTGTATTATCTTCACCTGAAATCCATCCCGTATTAGAATTAATAAAGTAAACTGAATAAAGTGGATCGGTTACACCACTTATTTGTGCTGACCAGTTTGTTCCTCCATTAGTTGTTTTGAAAATTTTTCCATTGTTGCCAACTATCCATCCTGTGTCAGAATCGATGAAATAATCTGAATTCAGTCTATCACCCCCTGCACCAGTCAGCGAAACCCAGCTTGCTCCACCATCTGTTGTTTTAATTATACTTCCTGCTTCACCAACTGCTATAGCGGTGTTTTCATCAAATACATAAATTTCATTTAATGTCAGAACTGTTGTTAATGGATTTTGCCAAAACCAACCGTTCTGTGCCATAATTTTATTTGACAACGGAATAAAAGCAACAAATAGGACAATGACTAAAAATGAAATCTTTTTCATAACTAACTCCTTTTATTGAGCGTAAGTGGCACTATTTAAGTAAAATCATCTTCTTTGTTTCGACAAGTCTGCCTGCCCCGCTTACGGAGTAAACTCGCAGTTGATAGAAGTAAACACCGCTGGGTAATGCAGAATTTACAATGTATAATTTAGAATGAACTCCTGCATCCTGAAATTCATTTACCAAAGTTTCTATTTCTTCTCCAAGCGAATTGAATATTTTGAGACTTACAAATTGCCTGCTGCTTATTGTGTATTGTATATTAGTAGAAGGATTAAATGGATTCGGATAATTCTGCTCAAGAAAAAATTCTAAAGGAGGTGTGACAGGATCAATTTCAACATCGGTTAGTGTCTGGAAAGTTCTATAAACACCATTGAATCGTGTGCCTGCATAGAGATAGCCTTCATCATCCATTGTAAGCGATGTTACATTCGGTAATGGAATTAATGAACTTGTGGGAATCCATGTATCTCCATTTTCTTTTGAGTAGTAAACTCCCTGTGTGCTTGTGGCAATAAAAACTAAATCATTCGGGTCAATATAAATTGATGTGATTATTGTATCTAAAAGTCCTGAGGCTAAACTTTGCCAGTTATTTCCGTTATCAGTCGAACGAAATATACCCCCGCCTGCATTCGATACTGCAAAAATATAATCTTTATGATTGACTGCTATCTTTGTGCAAGTGAAGTCTGGTGAATTAAGGTTAAGAGCAGTCCAGGCTAAGCCGCCGTTAACCAGGCGATAAATTATTCCTGAATTACTTCCCGCGAATAATGTGCCCAAAGAATTTAATGCGATAGTAAAAACAGGATTAGGAATTGCACTGCTGATTTTAGTCCAGTTACCTCCAAAATCCGATGAGTAATAAACCTCAGCACTTGCACCGGCAACAGCAATGTAAACTTGATCGTGCTTTGTAAAAGCAAAATCATAAGCCGGTTCGATAGGAAGTCCCGCACCAATGGAAATCCACGAATAGCCGTTATCATCTGAGCGGAGTTTATCACCAAAGAAACCAATCTCGGCAAAAAGTCCCGCGTAAATATTTTTACTATTACTTAAAGACATTGTCATACCGATATTGCCTTGCAAGCCATTGTTAATCCATGTCCCACCCTTATTAGAAGTTCTGAAAATTCCATTAAGATTGGTAGCAGCAAAAACTTGTGTGCTGTCTATTGCAAGTACGTTAATAACTTCGGAGGATTTCAAGCCTTCGTTGCACTGACTCCATTTATAATTTCCTTCCGAAGCACAAAAAATTCCATTAAAATTTGTACCGATAAAAACGTTTTGACTTAAATCAGAAATGATTGAATTTACTTCAGATAGTGAATAAGCAGTAGTAATCGGCTGCCAGAATAATCCATTATTAATAGAAAGATAAACTCTGCCATTTTTTAAACCGGCAAAAAGTCCACTGCTATTATCGCTCCAAAGAGTATTTACAAAAAGATCACCCAAACCATTGCTTGCCTCAATCCAGGTCAAGCCATTGTCTGTGGATTTATACACCCCGCTTCCATTACTTGAAACAAAAAGATTATCAAAAGCATTTTTAACAATTGAATTGAGTTCTGTACCTGATAAACCCGATGATAAAAAACTTTCACCATTATCATCGGAATAAAAAACTCCATTTATACCTGTAACACAAATTATTCTTTGCGAGTTATTTATCACTAAAGATTCTATCCAATCAGCAGAAGGTAATCCATTGGATAAGGTATCCCAGCTAACTCCGTCATCTGTGCTTTTGTAAATTGCACTCCAGCCTGCGGCAAAAATATCTCCCGATGAATTTTCTGATAATGAGGTTATACTTAAAAGGGAAATCGAAGTCTGTTCCCAGCTATCACCGGAATCAGTTGATTTATTAACCCCCCCGCCATTAAGTCCTGCAAACACAGTTCCGCTCTGTGCTGTATAAATAGCAATAACATCAAAAGCAGAAAGCCCGGTGCTTGAATTGCTCCAGCTATTTCCTGAATCAGTTGATTTATAAATTCCATTTGAAGCTGTGCCGCAAAGCATTGTCCCTTCCTGTATAACGGAGAAGCATTTTATTGATTCACCGACGGGTCCGGAAGTATGCAGCCAGGTTATTTGCTGTGGAAAAGAAAAGAAGGAATAAAGCAGAAAAAAAGAAAAAAGACAATAATAGAAATAGTTTAATAGTTTCATATAAAGTGATAAATAAATCAGATGAAAAAATGCTTTTTTCAATAGGCGCTCATCCTGCATTTAATTGGAGTTTAGAGAAAGATTTAAAAAAAGAAGATTATTTTTTAGAGTT
>JBGAWM010000081.1:0-12310 GCA_044227615.1 Ignavibacteriaceae bacterium
CTATTGGAAATTCATATTATAATGGTTCAGGAACATCATATAGCTGTCCTTTGGTTGCGGGAGTTTGTGCACTACTTTTACAAAAAAATCCTGCTTTAACACCAATGGAAGTTTTGCAATTGTTAAGATCAACAGCAACACAAAGCGGTAATCCGGATAACTTGTATGGTTGGGGAATTATTAATGCTTTAAATGCAATCAATTTAATAATTGTTCCCGTTGAGCTAACTTCTTTTAATGCTGCATATTCAGATGGCAGGGTAAATCTTACTTGGATAACAGCAACTGAACTAAATAATTATGGATTTGAAATTGAAAGAAGAGATGACTACTCAAGTTATCAAACAATTGGTTTTGTAGATGGTAATGTTACCAGTACAAATAGGGTAACGTATAATTTTGTTGATGATAATTTAACCAGTAACAGATATTATTACAGATTAAAACAGATCGATTTTGATGGGTCATCTGAGTACTCCAATGAAGTTCTTGTAGATATTAGCAGTTTGAATGATTTTCAACTTTATCAAAACTATCCAAATCCATTTAATCCATCTACAAAAATAAAGTACTCAATTCCTCAAAATAGTTTTGTTAAGATAACATTACACGATATTTTAGGCAGTGAAATAAAAACGCTTGTTAGTAAAGCGGTTCAGCCTGGAATGTATGAGATTACAGTTGATGGTTCTGATCTTTCAAGCGGGATGTATTTTGTTAGATTGAGTTCAGAAAATGTGCAGAAAACATTAAAAATTTCTTTAATTAAATAGTTTTTTTTGGGCTGGTACTTCAGAAAAGTTGTTGTATCAGCCTTAAATTACCTTGATTTTCTAACCCTCTATTTATAAAATTTGAAGTTAAATTTGTAATAATTATATAGGAGATAATAATGTCTTTAAGGATATCTATTTTATTTACAGCCCTTTTTGCCTCTCTGTTCATTTCGTGTACACCTGAACATTCAAAAATTGTGGTTGCTGAATATAAAGATGCAAGCATTACAATGGAAGAATTTGAAAAAGCTTATGCAAAAAATGTTGGCGGAGTTGAAGTTGCCGCTAAGGATAGCTTCGAAAATTATAAAAATTTTGCCGATCTGTACACTAACTTTAAAATGAAATTAGAAGATGCTAAAGCCCGTGGTTATCAAAATGATCCTGCACTCACTGAGGAGCTAATAGATTACAAAAAGAAAGTTGGATCATCTTATATACTTGAAAAGCATCTTGTAGAACCTAACATCAAAGATTGGTATGAAAAAAGGAAAACAGAAATTCGCGCTAGCCACTTAATGATTAGAGTTGATTCCACAGGCGAAGCTGCCGCAGCTAAATATGCTCAATCTTTACTTGATAGTATAAAGAATGGTGCAAAGTTCGAAGATATGGTTTCGAAGTATTCTCAAGATCAGTTTTCAAAGCCTAAAGGCGGCGACATATTTTATTTTACTGCAGCTCAACTTCCATACGAATTTGAAGATGCATGTTATAAAACCGAAAAAGGAAACGTTTATCCTGAGGTTGTAAAAACCAATTTTGGTTATCATATAATTAAAGTGACTGATAAAAAACCCAGAATACCTAAAATTAAAGCAAGTCATATTTTGATAGGTTATACTAATCCCGCTGGTGAAGTAGACTCTGCCGCAGCTTATCTTACAATGGATAGTGTTTTAGCTGCTCTAAAAGCAGGTGAAGATTTTGGTGAAGTAGCAAAAAGATTTTCTGATGATACTGGCACTAAGGCTAATGGCGGCGATTTGGGATTTTTTGAAAGAAGAATGATGGTTCAGGAATTTGATGAGGCTGCATTTAATCTGGAAGTTGGTCAGGTTTCTGGGGTGGTTAAAACAAATTTTGGATTGCACGTAATTAAGCAAACCGAAAGAGAAGCTTATCCAACTTTTGAAGCTGACAGAGAAAACCTTAAAAATTTATTAAAGCGTTCCAGATACAATAAATTGTACGCTGAGTTAATTGATAATTATAAGAAAGAATATAATTACAGCATAAATGAAACTACAATGCAGCAGATGATAGGATATAATGATTCAACTGTCATTGGCGGTGAGATGAATGGGATGAACGAAATTGGCAACAATTCAATATTTAGTTTTACTAATCATCAAGAAACCGTAAATGATTTTTATTCCAAGTTAAAATCAGATACTGAATTTAGTGGTAAAAAGTTTACCCAAGATATACTTAAAAAAGGCGTTAATAAATATTCCGAACAAGCATTGCTTGAAGAAAAAGCATTATCACTTGATAAAACTGATCCCCAGTTCGCAGATCTTATGAATGATTATCAGAATGGTATTTTTATCTTCAAACTTCAGGAAGAAGAAGTTTGGAATAAAGTTAAAGTGGATAGCGCTAAACTTTATGATTATTATCAAAATAATATTCAAAAATATTCCTGGCAGGATAGAGTTGGGTACACTGAAATTTATGCAAAAAAAGATTCTGTAATAAATCATTATTACAGTTTGCTTAAAGCCGGTGAAAATTTTGATGTGTTAGCGGCTAATACAGAAAGAACACAAGTTAAAGACAAAAATGGCAAGTATGATTTACAGGTGGTTGGTTCTACAGAGTTTTCAAAAATTGTAAATGAATTGAGTAATGTTGGTGATTATACTGAACCTATTCCTAATCCTGGAGGCTTTTCAATTTTAAGATTGGACTTTAAAGCTCCTGCACGATTAAAAACATTTGAGGAAGCTAAACCGGAAGTTTCTGGTAATTTTCAGGAGTACGAGAGCAAAAGACTCGAAAATGAATATTTAGATTCGTTGAAGAAACAGTATACTCCGGTAATATTTTATGATGAATTGCGAAAAGCATTTAAACAAAACGATAACTAAAATACTTTTTCTTTTTGGAGTGCTTGCCTTTGCAGCATGTTCAAAGGAACAAAAGAAAGATGATTTTATAGCCCGCGTTAATGATTCTTATCTTACCAGGGAAGATTTTGCTTCCCTGGCAGATACTGCTGAACTTAATCCTGCCCAAAGGGAGCAAATGATCAAAGATTGGATTTATCAGGAAGTATTATTTCAGGCTGCAGCAAAAGAAGGCATTACAGAACGTGATAGATATAAAAGCATACTAAAGAAATCTTCTTATGAATTGGCTGCCGCAATGTTAATTGATGATTATTCGGCTGCAGAAAAAATTAATTATTCTGATGATGATCTTATCACTTACTTTGAATCAAATAAAAATTATTTCCGGGCTGCTTCGGATTTATATCTTTTAAATAAGGTACTGTTTAATAATGAAGATAAAGCCATCAAATTCAGGATGCTTGCTTTAGACAGCGATTGGCAAAAGGCAGTGGGTGTTTTTAACAGTGATTCATCATTGATTAAAAATATCAGTTCTAACTTAATTGATGAAAACAATATCTACCCAATTCAACTATCCAGAATTATTAAAGATTTTTACCCTGATGAAATTAGCATTGTATTTACAGAAAAACCTGGATATTATTCCGTAGTACAAATGCTAAACAAATACGGTAAAGAATCTATTCCTCCTTTTGAAATTATAAAATCAATTGTAGAAAAAAGATTTATAGCTGAACAGAAAAAAAAGATTATTGAAGAATATCTTAAAGAGCTTTATTCCCAAAATGAAATTGAGATAAAAAAATGAAATTAAAAATTGCTGCTGTTGTTTTCTTTTTTGCAATCTATCTGCCTGCACAGCAAACACTTGATAAAATTGTTGCAGTGGTAGATAATGAAATAATTTTACAGAGTGAATTAGATTTTCAAGCATCAATCTTTGCTTCTCAAAGACAACTTGATCCTAATACACCCGGATTAAAAGAGCAGCTATTAAATACGATGATAGAAGAAAAACTTATTTATGCTCAGGCAGATCTTGATTCGATTACAGTTACGGAAGATGAAGTAAATCAAAGGATCGACTATCAAATAAACTCTTTTGTCCAGCAGTACGGTTCTATTGCTAACATAGAAAAAATCTATGGGATGAGCATAGATAGAATTAAGCGGGAACTTCGTGATGAAGTTCGTAAAAGTTTGATGTCTCAGCGACTTCAGGAAAAAAACTTTGGTAAAGTACAGGCAAGCCGAAGAGAAGTTGAAGAATTTTTTAATACATACAAAGACAGTATCGGCACCATTCCTGAAAAAGTAACAATCTTTCATATATTCTTAAATCCAAAGGCAAGTGAAAAACTAAAAAAGAAATTTTATGATAAAGCGCTTGCATTATTAGATTCAATTAAATCAGGATCTGATTTTTCTGAACTTGCTAAAAAATATTCTGATGACCCCGGAAGTGCCGCTCAAGGCGGAGATCTTGGATTTGTAAAGAAAGGTGTTTTCTATCCCGAATTTGAAGAAGCAGCATTTAAACTTAATGTTGGGGAATTATCTGGAGTAGTAGAATCACCAGTTGGATTTCACATCATACAGATGCTTGAAAGGAGAGGGGAATCTATTAATACAAGACACATTCTTGTGAAAATAAAAGCTGATGAGAGTGCAGATCTGCAAACAATTGATTTCCTTTCAAGTGTTAGAGATAGCATACAGCAAGGTTTAGGTACATTTCAGGATTTTGCTAAAAAGTATAGTGAAGATAAAGAAACCGCACCATTCGGCGGTGAACTTGGTAATTTTTATATCAGCCAATTAGATAAAGCTCTACTGGATGCTGTTGGTAAATTAAAAGAAGGTGATATTGGTTTTCCAAGAAGGTTGGAATATGCGCCCGGAACATATGGTTATCATATTGTTTGGCTTCAATCCAGAGTTCCACAGCACAAAGCAAGTTTAACTGAAGATTATGCAGAAGTAAAAAAACTTGCTGATGAAAATAAAAAACAAAAAGAATACACAAAATGGATTGAGACCATTAAAAGTAAAATATTTTGGGAAGTTAGAATTTAAATAAACAGGATTTTAAGTGAGCAAATCGAGTGCAGATAATAACGATGTTCAATTAGTAGAACAGTTAAATAAAAAAGTTTCCGAAATAAAATCTGAAATAGCCAAAGTAATTATTGGTCAGGATGAGATTATCAATCAGCTAATTATTTCACTTTTATCCCGCGGTCATTGTTTATTAGTTGGCGTTCCGGGTTTGGCAAAAACACTTCTAATTAAAACGCTTGCAGAGGTGATGGATTTAAAGTTCAGTCGAATTCAATTTACACCGGATCTAATGCCGAGCGATATTACCGGCACAGAAATTCTTGAAGAAGATCTTGCAACTAAAAAAAGAAATTTTAGATTTATATCAGGTCCCATCTTTGCAAATATTATTCTTGCTGATGAAATAAATAGAACTCCGCCTAAAACCCAGGCAGCGTTGCTGGAAGCGATGCAGGAGCATAAGGTAACTGCTGCGGGTCAAACATATCAATTACCAGAACCATTTTTTGTACTTGCAACTCAAAATCCAATCGAACAAGAGGGAACATATCCTCTTCCAGAAGCACAATTAGATAGGTTTATGTTTAATCTTTGGTTAGAATATCCTTCGGTTCAAGAAGAAATAAAAGTCGTGCAGACAACTACCAGCGAGTATAAACCAACTTTAAATAAAGTTGTTTCCTCCGATGAATTAATTGTATTTCAGGATCTTGTTAGAAAAGTACCAGTAGCACCAAACGTAATTGAGTTTGCTGTAAAAGTTGCCAATATGACCAGACCAATAAATGGAAATGCACCTAAGTATGTTAAGGATTGGGTAACCTGGGGTGCGGGACCAAGAGCATCACAATATTTAGTTATGGCTGCAAAAACACGTTCGATAATACAGGGAAGATTTACTCCTAATATTGATGATATAAAAGCATCAATGCTTCCGGTATTACGGCACAGAATAATTACAAACTTTAGTGCTGAAGCTGAAGGAATATCTTCTGTTGATGTGATAAAAAGAGTTGAAGGCGAAGCTTAATAATCAACTAGTTATAGCTTTGCAATTGAGTAATTCTTATAAGCAAAGTAAATTTCTTTAGCGGCTGTTTTAATTACTGTTGCTGCAGGAACCGCCAACAACATTCCAATTAATCCAAACAATTCACTGCCGATTATAATAAGAAGAATTATTATTATTGGATGCATATCTACACTCTTAGAAAAAACATACGGCTGCACAAAACCATTATCTAAAGTGTAAGTTAAAGCAACAATCATCATAATTAGAGGTACTTGTGATAAATCACCTGTTTGCATTATTGCAAGAACAATTGCTGGTACGCCGCCGATTATTGGACCAAGATATGGGATTAAATGTCCTATGCCGGCAATAACTCCTAATGGAAGTGCGTTTGGTAATCCGATAAAATAAAACCCAAAACCGATTGCAACCCCTACAAAAGTTGCATCAAAAATCCAACCTCTGACAAATCTGCCAAGTTGAAGAGTAATTCTTTTTAGTATCCAATAAGACATCTCAAAATACTTGTTCGGAACAATATGAATTAGTCCTTTTTGGATTACAGCACTATCCTTTAGAAGGAAAAAAGTTATGAAAGGTACGATAACCAAAAAAGCAGCAACAGAAACTATTCCGCTTACATAATTTGTTATATGATCAATTGAATCATTAAAGGAAGATGAAAGAATTCCCTGCACCTTTTGTGATAGTTCACCTTTATGAAACAGGGGAAATACACTCAAGATTTTTTTTTCAAGCACGTTAAGTTCTTGATTTAGTGAGAAATCTTTTAAAGATATTATTAACAGATCCATCTGGTAATAAAGTTTTGGAATTACGAAAGAAAGACCAAGGTATACTAAAAATCCAAAAGCGATAAAAACAATTAATGTTGAAAAAGTTCTGGTAAATCCTTTCCCTTCCAACAGTCTGACAAATGGGGCGAAGATAAAACCAAGAAGTACAGCAACAGCTAATAACACTAAAACGTTCATCAATAAAAATGAAAAATAAAAAAGCAGAACAGTCCCAGCTATGAAGAGGAAAATTCTTGTATTTTTTTTATTTAATAAGTCCATATAAAAATCAGTTAACAGCTTCTATTCTTTTTACAGATGGAACTTTGCGCATAATTTCTCTTTCAATTCCGGCTCTTAATGTCATAATTGATAACGGACAAATTTCACAAGCACCGAGTAATCTTACTTTTACGATTCCATCTTCTGAAACTTCAACTAATTCAACATCGCCGTTATCGGCTTGTAAATATGGTCTGATGTTGTTTAATGCTTTTTGTATTTCGTTTTTCATTACAAGTATTAGCGGCTGTATTATAAGTTAGAAATGCAAAATTGTAATTCTCATCTACCTGTCTGTTGTGGGCAGAAGTGGAAATCGATTTAGCATCCTGAAATTTGGATTCCCGTTTTTGCGGGAATGGCACATAGATCTTTACTTATAAAACAACCTCCTTATCTAATAGTAAATATCGTTCGAAAAAATATTTAAATCAAAATTAATCTTCATCACCCAGAAGAATCTCTATTTTCTCTGAAGCATTAGAATTTCTGATATTTACCTGTTCAGTAAGTTTTCTTGAAATATCCATTAGAATTTTTGTTTCGTCAGCATCAGGAATTCCAAATACCATCGGTACGCCGTTATCTCCGCCTTGTCTGATTCTTGGATCTATTGGAATACCGCCCAACAATGTTGTATTTAATTCATTGCAAATTTTTTCTCCGCCGCCTGAACCAAAAATATCGTACTTGTTTCCGGTATCCGGTGCAATAAAGTAGCTCATATTTTCAACAACGCCCAGTACCGGAACATTTACTCTTTCAAACATCTTTAGTGCTTTGCGCGCATCTATTAAAGAAACTTCCTGAGGTGTGGTTACAATTACGGCTCCGGTTAACGGAATTGTTTGCACTAACGTCAACTGAATATCACCTGTTCCGGGAGGCAAATCAAAAATCAAATAATCAAGTTCACCCCAATCAACATCGGTCATAAACTGTTTTATTGCACCACTCGCCATTGGACCGCGCCAAATAATAGGAGCCTTATCATCAACCAAAAGACCGATAGACATAAATTTAATACCGTGATTTTCAAGAGGAATCATCTTTACAGAATTTTCTGCCTGGTAAACTTTTGGTTTGTCATTTAATCCGAGCATAAGGGGAATACTCGGCCCATAAATATCTGCATCGATCAAACCAACGCTAGCGCCGTCTTTTGCAAGAGCAACTGCAAGATTAACAGCAACTGTACTCTTACCAACCCCGCCTTTCCCGCTGGCAATTGCAATAGTATTTTTTACTCCCGGCAAAATTGCATCCTTCTTTGCATCTTTATGAGTAGAGATAGATGACGATGATTTAGCTAAGATATTTAAATTAATATTTTTTAATCCGTTAAAATCTTTTTTAAGCTGATTTATTATAAGGCTTTTAGCCTCTTCGGAGTTATTTGCAAGAGAAATTTCTAATGACAAATCATCATTAGCAAACTCTAATTTTCTTATTGAATTTAGTGTAAGCGAACTTGTATTAATTTTTTCGTTAACAATATTTTTTAGCGAATTGATAACCGTACTTTTCGTGATCTCGAACATTTTACTTTCCTGCTTCTTTTTAAATAAACTAAATGACATAATTACTTAATAAAACTTCTGATTTAAATAATAAGTTCAAATTATTTTTCAAATGTTTTTTGTGATCTTACACCCATTGCTTTTAAAGCGTGGTTCATTAGCCATTCCTGGCTATTTATTTTTTTAGTGTTCTCAGTAACCACAGGAAAAACATAAGATCCATCAGATTGAAGAATTCTTGCTTTAACGTTATCTTTTAATGAAACTTTTATCAAAGTCCTGAGCAATTCATCTTTAAGTCTTTGGTTTTCAATAGGAAAAGCAACTTCAACCCTTCTATCTAAATTCCTTTGCATCATATCTGCACTGCTCAAATAAATATCTTCACTGCCATTATTGTAAAAATAAAATAACCTGCTGTGTTCAAGAAATCTTCCAACAATGCTGCGAACTTCAATATTTTCGCTTAGGTCTTTTACTCCGGGCACAAGACTGCAAACGCCTCTAACAATTAATTTTATTTGAACACCGGAGTTGGAAGCTTCATAAAGAGCGCAAATTATTGAAGGATCGACCAATGAATTTAATTTCATTATAATTTTAGCTTCATTACCAGCCGAAGCGTTATCAATTTCTCTTTTAATTAATTCAAGAAATTTTTCCCTCATATTAATTGGGGAGACAAATAATTTTTTATACTCTTTTTGTTTTGAGTATCCTGTTAAGAAATTAAAAATGTCCGAAACATCACTGCATATGTCTTCATCAGAAGTAAAGAATCCCAAATCCGTATAAAGCTTTGCTGTTGTCGCATTGTAATTTCCTGTTGCCAGATGCACATAACGTTTTACGCCATCGTATTCTTTACGAACAACTAAAGTCATTTTAGCATGTGTCTTCAATCCAACCAATCCATAAACAACGTGGACTCCAACTTTTTCAAGTTCACGCGCCCAGTAGATATTATTCTGTTCATCAAACCTTGCTTTTAATTCTACAAGCACCGCAACTTGCTTACCCATTTCGGCAGCTTCAATCAAACATCTAACAATTGGTGAATCCGGACCAACTCTGTAAAGTGTTTGTTTGATTGCGAGAACATCGGGATCAACAGCAGCCTGCTTAATAAAATCAATAATGGGAGAAAACGCATGATAAGGATGGTGAAGTAAAATATCCTTCTGTCTAATAATGGAAAAAAAATCCTCGTCTTCTTCAAATACTTTTGGAGTTACCGGATAAAATGGTTTCTCTTTTAATTGGTGTAAAGGAAGTTTAAATAAACCCATAACATCACTTAAGCCTAAAGGACCATCGGAAACGTGAACATCATTTTTTGTTATCTGCAGATTATCCACCAAAGTATCTAACATAAAATCAGGTACAGGATGACCAACTTCTAATCTGACCACACTTCCGAATCTACGCTGCTTAATGTTCTCTTCGATCACACTTAGTAAGTCATCCGCTTCATCTTCCTGAAGTTCGATGTCAGTATCACGTGTTATTCTAAATCTATGCGCTTCCACTATTTCCATACCAGGGAACAGCAATTGAAGATTTGCTTTTATAAGATCTCCGAGCCAAATATAAGTCGCAGAAAAGTTACCGTTAACAGCAGAGGGCTTTTTGGGCTCAAGTATATTATCTATTTGAAGGAGCCTTGGAAGAATACTTGGAACTTTTACTCGTGCAAAATGATTTTCTCCATTTGGTTTTCTAATTAAGATCGCAAGACTTAAACTTAAATTTGAGATATATGGAAATGGTCTGCCTGGATCAAATGCAAGCGGAGTAAGTACTGGATACACTTCCTTTTTGAAGTACTCAGTAAGCTTAACCTTATCATCATCACTGATATCATTTATTGAAAGTAGTTTAATATTGTTCTCTCGTAAAGATGGAACTATATAATCGACCCAATAATTATCTAATGTTTTTAGCAGCGGCTTTAGAGCTTTTTCAACTTTTCTTAATTGCTCGTTCGGCGTTAAGCCATCAATAGAAGGCTCCTCAACATGTGCAGCAATTTGTTCCTTTAAACCCGCAATTCTAATCATATAAAATTCATCAAGATTAGAACAGAAAATAGAAATGAATTTAATTTTTTCCAGAAGTGGTAATTCAGGATTAAGCGCTTCTTCAAGAACTCGTTTATTAAACTCAACCCAGCTAAGGTCACGATTAAAAAAGTTTTCTGGTTTGCTGTATTTTTTAAGTAATTCTTTTACATTCATATTAATTCAATTGTAATTGGGTGCAAATATAAGCTAATTACAAAAGATTTGCCGCGATAAAAGGATTGCTTTTAGGGTAAAAATAAAGGAAATGAAATATATTGGGCAAAATGTTGTTACTTCTTCCAGAAATACGGTGTAAAAATTATCAGGACTGTAAAAAGTTCTAATCTGCCGACAAGCATGAAGAAACTTAATAGCCACTTTGAAACATCGGGTAAATGACTAAAATTTGCTATGGGTCCAACAGTTCCAAATCCAGGTCCAACGTTGCCGATACAGGTTGCAACAGCACCAATCGATGAAACAAAATCAACGCCCAGTAATGATAAAAGAATTGAACCAAGTACAAACAATAAAATATAAATAATAAAAAAAGCCTGCACGTTTGAAATAATTTCTGGCGAGACAGATTTCCCGTTTAATCTAACCGGAATTACCGCTCTTGGATGTATCAATCTTTTTAATTCAAGAAAACCATTTTTGAAAAGTAGAAAATGTCTGACTATTTTTATACCACCTCCGGTTGAACCTGCAGAACCACCAATAAATAGAAGCACAAAAAATATCATTCTGGAAAACACAGCCCAATTTTCATAATCGCTGGAAACAAAACCCGTAGTTGTAACTAATGAAACAACATGAAATAAAGATTGCCTGAAAGATTCTTCTATTTTGAAATTAACATAGGGTAAATGTGTAAGTGCTACAAACACAGCAGTCGCTAAAATGAAATAAAAATATACTTTAAATTCATTATTGGATTTAAAGAAAGAAAAATTTTTATGGAATGCGAGATAGTGCAAAGTAAAATTAGTTCCCGCAAAAAACATAAAAACAATAAAGATGTATTGAATTGCCGGAGATGTAAAATAAGCCGTGCTGGTATTCTTAGTCGAAAAACCACCTGTTGCCATTGTTGTAAAAGAATGATTAATGGCATCAAAAAAATTCATTCCTGCAAACATTAACAGTACAGTTTCTGAAATTGTGAACAACAAATAAAGAACCCACAATCTTTTGGCAGTTTCTTTTACACGCGGATGAAGTTTGTCTTTTGTTACACCCGGTACTTCGGCTGCGTATAATTGCATACCGCCAATTCCTAATAAAGGAAGAATTGCAAGAGACAGAACAATTATCCCCATTCCGCCTATCCATTGAGTAAATGAACGCCAGAAAAGTAAACCGTGGGGTAAAGCTTCTATATTTGTAAGTATAGATGCGCCGGTGGTTGTAAAGCCGGACATCGTTTCAAAAAAAGCATCTGTATATGATGGTATTGAACCATGCACAACAAATGGCAGTGCACCGAATAATGACATTATTACCCAGCCAAGAGTTACTATTAAGTAACCTTCACGCTTGCCTAATTCAAGCCTATCAGTTTTTCTTGTGATGAACCAAATAAATGCACCAATTAACGAAGTACCGACACCTGATAATAATAACGCCGGAATATCATCATCTCCGTAGTAAATCGAAAATGAAATTCCGAGCATCATAAAAATGCCGGTAATAAAAAGTAAGAAGCCAAGTATGTTTAA
>JBGAWM010000082.1:0-2256 GCA_044227615.1 Ignavibacteriaceae bacterium
CCACTAATGAATAAAGAAATTCTTTTTTTATTGAGTCGATATTAGAATCAGAGTAATTTAAATGAGGCATAAAATCAAATCGATTTTGAAATTGCTCAACAATTATTACATCAGAACCAATTTTTGCCAGCACTTCATTTTCATTTTGTGCGGATGATATTCTCGAAAATAATATGAGGATAAAAATGATATTAATGTATCTGATAAAATTCATTCTAAATTATTAATTCTTAATTCCAAATTATTCCTTAACACTTCCCATCATAATTCCTTTGATGTAATACTTTTGCAATGCAAGAAAAACTATAATTACCGGAATAATTGTTACAACAGATCCAGCCATCATCAGTTCAGGGTCCTTGGTGTGTTCAAGCATAAGATTGGCCAACGCAACCGGAAGTGTGTACATTGAATCGTCCGTAAGTGCTATTAACGGCCACAAAAAATCGTTCCAGGTTCCAAGAAAAGAAAATATGGCAAGCGTAACAAGTATTGGTATTGCAAGCGGAAGAATTACTTTTCTATAAATCTGAAAATCAGTTGCACCATCCATTCTTGCGGCTTCAATTAAGCTATCGGGAATTGATATACAATATTGTCTGATCAAAAAGATTCCAAATATATTTGCTAAACCAGGAATGATAATCGCCATATAGGTATTAATAAATCCCATCGATTTTAAAAGTAAAAATAATGGAAGCATAGTTACCTGACTTGGAATTATCATTGAACTTAATAAAAGATTAAACAAAACTTTTTTTCCAGTAAACCTATACTTAGCAAAAGCAAATCCAGCCATAGAAGTAAAAGTTATGTAAAGCAGTGTTACTATAGTTGAAAGCAGCAAACTGTTAAAGAAATTTCTCCAGACACTCAATCTTTCAAAAAGAATTTGATATTGTATTAATGTAAATGGATCAGGTAAAAAAATTGGAGGAAAGACACTCGCCTTTCCATCAAACATAAATGACGCTCCAAGCATCCAGATAAATGGAATGAGCGTAAGTATAGATGTGATTATCAGAAAACTGTAAATTAAAATTTTTTTCATCATTCTGTACTCTTCTGAATCTTAAGCTGGATAAGTGTTCCAATCATAATTATAAAGAAAAACACAAATGCAATAGAAGCTGAGTAGCCCATATTCCACCATCTAAATCCTTCCTGATACATATATTGAACAACGCTTAACGTACTGTTCAATGGTCCACCTTGTGTCATTATGTAAGGCTCAGCAAAAAATTGAAAGTAGCCGATCATAGTAATAAGTGAAATAAATATAGTTGTTGGTGCAAGCATCGGTAATGTTATGGATTTAAACTTCTGCCATCCGCTTGCACCTTCAATTGATGCAGCTTCGTATAAATCTTCCGGAATGTTTTGCAGTCCAGCGATAAAGATTATCATATTATATCCAAAACTTTTCCAGACAGACATAATAATAATTGCAGGCATTGCTGTTGCCGTATCACCAAGCCAATCAATTGGGGCTATTCCAATTAAACTAAGGATGTAATTTATTATCCCAAACTTTGGATGATAAATAAATCTCCAAACTATGGCTACTGCCACCAATGTGGTTACAACCGGAATAAAATAACTTAATCTAAAAATCGCTTTGTACTTTACAAGCTTTGAGTTGAGCAATAATGCTGCGCCAAGTGAAACTGTGATTGAAAGCGGTGCAGCAACAATTACAAAATAAAATGTGTTTATGAGTGCAGTAAAGAACAGTGGATCATCAAATAATTTTAAGTAATTATTAAACCAAACAAATCGAACTGAACTTAAATCACCAAGTGCATAAATATCAAAATCGGTAAAGCTCATAATGAATGATGCAATTACCGGAAGAAAAAAGAAAACAAAGATTGCACTTAGAGCAGGTGCAAGAAAAAAATACGCTGCTGTTTGTGATTGTTTAAAACTCATTGTTTAGTTTTCTTTTGTTCAACAATCCATCTTCTCTTTTCCAAAATTCTATCAACATCTTTATCAAGATTTTTTAAAGCTTCTTCAATGCTCATAGAATTTCTTGCTGCTAACTCAGCATACTGCTGAATTTTTGCAAATGCAATCTGTTCCCACTCAGGAATTTTAGGTGTCGCTCTAACATTTGTAAACTGAACATAAAACGCCTGCATATAAGGATCATCTCTAAAAATTGGATTATCCCAAGCTTCTTTAACAGATGGAAGATTATTTAGCATTTGATAAAACTCAATCTGAGTTTTTGCCTGCGATAGAAATTCAAAA
>JBGAWM010000082.1:2264-12152 GCA_044227615.1 Ignavibacteriaceae bacterium
GGCTTCTTTAACAGATGGAAGATTATTTAGCATTTGATAAAACTCAATCTGAGTTTTTGCCTGCGATAGAAATTCAAAAAATTTCCATACTTCATTTTTATTCTTAGAGTTTTTAAATATAACCAAACTTGATCCGCCAGCAAGTGAAACTCCGGGATATTCATTTGAATAACCAGGCATTGGTGCAGTCATCCACTTATCCGAAAGATTTCCTGTCATCCATTTTTTAAATTCAGGAATATTCCATGGACCTGAGATATAAATTGAAAAATATTCTTCGCCAAAAGCCTGATACTGATTTGTTACTTGTGAAAAACCAATTGGCGCAAGATTTAGTTTGTGAAAATCAATTGAGTATTTAAATGCTTCTTTAAATTCCTTGCCACTAAAATTTCCACGTGTATTTTCATCTTTTAGCAAAGCCGAACCAGCTTCCATACCAAACATTACAAATGGCGCCCATTCATTTGTTGGAAGATAGATTGCATACTTTTCTTCCTTTGGATGCATTGCTTTTATTTTTTTTGATAAGTCTAAAAGTTCAGCCCAGGTTTTAGGTGGATTATCGTAGCCAGCCTTTTCAAAAACATCTTTCCTGTAAAACATTACTCTGGTATCCATATACCATGGAATTCCAAAGACCTGATTATCAATTACATTAGTTTCCCAAATTCCTGCAAAATATTTTTCCTGATTAATCTGATCTGATGTTTGAACATATTCATCAAGCGGGATAATTGAATTTAAAGCTGCGAACTGTGGGATCCATGTATTGCCAAGCTGGCAAGCATCAGGTGTATTATCACTTGCAAAGGCGGTTACTAATTTTTCCTGTGCCGCCGTCCACGGTATCTGCTGAACTTTTACTTTTATTCCCGGATTCAATCTTTCAAATTCGGGTACAAGTTTAGTAACATATTCCGCCTCAGCACCCATTGCCCAAAATTTAATAGTTTTTTCTGATTCGTTTTCTTTTGAGCAAGAAAATAAAACCAGTGAAATTGACAACAGAATTATCAAAAAAATGTTGAAAATAATTTTCATAGTTATTTTAACAACACCAATTTTTTAGAGGCTGAAAAATTTCCTGATTTTATTTTATATATATAAACTCCGCTTGCAAGTGAAGAAGCATTGAAATTTACTTCGTACTTTCCGGCTACTTTTTCTTCGTTGACCAAAGTTGCAACTTCGCTACCAAGTATATCATAAATCTTAAGTGTTACGATTCCGTCTTGTGGAATTTGGTAACGGATTGTCGTGCTAGGGTTGAATGGATTGGGGAAGTTATTAGACAGTTCGTAAGCAATAGGAATCTCACTGCCCATAAAGTTTACTTTGTTAAAGCTTTTTTTTGCAAGTGTTGTGTTATCACTGATGATATTTGCAAGTGCATAATTTGCATTACCGTTTACGTATGTTACTAATCCTAAGTAATAATCACCTGGTATGATTCCAGAGCAATCAACCTCGTAATCAATGTTAGCATACTTTTCAAGATTAGTTTTATTATAAGTGATATTATCAAACGTACCAACAACCTGATCTGTTATGGCATTCACTAATTCTACTTTGAAGTTAATTACATCGTTTGTTGACATTGCTGTGTCTGGATCTGATTTTTGGACAACATAATAAATATTTGAGAAATAGAAATTAGTTCCCGGATTAAGAGTAAAATTATTAGTGCGTGTAAATTCATTAAGCTCATTTGAGGAAGCATAAACTATAGTATCCGGTTTATCAATAAATTGGATAATACTATCTTCCACAAATACATCGCCAATATTAAAAACAAACTCAATCCCATTAATGTCTGTTACACCACTTCTTCCAAAGGTTACAATAGTATCATCCACAGCAATTTTATTTAGTTCGCTGCCTTGTTCTTGCAAAACACTAAAGTCAGTTGTGCTTTGTGTAAAATAATAAAGCGGGGCTGAGTACCTAAACATATTTGCCTTCATATTATCATAATCTGAACCTGTAGTAATCTGAGAGCGGATACCGGTATGACTTAGGTTTGCTGGAGTTGAATATGTAGTATGACCTGAATCGAACGTTCTTTTAACCCATTTAATAATTGAGTTATTCTCTCCCCAGCACATAACAGTTTTTTCTGCAGTGCTTGGTGGCGTATAATAAGCTGAATTATTATGGACGTAATTAGCATTACTACCAACTTTTAGAAAATCACTCCAAATAATACTTGTACCAGAAAGAGTACCTCTTCTTAAAACAGCTTGAGGTGAACTTGTATATTGAGCACCTTCCCAACTTATTACAGGGTTATAGTATGCAAGACTTATTGAAGGTTCAGTATTCAAACTATAACCGCTGCCTGTTGATGGAGTTGAAGAGTAACTTGAAGTTAATGGATTTGTGTTTGCACTCCATCTTAAATATTTTATTGAAAAAGCTGCCTGCTGATAAGCAAGATGATATTGACCAGAAGCGGCGGTAATTGAAGGATAACAACTGCTTGCATCTACATTAGGTAATGTGCGGGAATTTTCTGCTGTAATATTACCAGCAGATGATATAAGATATTCTCTTGCAATTAATCCAAGTGTTGATGGTGAAGGTGGATTAAATACAACCAAAACTACTCCATTCATTGCAACTACTACCGGCTGATAGTCCTCTGAAAATGAATACCCGGTAAGATCATAAACAGTTCGATGCCAATGAAATGCACCATTTTGATATTGGGTTAACATAACTACAGGTCCAGTGATTCCTTCATCTCTTGAACTTTGATATGTTATATATATCAAATCATTACCATCATTTGAGTAAGCTAGTGATGGCGATTTTGCTTCTCCATAATCAGGGTAAGGATTAATTGGTTTTGCGTCATTCATAATTACCCAAGTTGTTCCACCATCTATATCTATACTGCGTTCATAATATACGTCACCAATACTTTCGTAAACATTGTGAAGATAGCCATTGGGTGTTTTTATAAACTTGTTTTGACTGGTGTTATTATAGGTGGCTGGTGTATTTGAAAGTTGTGTTGCTTTTAGATTTGCAATAATATTTGCACCGCTGCTGCTTGTAAATACAACTCCTGTTTCTATTGAGTTTGGATATTGAAGCGATGCACCAGAAACATCCCAGTTTTGCAGGTATATTTTATGCGTTTGCCCTGTTTGGGGTAGATAGATACTTGATGGGATTTTGATGGAGTAGTAAGGTTTGTTCTGAGCAATTTCTTGATTTAATAGAACACCCTGATGGTTTGTATTTATACAGAGATTATTTTCATCATTTACTAACGGCTGAGGAACAGCTCCTAACCCCTGGTTTCTTATTCCAAAGGGCTGCGCGTCGTAATCCCTTAACCAGGGGTCTTTAAATTGTATTACATCTAAATAATTGTTATCAACTTTTGCACGAACAGTTTTATTGTTTATGTAATTAAACTGACCTAACATTTGAGTTAAAAGTAATTCGTTGGGAGAAAACCTGACAAAATTTTTGTAATATGTCGCTCCAAAATTTCCAGTCCAATAATTATATTTTTCCGGAGGGCTGGAAACTACATTAATATCTGCTTGCAATACTTTAGGGTCGTAACGCGGTATATAAATTTCATTTAGTCCGTTATTATCTTTAAAACTACCTTTATACCAGTAATCGATAGAGCCAAACGATGAGCCACTGAATTTTTGCTGATCTGGTAAAACGGAATACCACGGAATTGTTATTACATCGGAATTGACAGTAATATCATCCGGCAAAGTTATTTTGCAATATATTACGAATTTTCCTTCGGGTACTATTGTACTATCTTGATATGCATGTGTCCCTTGGGTATTGATACCCCATTGTGGTGCATATGCAATCCATTCCGGGTCGGGCAACAAAATATATCTCTTAAAAAATTCATATTTATAAGTCGGCAGGACAGGTTGTAGTATATCATCGTCATACAAGTCCGCAATCATACTAACATTTAGTTCATGTACACCAAAATTATTTTCATGGTAATCTCTTACATCTGCTCTCCATCCGCTTTGCCCATATATTTGGGCAAGATTTAGAATAGTTGAGATGGTGATTATTGTTAGAAATGATTTCATATTAACTCATTTTAAAATTTATAGTTATTTAATTATGACCCATTAGAATAACAGACTGGCTCTGATCAAAACCAACTGCGACTACAATATTTCCTTTTACAGCTACCCTGTAATATGATCCATTGTTTAGTGTTGTTTCTGTATTTTTAATGCTTTTCCAGTTGATACCATTAAAATGTATCACTTCTCCAAAAGCCCCTGCTACTATTATATTATTAAGTGCGTTTCCTCTTATACATTCCATAAAATATTGAGTTATTGATCTATTGGAATTAAGATCTTTCCAGGTAGAAGTGTCTTTATATGTTTTTTCATACAATCCGTCACCAACCACATAATATCTAATCCCAGCTTTAAACCAGATCGGGGCAAAAGTTTGTCCCAACCCGGTATTGTCTAATATTTCAGTTGTCAAGTCTTCCTTAATCCTGATAAGCTCTGATCCGGGATTAACAAATATATTGGCGGCACCACAAATAATTTCTGTTTTGTTTATAAAAGGATTGTTCTCTCCCCATATATCAACTATATTTAAATTAGTTCCGCTTTCTATTTTAATCCAATTTCCGTTTTGGTAATGAGCAATACTGCCCAATTCGCCAACGATGTATATATCATTACTATTTTCTCCCCAAATTTTATTAATTGACATCGAAACATTTGTTGGTAAACAGTATTTATCAATTTGAATTCCATTTTGGAGAATGGCAATTTTGTCCCCAGAGGAACTAATCCAGATTTTACCATCTTCAAATGCAAAAATTGCTTTAGCAGGATAGGGTGTTAAATCTGATGAACCACATACAGTAGGAAAATATATTTTTTTCAATTCCCAGGTTGAGCCATTCCAATGCACTGCATTATACGCTTGACCTGTTGTATCAGCATAAATCGCACCAACAGCCCAAATGTTGTTTTCATCTATTATAGCTACATCATTCAATACACTGCTGCCTCCTATGCCGCCAAATGTAAATGTTTGCCACGTAAAATTGTGGCTGGTTGTATTTAATGTTTTTACTTGCAGCGTGTCGCTTTTTTGTTCTACACCTTTTATTAGCGCGGTTGTTTGGTAAATGTACGTTGCGTTTAATTGTAGTGTTGTATCAATTACCGTTGTGTCTGTATGTGTTAGCATAAAACTAAACATCGTAGCATCATCCTTTTTTAGAGTAATATTAGCGGGCAAAACCGTGTCAGCTGCACTTACACTTATAAACGCTTCTGTGCAGCTTACATCAAGCAGTTTAAGTTTTATTGCTTTGGGCGACTCCTCTGGTGGCGGAGGTGGTGGTTCTGTTGTGTTGCAACTATTTAACAAAATAACGACTATAACAAAAAGCAAAATCTCAAATATTGTTTTCATAAAAACCTTGTTTGTTTTTAATTAAAACTTCCTTCAGTCAATTAGTAATTACTAATAGTCCACAAAAAAATACAAATGTTTTCTAAATGTTAACTTCATCATTATTTCTGCAAAATCATTTTACCGTAAAGAGTGTTTTGAGCTGTGCTAATTTTATAAAGGTAGATTCCTGAGCTTACATTTTTGTTATCATCATTTAAACCATTCCATACAACTTTATTTTCACCGGCTGAAAATTCTTCATCAGATAATTCCCTAACTTTTTCACCGAGATGATTAAATATTTCAATCAAGACATTTTCATTTGCATTAAGATTAAAAACGATAGTTGTTGAAGGATTAAATGGATTTGGATAATTGCCCAGCAATTCAAAGTCATCAACAGTATTAACTTCATCACCAACACTGGTAACCGAATCAGGAACAAATCCAATTGAATCAAGCATTGGTTGAATTTCCGGATTTGCCATAAACTTTTCCCACAACAACCCGCTTCTATAATTTTCAATCATCACAATTATCGGTCCCTGATCAATTGCAATGTAGCTGCCTGCAAACCAATTTTGTCTTGGATTAAAAGCATCTTTAAAACCATATTCACCCCAAATATTACTTCCATACGTTCTGTAAAAATTTTTTAATGCTTCAATTGATTCCGTTGGTGTATATGGCATAGATGATATTGCTGCAGTTGGAGTAATGGTTCCGTTATCATTACTATAAGGTGCGTGAGCACTGTAACCATTCGGTTCATCACTTGCGGTCAATCCCCAATTATCAGGTCCATATCCGGGATGGTTATATGGATTTGCAATACAATAAGCTCTATTAATTAACGTGTGATGTTTATTGTTCATAAAGTAGTTGCAGTAAGCATCTTTCTTATCGCGTGGATCGAATCCTAGAAAAGAATAATGTGCGAAGAAAAGCGGACCTCCATAATTTGGGCCAACCCATAACCTATAGCCGTAAAATGAATTTGCATTTGTATAATTTGAACTTGCCCATCCTAGATGAAATAAACTTGCCGGAACACTGTATGTTGGCGAAGCTATACCAAGCATATAAGTTATCATCGTCTCCATCCACCCAATCAACTTAAAATTTATTTGCCATGCATAATTAGGTGACCAGTGCCAATAAAGATAATTGCTAAAACTTGTTCTTCTATACCAACTCCATTCAACTCCTTCCCATATCTCTGTGCATAGAGTTCTGATCTGTTCTTCATTAGAATTTGTCTGATCAAAATATTGGCGAACGGCTAATATTCCTTGAATCATAAAAGAAGTTTCAACTAAATCTCCACCATCATCATATTGCCCGAATGGTATAACAGCGCCGGTAGTACCGTTTAGCCAATGTGAAAAAGCTCCGTGAAATTTTGCGGCATTATTTTTAAGAAAGTTTAAAATTTTAAGCATTCTTTCTATACCTTGCTCACGTGTTATATATCCACGTTCAACTCCTACCAGCAGTGCCATTAACCCAAAACCGGAACCGCCGCTTGTAACGGTTTCGCCGGATCCCAATCGTTCTCTTGCTAAACCTGAGACCGGATGACCATAATCATAAAAATATCTGAAAGTTGATCTTTGAACCATATCCAAAAATTCTTCATCCGTCATTGTATGTGTAACTGCAGCAACACTATCACTAAGCGATGATTCATTTCCACTTAAATCGTACGCACTAACTTTAAATGAATAACTTACTCCCGTTACTCCAACATTTAATGTTAGGTAACTTTTTTCTTTAGATACGGTCGTATAAAAATTAAACTGAGTTCCATCCCATTTATAAATTTTATAACCTGCAAGATCAGTCTCGTCATTATTATACCATTCGATATCAACATTCTTTTCATAACCAAATGCTTGAACACCTTGAGGTACTGCAGGAGGAGTAAGATCCTGGGCTAAGCAGTTTGTGGAAAGTATTAAAAACAAACTAATTAATGTACTTCTCATTAAGATTCTTTCTTAGTTATAAATTTATTTTTACTCTTTTGCTTTAATAATCTTGTAAGAAAAAGGTTTTAACGTCATTTCTTTACCATTAAACATAAAAGTTTTTTTCTGATTATGATAATTCAATAAAAAAGTATAAGACACCTTTTCTGATTTTCTGATAACAAATTGAATATCGGGGTCAGATACTTTTGCCTGCCTCTTTATTTTATCAATCGCTAATATTTTTTCCAATAAATACAGATGCTCATCGCTGGTATATCCAAAAGCAAAACCAAGCGAGGTAATGTTACCTTTCCCAACTTTTTTTCTTATCCCGCAAACTTCATCTAATTCTGTTATGGCAACTGCATCAGAATTATTGTCTTCAAATATTTGCTTGTCTTTAAACATTGTAAACAAATCCTCAATACCAAAAGCGTTAACTTTATTCGGACTATGCGATTTAGATAATTCAATTCTTAATTCATCTCTTAATATCGTACAGGGATTAAGATACAAATCAAGAGTTGGAATAACAGGATAAATAATTAAATGTCCGCCTGCTTTAATATAATTAGCCAGTAAAAGCTGGGCTTTGCTATCCATAAATTCAGTTGCAACAATCCAGAGTTGTTTATACTTTAATAAAGACTCAAGCTCAATATTTTCTAAATCACTTATGTTATAATTAAAGTTGAGGGTTTGAAGTCCGCGTAACAATCCATTAAATAAAATTTCTTCACGAACAAAACGTGGATCATACTGAAGCCCAAGTTTTGAAACATCTAGTCTTTTTTCTTTAAGCAATTGTGATGTTGTAAGTTCGGTGTAGAAATATGGTTTATAAAGACCAACGCAAATTTCTGATTTTGTTTTACTCAGTAATAGATTTTCATTTTCTTTAATTATAAAATCATTAACAGTATTTATAGAATTATATAAAGCTGATTTTTCAGCTTTAGCCGATACAGCTGTTTGATAATAAAACGTTTTTCCAAAAAATCCTTTGCTTGTGGGATTTATTCCTTGAGAAAACATATAGTAGTTAAAACTTTTCATCCCGTGCGCTAGCGAGGCAAAATAAAATGTCTCTAAATCACTCGCATCGCTTTTTACATGATGCTCACGAGTTCCGCACTGGAATTCCGCAGCCCAAACTGGTCCATACGGCTGCATTGCTTCCAGAATTCTATTGCAAGCTAAATCAGAATGAGCATTCCTAAATGATACGAACTCAGGAATATGATCTAAACCAAAAACAATATCATTACGTGTTCTCATTATTTCTTCGTATGTACTAATAAGCATTGGCAGTTCTGCAGCATTTCCATATATCCAGCCTGGAATGTTGTGTGTCAGTTGAACGTTAATATCAAGGCTTTTAATCTTTTTAATTAATACATCCAGGTATAAAGCAAAGTAATGTCTATAGAATAGGTGGAAATCATAATACGCACAATAATCCTGCCTGGTTTCTATATTACCAAGTGGAGCAGACAATTTATTAAATGAAGAATGTTCTGTACCATAAGTCTTGTTTAAATTTTCAATGGTTTTATACTTATCAATAAGAAATCCTTTATACAATTTTATAACTGATTCATTGTAATCAATCCTTCCGGAAAGCCATTGGAATACTCCAACTTCATTACAAACCTGCATCATTGTAATTGGTCCGCCGTTGCTTTCTTGATTTGCTGAAATGATAGGCATAATTTTATCATACCAAAGAAATGAATAATAAAGATATTCATCAGAAAGATAGGACATTAAATCATGTGCAATGATATTCCCATTCTCATCCAGAGCATGAGCATCTTTACTAATCTTATTTATCAACCAAGCAGGTAATCCTTGATTTTCATACTCTGCAAGTATATAAGGACCAGGTTTTACAATTAAATCCAGCCCAACTTTTTTACAAAGTTTGATGTACTTGTTTAGATTTCTTGCGGGATTTGTATCGCCTGTAAAATCAAATTTACCTTCTTCGTATTCATGCCAATCCCACGGAATATATGTTGAAGTTGTGTTGGCACCGGATTGCTTGAGTAGCGTTAAATGTTTCTCCCAGAGTTTAGGGTCAAGTCTGAAATAGTGAATCTCTCCCGAAATTACAAAAACCGGCTTACCATTTTTTAGAAAATATCCATTTGATGCGCTGAAACTCATTACTTCTTATCGCTAATTATTTTTAAATAAACAAAAAACTTAAACTCAGTTACTTTCCATAATCAATTACAACCATTGCAGGAAATTCTTTTACACCAATTTCGTTTTTTGTAAAAGATTTTATTTCTTTCCCGTTAACTGTAACACTAACAGGTTGTTTTGATCCATTAAAGTTTTTAATCTTTATTCCACTTTTCGGAAGATCAACATCACCATAAATTGAAAAAGTATATTTGCTGTTTTCTTTTTTGATTGAGTAAGATATTTCACCATAGTATGTCGGGAGATTTTCAATTGAAATTCCATTTGG
>JBGAWM010000083.1:0-11864 GCA_044227615.1 Ignavibacteriaceae bacterium
ATGTTGACGTTAAAAATGAGTTAAAAACCTCAAAAACTTGCTGTTTTTAGTAATATGTGTTATTATTACCACTAGTTCTTTTAAAATAGTTTAAAATAAACAAAGCCACCAAAGTGGCTTTATCTATTGTGAGCGCGGGTGGGCTCGAACCACCGACCCTCTGCTTAAAAGGCAGATGCTCTACCCCTGAGCTACGCGCCCAAAAACTTGAACAACAAATATAATTAATGTGCATTTTTAATCCAAACTAACAGATTTTTTTACCGGTGGGAAATGACAGAAAGTTCTAAAAACTCCAAGATTCTTGTTTGCGACGACGATGAAACCCTTTGTTATTTGCTCAAAGAGCAGCTATTAGAAGAAGGTTTTACCGTTGACGCTGTTTATGATGGCAAATATGCCATTGAAGCTATAAAAGCTAAAAATTATGATATCCTGCTTCTTGACTTGAATATGCGTGAAGTTCAGGGCGAGGAAGTTTTAAAATTCATAAATGATTCTGGATACAATATTCAGGTAATCATTCTTTCTGCACAATCCGATATGAAGAAAGCGATTCAGTGCATAAAGAATGGCGCCTACGATTACATCAACAAACCTTATGAGTTTGAAGAGCTTGTATTAACTGTAAACAGAGCAATCGAACATAGAAATTTATTAGTTACAACTGTTCTACTTTCAAAAGAGATAAGTAAAAAACATTCAGAAAAAATTATTGGCGATAGTAAATCACTTCAAAGAGTTCTTAATCTTGCAAACAAAGCAGCACAATCAGATTCCAATGTTCTGGTTGAGGGTGAGACGGGCACTGGGAAGGAACTTTTTGCTGAGTACATACATAAACAATCGGCAAGAAAAGATAAACCATTTGTTGTTGTCAATTGTGCTTCCCTTCCTGATCAGCTAATAGAAAGTGAATTGTTCGGACATGAAAAAGGTGCATTTACTGATGCTAAATCTACTAAGCAGGGATTGGTTGAAATTGCACATGGCGGCACCTTGTTTTTAGACGAAATAGGAGAATTAAGCTTAACGTTACAACCAAAGCTATTAAGATTTTTAGAAAATGGTGAGTATAGAAGAATCGGTGGCGTAACAAATTTAAATTCAAACGTTAGAGTTATCGGTGCAACCAATAGAAATCTGCTTGATGAGGCCGAAGCAAAAAATTTCAGAAAAGATTTATTGTTTAGATTAAATGTAATTACTATAACAATTCCCCCACTAAGAGACCGTAGAGAAGATATAATTGTTTTAGCAGATTTTTTCCTTAGTTCAAAATCACCAGTTAGATCACCAAAGAAATTATCTGTTGAAGCTGCTCAGATGTTAGAGGAATATGATTTTACTGGTAATGTTAGAGAACTTGAACATATTATTGAGCGGGCTATTATCTTTGCCGAAGGTGATTATATCACTCCAGAAGATTTAAATTTGCCAAATGCTGCAGTATATAAAAATGTATCAGCGAGAGGGATAATAGATATTCCATCAGAAATACTTAGCATGGAAGATCTTGAAAGATGGCACATTGCAAAAGTGCTTGATGCTAACAGATGGGATAGAACAGTTACTGCAAATCAATTAGGAATTAGCCCCAAAACGCTGTATACTAAAATCAAGAAGTACGAACTTAAACAAGATTAGATATTGAATGTCTGATGAATTAATCAGAAAATATAAATCAAAAGAACTTCTTGAATTACAAACAGCCTCTGTTGCTCTTGCGGACAAAGCGTTTAAAATTTTTTGGTTCAATAAAAGCTTTAAAAAAGATATTGGAACCGGAAAAATTAAAGGCACCTCACTTAAATCCCTTTTCAACATAAATACACCGGACGAAAAGATAATTTCCGGATCTGCAAAATCTTTTGTCGTACCGCTAGCTGATAAAAATAAAAATATTATTATTACTCCCCTATTTTCTCAATCAAAAAAAGAAGTTGAAGCATATTTTATTGAAATGCTTCCCCTGTTAGATTCAGACTTTCCGCAGAATGAAGAAAAGGAGAAGTTGAGAAGGAATCTTTTTTTTCAAAATGAACTCCAGAGTATTCTTGTGTTATTGGTTAAAGAAAAACTTATAGAAAATATCGCTGAGGAAATTTTAATAAGGTGCATCGATGTTACAAATAGTGATTTTGGGTTAATTGTTTTCCATCAAGCAGACGAAGTTCAAAGTTTTTTGTATAGTGATAAAACAAATCACATCACTGATAGAACTGAAATTGAAAAAAGCATAAAATATAATTCCTCTTTTATCAATAAGTGGTTAGAGCTTAATAAAAGACCTCTGCTCGCATTAAATCATCACAATAATATTGGTTACGGATTAACTCAGGTATTTAATTGTGAATCTCTTTGTATTTCTCCTTGCTATTTTGATAATATTCTTCATGCGAAAATTCTTGTGGGAAAGAAATCAGGAACATTCTCTTCTATCGATATAAGCGATATTAAGCAATTTTCTATTCTTCTTTCTTTTGCAATAAGTAATATCGAAACACGGCAGTTAAACAATGCTCTTGAATCAAGACTACTTCAAGCACAAAAGTTAGAAACGATTGGAAAATTAAGCAGCGGGATGGCACATGATTTTAACAATCTGCTTTCCAGCATTTTTGGCAGCCTTCATTTATTGCGCAGCCGGGTTACCGAATCAGATAGTGTAAATAAGCTTATCGATAATATTGAAAACTGTTCTATTAGAGCGAGAGATTTAACGAAGGGTCTTCTTTCTTTTGGAAAGCCTACTGCAAAGCGTAAAGAAATTGTAATGCCCAATTTTCTTTTAAGTGAAATTGCAAAAGTTGTCTCACAAACATTTCCATCAAACATTACACTTGAAGAAAAAATTGACAGCGGACTTCATAATATAATAGGCAACGGCACAGAGATTTATCAAATTCTTTTAAACTTATGTGTAAATGCAAAAGAATCTATTGAAGGAAATGGTAAGATTATTTTAGGTGCCTCAAATTTATTGGTCGACGATTCCAATATTATTAATTATCCTCTTTTGGATCGAGGCAAGTTTGTTAAGTTTTCTGTTAGTGATACCGGCACTGGAATAGAGGAAGAAAATTTATCAAAAATATTTGATCCCTATTTTTCTACTAAACAGAAGGATACGGGATCTGGATTAGGCTTATATGTTTCTTACGGCATTATTAAAGCTCACAAAGGTCATATAGATGTTACAAGCCGCAAAGGTTTAGGAACTACATTTGAGGTTTATCTTCCCGTATTTGAACCGCACAAAGTAGTAAAACTTAGGGAAACAGATAAAATTATAATGTTGGCTGATGATGAGGAAATGTTGAGTGATTTGCTTGCAGAAATGCTTGAATCGAGCGGCTACTATGTAATTAAAGTAAAAACCGGGGAAGAAGTTATTACTGTTCTTACTGAGGAATTAAAAGTTGATTTGTTGATTATCGATTATAATATGCCGACTATGAACGGGTTAGACTGTATTGCTAAAATTCGAAGTTTGAATTTTAATCTGCCTGTAATTCTATCGTCAGGCAGCATAAGATTTGAGGATGAGGACTTAAAGCGTTATCAGGTAAATAGTAAGATTATGAAACCTTATGAATTTGACACAATGTTAAATACTATAAAACAGTTAATCTAGTTTTTTATTTTGTTCATCCTGTTCTGGTTCATCATCAACTTTTATCATCTTAATATTAGCAGTGTACTCTGAAAGTATTGGATCCTTTATAGCATTAAGTTGATTGAGCACATCAGTTATTTCTTTCACTGCAATATCAATGTAATTCACTCGTTTTAATATTCCCTCTTTTGAAACATCATCTTTACTTAATTCTCTTTTAATGGCTGCTGATGAAAGACTAAGCAAAGTTAAGGGTTGTTTTATTTTATGATTTGCAGTTACAACCGTAGCAAGATATGTATCTCTTTTTTCAGATAAGAGAAGAAGTTTATGTGCCTCTGAAAGTTGGAGTGCCGATTTAACTCTTGCAAGCAATTCAATTCTGTTAAAAGGTTTTTTAATGTAGTCAAAAGCACCTGCTTCCAACCCTTCTTTAGTATCTTCAGCTCCAGATTTAGCAGTAACTAATATTATTGGAATATTTTTAGTAGTCGGTTCATTAACCAGGATTTTACAAACTTCCAAACCTGTTATATCTGGCATCATAATATCGAGTAATATTAGATCAGGTAATTCATTCCGGGCTTTATCAATTCCCGAATAACCATCATAAGCAGTAAGTACTTCGAAACCTTCATGTTCTAATCGGTCCTGAAGCATAAAAACATTTTCAGGTAAATCATCTATAACTAATATTTTCTTCATATTCTTTTTGATTTTATCTTTGAAAATAATTGCACAATTTTATTTGAAATAATTGTTGCGTTGGCTGGCTTGGGTATATAATCGTTAAACCCATGTTTTAGAATAATTTCTTTATCACCTACCATTGCTTTGGCTGTAACCGCATATATTGGTATTGCAGCAAGGTTTTCGTTAACCCTTATATTTTTTAATGTTTGAAATCCATCCATTTCCGGCATCATAATATCCAGCATAATTAAATCTGGACTAACGCTCTCAAGAATTTTCAAGCACTCCATACCGCTTTTTGCTAAATAAGTCTTACAGCCAGTAGCCTGCACCATTTCATTTAAAGTAAACAATGTATCGGGATCATCATCCACAATTAGAACCTCACCAAAAAAATCATCACCCGGCTCTTCATCAATTACATAATCCGAATTGTCTTGAACTTCTGTATCAGAATTTGAAAAAACCAAATTATCAACCTCTTGTATTTTAATTCGGTCTCGGACAGTGTTGAGTAAATCAAGTAGATGTCCATTCGATTTTAATGTAATATCCTCAGCAATTTCGTGTAAAGAAGTATATTCTTCTTCCGAAAGATTTTTTGCAGTACTAATAATAATCGGGATTTGTTTTGTTTTATTATCGGATTTAAGTTTTTTCGACAAAGTAATACCATCAATTTCAGGCATCATTAAGTCAATAATAACAAGATCCGGTTGTACTTCTGCAATTTTATTGTAGGCCAATTCGCTGTCCTGTATAAATTCCAGAGAAATATTCTCATCCTTAAATTCATTTTTAAGCTTTTCAAATTCTAATCTATCATCATCAACAATTACAATTTTTTGAATTCGTTTTTGTAAAAGTGATTCCAGCTTATTAAATGCTGTAAAAAGCTTTTCGGCAGAGATTGGTTTTACAAAATACTCAAATGCACCCAATTCATATCCTAAGTTTTTATCACCAATTATGGAAACTAAAATTACGGGGATATCTTTTGTTTCTGGATTTTCTTTTAAGGCTTTAAGAATAATCCACCCATCTTTATTTGGTAAAAGTATATCCAGTGTAATAGCAAAAGGCTGCTTTTCTCTCGCAAGTTTTAGACCAGATTCCCCGTCCTCGGCAAAAATAACTTGATACCCTTTTGAAATAAGATATTGCCCTATTGTATATCTCACTTCCGGATCATCATCAATTATCAACACCGGATTTTTTGCGTTCTTAAGCAGAACTTCTTTATTAACAGGAGATGAGGTAGCCTTTCTTTTATCCTGTTCAAACTTAATTGGAAGCGTAAAAGAAAAAACAGAACCTTCTCCTTCAACACTAGCTACCCAAATTTTGCCACCAAGCAAATCCAAAATCTTTTTAGAAATTGCTAATCCCAAACCTGTTCCGCCATATTTTTTTGAAGTCGTTCCATCAATTTGTCTGAACTCTTCAAAAATAACTTTTTTGTTTTCCTCGGAAATTCCAATCCCTGTATCGCTTACAGAAAAGAGCAGTGTCCTATCCTGATTAAATGAAACTGATAATTCTACCTTTCCTCTTGTTGTAAACTTAATGGCGTTGCCTATAAGATTTATTAATACTTGAGTAACTCTAACTCTATCTGTACTAATAACAAACCTGGTATTACAATTTCTCTTAATATTAAAATCCAGCCCTTTTTCAAAAGCAAGCGGGGATGCAGTATTAGAAACTTCTTCAATTATCTCTTCAAGTAAAAAGTCTTCTTCACGAATTTCCATTTTGCCAGCTTCTATTTTGGAAAGATCAAGGATGTCATTAATCAGACTCATTAATCGCTTCCCGCTTTTTAAAACCACCTCTAACCGTTCTTTATTTTTAACGCTTAACTGTGCTTTATCAAGGATTAATTCCGTAAGACCCAATATTGAATTCATTGGGGTTCTAAGTTCGTGAGACATACTTGCAAGAAATTGAGATTTTAATCGTGTTGAATCCTCTGCTTTTACTTTTTGAATGGCTAATTCTTCGGCTTTAATTTTAAGTTGATTACTCATTTCCTGAAGAGCATCGTTTTGCTTTTTGATTTGGATATTTTGTTTTTGATATTCTTCATTAAGAAGTTTTAATTCATTAACAAAATTTTCTAACTGCACAACAGCTTTTGCATTTGTTAGACCAATAGCCAATTGCTCTTTAATCTTCTCAAGATAATCTTTTGCTTCTGATGTTGGGGTATTTAATGATGCAAGTTCTAGAATTGCAATAACTTTGCCGTTATATATCACCGGTAATAACAATAGATAACTGAGTTTTATATCTAAAGTACCTGTTTGAATAGTTGGCAAAAAATTTTGTGATGTTATTTCAATTGATTCTTTGGTTCTAATAATCTTCTTAAAGAAATCATTTCGTTCGTGCTTTGGATTTGTGTTACCTAAACCATATGAACAAATATGACTTACTTCATCACCATCTATTGAATATAATGCCCCGACTAAGAATCCGCACGTATCAAGAATTTTTTTTAAAGCTGCATTGGATATTTCTGCTAAGGAAGCATTTTGATTTATTAGTGTTATAAATTCCGAGTAATCGTTTTTAGCTCGTTGATTTTTTTTAAGTTCATCAAGCATTCTGTTAAAAGCTTTGCCAAGATTGCCAATTTCATCATTGCTCTTTACTTCAATGCGCGTATCAAAATTACCGGCACTAGTCTGAGCAGTTGCAAAATTTAAATCGGAAATTCTTGCTCTTAATTTGTGAGTTAATACATAACTTAAAATCAGTGCTAAAATAATTCCCACAACACCTATTAATATTAAAATATTTCTTAAAGTTTCTCTTAAATCAGTCGCTTCACTGTGAGATCTAAAAAGCACAAACCCTAAATCGTTACCATATTTAGATAATTTCTCGGTTTTGTATGATGTAGCAATAATATCGGATGTCTCAGTATCCCCGATGAAAACTTCCAAATCATTTTTTTGTTTAAGATAATTGTAAGCTTTACTTAAAAGAAAAGTATGTTGACTGTTAAAATTGGAGTTTGAAACTTCAGCAGTAAAATTATCCCAAACCAACGCAACATCAGAGCCGATTGTTTTTGAAAAATCATCCAGTACCTCGTTACTAATTATTTTTCCAAAATAACAAATACGATCAGGTGTAATATTATTTATATTTATTATGGCATACGGATTTAGCTGAATAAATTCATCAATAGTAAATTTCGTTTTGGGTGTTTGAATAAAGTTTTTTGAAGAGTAACGAAGTACTAAATTTGAATCAGACGTACTTGCCTCAAGAAAAAAATCGTTTATGTTTCCTGCTATAAACAGTCGGTCAAAAAAAAACTCGGGATTATTGTTTTTTATAGTCCAGAATTCTTCATCAATTTTATTAATGAATGTGCGATAAGTGAATATAAAATTTCTTGAGGAGCTGGTAATTAATTTGGTTTGTTGAGCAGTTAAGGTATTGTACATTATTGAGTAGAAAGCAATTGCGGCACTGCCAAGCACAATTGCTACTATTAGCAGGTTAACAAGAATTATTCGGTGGTTTATTTTCATTTATCATCATTCTCTTTGCAGAACTTTCGTAATAGTTATTAGAAGCTCATCAAAATCATACGGTTTACTTATAAAATCAGTAGCACCCATTTTAGCAGAGTCAATTGCACTTTTAACATCAGCATAAGCAGTTAATACAATAACCTTAGCTTTAATTTGATTATGCTCGATTTCCTTGAGAACATCAAAACCATCCATTGCGGGCATTTTAAGATCGAGCAAAATCAAATCAACTTGATTATTTTTAAGAAAATCCATCGCTTCAAAACCACTATTTACATAGTTGGAATTATACCCAACTTCTTCAAGCTCTTCTTTAAGAACGGTACAAAGGTTTAAATCATCATCAACAATTAGAATTGACTGCATATAACTATTCTTTCGCATCGTTATATTGTGAACTCTTTGATTCTAACTGATAATACTTAACTCTTTCGTTCTGTTTAGAAATTTCTGACTCAAGAGGATTTTTAATCGGGTTGGTCAATCTTTCTTGAAGCGTTGGCAGCAACTCAGTCTTAAGAAGAATAACTAACTCCTTCTTTCTTTCTATAGTTTGGTCAGATCCGGTTAAATATCTTATACCAAACACCCACCAGGGTAAATCTTTTAGAAATGGAATTCCATTTCTTGTTACAACTTCTTCAGTTACAAAAAGACCACCTAATATAGTCTCTTCGCCATTCAGGTTTAGTACCTGGGTAGTAGCGGTTGTCTTTTTAATTTCACTTGTTGTTTCATTCTGCTGGAAAGAACTTCTTTCAACCATAATATTTAACAAAACATAGTCAATACCATTTTCTTTATAAACATGAGGTACAACCTCAATGATTGTTCCTGTAGGATAGAATTTTTCAATTGTATTGCCTGCAAAGTCCCTTGTCTGGATAGAAAAATCTGATCCGACCTGTATTCTGCCTTGTTTCTTATCTCTAACAACTATGTTTGGAGATGAAATGATTTCGCCAAGACCTTCTCTCTCAAAAAACCTAAACATTGCAGTTGCCTGTCCGTAAAAATCACCAAGTTTAAAATCACCCATGCCAGATAGATTAAATTGAGATGGAGTTGCCTGCTGCTCCGTTTGAGTTTGCACTTGGGTATTTAGCTCAGAGCCCAAATTTAAACCATTTTGTGATAATAAAACCTTCCAATCAACACCAACTTCTTTTGTTTTAGCAACATCAACTTCAAAAAAGACTGCAGAAATTTTAACTTCCCTTGAATCAACAGACGCATAGATGTCTTCGGGTTTAACTTCTTCACCCTGCACACGCTTTACAACAATAACGTCCTCTTTTTCTTCAATTAAAAATCCATTGTACTGGACGATCATAAACAAAGCTTTATCATATGGCATGCTTTCGATTTCAAAACCAATAGGATTATCGGAAGTAACCGTTGATACAATTCTTTTACCTGTTGTGCTTTCACTTACCTTGCTTAACAATGCTATTGCTTCGTTAAACGGAAGTGTTTGCGACATGGTTACTAGTTCATCGGGATTGTTATAATCTTTAAGTCTTCTTTCCCAATACTTTTGCGGAAAGATACTTCCGATAAACATAAAAATTAAAAGCAGTGAGTATATAACTGTTTTCATCTTATTTCTCATTTGTTTTCTTTTTTAAATTCTGATCTATCTAATTCGAGATCCATTTTTTCTATTATTCCACCCTTATTAAGAATAAAACTTACCCTGCTGTTTTGATAATCTATCTTAGTTAGGTAACCTAAATAAACCTGTTCACCCTCCCATATCAAATATGTGTTACCCTTACTGTCTGCAATAAAGGCACCCTCCGGAATAAGAGCGAGCAAAGTTGCACCCTGTACATCAAGCAGCTCATCAACGTTCGGAGGAATTTCATTTCTAATAAGAGGATAGAAAGCATCATACAAGGTTGGTGCACCAAGATTATTTTCTACAAATGTTGCAGGAGCAAAACGATTATCGGTAGAAAAGTAAGTCTTAGCATTTAAAGTAAAATTAACAAGATAAACAGGAATTTCATCTTCTTTAGTTTGGACTAAATTACCCAGACTAACGCTGGTAACTTTCTTTAATTCCTTGCTGTTTTCAATTGCGAATATAAGATTGTAAACTTCGTTAAAATAACCGAAACCTGTAAGTTTATACTCATGATAGTAAAATTCCTTCTCTTGTTTCTGATCAAGAAATTCAATATTCACTTGGGCTTTATCAGAAAATCCATTAGTGATATTATTTACAAAGTTGTAAAACTTAATGGATGATAAATTCTGTGGAATATTAAATTCCCGGTTAGCAAGAATAGAATCGAGACGATTGGATTGAACCAAAAGATCTTGATATTGAGCCAGCAATTCTTGCGGGTCCAAAGCTTTTGCCTGAAGTTCTTGTAACTTTGTTCTTTTTTCATCCAAATCTTTGCTCTGAACAAAATAAAGATAGGCTCCTCCAGCAATTAGGATTAGAAACAACAAAGCCAGTAGAACTAGAGTACTGCGTAATTTTTTATTCATTTTTTATTCTGATATGAAGTAATATCAAATGTTAAATTATATTTAAAGGCGTTCTTTTCTCTAAGAGCTTCATTCATCATACTGTTAAGTCTTGCATTTTCTAAGCTGTAAGCCATATCAGTCGGTGAATATTTTGAAAGTGAGTATCCTTCAATCTTAATAGTGTTGCTATTATCTCTTGCTATATTGGATATCCAGATATTCTGCTTGCTTCCGCAAAAACCGGCAACATCTTTTAGAACATTTTTCCAAACTCCGGTTCCAACAGCAGCAGAATCCAATATTGCCTGTGTCTGCCCAAAACTGCTGATCTTTCCTTCTAGTTCAGAAATTTTACTTAATGTTTCCTGGTTTTGTCTTATTATCAAATTCTTCTGATTTATTTCTGCATCAAGTCTGGATAACTCTTTATTGTTCTGTAAAACCTTAAGAGTAAATAAAAATGCAGCAATAAATAAAAACGGAAGAACTGCAAAACTATGCCAGGAGAACTGAAACAATTTTTGATCTTCAGAAATGTATTTGGGTAATAAATTAATTCCCTTGTGTTCTTTTGCTAGCTCATCAAAATACTCAGTAGCAACAGCAAGGGGTACGCTATATGAAGAAAATTTGGCTTTAGTCTCTTCATCGATTAGCGAAATATCCACATCATCGAATTCTAATCGACTAACATTAGCTTCCGGAAAAGTTCCGTAAAAAGAAAGAATAAGATTTTCAGAATCATCCTCACCGCAAACAATAATGTTATCCAAAGAACTTACTCCGCCGTTCTCCATTTCGAGCAAGATCTTTGAGAAATAGACATCGTAAGTATGCAGATTTGTTGTTCCAATATCTAGTGTGGTTCCTATATGCTTTAGTTTTCTGCCTTGCAAGAAAATAAGTTTGCTATATTCTTTTCCAATGTATACAATCAAACTCTGATCATCGGGAAAGAATTTTTTTCGTTTTGCAACATAGTATGCTAAAGCAATATCCGCACTTTTAATAGTTGGAACTTTGAAGAACTTCTTCCCGAAATGTCCGGCTAAGTTGTCTGTAAGATTGACGCAGGCAACAGGTCCGTCTATAAAAGCAGATAACAAAGAACCATCTGAAAGCTCTATAAAATCCATGCTTTCTTTATCTATATTAACACCTTTAGATTGCCTGATATCAGAAAGAATTTCATCGAGCAGTTTATTGCCCTTTAAATCTTTCTTTCCATCATAAGAGTGATAATAAATTGCAGGTTCAGTTAATGCAGGAATAAACTCAATTTTATTAAGATTTATTCCCCTTAGTGCTGCACCCATGGCACTAATGCTTGGTGCATCTATATCTCCGGCAAGTGAAGTACCTTTTGATTCCACACCTTCAAGTTGAAGTCCTTCACCCTCCAGACTAAACCCTGCCGTTGGCTGTAGATTAGCATTTGACGAAACCACATCAACCGATGCAGTACTCATAATTTGTAATCTGCTTCCAGTTTTTTCTTGGCTAACGACAGCTAATTT
>JBGAWM010000084.1:0-11798 GCA_044227615.1 Ignavibacteriaceae bacterium
TTTGGCGCTGATGGTTACTGGAAAACTTTTGATTGGAATCTTGCTTCTCAACTTGGAATGAAAGAAGTAAACTTAAATTATTCTGGAAGTTTTGCTTTTGTAGAAACCGAAATGTATTGGCCAATCAATCACATGGTTTCTTCAAAAGATAATGCACTAAGATGCACAAATTGCCACGGAGTTAAAGGCGATAGATTGGATTGGAAACAACTCGGTTATGCTGGTGATCCAATGAAAGTAAAGGGAAGAAAGTTTAATTAGTTACAAACAATCTTTAAGCTTTAATAAAAACAAGAAATTTATATGAAAGAGCAAGTAAAAATCGGAATCATCATCTGCGATAGATACAAAAGTTGTGCTGGCGGAAAATGTTTTAGATCCATCAAAGAAAGAGCAGGTGCTTTTGATATTTATAAAGATAAAGATGTTGAACTTGTTGGTTATACAAGTTGCGGCGGATGCCCTGGTGGAAATATCGAATACGCACCAGAGGAGTTAAAGAAAAACGGAGCTGAAGTTATTCACTTTGCAACCGGAATGGTGGTTGGTTATCCTCCTTGTCCATATATAAAAGAATTTAAGAATTTTATTGAAACTAAATATGGATTAAAAGTAGTTGTTGGTACGCATCCGATTCCGGAAAAGTATTATCTCACTCACACAAAGTTGGAAACCTGGAAAGATGCAGAATGGGATGAATTACTAAAACCAACATTAAAAGAAAAGGAAATCAGATTAGCTTATGATTAAGAAATATTTGCTTAGTCATCACGAGGAGCGGATAGGCGAAGCAATCTAAATAAAAGAGAAAATTACTTCGCTGCATTCGTACTGACGATGTCGAAATGTCATTGCGAGGGACAATAGTCCCGAAGCAATCTCTTAAAATGGTAGATTGCTTCGCTCCGCTCGCAAAGACAAATATTTGAATTGTTTAGAAATATCAATCAATACTTAGGATTAATGATGATAGTTTTTGGTCCAATTCCATCACGAAGGTTAGGTAGAAGTTTAGGCATAAATAATATTCCACCAAAGATTTGCAGTTATTCTTGTGTTTATTGTCAAATCGGAACAACGAATTCAATGTCAATAGATCGAAAAGAATTTTATTCTTGCGAGGAAATTGTTAATGAGGTTTCTGAAAAAGTAAAACAATTACAGAACAACAATGAACAGATTGATTATCTAACATTTGTCCCTGATGGAGAACCAACGCTTGATAAAAATCTTGGAAGAGAAATTGATTTATTAAAACCACTTGGAATAAAAATCGCAGTTATTACTAATTCATCTTTGTTGTGGGATGATAACGTGCGTAAAGATTTAATGAATGCTGATTGGGTTTCAGTAAAAATTGATACGGTTGATGAAAAAATATGGCATTTGATTGACAGACCAAATGGTAAGTTAGAGCTTCCTAAAATAATTGGTGGAATAAAAAAGTTTGCTGCTTCTTTCAAGGGTAAATTGCTAACAGAAACGATGCTTGTAAAAGAAATAAACGACGATAGTGATTCATTGCAAAAAACAGCAAAGTTAATTAAAGAAATTAATCCTGAAACAGCATACATACTTGTTCCTACTCGACCTCCGGCAGAAAAATTTGTTGAGCCTCCGACTGAAGAAAATATAAATATTGCCTATCAAATGTTTAATGGATTATTAAATAATGTTGAACTACTAATCTCGAATGAAGGAACTGATTTTAGTTACTCTTCAGATGCAGTAAAAGAATTGCTTAGCATTCTTGCAGTTCATCCGATGCGAAGCGATGCTGTGGAAATGTTCTTGAGAAAAGCTGATTCAGATTGGGACTTGATTGAAAATTTAATAAACAAAAATATTTTGAAGGAAGTAGGTTATTCCGGGAAAACATTTATTGTAAAAAATATAAAATCAAAAACTTAATGGAAGTTGAGGTGTGTTATGGCTATAAAAAAAGAATATTCTCAAGATGAAACTTTGTGCAAAGTTACATTCATTCTTCCGAAAGAAATAAATGCCAACTTTAATGAGATTAGCATTGTTGGTGATTTTAATAATTGGGATCCGCATCAGCATAAATTTACACATAAAAATCTTGATGGTACTACCTTGTTAGAGATGACACTCGAGTCACATAAGGAATATAATTTTAGATATTTATGTGACGGACAAATCTGGTTAAATGAACCAGAAGCAGATGCGGAGGTACTAACTCATTTTGGAGATTCAAAAAATTCCGTACTAATAATTTAATATTCGATTGATTATAAAAGTGTTTAACATTTTAAGGAGCGAAGCTACGAAGTCTTCCCTACTAATAAAAAGGCAAGCCTAAGTAAATAAATTGATAACTTCGCTCCACTTTTATTCGCTCAAGATGAGTTTAAATAATTGTACTATGTTATCTCATAATCATTAAAAACAAAAGTTAGGAGTTTATTATGCCAAACTTTGATGGAACAGGTCCAATGGGACAAGGAAAAATGACCGGAAGAAGAAGAGGTCGTTGCTGCGATACTCAAACAAAACAAATTGAAAATACAGAAAACCAAACAGCGATTAAAAATAACATTGTATATGGGCTTGGACGCGGCGGAAGACCTCGAGGAGGAGCCGGAATTGGAAGTGGTTTCGGCGGCGGTGCGCAAGGTAAGAACCGGGGTAGAGGAAGTGGATTTGGAAGAAGATGATTATTTAGAAAATAAAAATGTTTAGTAAAAAAAATAAATCGAGTGATTTGAATAAATCGACAAAGCAAATAAAGATTGCAATTCCATCAATGGGTGAAACCATAGATTCTTTAGTAAGTGATAGTTTAGGGCGATCTCCTTTTATTATCATTTATGATGAAGAAAATAAAAAGTATGATTGTTTTGAAAATATCGGTTTCAAGATTCAGGATGGATCAGGGCTAAAGGTTACCGAGAGAATAATTGAGAAAAAAACAGATGTATTATTAACCAGAGAAATTGGACGTAAAGCATATTCCGTATTAATGAAAGAACATATTGACATTCAACTTTTAAGTTCTGGTGGAACCGTAAAAACAGTAATCAGTAGATTCTTAAAAAATCAATTATGAAAATTGCAGTCTCAATATCAAAACCAGATAACTCACCTCCGATTTCAGAAGGTTTTGGAAGATGCAGTCATTACTATATATATGACACTAAAAACAAAACGGAAGAAATATTATCTAACCCATATTTTATAGAATTGGGTGGAGCCGGGATTCAATCCGCCCAGTTCTTAATTGAACTTAATGTTGATGTCTTAATTACAAAAAAGATAGGGATAAATCCTCTCCGATTCCTGATATCAGCAAATGTTAAAGTTTATCAATGTAATGCAGTAAATGTTCTTGAGGTGATTAAACTTTTAGATGAAGGGCAATTGATAGAGATAAAAAACGCAAATGAAAATTTCCCCTTTGGAAGAAAAAGAAAAAGATTTAATAATAATTTTATCAATAAAAGAGGTCCGATATGAGCCAAAGAATAGCTGTTGCAATTGAAGAAAGCGGTACAAAAGAAATTGTTGCTGAACATTTTGTAAGATGTTCTCAATTCAATGTTTGTGAATTAGACGATCAAAAAAAAATATCAAAAAAAGAAATTTATTTTAATCCATTATCAGGTGAACACAATGGTGCGTGTCAACTGCCAGCTTATGTAAAGCAATTTAATGTAGATATAATTATTGCGGGGGGAATGGGTCAAAAGGCAGTTTCCAATTTTCAATCGTATGGTATCAAAGTAATTACAGCGCCGGGACTTATGTATGAAGAAGCATTAAGTCTTTTCATAAATGGCAAACTCAGCGGTTTTGAGGTTTGCAGCCATGAGTATGATCATCACCATAATTAGTATATTATTAAAATAGGAGATTGCAATTGTACGTTCCAACAAAAATATTTTTTACAAAAGGGGTTGGCAGGCATAAGGACTATCTCAGTTCTTTTGAAGCAGCTTTGCGAAATGCCGGTATTGAAATTTGTAACCTTGTTACAGTCAGCAGCATATTCCCCCCAGGATGTAAACGTATAAGCAGAGAAGAAGGTTTGAAAGAATTAAACCCGGGACAAATTACCTTTGCGGTGATGGCAAGAAATTCAACGAATGAACCGAACCGACTGATAGCTTCATCCATTGGTGTCGCGATACCTTCAGATAATTCTCAATATGGATATCTATCCGAGTATCATCCTTTTGGTGTTACAGAAAAAAATGCAGGGGATTATGCTGAAGATTTAGCAGCACAAATGCTTGCGACAACTTTGGGTGTTGAATTTAATCCCGAAGCTGATTGGAATGATCGAGAGCAGGAATTTAAAATGTCCGGGAAAATTGTGAAGACATTTAACATAACTCAATCTGCTGAAGGTGATAAAACCGGATTGTGGACAACTGTTATTGCAGCAGCAATTTTATTACCCTAAATAGGTCTAATCAAAATATTTTTTTATGATTCTCTACAGTAAAGAATCATTATTATTTCTCAGTAAATTATTGTAATAAAAAAAATATTCTTAGAAAAAAATATGATTCATAAAATTGCGGGCAAACAAAAAAATTCAAAACTTTGTTTTGTATGCGGATTAAAAAATGATTTTGGTATTCATGCACATTTCTATGTAACTGAAAATCAAGAACTTATCGCATTATTCACTCCTTCAGAAGAACATCAAAGTTATCCCGGAAGAATGCACGGAGGCATTGCTTCAGCCATTCTTGATGAAACAATTGGCAGAGCAATATTAAACAAATATGAAACTGAAGTTTGGGGTGTTACTGTGGAATTAAATTTGAAATACAAAAAATCAATTCCTCTTAATCAACAACTAAAAGTTATTGGCAGAATCACTAATGAAAATAGCAGAATGTTTGAAGGAACAGGTGAAATCGTTTTGCCAAATGGTGATGTGGCTGTTACAGCCCAAGGGAAATATTTAAAAGTACCAATAGAAAAAATCACTGACTTTGATGTCGAAGATGTTGAGTGGAAAGTAGTTGAATTAAAAGATGATCCAAAGGAAATTGTGATATAAAGTTTTAGATTATTTTATTGGCAGTAAAGATGCTAATTAAAATTAAATATTTATAATCTTTAATATTTCCATTTAGTTAAAGTCTTAATTAATAGAAGATCAAAATATTGTGAAAAATTTAAATACTGATTTCTTTAGCCAATATGATGAAAATGATAAGTCTGGATTGTGGACAACTGTTATTGCAGCAGCAATTTTGCTTCCTTGAAATGTAGTTATCTATAATTTATAATATTAGAAATTTACTGCGGGATAAAGTTATTCTTCATAAGAAATTATGAATGGAGAATTAAATTACAGCCCAGCATCTTTCTTTATAACTTAACATCTAATTCATATCAATTATTAAACTATTTTTTATGAAGCTATGATTGCTACAATTTTAAATCTTGTAAAAGAATCAATTCAAATATCTTTGCTCGTGGCAGTGATGATGATCTTAGTTGATTTTTTAAATGTTGTAACTAAAAATAAACTTGAATCATTTTTTATTAATGCCAGAAAGTTTAAGCAATATGTTCTGGCTTCTTTAATTGGAACAGTACCTGGCTGCATCGGAGGATTTACCAATGTTTCTCTTTACATACATGGTTTAATCAGCTTTGGCGCACTTGCGGGAGCAATGGTTGCAGTGTCCGGTGATGAAGCTTTTGTGATGCTTGCAATGATCCCTAAACAAGCAATTATACTTTTTGCCATTCTTTTTGTGCTCGGAATATTTAGTGGTTGGTTAATCGATATTATTGTAAAAAGATATAAAATCCCTACTTGCGAAAATTGTAAGGAGATGGTTATTCATCCTATGGAAGTTGGGTTTAAACACTATTTCAAAGAACATATTTTTGGACATATAATTAAAAAGCATCTTTGGAAAACTGCACTTTGGACTTTCAGTGCTTTAGCTATCGTTGAGTTTGGTCTTCATTATTTGCATCTCGAACAGTTTACCTCGCAATACAAAATTGTCTTTCTGATTGTTGGTGCTTTAGTTGGATTGATACCGGAATCTGGTCCGCATTTGATATTTGTTACACTCTTTGCACAGGGACTAATTCCTTTTTCCGTTTTGCTTACAAGTTCCATTGTTCAAGATGGGCACGGAATGCTGCCGATGCTTTCATATTCACTTAAAGATTCAATCAAACTAAAAGCATTCAACTTTGTAATAGGAATAACGATTGGCTTAATATTTTATATTATAGAATTTTGATATGGCAAGAATTTTTATTTGGCTCTTAATGATTTTAGGCGGCGGCGCACTTGGTTTATTCCTCGATGCTATTTTATTTAAGAATATCCATACAAATATTCTTTTCCATAGTATAAGCTTTGTAGCTGGTATTTCGTTAATCTTGCTTGTAATTAGAATAAGTAAAAATACCGGTAGAACCCTTGCAAAATATGGACGCGAAGGAAATGTAAAAAGAATGGAAACAAATGTTCTTGTTACTCAAGGTGTTTATAAGTATATGAGGCATCCAATGCACCTTGGTTTACTCTTTTTCCCGTTAAGCATTGCTTTTTTGATTGGCTCTCCATCATTTATTCTTCTTATTACTCCGGCAGAAATAATTTTTATGTTGATTATGATTAGACTTATTGAAGAGCCGGATGCCATTAGAAAATTTGGTAATGAATATCTTGATTATAAAAAACAGACCACATGGTTTTGTTTTAAAAAGAATTGCTTGAAAGAATTATTAAAAGATGTGCCAAAAAATTAAATAAAGATTTTTAACGGTTTAACAATTGGTTTAATATTTTTATATGGTAATAATTTAATCCAATGTAATTAAAAAATCGCACAGCTTCGTTGGTAGGTTTTACGAAAAATTCATTGCTCCAAATCAAGATAGATTATTCGTATAGATAAATTATGAATCGATTTTCTTTACTCTTCATCATACCTATATCAAAAGCAAAATTATTAGAAGATAAATATGGACACACAACCCAAAGTAATTGTATTCTCAACACCGACTTGCAGTTTCTGCAATCAAGCCAAAAGATATTTCAGAGAAAAAAATATCCGTTTTACGGATGTTGATGTTTCCCGTGATCAGACTGCTGCAAGAGATATGATGCGCAGAACCGGGCAAATGGGTGTACCGGTAATTTTAATAAATAATAAAGCAATAGTCGGTTTTGACAGACCTAAAATAAATCAAATGTTAAACATAAAAGATTAATGGAGTTAGTATGAAAATTAAACCTTTAGACGACCGCGTTTTACTAGAACCTATGCCAGCAGAAGAAAAAACTTCTTCCGGATTAATTATTCCAGATTCCGCAAAAGAAAAACCACGTGTTGGAACTGTGATAGCTGTGGGCACAGATGAGGATCTAAGAGAAAAAATAAAAGAAGGCAATAAAGTATTATTCGCTAAATATGGCGGAGATGAAGTTGAAATGAACGGAAAAGAATATAGAATATTACAGCGTTCGGATATTCTTGCAGTTATTGAAGATTAATTAAAAATAAAAATCAAAAAGGAAAAAAATGTTAAGTACAAATTTAAAACATCTGCTTTCAGAAAAAGAACATTCTGAATTAATTAAGAATAATGAAAACTTAATGGTTTGCTGCGGAAGAATGGGACCAATGTGCATACCAGTTTATGAGGTAATGGAAGAACTTGAAGCAGAATATCCTAACGTTAAATTTGCTGATATGGAATTTGATTTGCCGGATGCAAAAGTAATTAGAAATCTTTCTGAGTGCAGAAGTTTTCAAGGCATACCATTTACAATTTATTATAAAAACGGAAAAGTTGTAAAAGCTACAAGTAGTATTCAATCAAGAGAACAGGTTACAGCAATTCTTGATGAACATCTTGGTAAATAAAATAGTTATGAACTTAAAAGATGACATCTTTATAAAAAGATGTCATCTTTAATGATGTAAACTTGGAAAAAATTATGGAAAATCATTTTGATGTAATAGTTATTGGGGCAGGAGCTGCCGGATTAACTGCAGGGATTTATCTTTCACGTGCAAAAGTTAAAACTTTGATTTTAAATGAAGGTGCTGTTGGGGGACAAATGGTGCTTACTCACGAGATTGCAAATTATCCCGGTGTAGAAAATATAAGCGGATATGAACTTGCAAGAACAATGAAAACACAGGCGCAAAAGTTTGGTTGTGTTATCAAATCAAACATAAAGATTACATTACTAGAGTTGAGTGGTGAAGAAAAAAAAGTTACTGTCAACAACAAAGATGTTTACACGTCAGATACAGTTATTATTTCTACTGGTGGAAAATCACGAATGATTGGCGCTAGTGGAGAAGATAAATTTAAAGGCAAAGGTATTTCATATTGTGCAACTTGTGATGGCGATTTTTTTCAGAATAAAGAAATAATTGTTGTTGGCGGCGGAAACTCAGCTTTAGAAGAAGCTGTTTCGCTTACTAAATATGCATCCAAACTTACCATAGTGCATCAGTTTGATCATTTTCAGGCGTTTGAACATTATGTTGATGAAGCAAAGAAGAATGAGAAGATTAGCTTTATAATGGAATCGAAAATTATTGAGTTTATTGGTGATGAAAAACTTGAATTAGTAAAAATCCAGAATCAGGCAACACAAGAAATTACTGAAATGAAAATTGATGGAGTTTTTATTTTTATTGGTTATGTTCCAAATACTGAATCGCTTGAAGGAATTGTAGAATTGAACCAATGGGATGAAATTGTTGTTGATAAAGATATGAAAACAAATGTTCCCGGGGTTTTTGCCGCCGGTGATTCAATCCATAAAAAATATCGCCAGGTTACTACTGCAGTTGCAGATGGAACTATCGCTGCTCTAAGTGCAGCAGAGTATGTTAATAATCTTAAAAAAGAATTAAGCGAACGCGAGCTTGTTCATTAATCAAAATATATAATGACGCACAATAAAAATCATTGGTACGACGGCTGGTTTTATGATGTTTTTATCGCCCCAAATCAGGATAGGCTTTTTAGCGAAATAAAAAAGATTATCGAACCAAACTCCAAAGTAATTGATATTGGTTGCGGAACAGGAAGATTTTCTTTCTCGGTTGCTGATGGACTTAATAAAGTAGTGGGAATAGATTTATCTAAAAAAAATATTGATAAAGCAAATCAAACCCTTTCCAAGATTCCAAACGAAAGAATTTCATTTCTTCACTCAAATCTTTCTAATCTAATATCTCAAAATTTTCATTTCGATTATGCAGTGATGACTTATGTTATTCACGAAGTAAATGAAGATGAAAGAATAAATCTTCTTAATGAGTTATCTCAAATTGCTGATAAAATAATCATTGGTGATTATCTCGTTTCAAAGCCAAGTGGATTTTGGAGTGCGTTGAATGAAGTTGTTGAGTTTGCTGCTGGAAGTGAGCATTACAGAAATTATAAAAATTATGTTCACAATGGTGGTCTTAAAGATTTAGCTGATAAAGCTGAATTAGAAATCATAAAAGAAATTAAGAATAAACCATTAACAAGTCATTTAGTCGTATTGATAAAAAAAGGAACTTAAAATTAAGGTGATTAAATGAAGACAAAACCAATTCAAGATTACTATCCAGAAGATGTAGCCCATTGTTACGGCTGCGGAAGACTGAACGAACACGGTCATCACATAAAAAGCTATTGGGATGGGGATGAAACAGTCGCACACTTCACTCCGAAAGAATATCACACTGCAATTCCTGGTTCTGTTTATGGTGGATTACTTGCATCGCTTATTGATTGCCACGGAACAGGAACCGCAGCTTTAGCTGCTTACCGCGCAGAGAATCGTGAACCCGATACGCTGCCTGCATTTCGTTTTGTCACTGCTTCACTTCAAGTTGATTACTTAAAACCAACTCCACTTGGAGTCGAACTTGAACTGCGTGGTAAAATTCTTGAGATAAAAGGAAGAAAAGTTATTACTGAAATTACAGTCTCGGCAAATGGAGAAATCACGGTACGCGGAAAAGTTATTGCTGTGCAAATGCCGGAAAATATGTTGTAAGAAAAAATCAATCATTTCATTTAAGACAGATTTAATAGCACATCTGATTCAAAATCTTAAAAAGAATACAATAATTATTAAAACTAAATTTTTATAAAAATCATAATGGAGAAAAAATGGAAAACACAACAATCAATATCGCATTAGTAACAGATGATGGATTAACTATCAGTCAGCATTTTGGTAGGGCAAAATTTTACGAAGTGTTGTTTATCGAAAACGGTAAAGTTATTAAGCGAGAACGCCGTGAAAAACTTGGTCATAATAATTTTGCACAAGAAGAACATCAGCATCATAGTGAACATCACGGACAAGATGAACATTCTCATAATAAACACGTTAGCATGGCTGAAGCAATCAAAGATTGTCAGGTACTGCTTGCGCGTGGAATGGGAAATGGTGCTTATCAGAGTATGCTTCAGTTAGATATTAAACCTATCGTAACAGATATTAAAAATATTGATGATGCTGTTCAGTCTGTTATTAAAGGTTCAATAATAGATCACACGGAAAAATTACATTAAAAGGTATTCGACTATAAGGATTCTAAAATTGTCTCAAGAGAGATCTGGGAAAATATATTAGATATGGGTTGTCTTTTAATTTATTTCAAAAGGTAATAGAGGATACTGAAATGATTCGCCGCTGCGAATAGTATGTCTGTCCTATTTCTCAAACATCTGTCTTGATACTTTTTAAGCTCTACCAAATTTAACGTTTAAACTAAGTTATCATTTATATATTTTTTTGTATTAGATGAGGATAAATGTTATTTTTTTTGTGAAATTTTAAACCACTTTAAAAGAAAATCGAAAGATAATTTTGGATCAAACATACAAAACTGCAGGTGTTGATATTGAAGCAGGTGAAAAGACTGTTAATAAAATAAAAGGCTACGCTAAATCAACATTTAACAAAAGTGTTCTTGCTGATATAGGAATGTTTGGAGCTTTTTACGAACCAGATTTTTCCGGTTATAAGAAACCTGTCTTAGTTTCCAGTGTTGATGGCGTGGGAACAAAACTTAAGATTGCAATCGAGATGGATAAGCACGATACGATTGGGCAGGATTTAGTTAATCATTGTGTTAATGATATTGCTGTTTGCGGTGCCAAGCCGCTTTTCTTTTTGGATTATTATGCAACAGGAAAATTAAATCCCGACAAAGCTGCTGATGTTGTTAAAGGATTTTCAATCGCTTGCAAAGAAAATGATTGTGCTCTTATTGGCGGCGAAACTGCCGAGATGCCTGGCTTATATCAAGTAGATGATTTTGATGTTTCGGGATCAATCGTTGGTGTTGTTGATAAATCAAAAATTATCGATGGTAAAAGAATTCAAAAAGGTGATTTACTGATTGGATTTCCTTCAAACGGTTTACACACTAATGGATATTCTCTTGCAAGAAAAGTTTTGTTAGAAAAATATAAGCTTACGGATCACATCGAAGAGATCGATAATACTCTTGGTGATGAGCTGCTAAAAATTCATAAATCTTATCTGCCGCTTATTACTTCATTAAAAAATTCTGTTGATGTTAAAGGGTTATCGCATATTACAGGTGGAGGTATTGCTGGAAATACGAAGCGAATAATTCCCTCCGGGCTAAAGTTAAACATCAACTGGGAAAGCTGGATTATCCCCGAAATATTTTTGTTAATTCAAAGGACAGGAAACATTCCTCTAGAAGAAATGCGGAAAGTTTTTAATCTCGGAATAGGTTTAGTTGCAGTTATCTCTTCCGACGAATTGAAAAATTTGCGCACATTAT
>JBGAWM010000085.1:0-11783 GCA_044227615.1 Ignavibacteriaceae bacterium
AATGGAGTTGATAGTCTTTCGAGAATTATGGGTTTTCTTCTTATTTGCATAGGCGTGCAATTTGCAATTCTTGGTGTGCAGGACTTAATATCTGATTCAGGTCTATGGCAAAAATTGTAAACGCAAATTTATAATTAATTGTATTTCTAGAACTAAATGGAAGTAAAATTTTTTATATATCAACTGATTTTCATTTTAATTTTTTACCATCCCAAAGACTTAATACCTTTTTCATCCCTATGCTCGATTGAAATAAGCATAAGATAAATGCATCTTGTCTTAGTAAAGGAGTGTATTATGAGAAATAGAAATAAGACTAAAACTGAAATTATTATAGCATTTAGCGTATTGCTCTTTGGGACTGCAATATTTTTTAGCATTATAGAAGTTATGTCAAACATGCTGGTCCTTTAAGATTAAATAAGAAAAGATATTTTACCAAAGTTTTATGGTAAGCTCTTTGAATATTCATCCTTTAAATTAGAGGCTTAAATGATTTACATACAATTACTATTTGGGATAATAATCCTTTACGGAATTTACAGGCTGCTAAAGATTATCCGCAAAAGGAATAGAGAAAAAAAGGAATTGTACAGTTTATTTCTGTGATCATAAAAGTGTTCTCTGATTGTCAATATTGTAAAAATGAATAGTGAATTTGAAAAGAAAGAGAGAAAACGTGTTAAATACGATTGTAAAAGTTATCAATAAGCGGTGGATGTCAGGATATAAAAAATTACTAGCTATAATATTAATTATTGTAATAAGTCATCCGGTATCAGCTCAAATATTATCGCCTTCCAAAATTCTACTCACTTTTTCTGAACCAATGTCCAGAGAAACTATTTTCGATCCGGCTAATTACATAGTAACTGCTAATGATAACATTCCAGTTGAAGTAATTAAAGTTGGTCTGGTTGAAGGTGATTCATCAGTTGTGTTGTTTTTTGACAAAGATGAACAATGGATAAGTTTTCAAATAACCGTGCATAATCTTAAAGATAAAGCCGGCAATTTGATAAATACTGATAAAAATGTTGCAGATGTTGGAAATAGTTTGAAAAGAAAAGAACCAGTTACGTTATTAGATAATTAATGATGTGGTAGTACATCAAAAAAAGGAAATGATATTTTTATGCCTCAGATTGTTGGTCTCAGCTTGTTATCGTTATGGTCACTAGGATTTTTAACACCTTTTACAATTGTAGGGTTTATGGATGTTCTTCTGCTAATTGTGTTTTCAAAATTTGTTATTAGAAAAATTAATAATTGGGAATTTCTAAGGATTGGATCAAGAAAAAAAATGCAGGAGCAGACATTGGATAATAAACCGATGGAAATAACACATTAGAAAATTTTTGGTAAATGGTCTGAAAATGTAATAGTGTTTTCACTCCATTGTGTTGCCTTATTTCAGAAAATAAATTCAGTTTAGTTAGTACATTAAATTATGATAGGATAATAAAATGAAAATTGTGACAGTTTTAGTATCAATAGTTATAACACTAGTTTTTATATCATTAACCAGGTCAGAACCTGGATTCAACGGAACTTCCCCGGGTTGCGGTGATTCAGGCTGTCATAACATTCAGACAGGAATTGTTTCAGCAGAAGTGTTAAGTAATTTTCAAGTGAGAGTTACAGTTACAGGAACAACTTCAAAAGTTGCAGGAGAACTCGTTAATTCCAGTGGAGTTGTAGTAGATGTAATTAATTCCACATCTAATAACCCGTTTATTTTAACTGCTCCTTCCGCAGGTACCTATACCGTAAATGCAGGATTTAAAAATCCATCAAGAAGTTGGGAATCAGCGTCAGCAGTTATAAATGTAACCGGTGTTGATGAAAAGTTAATTGGATTAAGCCCGGCTGAATTTGAACTCTTTCCAAACTTTCCTAATCCCTTTAATCCATCAACAAAAATCCGTTATGCCATTTCTGAAACAGCATTTACAACAATTAAATTATATTCATTAATTGGGCAGGAAATTTCTACACTGGTGAATGAAGAAAAATCACCTGGAATCTATGAGGTTACCTTTGATGCATCTAATCTGACAACCGGAACATATCTGTACAAAATGCAAACCGGGAATTTTGTTAAGACTAAAAAAATGATACTCCTTAAATAGTGCCGAATGTCGGTATAGTAAATAGCGAAAACTATATTATAAAATATTCTCTCTTAATTATTCACCTAAAAGGTCTAATCCCTTTTTCATCCTTTCGCTCTATTGAAACCATTGCATTAATCGATGTAATCTTAAATGTAAATAAAAAGGAAAAACTTTGTGAAAAATTTAATTCTGTTTCTATCACTATTTATCCCATTTTCATTAATTGCTCAAAATAAAGTTGAGATTACAAGTCTAAAACTTGATGATCAAAATCTACAGTGCATGACCAAAATTTCATCAGATTCAGAAATGCGGATAAAGATGATGGAAATGATGCTCGATCAAACAAAAGACAATGAAGTGGAAATGACAAAACTTTTGAATACAATGATGGCTAACCCGAACATGCATAAAATGATGATGGCAATGCATCCCGGTAAAAGCGAAACACAAATTAATTCCACAGAACATCACGGTATGAACAGCAGCACAATTAAGGTTGGCGAAATGAATAGAACTAATCCTGTACCCAAGAAAGATTGATTTTAAGATCTACTTCTTAAGAAATGAAAATATTATTAAAAAAAATTAACAGGAGATTCATATGAACAAAAATATATTAAAATGGTCAATTGCGATACTCGTTGTGTTTACAATGATAACCTACATAGGCTGTGAACAAAAGAACGATAGAGCTGATCAGCCGGAGAATGCAAAAGTTACTGCAGACACTACTACCACAGCCGTTAAAAGCGAAGAACCAAAGGATACTGTTCTTGAAGTAAAAGTTACATTTCCTGATATGTTGGGTACCTGGAATGGAACATTTGACGGCAGATCAAGTACGCTTAAAATTACGGAGCAAATCGACAGCAGTTTCGCAGGAAAAATAACCATCAACTACAGACAGGTTACAAACCAGGAAGTGAAGGGAATTTTAAATCCAAGAACGGGCGAAATTACAATGACAGATCAATTACATAGTCGTTACCAGGGAAAGTACAAGGGAGTATTATCAACAAACAATAATAATCTTTCCGGAACTTTTACTATGGATAATGACGGTACAAAATATTCATTTAACTTTAATAAAAAATAAAGGAACACAGTTATGAAAAAACTAATATTATTACTACTACTTCCATTCGCTGCTTTGATGATCACTTCTTGTGATTCTAGCAATGATCCGATAACCCCTGCTCAACAAGGCAATGTATTTGTATCCTCAAATCCAGCAGGAGCACAAATTTGGCTGGATGGAACAAACACCTTAAAAACGACAGCGGATACAATTAAAAGCATTAATGAAGGAGTACATTCCGTTACACTAAAACTGCAAGATTATAGAGACACAACTTTTTCTATTAGTGTTACCGGTGGACAAACAAGTGTTATATCTAACGTAACTCTTGTTACTAATATTTTTACAACCTTATTTGGTCCTGTAAGAATTTATGAAACCACTGGCACGAGTGCAAACCAGCCAAGCGGATTGGATCTTTCTACCGGTTTAGCTTATGGAGTTTCTTCAGCTCAAAATACTCTTGTGGATATTTATTATTCCAGTTCCGGATTTCTTGTTCAGAGTGCAGATCTTTATCCTAACTTAATAAGAGAAACTGATTTCTTCGTTTCTTCGGCAACCGGCTTATTTGATGGTGAGGATTCACCATTAAGAAATACTGGAACCTGGTCAGATAACATCGGTGATAGAGAAAACAATTATGTATTTCTTTATGATCACGATGGTAATTACTCCAAGCTAAAAATAGTAAACTGGGGCGGCGGCGTAATTGGTGAACCAGCCTGGGTTGAAGTTCAGTGGATTTACAATACAATATTACTTGATAACCGTTTTTAGTACCAGGGAATTTTATAATTGTAATTAAAATGATTTATGAAAGAGGCTGTCTCAAAAGTCAATTTTTGTTTGTCATTCCCGTGAAAACGGGAATCTATAACGCTTAAAATAAAGTGGATTCCCACTTTCGTGGGAATGACAATTCTGTACTTTCGACTTTTGAGACAGCCTCACATATTTGTTTAAAATCAACATTTAATTATCAGTGAAATAGCAGATTAAAATGCGCGGCGCAATCAAATACAAGAGAAAAGAAATTATACTTCTGTCAATTTTTTTCGGCTTATACATTATTGCTTTTGTTTACATAGCTAGTGAATATATATCCAGCCCTCTGCCTCCTGCATTATTTCCATAAAAAATATGCAATAATTATTTAGCCTTAAAAACTAACTACAATAATACTAATTACTTTTTCACTAAAAGATGTAGTCCATCTTTCATCCCTTTGAGCGATTGATTTTACAGCCAAATTAATTGCATTTTGATATTAGTAAAATGAACAGAACTAAAATATCTAATAAAAGATTTTGTAATTCCAAAAGATAATACAATGAAAAAAATAAGATTACTATTAATAGAAGATAACCGTCTGCTTCGAGACGGAATAAATTCCATTCTAAAACCACATAAGGATATTGTAGTTATTGCAGCATCAGGTGATGCAAAAAATAGTCTTGTCAAAATCAGCCAACTAAAACCAAACGTTGTTCTGCTCGATCTAGGACTGCGAAGCCAGAATAGTTTGCATGTAGTAGAAATAGTTAAGAAAGATTTTCCTATGGCAAAAATAATAGTTATGGATCTTGCACCTGTGCAGGCTGATATTTTACAATTTGTAAAAGCGGGTGCAAACGGATTTATCTTAAAAGACGCATCCCTTAATGATTTTCTAATTACTATACGCACTGTTTCTGATGGAGCTACAGTTCTTCCCCCAACATTAGTCGATTCCCTTTTTTCTCAAATTGTAGATCACGCGGTGAGGGAAGGTAAAACAAAACTTAAGGAATCAGTTCGTATGACTAAACGGGAAAAAGAAGTAATATCGCTGTTAAGTGAAGGTATGAGTAATAAAGAGATTGGTCAGAAAATTCATATATCTACTTACACAGTTAAGAGTCATATTCATAATATTATGGAAAAGCTTGCTCTGCATACTAGATTGGAAATTGCTAATTATTCTTACACGACGGATACGATTAAAACAGTTGCTAAAAGTATCTCGATGGTTAATAATTAGCTGATTATGGAATATGATTCGATTGATAAATCAAAACTGAATTAACAAAGGAAAAACATTATGAGATACTTATTTGTAATAGTCATAGCCTTATTTTTATTTGGTGCTGCAAGTACTCTGAATGCACAGATAAATCTGAATTTCAATGTAGATAAACAACCAATCTGGGGCCCAACAGGTTATGATCACGTAGAATATTATTATTTGCCGGATATTGAAACCTACTACAGTGTTCCTCAGCATCGTTACTACTATTATAATAATGGCCGCTGGAGATACAGCTCAAACGTACCCAAACGTTACAATAACTTTGATTTTTATAAATCTTATAAAGTTGTTGTTAATGAAAGGGAACCATGGCGTAAACATAAAGATTATAAAGAAAAATATTTTTCATATAAAGATCGTCACGATCAGGAATTCATCCGCGATAGCCGGGAATCTAAATATTATGTAATTAAAGATCATCCTGAACATAACAACTGGATTAAACAGCAAAAGCATGATAAAGAATCAAACAAGAACAATAATAAAAAGGATAAACACGATAACGGCAAGAAAAACAAATAATAACTCTTGATGAAGTTAATTATCAAAAGCACTTCAGCAAAAAAATCTTTCATCAAAAAGATTTAGTCCATTTTTCAATCTAATGGACTATTGTATATAAAGTGTTAAAAGATGAATATGCAAATAGATAAAAGTTTAAAAGTCTTATTCGATATAAAGTTTAATGTATTCAAGGAGTATAAATGAATTTTTTAATTGTCTACCCCAAACACCCTGTCAAGTTTTGGAATCTGGAATCTTTGCTGAAATATTTTTCGGGAATGGCAAATTTTCCACCTGTGGTTTTATTGAAAATTGCATCCTTATTGCCAAGGGAATGGAATAAAAAATTAATTGATATGAATGAAAAGGATATAAGTGATGAAGATATTCTCTGGGCGAATTACGTGTTTATTAGTGCAATTCCAGATCAAAGTAAATCAGCAACCAAAATCATTGATAGATGTAAAAAATTAAATATAAAAACTGTGGCTTCGGGATCTTTATTTAGCACTAACGATGATTATTATAAAAAAGTTGATCATCTGGTATTTGATGAAACAGAAATTACTCTCCCTCAGTTTTTAAATGATTTGAGCGAAGGAAAGCCTAAACAAAAATATAGTTCAAAAATTTATCCCAATATTACTCCGGCTTACTAAGCACTGCAGTTTATAGATAATAATATTTTATTGGTTCTTCGGAATTCATAACTCGGTTATATCCATCATTTGATTTTTAGTCGGAATTCACCCAAAAGATGTAGTCCATTTTTCAATCTAATGATCGATAGGATATTAGAAGCTAATATCTGATACTAATATCACACAAAAATATTATGACTGTTGAAAATACTTTTATTTAGAACAAGGATAACAAAATGAATATACTTTTAGTTTACCCTATGTATCCAGATACATTCTGGAGTTTTAAACACGCATTAAAGTTTGTTTCTAAAAAAGCAAGTTTTCCCCCTTTAGGACTTTTAACAGTTGCTTCAATGCTGCCCAAAGATTGGAATAAAAAACTAATCGATATGAATGCTAACCAATTGATGGACGATGATATTCTTTGGGCAGATTTAGTTTTTATCAGTGCAATGTCAATTCAAAGTGAGTCCGCCGATGATGTGATAAAAAGATGTAATGGATTGAATGCAAAGATTGTAGCCGGCGGACCTTTATTTACCAGCAGCTATGAGTATTACCCCAATATCGATCACCTGATATTAAATGAAGCTGAAATTACGCTTCCACTTTTTTTAAAGGATCTCGCTGATGGAAAACCCAAACACATTTATACTTCGGAGGATTGGGCTGATATTACGACTACGCCGTTACCGGAATGGGATCTTGTATCGATGAACAACTACACTTCAATGAATCTTCAATATTCACGCGGCTGTCCTTTTGATTGTGAGTTTTGTGATATAACAGTTTTGTATGGAAGAAATCCTCGTACCAAAACAAAAGACCAGGTTATTGCTGAATTGGATGCATTATATTTTACGGGTTGGCGCGGTCCGGTTTTCTTTGTTGATGATAATTTTATCGGCAATAAAGTAAAATTAAAAAAGGAAATTTTACCGGCGATTACAGAATGGATGACTAAAAGAAAAAATCCATTTTATTTAAACACTGAAGCATCTATAAATCTGGCTGATGACGAAGACTTAATGCGGCAAATGGCTAAAGCAGGTTTCGAAGCTGTATTTATTGGAATTGAATCCACTAATAAAAAAAGTCTTATCGAATGTCATAAACCACAGAATGCAAATCGTGATTTGATTGAGAGTGTAAGAAAGATTCAGCAGTTTGGTCTTGAAGTGCAGGGAGGCTTTATTGTTGGATTTGATAATGATCATCCGGAAATATTTAAAGAAATTACAAATTTTATTCAGCAAAGCGGAATTGTAACGGCAATGGTTGGATTACTAAATGCACCTAAAGGTACCAAGCTTGAAAAAAGATTGATTGAAGAAGGTAGAATGTTAAGTGATTTTACAGGGAACAATACTGACTTTACAATTAATTTTATTCCTAAAATGGATTCTGAAATACTTTCAGATGGTTATAAATCAATTTTAAAAACAATTTATTCACCTAAATATTTTTACGAACGTGTAATGCGTTTTATGAAAGACTTTGAACCCAAAAAGAAAAAAGTTTTTCATCTAAACCCCAATTATATACTTGCCTTGTTCAGATCAATAGTCAAATTGGGAGTTATCGGTGAAGAAAGAATTTATTACTGGAAATTATTTTTATGGACTTTATTCCGTAAGCCTCAGTTGTTTTCCTTAGCTATACTCTTTGCGATTTATGGATTCCATTTCAAGAAAATATCAAATGGAGTTTGTTAATGAATACAATTGACGACGACTTTATTTTATTTCAGAATTTAACTCTCAATGAAATTGTAAAGTTGTATTTGAATATCCAGGGAGTTAAGAAAGCAGATGAAGGTAACTATGATGAAGCGATGGAATATTTTTCAAATGCTATCGAAATGTCCCCAGAGGATTCAGTTTCCTATTTTAACAGAGCCAGTTTAAAAATGTATCTTGGAGATATTTATGGTGCAGAATTGGATATTAAAGCTTTAGGAACAAGCGGACTAACTAAATTACTTCAATGGGGATATTCTTTTGCACTCATTTTTTTAATCTTAATTCTGTTTTTGTAATAAAAGAATTATTAACCAATAGTGCTTTCTTCAAAGATTAATCCTTTTTTCATCCCTTTGCCTGATTTATTCAGTAGCGATTTCTGAGTATGTTTTTCTCTATAAATAAATCTTTAAACAAATTAATCCTTAAGGAGTTAGTACTTGATGAACAAAATTAAAAACTATTTTAGTCTGTGGTTCATTCCACTATTGCTTGTAATGATCATTGCTGGTTGTGATGATAGACTAGGAATTGTTTATCCACCAAACAGTGATGCACCAACCGTTGTTTCAACGATACCGGTGAACGGTGCAACAAATGTGCCTTTGAACCAGATTCTTTCAGCAAATTTCAGCCGGGTAATGAATTCTTCAACTTTAACCACTGCAACCTTTACTTTAATGCGCGGTACGAACCCTGTTCAAGGTACAGTTTCATACGCAGGCAGCACAGCAGTATTTTCGCCTACGGTAAATCTAACAGCCAATACACTTTATACAGCCACAATTAATACCGATGCAAAGGATCCTGATGGTTATGCTCTGGCAAATAATTATGTCTGGACTTTTACTACAGGCAGTACAATCACCAATCATACTGTAACGTTATCATCAATTCCTTCTGCAGGTGGAACAACAAGTGGCGGCGGAACCTTTAACTCAGGTTCGTCAGTAACTGTAACCGCAACGCCAAATTTAGGATATATATTTACAAATTGGACTGAAAGCGGAACTGTAGTTTCAACAAATCAAAGCTATCAATTTACTATAACAGGTAACAGAACATTAGTTGCGAACTTTGCAGCCGGAACATCTTACACAGTGTCACTATCTTCAAATCCATTATTAGGCGGAGTGACAACCGGGGCTGGTACATTTAACTCAGGTTCTTATGTAACAGTAAGCGCCACACCAAATACAGGATATGTATTTACTAACTGGACTGAGAACGGAATTGAAGTCTCTACAGATGTAAGTTATCAATTTACTATAACTGCAAACAGAATTTTAGTTGCGAACTTTGCATCAGGCGGTATATTAGTAGAACTTGGAGAAGCCAGTACTTTTGGCGGTTTCGGTGGAAGTGCCGGATTGACTAATCAAGGGATCTTTACAGTGGTTAATGGTAATATCGGAACAACGGCTGCTTCTACTCTAGTTACCGGTTTCCACGATACAGGCGGAAATGTTTTTACAGAAACTACCTTAAATATCGGAACCGTTAATGGAGTAATTTATTCTGCACCACCACCTCCGGGAACAGCAGAAAAATTTACTATTGCTCAACAGGCATTACTCGATGCAACAACAGCATTTAACTATCTTGCCGGACTTCCGGGCGGACCTGATCCAGGCGCAGGAGAGTTAGGCGGATTAGTTTTAGCACCCGGAACTTATACCTCTGCATCCGGAACATTTGGTATCACATCAGGTGATTTAACTCTTGATGCGCAGAATGATCCAAACGCAGTGTGGGTTTTCCAGATGGCACAAACACTTACGGTAGGTTTAGCCGGACAACCACGCAGCATTATTCTTGTAAATGGTGCTAACGCCAATAACGTTTATTGGCAGGTTGGCAGTGCTGCTACAATTAATGGTGCAGGCGGAGGCACTATGGTCGGAACCATAATCGCTTACTCAGGTGTTACTTTCTCAACTGCTGGTGTAGTTACACTAACTACTCTAAACGGCCGAGCTTTGAGTCTAAATGCTTCGGTTACAATGGTCAATACTATTGTTAATGTACCTTAGTGTTAACAGGAATTCTAAAATAATAATGTTTGATGTGAGGAGAATTGATCTCCTCACATTAAATCTTCAAAATGATCGCAGTATAAAATCTGCCCCGTTTGAAGAAGTTAATTTAAAATAATTTTAACAGTGCTGAATCAAACAGTACTTAAGTATTTATAAATATAAAGGCAACTTGAAATGAAATTTATCCTTATTACGCTTACACTTATGCTATTTATTGGCGTAAGTGTATCACAAGCACAAACAGTAACAGATAGCTGGGCACTTGGTTTTGGTTTAAGCCATCCAAGATTTCAATCAGTAAACATAACCTCATTAAATTCTGATTACGGTGCATATCTTTCTATCCAACGGAATTTTTCTGAACATGTTGGATTAAGATTTAAAGGCGGATATTCTCATCTTGAAGGAGAATGGAGCGATGCAAATTTTAATGCAAACATTGTAGAAACAAATCTAATTACAGGAGATCTGGATTTGATGTTATATCTTGTTCCATGTGAACCGGTTATACCTTATTTGTTTGCTGGCGTCGGGTTCAATCACAAAACGATTTCAAATAATCAGACAACTCCGCCTGATGATAATAAATTCGGATCACAGTTAAATATCGGTGGTGGTGCAGAATTTAAGCTAAACTCAAATTGGAATATTGTAACGGAGTTCGGTTATCACATGACAAACAATTCCGAATTAGATGGAACTATTGTTCCTGCTGAATTGAATGGACGTGATTCTTATATAATCCTTAGCGCCGGTGTTAACTACTTTTTTGCTCAAGGCAAACCGTCAGAGAAATGCGAACCATGTCAGGGAATTACTCAGGAAATGAAAGACTTAACTGATTATAACAAAATTGACAGCATGATTCAGAAACACATTCCAAAAGAAGTTATCAGAGAAGTTGTAGTTGAAAAAAATATAATTGCAGTTTCAGAAGATAGATTGGTTCTGGTCGGTGTAAATTTCGCGTTCGATAAATCAGAACTACTACCTGAATCTTATCCAGTTCTTGATAAGTCAGTTAAACTATTAAACGACAGACCGGAAATTAAAGTTGAAATTGAAGGTTATACTGATTACATCGGAACAGAGGAATACAACCAAAAACTTTCTGTAGAGAGAGCAGAAACAGTTAAAGCTTATCTTGTTTCTAAGGGTATAAAAGCAAACAGACTTTCAACAATCGGTTACGGAAAAGGTAATCCGATTGCAAACAATGAGTCTGAAGATGGCAGAGCAATGAACAGAAGAATTGTATTCAGAATCATTAGATAAAAAATCATAAAAATTCTCAATGTCCCTGAGAATTAAAATTTCAGGGACATTTTTATGTTTATCTGGTTACAGTTTCGATAATGAAAATATTATGGACATAACATTTTCCATCGTACTCGAAAGACTAAGAAATAAAATTATCCTGTAAAAATCTTTATCCTTCAATGACCCGAATAATATGGCTTTAAAGATTAATCCTTTTTTCATCCCTTTGGACTATGTTTTTACATAATAAGTTTATCTATAATTTATTGTCATTTAGAGATAGTATAAATAATAATGTGCTGTTGATGACGAAATACGTTTAAAT
>JBGAWM010000086.1:0-11727 GCA_044227615.1 Ignavibacteriaceae bacterium
CTACAAAATTATTAATTATTTGGAGTCTCTTCCTTTTTTACATTAAAAAATTTTCAACTAAGAATTAATTTATACCTATGAACCAATAAAAACTTTCGTGATATTAGTAAAATAAAAATTCTATCTTTGCAAAAAATACCAAAAAAATAAATGACTCTTTCAAAAACAACAGAGTATGCTTTAAGAATTTTAACTTTAATGGCATCGGATACAGAAAAAATGTATTCATCTTTATACCTGCACGATAAACTAAATATTCCCAAAAAATATTTGCAGAGATTATTGACCGATTTATCAAAAAACGGACTAATAAAAAGCATACAGGGAAGAAACGGCGGCTTTGTATTTGCAAAAAAGATAGAGAAGATTTTTATCTCAGATATAATAGATGCTGTTGAGGGATTTAGTAAAACCCCGTCTTGTTTTTTTGGATTTGAAAAATGTGCGCTGGATGATCCTTGTGTTATGCACGATGTTTGGGTAGCATCCCAGCAAGAACTTATAAAAGTTTTAAGTTCAACTAGTCTTCTGAATTTAATAAATAAAAATATCCCCGATTGATTATTTTATACTTAAATGCTACCTTAATGTAGTATTTTAATTTATTTTATAAGGAATGGAATATGGTTGATTCAAACACAGTTCTTATTGGTCAAACAATTGCTTACACATTCTATGTGCTGGCAATAATGCTGCTTGTAGGATGGTTTGCCTACAAAATAACCAAAGATGAAAAAAGTAAAGAGATAAAGCCCGTACTCTTTTATTCTTTAGTTGGATTTCTTGTTATCATTGGAGTATCACTTCATATTGTTACACACGAAACAATTCCGTGGAAGCCGCTGGATCTAAACAGGGCAGAAATAAAAGCAGATAAAACATTTAACATCAGCGTAGCAAATCACAAATTTACTCTTCCATCCGAAAAACTAATTATAAACACAAATGATAAAGTTATGTTTAATGTTACTTCAAAAGATTTAACTTATGGATTTGGATTATTTCGTGAAGACAACACAATGATGTTTCAAATGCAGGTTTTACCCGGTCACAATAATGATATTCTCTGGCAATTTGATAGACCTGGCATTTACACTATTCGTTCAACAGAATATTCCGGTCCAAAAGGAATAAGTATGATTGAAAAAAATGTTGTTGAAGTAATTAACTAAATAAATAATAGCAAAAATATTTTCGAACAATATAAGAGATTTTTAAAATGAACTTTTTACAAACACTTACAGATGGAGAAGAAGGATTATTTAAATCCAGCACACTTACTCCAATGCAAAAAATGACACTCAGGTTTGTAGTCATTGGATTGCTCTATTATGGATTTGCCGTGGTAGAAGGAATGTTAATGAGAATTTACCAGGTAACACCAATATCATTGATTCCACCAAATCAATACTTTGCAATACTAACCGCACATCCGCTTGTTGGAATTTTTGGTTCAACTTATTCAATTGTTTTTGGCGCATTTCTTTTTCTAGTTCCTTTTTTGATGAAGAAACCTTTGTGGAGCATTAAACTTGCAAACTGGACTTGTGGTTTGGTTGGTGTTGGTACTTTTACTTTTTGGTTTTCTGGATTTTTAACTCACTATGCACCACTCTATACTTTGTATTGGCCTTTGCCCGCAGACTTTACGCAGTTTAGTGTTTGGGGCGGAACATTTTTTATTCTTGGTATCGCTCTTGTTATGCTTGGTACAGTTTTCTTTGTTATTAATATTTTTAAAACTATTGCTTACACTCCAGAAGGATTTGAAAAACAAAATGGTAAAGCTTTAATAACATCTGCACTTGGTTTAAGCGGGTTAGCAAATCTTTTTAGAAAAAATAAAAAAGAACATCTTGTATCATTACCTGTTGCTGCTATTGCCCGTGGTACCGTTGATACAGCACTTAACGCAGCAGTAATTCTTTTTACAGGCATTCTAATTTTAGTTTACATGATTGCCGAATTATTTGGTACAAGTTTAAAACATTCTGCAATTGATGCACTGCTTTATAAAAATTGGTTCTGGTGGGGATTAGATTTAATTGCCGATGGGCTTGTGTTGATTTTTGTTGCCGGTACATGGTATTTGCTCGCAACATTAATTACAGGTAAAAAACTATTTATGGAAAATTGGGCACGAGCAGCTTTGTTTGTGGAGATGGTTGTAAGCTGGACTGTTTGGTCACATCATTTAATGTCTGATCAGGCACAGCCAGGATTTCTAAAAATCTTATCTGGTGAAATGGTTACTGCGTTTGAGCTTATCACACAAGGACTGGCTTTCTTTATAACTTTAATTACTCTCTGGAGTGCAAGACCACTGAAAATGACAAATCCATTAAAGTTCTTACTGGGCGGATTGCTTGGTTTTGCTCTTGCAGTTCCTGCGGGAATAATGCAAGCTGATTTAGGATTAAACAGAATTCTGCACAACACACAATGGATTATTGGTCCGCACGTACACGTTGCAATTTTAGTTGGATTAACAATGACACTGTACTCAGCAATTTATTTTCTGTTTCCAATACTTACAAACGGTGCAAAACTATATAGTCAAAAGTTGGCTAACTTCCATTTCTGGGCGCACTTACTTGGAGGAATTGGAATGGGTGCGTTTATGGGAATGGCTGGATTAAAAGGAATGTTAAGACGCACAATTTATTTTAATGATGAGTTTAATCTTTATATGATTCTCGCAGCACTTTCAGGTTCATTATTATTATTTGGATTTCTGGCATTCTTCTTTAACATTGTTATGAGTGTTGGATTAAAAGGTGTAATTGGAATTTTTATGCCTGCAAAATTAAACACAAAAGATTTGATGCCTGCAGAAAAATAAAATTAATTTATCTAAATAATCTTTAAAGTAAAAAGCCCTGTGTTTATCATGGGGCTTTCTACTTCAATTCACTCATCAAAAAAACAAAGTACTTACAAATCTGAGTTAGTAAATTATAGGTATTTTAATTCTTACATTCTAGAATTTAGCTGTAATACCTACAATCGGCGCTATTCCCATATCATATCTTGGTGTTGTTATTATTTCTCCATTAGCATCTGCTCTAAACGAGTATGAAATAATATTATCCCTATTGTACACGTTCCATAAATCCAGATAAATTGAGAATGACCATGATTCAAAAATAAATTGCTTATCAATACGAATGTCTAATTTGTGGTAATCAGGATAGCGAGCAGAATTATTTTCTCCCTCAACCACAAAGAATGTATTGTTTTTTTCGGTTACGCCAATAGCCGGAGTATATGGATTACCGGAAGCGTATTGAAACTTGGCTCCTATTTGCCAACCATTGCCCATTTCAAGCCCGAAAATTAAATTCAGAATATGAGGTCTATCATATTCAAAATCGTAAAGAGCAGATGATTCATAATCCCGTCTTTTAGAAATTGAATAAGAATATGAGGCACTTCCAACAAATCCAACTGTAAATTTCTTTTGCAAGGCAAATTCAATCCCTTGCGCATATCCACTGCCGGTGTTTAATAGAAGACTGGAGCTGTCTGGATCAACAAAAAGATTTGAAAGTTCTTTGTGATAGATTTCAATACTTGCTTTTGTGTCATAACCTAATCGTTGCTCAATCCCGGCTATATAATGAGTTGCATAACTGCTTTTTAACAAAAGATTACGTGTGTCTGGTGCAACTTGATAACTTGCGGGAGATTGATAATATCTTCCCCAGGCAAGATTAAAAATTGTTCTATCTGCAATATTATATGAAAGAGAAATACGGGGACTGAAATTATTTTCTGATGTAAGAGCAAAATAATCATAACGCAGCCCGGCAGTAACAATCAGCGGATCAACAATTCGATAAGATGTTTGTAAAAAAAGAGCTGCTTTTGTCGTGGCGCTGGGCTTATATGAAATTATATTTGCTGGAATAATCGTGCCACTTCGTGTTGTATCTTCCGGAGTCCACGATTCATTATAAGAATTTATGGATTTAAATTGTCCTCCAATCTTAAAATTAAATCTTGTTGATAATTTATAATTTAATTCTGATTTCAGACTCAACTCATTCTCGCGAATATCTTCTCCCATTAAAGACCGTTCAAACTCGGTGCCCTGAAGTGTGTTCCAACCATTGCTTGTATATGAAACCGTTGTTAAAGTAAAAGCATTTTCGGAAATGAGCGAACGCCAATTTACTCCAAATGCCGCACCATAGTCATCTCTTGTCAGAAATTCATATCTGTTCCAGCTTGCAGGTTCATCTTTTTCTGATCCGGTACGTTCAATCTGATCTAAATAATAAAATCCTAATAGACTGATTTTATTTTTACTGTCTAAATCATAAGTTACTTTTCCAACAGCATCATAATAACTCGGAGCAACCGGACGGTTAAGCGTGGCTGTAATTAAATCAAAGAAACCTCTACGCAAAGAAAGTACCATATTACTATTTTCAATAAGCGGTCCATCTAACATTAAACCAAATCCTGCAATATTTAAATTTACATCGGTATTAAAAACTTCTTTATTACCATCACGTAGACTCATATCAAAAACAGATGACATTTTATCACCATATCTTACCGGAAAACCGCCGGTAAGAAAATCAACTTTTTGAAGCAGTGCGGGATTAACTATACTTATTACCCCCATTGATTCACCAGTTCGCGCAAAATGGATTGGGTTATATACTTCAATACCATCAAGCAGTGTAAGATTTTCATCGGGACTGCCGCCTCTAACAATAAGTTGTGCACTTTTTGCACCTGCAGTTGCAACACCTGGCATAGATTGCATCACTCTAAAAATATCTTCTGCCGAACCGGGTGATCTTCTAATTTCTTCCGGTGAAATCGTTCTAAAACTTACCGGGTTCTCATCGGGTTTATAAAAATAATCCGCAGTTACATTCACCTCATCCATTTCCATAGCAGTGGAATTTAGTTCAAAATTTACTGATTGATTTCTGTTAGGGCTTATGTTTAATTCGGTTATCACTGAAGATAGGTAACCGATCATTGAAACTTTTAAAGAATATTTTCCGGGCACTAAATCTTTTATAACATAATAACCATTCTCATCACATGCAGAACCAAGATTTGTTCCATCAATTAAGATATTTGCACCTGGAAGTGGTTGTTTAGTAATAGCGTCTCTCACTTCGCCTGAAATTATACCGGTTTTACTTTGACTAATTGTTTCGCCAGTAAGAAATAGAAAAAATAATAGAGTAGTTGCAACCAGATAATGGGTGCGGATGGATGAGGTTTTAAACAAACTTAGATTTCCTTTTTAAAAAGTAATTATTACAGACTAAAATATATTTGCTGGTGTATCCAACTTTAATTCACTTGGGATACTCAATTCATTTCCCAAAAACATCTTCTTTCTTAAGTGCTTTTAGTTCCGGTTTTTCAATATTATCAAATTTTGTTTTTTGCTGATCAGTTAATTGATCTTCGATATCATCTATCAAATCTTCAATTTTCGAAGAACGATTGTCGTGTCCTCTTTTTACTCCGATTTTTTCAAAAAAACCCGGTTCATCATCGTTTTTAACTCGTTCCTTTATCTCAGCAATTATTTTTTTATCTTCTTCAAGAATGTTTTTTATCTGTTCGATCATTGGATTAATTTTTGAAGTTTGCTGCGTGCTAAGCGATAAATAATCGTTTACTTTTTCTGTGTCCAATAATGATATTTGACTTTGTGCGGAAATTGGAAATAATAGAATTATGCCAAAAATGACCGCGATGATTTTACTTTTTATATAATATTCTTTCTTTTGTTTGTTGTTATTTCTCGATATTTATTTTATTTGATTGGTTTATTTTCCATGTAACTAATGTAATTGCTAACCAGATTACAGATCGGATAGTCATAGCTTGTACGCTATGCATAGCTACCGGACCATCTGAAATAAAAATTACTGCTACAACAATTAGCACAATTAAATGTAAGGCTGTCACAATAGATGTAATGGTTAGTGCTTTTTTATGGTTAACCCAAATCATTCCACCAATAAACAACCCAACAATAGCCATAACAACGTTATAAATAAGCAGCGGAGTGAACACAATATATTCTTGTTGGGTTAGTCCAAGTAAAACCTGTGAGCCTTCAACAATTGTTAGAAGACTAAATAGTGCAGCAACAGTTGCTGCAATTTTTATAAAAATAGTTTTGATCATTTAAGATTCCTTTTTTGTATTAAATGTTTTGTGAAATAAATAATCTAATAGCAGCGTTAGAATTTTGAGTATTCGGAAAATTTTTATAATGACCATATCGCTCATATAATAAAAGATTCAAGCCAAGTTCAGTATTGTTGTAAACGTCAAAGCTAATTCCTGTATTCAACAACCCAACAAATTCCTCGCTCTGAGCGCCGCTAAGTGTATGGATCCAATAACGCTTATAATTTGCGAATAAATTTCCATAATCATTTAAGGAAAATTTAATTCCTATTTTTCCACTGGCACCTGGACCAATATTATAATCTTTCCCAAATTCGCTGGCATATTGAGAATTAGTAGCACCCATTAGGATTGCTGAAACACCAATATAATTTATCATAGATAAGTTTGAAGATAGGGGAATGGTATTTATCATTTGCCCGGTAACACTTGTAGCAGAAAGTTTATAAATAGTATTAATAAGAATATCTATTTCCTTGTAGATACCAAGTATGTTTTTTGAATTGTCAAAAAGTTTAATGCGATTATCCCAAAGCACGCCACTTGCAAAAATCCCAACGATATTATCCCCTGGACCTATATTAACATCTGTGTGTAATGTAAAAAAATCAAATGGCTTATTGTGAGTTGAAATGGCGAATTGATTTCCGTAATTCAAATCGACACCTAAATGTACGTAAGAACTGCTTTTATTAAATGTATTATCAAAAAAAACATTATGTGCCCCTAACGAAATTAAAACACCAAAATCCTGCTTCTCTGGAGATGTACCTGTTTTCCACATTTCACCTCTGATCATTCTATTTAATCCTTGCATGGGATCGATGAGTGTTGATGAGAACTCACGCACTACTCTTTCTAATCCTGTAGAACTTTCATCAATAATAAGATTTGACACCCGAAAAGAAATTTCACCCAAAGTAATTCCAGTAACCGGGGTATTAACAATATCATTATAGGATGGTCGTTCGTTTTCAAAAAAATATTCCCACGTCAGACTTCCGAAGAAAGCATAAGGAGCTGATTCCCAAAATCCCAGCCCGTTTGATCTTGCAGCATTATAATAATTAGATCCGTGGTAGGGATGCCAAAATTGATTTGTAAGGTATCCATCCACATCCCATTCAAAACCGTATTTAAAATTATACTTTATTGTTTCCCAACTGATATTAGACCAGTTTTCACCGCTTAAATATCTGTGATAACCCCAAACAGCAAAATTTAAACCAATAATTTCAACAGCAGGAAGCCAATAATTTTTTTTGGCTTTTTTTTCAGTTGTAAGTGTGTCCTTTAATTCTAAATTTTGACTTCGTGAAAGACCTGATGGTAATGAATTATAGTGATAGACTTGTGCGGTTAAGTTTATTGAAATAAAGAACAGTGTTACTATCAAAAAAAACGGACGAAATATTCCAAACGTTCTCATAGAAATACATTACTCTTCCAAAAATCTAATCAACACAATTGAAACGGAAGGTTTTCCAATAACATCGTGTACTACATTAGCTTCAACAGTTACAAATGTGCCCGGCAATAATTTAATTGTATTACTTTCTTCATCATTTTTAATTATTAGTTCACCCTCACCGGCAACACATTGAATAACAATAGGTTCTTTGGCACTATGACCTTCAAGATTTTTCCCGTTTCTTAAAGTAAGTTGTACAATTTTTCTTCTTTCACCTTCAAACAACATATTAACTTCTTTTTCTTTTCCATCAATAATTTCACTTGTTACATCAATAACTTTATAAGATTCCATTGTTTGCGCATTTCCTTTATTAGTTGCAATTATTACACTACTTATAAGACTAATTAAAGCGATTAAAAATATTCGCGATAGTTTTAATTTTGAATTATTCATTTCAGTCCTCTCTTTTTATTTGTTATATAGTCTTTTTATAATTCCAAATTGCTAATCCGTTAAACACAATTGCAAATCCTGTGACAATTAAAAAATGATAACGCAAATCCCAAAAGCTGCTGCCTTTTAGTACAAGCATTCTCATTGCTTCGATCAGATAGCGAACAGGATTGATGTAAGTTAAGTATTGTGCCCAATCCGGCATATTATCAATCGGTGAAAATAATCCGCCAAGCAATATAAAAATCAGCATGAAAAAATATGCGATAAACATTGCTTGCTGTTGTGTATCGGCATAGATAGAAGTTAGCAAACCAAACCCGAGCAGTGCAATCAAATATATTCCTGCAAAAAGAAATCCAACCCAAAAACTTCCTGCTGGATAAATTCCGTAAATAATAAAGCTGATGATGAATCCAATGGTTAACACAACTAAACCAAGAACCCAAAAGGGAATTAGCTTACTTAAAATGAATTGATATTTTTTTATAGGTGAAACATTAAGCTGTTCTATCGTTCCAATCTCTTTTTCTTTTACAATATTTAAGGATGACATTAAATATCCAACTAAAGTGACAAGGAGAGCCAGTACACCCGGGACAATAAACATTTTATAATTCATTTGTGTATTAAACCAATTAGAACTTGTGATATCAATTACTGGAATTGCATTTAGTCTCGGCTGCTGAATCCATTGAACACGAACATCGTTGTTAAAATCTCTTAATATAGTATTTGCATAAGCTACAGCCAGTCCGGCAGTTTGTCCGCTTATTGCGTTGGCAGCTAATAAAATTTTTGTTTCATCTTCTCTGATAAGATCACGCTCAAAGCCTTTTGGGATTTCAATAATCAAATCAGCATTGTCTTTTTCTACCTGGTCTAATGCATCTGAGTATGTTTTAGAATAATCTACAAGTTGAAAATAATCTGAAGCAGTAAAACTATTAATAAGTTTTCTTGAATATTCAGAATGATCGTTATCAACAACACTAAGTGTTATGTTTTTCATTTCATATGTTGCTGCATAAGGAAGAATAATAAGCTGTATTATAGGCAATGCAAATATCATTCTTAGAATAAGTTTATCACGAAAGATTTGTAAAAATTCTTTTCTTAATAAAAATTTTAGTGTTCGCATTATAACCTGATCTTAAATCTTTTTATGCTGATAATTAAAAATGTTCCTGTCATCGCTAAAAGAATTAATAGTTCTTTCCAGATTTGTTCTATTCCAATTCCTTTTATCATTACATTTTTTACAATTATAATGTACCATTTTGCAGGAACCAAGTTCGATAGTATTTGCAGAACAGTTGGCATGTTTGCAATCGGAAATGCATAGCCGCTTAACATCACAACCGGCAGCATTAAACCAAGCAGAGAAATAAGCATTGCTGCTTGCTGCGTTTCTGTTATAGTTGAAATTAGTATCCCGAGCGATAGCGCACAAAAAATATATATGATTGTTGAAGCAATTAGTAAGAACAAACTTCCCTCGATAGGAAGTCCGAGTACAAAAACACTAAGTACTAAAATCGTTGCAACATTGATTAATGAAATAATGAAGTATGGAATTACTTTACTAATAACCACAAGCCATGGCTGCATTGGTGAAACAAGAAGTATTTCCATCGTTCCCAATTCTTTTTCTCTTACAATTGCTATCGAAGTCATCATTGCAGAGATTAGTAAAAGTATCATTCCCATTACGCCGGGCACTGATGTGTAAGCACCTTTTAACTGCGGATTATAAAGCATCCGCATTTCTGTATTAATATTATAAGGTAATTTATTTTGCTGATTCAACTCATTTTGATAATCTTTTACAATCGAGCTTAAATAATTTGTAAGTGTTGTTGCCTGGTTTGGATCAGTTGCATCTGCAATAATTTGAAGCTGTGCCTTGTTCGAGTGCGATAATTCATTTTGAAAATTTGGTTGAAAAACTACTGCTAATTTTATTTTGCCGGTTTTAAAGGACTTTTCAATTTGTTCATTAGTTGAAATTGTTCTGTCGATATCAAAATACTGTGAGCTTTCTATTTTGGTGATGATACTTTGCGTAACTTCATCTTTTGAATTATCCAGTATGGCAATATTAGCATTGCGCACTTCAGTTGTAATAGCAAAACCAAAGAGAAGAAGTTGGACAATCGGCAGACCGATTAACACCAACATTGAACGGGTATCTCGAAGTATATGATGGAATTCTTTTTTTACAAATGTTGTTAACTGTTTCATGTTACTTTTACGTCATTTCAGGGCTTGTTTATTAATTTAGATTTATGTGTCATTCCCGTGAAAACGGGAATCCAAAACCAACGTGGAAAATGGATTCCCACTTTCGTGGGAAAGACAATTCTTCGTTTCCCTTTTTAAGAAAACTTATGACAAGCAATATATTTATTCACCTCGTTTTGCATCACGTGCAAGCATAATAAAAACTTCATCCATCGAGTGAGCATTAAATTGTTTCTTTAATCCTGCAGGGGAATCGAGCGCTTTTATAACTCCATCCACCATAATAGAAACACGATCACAGTATTCTGCTTCATCCATGTAGTGCGTTGTTACAAAAACTGTTATACCATTATGCGAAGCTTCGTAAATCATATCCCAAAATTGTCTTCTTGTAATCGGATCAACACCGCCTGTTGGTTCATCTAAGAAAACAATTTTAGGTGAGTGAAAGATTGCAATACTAAAAGCTAGTTTCTGTTTCCATCCAAGCGGCAGTGAACCAACTAATTTATCAGCTTCATTTTGCAAATTTAATTTTGCTATCAGTTCGCTTCTTCTTATTTCTATTTCGCTGTCCGACAAACCATATATTCCACCAAACAGTTGAATATTTTCGTTGACGGTTAAGTCCTCATACAAAGAAAACTTCTGACTCATATATCCAATACTTTTTTTAATCTTTTCGGTTTCTTTGTAAACATTAAATCCTGCGATTGTTGCATTGCCACTTGTTGGCTTGGAAATTCCGATTAACATTTTCATAGCTGTTGTTTTGCCTGCACCATTAGCACCCAGAAAACCGAATATCTCTCCTTTAGTAACTTCAAAAGTAATTTCGCTGACGGCAGTAAAATCACCAAACTTTTTTGTGAGCTTATCGGTTTTAATAACTATTTCGTTATTCATCTAAATTATTCTCATAAATTTTCTAAAGCCCTTCCCTTAGGGAAGGGTTGGGATGGGCTTTCATCAACTGCATAAAACGATCTTCAATGCCTGGTTTGATTTGAGCAATCTCAAGTTCAACGTGATTTTTTAAATAAGTTTTCAATTCAATTACATCTGGATTTTCTTCAGTTAAAACGAGATGATGATAATCGCCAAAAGCAAAGCAAGATTCCGTTTTGGAATAAGCTCGTAAATCGTTTAATAGATTAAACATACTATTTGATTTAACAGCGTAGAGCTTTTTATCAAATCTGTTTACAATATTTTGCGGTGTATCTATTTCTAAAATTTTACCTGTTTGAATAAGCGCAATTCTATCACATAAGTTTGCTTCATCCATATAAGGAGTTGAAACCAGAATACTTATACCTTGCGTTTTCAACCGCTTTAACATTTCCCAGAATTCTTTTCGTGAAACCGGGTCAACTCCGGTGGTTGGCTCGTCAAGAAAAAGAACTTTGGGTTTATGAATCAATGCACAGCTAAGGGCA
>JBGAWM010000087.1:0-11354 GCA_044227615.1 Ignavibacteriaceae bacterium
CTGCATGGAATTCCGGTATTTAACGCTCCTTTTTCTAATACACGTTCTGTTGCAGAGCTGGTGATTGCAGAATGTATTTTTCTTATTCGCGGTATTCCGGAAAAAAACTCTGCCGCACACAATGGTGTTTGGCTTAAAGATGCTTCAAATTCTTATGAAGTAAGAGGAAAGAATTTAGGAATAGTTGGATATGGACACATTGGTTCGCAAGTTTCTATTCTTGCAGAATCCTTAGGAATGAATGTTTTCTATTATGATATTGATAAGAAGTTAAATCTTGGTAACGCAAAATCCTGTTCAAGTTTGCAGGAGCTTCTTTCTGTTTCTGATATTGTTACTCTTCATGTTCCGGAAACCGATCTTACAAAAAATATGATTAGCGCAAACGAATTAAGTTTGATGAAAAAGGGTTCTTATTTGATTAATGCATCAAGAGGCTCTGTTGTTATAATTGATGCGCTTGGAAAGTCTCTTGAGAATAATCATTTAGCCGGTGCGGCAATAGATGTTTTTCCCAACGAACCAAATTCCAATAAAGATGCGTTTAAAAATGTTCTACAAAAATTTCCAAACGTAATTCTAACTCCGCACATCGGCGGAAGCACCTCAGAAGCACAGGCAAACATTGCTCTGGAAGTTTCTGAAAAGTTGGTTAAATACTGCGATGTTGGAACAACAATCGGAGCAACAAATTTTGTTGAAGTTGCATTAACACCCAATCTTAATAAGCAGAGATATTTGCATATTCATAAAAATCAGCCCGGCGTGTTAAATAAAATAACCAAAGTGTTCACATCAAGAAAACTTAACATTGCATCTCAATACTTGCAGACCGATGCGCACATTGGTTATGTAATAATTGATATCGATCAGAAAAATAATTCTGCTGAGATAATGAAAGAATTAAAAGCAATTCCTGAAACAATTAAAACTAGAATGCTGCTATAAATATTCTGGCGATAAAAATATCTGTGGTATATCGGGTAGAACTCACAAAACTATTTATTCAAAAAAAATTATTTCAAGCAAATCTTCTTCCAAGGAAAAAACTTTACACAAATCGAGATCATTTTATTCATTTATTAATCTGGCTCCATTACTAAAAACTATCTTGCTGTTGTTTTTGTATATTATCCTTCCACCAGGCTTAACTATAATATTTGCACTTGCATTATAAACTCCATCAACCGTAAGTGAAGCTCCTTTTTCTATTGTCATTTGACTATATAGAGTGGTGCCATTCGTAACGGATTCATTATAAACCAACTTACCACCATATTTAACGACTGGTGCTAAACGATAAAATACGGCATCGCCTTTTAAAAGTTTAAATACATTTGAAACGTATTCGCCATTTTGATTTGGATATATTGTATAAGTGAGCGAGTCTATATAGTCTGTGATCTGCCAATTATTATAATTTAACATATGACTGAAAGATAAATTAAAACTTTCCAGACCCAGCGATTGGGGGTAGTATCTCTTCAATAACATAAAATATCGATCTTCCATACCTGTTGTATCTGGTGAAGACGGGTTAGAGAAAAATCCCAAATCGAAAATTGGAATGCTATCATTCTTAGTGCTTAGTAAATTAATGTTTTTTATGTACTCAACATTTTCATCCTGTGTTGAAAGTGTTATACCTAATGAATTTCTTTCAAATTCCGGAACAAGCTTCTTAATTGTTTGTCCGAACCAGCCTTCAAGCCTTGGATTAAGAGTATCGCGGAGCATAAAATATTTATCTGTATAAATTGTATTCTTAATACTAGGATTCCAATCAACAATTCCATGGTTAGTATATCCTGAGTTTACACTAGTTTTGGTTTGTGCAAAATAATTCCATAACTGAATAAATTTAGCACCATACATTAAGGCAAGATTTGCATTGTATAAAACTTCATGCCTGCGAACATTTCGTTGATAAGCCTGCGTATTTTCTATTGCTCCGCACTGGATACTTGCACCAAAATTTGGATCTAACTGATAAGCTTGTTTATAGTTCATCTCCGCGAGTACCCTGATATTTTTATCTCTATAACTAATACAGTTGCAAGGAGCTTTATTACTGCGATATGGATATTCATAAAGATAAAAATTCTGTATGATATTTATTGGACCAACTCGCAGTCCAAAAACTTTCCATCTGCTTTTTCCCATTGCTCCAAATTTATTATTTGCAACATCCCAGTAACCAGACCAGCTTCCCATAAAAGGAATTATTAGCGGGCGGCTATTTGCTGTTTTTTTTACAAGTACTTCTTTTACTATTCTTATTGGTTCAAACACATCAATACTAACCGGTTCATCTATTCCAATCCATCCGGGAATATCATTTTTATAGGAAATTAATTTTTGATCTTGTAATTCGATTCTTCTAAAAGCTTTTGATGAAGAGTCCTTAAGTTCTCTTCCTCTTTCATCCGAAAGGATCACTTTATCAAAGGATAACAAATATTTTGGTTTACCCTGCTTGTTGGATTTACCACACCAGATTACTTTAAATTGAATATAGCCGCGGCTATCTCTTGGTCCGGGCTTTAAATTAGCTTTTTTTAAAAATCTTTTTGCTAATGAAATTGTATTGTCTAATCTATAACTTATTGATACCGTATCAATAATTCCCAAATTATCAAAATCATTTCTTTTTACAACTCTTTCTTTAATAATAGCTGTAGTATCTAAGACTGTCGGAGTCAAATTATTTGAATATGTAACCTGTAAAATGCAGATAGTGTCTTCTGGATTGTAAGGTGATGCCGGGGTATTGTTTTCGAGCATTAAGTAGAAATTTGCATTATATGTAACCGGAGCAATTTTGTTATCTTGAGCCGCATAATAATATACATCCTGATCATAATAAGGACCTTCCGTAAATTGATCAACCGAGTTTTGAATATTACCTCTGCGTCTAATTAATGTTGAACTATCAAACTGGACTATTTCAGTTTTGATACCATCCATTTGAATCAATCCTACATCATCATTTCCCAAAGCACTTCCCTCCGCTTCCCAAACAGAATATTTAGCATCTGTGTAATGTTGTATCCAGTTATAAACATTTCCAGAGTTATCAAATGATTTAAATGGTAAAACACGAAAGCCAGTATTTAACCATTTTATTGTCGTATCCACTCTTCCGGAGCTAACTGACAATATGTGTACAATATCAATACCAGCCAGTTTCATACTATCAACGGCTCCTCTGTTGCCAGGAAGACCGTTAGTTCTTGTAACCCAATCCCATACTAATCCTGTTTCAAGCGGAATACCAGAAAAGTTTTTTATCCAATCTTGAGCTTGCAATAAATTTATAAACAGTATGAGGATAAAGAACAGAATTTTATTTAAGTGCTTCAAAATAAATTTCCAGTTATTATAAATACATTTCGCATTTTATCTTACTCTCCTTCATCATTCAGATTATCCTCCCAGAGATATTTTTTTGTTTCGCTGGCAATTACTCCGCTCAATAAAAGCAATGAAACAAGATTTGGAACTGCCATTAGTGCGTTAGTAATATCAGCAAAAGTCCAAACAACGTTTAAAGACATAACAGAACCAATCATAACAAACATCACCCAAAGATAGCGGTAAGGTTTTACAACTTTATTTCCGAAAAGATATTCTGCTGCTTTCTCGCCGTAATAAGACCAGCCGAGAATTGTAGAAAAAACAAATGTCAATAATCCAAGTGTAAGTACGATGGGACCCACAATATGAAAATCACTGAAAGCCTGTTTAGTAAGTGCAGCACCGGAAAGTCCTTTTACCCATTCACCGGAGTTTACAATTACTAATCCTGTCATCGCACACACCACAACCGTATCCCAAAATGTTCCTGTTGATGAAACCAGTGCTTGCCGTACTGGATTTTTTGTTTGTGCAGCAGCGGCAACAATTGGCGCACTTCCTAAACCGGATTCATTAGAAAATAATCCGCGTGCAATTCCAAATCTAATTGCTTCTTTCATTCCCGCACCAAGAAAACCGCCAACAACTGCGTGTCCGCTGAACGCACTATTAAGTATCAGCATAATCGTATCCGGAATTCCCTTAATGTTCATTCCAAGAATTATTAAACAGCCAAGCACATAAGTAATTGCCATAAACGGAACGAGCCGTTCACAAACTTTTGCAATGGATTTTATTCCGCCGATGATTACAACGGCAGTAAGAACAGTTAATACTAATCCTGTTATCCACAATGGTACTTGAAATGCTTCATTAACTAGGGTTGAAATAGAATTAGCCTGTACCATATTCCCGATACCAAATGCAGTTACAGATGTGAATGCAGCAAATAAAACAGCAAGCCATTTCATATTTAATCCGCGTTCAAGAACATACATTGGTCCACCAGCCATTGAACCATCGGGCATTTTTACTCTGTACTTTACAGAGAGTAACGCTTCGCTGTACTTTGTAGCTATTCCAAAAACACCTGTTAACCACATCCACAAAACGGCTCCGGGTCCCCCAGCAGCTACAGCAGTAGAAACTCCAACAATATTTCCCGTTCCGATAGTTGCGGCAAGTGCCGTGGTTAAAGCACCAAACTGACTTATATCTCCTTTGCCCTCTTTATCTCTGCGTAAAGAAATTTTTATAGCTTTGCCGATGAACCTTTGAATAATTTTTAGTCTGAATGTTAAAAAAACGTGAGTGCCAAATAGAAGAATTATAAGCGGATATCCCCAGAGTAAATCACTGATTTGAGTAAGGATGTTTTCTAAAGCTTGCATAAATTTCCTTTAATTATAAATAAATCAATAAAGAATTTTAGTAATTGTTTTTATAATCCTTCTTCGCTTATAAGATAAGCCATAATTGCAATTGATGCCGTACCAAGTTCAAGTTCTCTGGGATGAACTGATTCAAATGTATCGTTTGCTGAATGATGGACATCCATATATCTCTGCGCATCGGGAACGTAACCAATTTTTGCTTTTGTGTTTTTGATGTACTGAATATCAACACCGCTGCCGCCTTTTCTAATCCAATTAATTCCTGATTTCTCCAAAATAGAACTCCAGTTTTTAATCTTGTTGAGTACTGAAGAATCAGAATCAACATCAAATCCAATGGGAGTAAAACCGCCGCGATCGGATTCTATTGCAGCAAGATGATTTTCATTATGAATCTCTGCAAATTTTCCATATTCCTTTCCGCCACGTGATCCGTTTTCTTCGTTAATGAACAATACACATCGAATAGTTCTTTTGGGTTTTATATTAAGCTCTTTAAAGAGATTTAAAACTTCCATCGATTGCACACAGCCGGCACCGTCATCGTGCGCACCACATCCTTGATCCCAGCTATCAAAGTGTCCTCCAATAACAATTATTTCATCCGGGAATTCTGTCCCTGTTATCTCCGCAATTACATTATATGATTGTGCGTCCGGCAAAGTTTTACAATTTAATTTAAGAGAAATTGAAAGATTTGGTTCATCAATAAGTGCATTGTGTAAATAATCTGCATCAAGATAACCAATTGCGGCTGCAGGAATTTGGGGCAGCGAATCAGCATAAATCATCACGCCCGTGTGAGGTACATTATCATGCTTTGTTGTAACCGATCGGATAAGCACAGCAACGGCACCAAACTTGGTTGCTTCGATGGCGCCATAAACTCTTTGATCAACTGCACTTCCGTATCCTGCAAAAGTATCAAATAAACTTTCATCAACCGGACGACTGAAGAAAACAATTTTTCCTTTTACTTCGTTTTGTCTCTCTTTTAATTCAGTAAAGTTTTTTACTTCAATAACTTTTGCAGTGACTCCATTTTCGGGGGTTGAAATGCTGCCTCCGAGAGCAAGTATGTTAAGAGATTTTCCATTTATACTTTTATCTTTTACAATAAGTGCTGTTTGTATATTTCCTCTTTCCCAATGCGGTACCATAACCGGCTGCAGCCAAACTTTATCAATTCCAAAATTTTCCAATTTTTCTTCAGCCCAGGAAATCGCGCGTAGTGAATTTTCAGACCCGCTTAATCTCGGCCCAATTTCACAAAGCTCTTGCAGCAATTTGTATCCCGTTTTTTCTGTTAAAACTTTTTTTGTGATTTTATCCGCAACTAAATTATAATAGTTTAGATTTGAAGTACTTGACTGCGGAAATAAAAGAGATGAAATAGGAATTAATAAAAACGAAATTTGTAATAATCGCAAGTGTAAAATATTTTTCAAAAAATCTCTCCTTTTATTAAAACAATATAATAAGTCCGAGTTTTGTTGAAAAAATAGCTTTGATGTTTATTAAAACAAAGTTATGCAAGTGGAATTTTTGTGAAAGAGAAGAGACTATCTCATAAGTCTTAAAGACACGGTAGCCGCAACTTTCAAGTTGTGTATTTGTTATATTCACGCAAGCTGAAGCTTGCGACTACCATTAAGAGATGTGTTATAAGACCGTCTTTTATAGTTCAATTTAGTTATTAATTAGTTTAACACATTTACTTTGGCGGGTCCGTCATCGGCAAATATTTTCCACTGAACGACTGCCCCTGCAATAAACAAAATAATAGAAAACCAATATGCAAATTGATAATCGAGAGTTATCACATTTTGTCCGCTGACATTTAGATCTGCATCACCATCAAGACTTACTTTAAGCAAAAGTAAAAACACAACACCTACAACTGAAACCACAACGTTGCTTATAGCTATAACTCTCATTTTAAAGAAGCTTAGTATCAAACCAATAATTGCCGCAACAAAAGCAAAAAGAGCCAATGGTTGTGACTCAATTTCTTTCTTTTGATCTGCATTAAGTTCATCGGGTGAATTCATTTCGCCGCCAAACATTCCGGTTGGATTAACTTCCGTACCTGTGATTAGCTGAAATCCTGTAACGCTCATTATCGTTTGTCCACCACAGGAGAGATTTACAAAAGGCAGAAAAAATAATATTACTATTACTCCATAAAACGCCGGTGAAAATTTTTTTAATGACTCCATGCTTGCCTCTTTTGATGATGATAAAAAATTAGCACTAAAATTTATTAAAGGTCTCTTGCTGTAAATGTATCGCCCTGTCTTATATCTCCCGAAGTAAATCCTTTATAAAACCATTTTTTTCTTTGAGCAGATGTTCCGTGAGTAAATGATTCCGGAACAACATAACCTTGCGCCTGCTTTTGAATATTGTCATCACCAACGGCACTTGCTGCATTTAATGCTTCTTCAAGATCACCGCTTTCCAGAAGATTCTGCTGCTCTGTGTAGTGTGCCCAAATACCGGCATAAAAATCAGCTTGCAATTCTACTCTTATAGAATATTGATTGTATTCTTCTTTGCTTACTTGTGAACGAATTTCATTCATCTTATCCATTACTCCTGTTAGGTTTTGAATATGATGACCAACCTCGTGAGCAATTACATATGCCATTGCAAAATCACCCGGAGCTTTAAATCGCCTTTGAAGCTCTTCAAAAAAACTTAAATCGATATAAAGTTTTTCATCACCCGGACAATAAAATGGACCTGTTGACGCACCCGCCGTACCGCAAGCAGATTGTACAGACCCGCTGAATAAAACTAATTTTGGTTCGCGGTAAGTTGAGCCTTCTTCTTTAAATATTGCATGCCACACATTTTCTGTTTCAGCTAGAACAACACCGACAAACTGAGCCAGTTCTTTATCCTTTGCAGATTCAGTATAATTAGTATTTGTGGTTTGATTATCTAATTGAACATTTTGAATTATAGAGGTAGGATCTCCACCGAGTAACAGAACCACAAGTACAATTGCAATTGTTCCGATGCCGCCGCCGATCATTCCTTTTCCCCCTGGCGACATACCTCGTCTATCTTCAACATTTGAACTTTCTTTTCTTCCCTTCCAGCGCATCTCAAATCCTTTCAATGATGTGATAGATTTATTATTCTGATGTAAATATTATAATATCAGAAAGTTTGCAGGAATAAATTAGCAACGGTGGATTAGCAAAGCAATACGCACGGAAATATTTATAGTAATTCTTCGAGAGAAAAACCGAACAGAATGGAAAAGATAAATTCCGGCTAACCAATTGTGGATCAGCCGGACGAGTAAAAAATAAAATTACTTTAAAAGGATCATCTTCTTTGTTTCAACAAAGCTGCCCGTCTGTAGTTTATAGAAATAAATTCCTGATGAAAGTTCTGAGGCATCAAAATTAATTTCATAACTTCCGGCAGGTTTTTCTTCGTTAACTATAGTTGCTACTTCATTCCCCAAAACATCATAAACTTTAAGCGTTACAAACTCAGCAGTTGGAATTAAGAACTCGATAGTAGTTGATGGGTTGAATGGGTTGGGATAGTTTGGACTCAAAAAGAATTTGCCTTGGATTATCTGTATCTGGTTTTCATTAACCCATACTGTGCCCCCAACACTATCAATTGAATATTTGTACACTGTACTTCCTACGGCGTAAGCCAGAGTATCACTCAAAAAACGGAACCTGTTAATTATGTTTCCGAATCCCGCCAAATGCCATGATGCTCCTGCGTCTGTGGTTTCATATGTGTCACCCATCCATCCGCCTAGCCAACCCATAGAATCACTTATGAATCCAATTCCCTGGACGTCATAAGCTGAATTTTGAAACAATTGATCACTCCAGGTGATTCCACCATCTGTAGACTTGAGATAATAGGTGGGTCCCTGTGAGAACTTCTCGATGGACACATAACCCGTTGTTCTTGTGCGGAATTGAATCTTCCAGCAGAGTTCACCTAACCGGCTGCCGTAGTGCTGTATTGACCAAGTATCGCCTCCATCAGAGGTGAAAAGTACCAATGCGTAACCTGAATGATAATCAGCGTTTGACGAGCCTACGACAAACCCTGAATCCGGGCTGAAGAAATAGCAATCTACAAGTGCCCCTGCGTAAGCGGATAGATCCATCGAGGTCCAGGTTATTCCGCGGTCTGTTGTCTTTATTACACGGGGTGGGCCATTGTATCTACCAGACGCGTAAACAACAGAGTCATTGACAACAGAAATTCCACAGATTCCTTGCGGACGTGGCTCTGGGATATTCTGAACGAGAGACCAGTTTTCCCCTCCATCTATCGTATGGTACAGTACTCCAAGGCTGTCGTAATTTGAAAGTAAACCAAGCCAACCGGTTAGAGAATCTGCAAAGCCAATGCTACGTGGATAACCTTCTGATTCTGATTGGAGTGCCCATGTTTCTCCGCCATCAATCGTTTTCCAAATCTTTCCCGAACAACTCCACCAATCGCAGTTTGAGGCAATAACCCAGCCTATGGATGGACTAGTAAAAAACACATCATCCATTCTGGCGCCGGTAGGTGCCCCAGGTAATGTTCGCCATTTTGGGCTTTGTGAAAATGCAGTTTTAGAATAACCAGCAAACAAGATTATGCTCATCAGAAAAATATTTAAGTGTTTCATTTCTTTACTTCTCTGTGATTCAGTGAACATGCGAATTTAGTTAGTTTAATGACTGGGTAATAAAAAATATTTTTCATAAAACCTCCTTTAATAAAGGATTATTACTATTTCATTAATATTAATTTTTTAGTTTGAGTGTAATTACCAGCTTGCAGTGTGTAGAAGTAAACTCCGCTGGTGAGATTCCGACCTTCGTCGGAATGACTGTTAAACTCAACTCCATAATTTCCTGCTGGTTTTTCTTCGTTAACCAAAGTCGCAATTTCATTTCCCAATACATCATAAATTTTCAGAGTTACAAACTCAGAAGCCGGAATTGAATACCTTATTGTTGTTGAAGGATTGAATGGATTGGGATAGTTTTGCTCTAAAGAATATTTCTCTGGCAAAGTCAAGTAAACTGTTAACTCTCCAACAACTTCCTGTGTTCCATCGAAATCAAGCTGGTTGAGTCTGTAATTATAAATACCCGATTGAAGATTTTTATCAACGAACGAATAATCCTGCTTCTCGCCTGTTGTTCCTTTGCCTTCAACAAAAGTAATCTTACTTCCATTACGATATATCTCAAATCCCTGGTTGTTAATTTCGGTACCTGTCTGCCACGAAAGTTTAATATTGTTTCCAATTACTGAAGAGTTGAAACTTATTAATTCAACAGGAAGTATATCTGAAACCCATTTGTAAACTGATTCATTTATTTCTATGCTGCTGCACCATCCTGTATTGTAAGAAGAAAACACGGCTGGGCCACAAGATAAATTACAATTTTGTGTCCATGTTACGCCATCATCAGTAGAATATGCTGTGCCGGGTACCGATTGGTTACCTCCAATATTATTAGGAGAAGTGATGACATAAGATCCATTTGTTCCTTTTACGTACACAATAAAACGTAATGATAATGATGATAACCCTGGGGGTATAGGATTTATGGATGCCCAAGTTACCCCGCCATCCGTGGTTCTTGAAAAGTTCGTTTGGGGGAAAAAATCAATTGCCAAGCCATTCAGGTCATCTTTGAAAGCAAATGAAAAACCTAATTGGCTGGGGCCTCCGGTAACACTATCAGTAACTGTCCATGTGTAACCATGATCTGTTGTTCTGTATAGTCGATTACTAAAAGTTTGAAACCAATAAGAATTACCTGCTGAATTAACAATCGTGTGTTCAATTCCAACTTCACCAGTTAATGGAGCAGGAATATTTCCGGAGGGAACACGTATCCAGTTTGCACCCCCATTTGTTGTGGTATATATTTCCCAATAGCCGCCTCTCGGATCGCCAACGCAAACACCATTGTCAGCATCGAAGAAATGAATTACATTCGGATAGCCACCGGAACCCTGGAAAGCAGTTGAGTCTTTTACCCAATTTGAACCGCCATCCGTGGTTTTGAATATTCCTCCGCTAGTGAAATTGGAAGGATCATTCATTGCTATCCAAGCCGTATTAGCATTTAAAGCAGAAATGCTTGAGCATTCTAATCCGGCAGCATCAGTCACATTAGAAACAGACCAAGTATCTCCACCATTGGTTGTTCGCAGAAATTGTGAGTTGTTGCTGTTTTTTCCCCAGCAAACATTATCATTTACAGGCGAAAAAATAACCTGCGGTTGTGAGGAATTTGGCAAACCAGGTGCATGCTGCGTAATCCAGGGAGACTGAGCCATTACTGAAAGTGACAAAAACAAAACGAGTAAAAAACTGAAAAACATTGAAAAGTTTTTCATAAGAACCTCCTTTAATAAAGGATTATTATTATTTCATTAATATTAATTTTTTAGTTTGAGTGTAATTGCCAGCTTGCAGTGTGTAGAAGTAAACTCCACTCGTTAGATTGGAAGCATTTCCGCCGGAGGCGTATCCGCCTTTGGTGGAAAATTCAACCTCATAACTTCCTGCTGGTTTTTCTTCATTAACCAAAGTCGCAATTT
>JBGAWM010000088.1:0-11276 GCA_044227615.1 Ignavibacteriaceae bacterium
ACGAAGATCAAAATGTAAAATAGATTTATCACTTAAAATTTTTTCTTCTGAAGAAATAAAATGAGTTGGCAATTTTTCTTCACACAACTCAACAATGTGCGACGTATTTGAACTGTTATATCCTCCAACAACTATTGCAAAATCAGCTTTCTCTTTTAGCAAACCATAAGTTGCTTCCTGATTATCATTAGTTGCATAGCAAAGTGTGTCGCGTGTATCTGCAAAATGATTTTTAATATCCTCAGCACCATATTTTTTTATCATAGTGTCTTTAAGTAAATCAGCGATTGCCTGAGTTTCTGTGGCAAGCATTGTTGTTTGGTTCACTACACCAATTTTTTGTAAATCTTTTTTAAAATCAAATCCTTCAGAAAATCTTCCGGAAAAAGTCTTATTAAATTCGTCTTCAGATTTATCACCTATAATGAATGATGCCAGTAATTTTGTTTCTTCAATATCTCGGACAATTACAGATGCTGCTTTTGTTTTGCTGTGCGAAAAAGTAGCACGGGTTTCTTCGTGCGTATGCTTTCCGTGAATTACAATTGTATAATTTTCACTGCCAAGCTGCTCACTCCTATTCCAAACTTTTTCTACAAATGGACAGGTTGTGTTAAAGTGATAAGGATTTATACCTATTTCATTAAGTTTCTGTTCAATCTCAACTGTTGTTCCAAAAGCAGGGATTATAACAATATCATCTTTACTTAATTGAGTCCAATCAATTAATTGTTTTCCTGAAGTATCCATTAAAAATTTTACGCCAAGGTTTTTAAGATCATTATTAACCCCGGGATTATGAATCATCTCACTCAGCAAATAAATTTGTTTACCGGGATTAGCTTCAATTGTTTTGTAAGCAATCTCGATTGCATTTTCTACACCATAGCAAAAACCAAAATGGCGCGCTAAATAAAATCTAACCTGACCAAAATCTAAAAGTGTCGGAGTAAAATCTTTTTTACGCGGATCAGAATCCTTTCTTGCGTTTTTAATTCTTGTTATAAAAGAACTTCTGTAAATATTTGGGATATCAAATTTTTTCATTTACCACTATTTTTTTATTAGAACTTATTAACAAATCCAAAATCGAAATAGTTCGTTTTAGGATATTAGTTTTACTGCATCATCTGCGGATACTTCATAATCCATGATAAATTTTTCTTTGTTCGGTCGATTGAAGAGAAATAGGATTATAATAATTACGAACAAGGCCGCAAAAAAGTAATTAGCCGTTATTATCAGAATAGATGTGTTAAAAATATTTGCGCCTTCTAATAGAGCCAGCCTAATGATATTTGCTGTGCGATAAGACACCAATTTATTTTCTATAGGTAAACTCTTATCGAACATAGTAATCTGTTTTGTATAAATAAATTTAGAGACAAGTATGCTTGAAAGAACAACTATCGGCGTGATGAACATAAAAATAGTATTCATCCCACCGTATTCATTTATATTGCCAGATTGGATGAGATATAATGCCACAAAAAAATAGATTACCTGTCCAGAAAAAAGAGCAAAAAAGATAATGTTTAAGGTCACGAAATAATTTACCTGAATTGAGGAATTTTTGTTATTCATTCTTTAATACCCATTATTAATGAATTAAGTTTTTTTAGAAATCTGTAGCTACTTAAGTATATTTGTTATCCAAATTTAGAGAAATGAAATGAATTTATTAGAGCGATTAGAAAAAATTAAAATACGATTTGATCAGATAAATGCGCAGCTTTCTGATGCCGCGAATGAAAATAATTATGATAAGATCAGAACCTTGAATAAAGAAAGAATTAATCTAGAAGAAATTATCGCTGCCTACGAAAAATACTCATCTGTAATTAAGAACATTGATGGAAACCTTGAAATAATTAACTCATCACGCGATGCAGAACTTATCGAACTAGCAGAATTAGAACTTGATGAATTAAAATCAAAAAAAGAAAATATGGAAGAGGAAATAAAAACATTGCTGCTTCCTAAAGATCCAAACGATGATAAAGATGTGATAATGGAAATCCGTGCCGGTACCGGAGGTGAAGAAGCTGCTTTGTTTGCAAATGATCTCTTCAGAATGTACACGCGCTATGCAGAAATTTGCGGGTGGAAATATGAACTAATAGAATTAAATGAAACTGGTTTAGGTGGATTGAAAGAAGTTGTTTTTTCTATAAGCGGGCAAAATGTTTATGGAAATTTAAAGTTTGAATCTGGTGTACATCGTGTTCAACGTGTACCCGAAACAGAAGGCAGCGGCAGAGTGCATACTTCTGCAGCATCTGTGGCAGTTATGCTTGAAGTTGAGGATGTTGAGGTTGATGTAAATATGAACGATGTTAAAATTGATATATTTAGATCCGGTGGCGCCGGTGGGCAGAACGTAAATAAAGTTGAAACTGCGGTACGAATGACTCACTTGCCTACAGGTCTGGTTGTCCAGTGCCAGGATGAAAGATCTCAATTAAAAAATAGAATTAAAGCGATGAAGGTATTAAAAGCACGACTTTATGATCTGGAATTAAAGAAGCAAAATGCTGAACAATCTGCAATTAGAAAATCTATGGTAGGAAGCGGTGATAGAAGTGATAAAATAAGAACATACAACTATCCGCAAAACAGAATTACGGATCACAGAATTGGCTTAACGTTGTACAACTTATCCAATATTATGGAAGGACATTGCGAAGATTTAATTGAACATTTAAAGATTGCTGATAAAACCGAAAAACTGCAATCGGCGGAGTCTGAAGAGTTTTAGAGTAATTTTAATATGCTAATTAATTTTTAACACTAATTAAAATCAAACTTATATCATCATCATATTCTGATTCTGTAAATTCATCAAACTTCTTTTGGATAACCTCAAGAGGATTTTCATCCGATTTAATATTTTTTATGATTTCGTATAACCGGTGCTCTCCAAAACTTTCCAATGATTTAGATCTTGAATCTGTAATACCATCCGTTGTTAAATAAATTTGTTCACCTGCTTTTAAATGTATAATATTATCCTCATAATCACCTATCTTCGAAAAGCCAAGAAGCAAACCTTTGGATTTAATTGTTAGTAATTCACCGTTTGATTTTTTATAGATTATTGGAATATCACCAGCTCCAGAATATTTAAGCTCGTTGCACTTATTATTTAAAATTATTATAGAAAGTGTAGCAAAAACTTCCGATATTTTTGTATCACCATAAACAGTAATGTTAACTTGCTGCAATATTTCGGAAGGAGAGTATTCTTTAGAAGTTTGCAATACACTTCTCAACGCACTACGAATATACCCGGCATAAGCATAAGCAAAATACCAGGCGCCCCATTTTTTACCCATCACATCACCTAGAATAACAGCTAAATTGTTTTCATCTAATTGATAGTAATCTAAAAAATCTCCACCTGGAATACCCTTATAAGGAATATGAATATGCGAAACTGAATATCCTTCGAACACCGGAAATGTATCGGGAACCACCTTTGTTCTTAAAGAACTTGTGGCTTCCTGCAATTCTGAAATTATTTTTTTTCTCTCATTACCAAGACTTTTAATTATAGCAGAAACTTTTGCTACAACTAATTTCGGTCCTGCAGTTTTAACAACATAATCCGTAATACCTAAATCGTATCCATCTAAAATATCTTCTTCACTTCCTTTTGCAGTAAGAAAAATAAAAGGGATGTCTTTTAGAGAAGGCATTTCAAGAAGCATTCTTCTAAATTCAAATCCATCTGTTTTAGGCATCATGATATCCGAAACAATTACATCGGGAATGTAATTTTTAATCATTTCCATTGCTTCATCAACACTGTTTGCAACGCTGCAATCATAGCCAGCTTTTTCTAAATTAAATTTGAAAAGTTTGGACATCGAAGGATCGTCATCAACAAATAAAATTTTGGGAGTAACTTCTTCAAAAGATTTTTTTAAACTTTTTCTAATTCCGTAAGTCCGATATATATCAGATCTTCTGATCAAAGCTTGTGTTTTAAGTATAAGTTCTTTTATTTCAAATGGTTTTGTTATGATGTCATCCCCACCTGCTTCTATAGCTTTAGATTTATCTTCGAGTGTGTTTTTTGCCGTTACAAAAATGAAAGGAAGAAATCTATGATTTTCATTCTCCCGAACCTTCTGGCAAAATTCAAATCCATCCATACCATCCATTGTTACATCAGAAAGCACAAGATCAATTTTTTCTTTTTTTAAGATATCAAATGCCTGAGATGAATTTTCAGCTTCGAAGGGATTGAAATTATTCAATTTAAGGTGGTGATTAATAAGTTTTCTAATTGTCTTATCATCATCAATTACTAGAACAGATCTTTTTTCAGATTCGGACATTTATAAGCAGCTTAGTTTATAATTTATATTATAAATCCTTTATCATTTCTGGAAACATTGCTTCAAAAATAATATTCTTAATTAAAACTCTGGACAGCTTCATCTGTCGATTTAAATGATTCGAACACGCGATACATTCTTGTCAATTCGAACATTGAATGCACTGCAGGTTGAAAACCTACCAGACGAAGATCACCCCCGAGTCCAGTTAATTTTTTTAATGAGACAACCAAACTGCCAAGAAAAGTAGAGTCTATAAATTCACAAGTTGAAAGATCTACAACAATTTTTTTAAAGTCTCGTTGTATATCATTAATTAAAACCTGTTTAAATTCCTCGGCTTCAACCATTGTAGCACGTTTTAAATTTACGGTGATTACTACGACATCACCTTTCTCTTCTCTAAAAAATTCCATTTTATTCTCTCTCTTCTGTAGATCTATTTTCAATTTTATATTTGTCCATTAGCCTGTAGATTGTCGCTCTTCCAAGCTGTAATCTTTTTGCTGCTTCTACGATATTACCGCTTGTTATGCTAAGAGCATGTCTAATTGCTTCCTCTTTAAGTTTCTCAAACGGTATAACAGTCTCATCACTAAACAATGGTCCGGTATATTCAACTCCGGTGGAACTTTCTCCGGTTCTTAAATGTGCCGGCAAATCTTCAACATCAATTATATCCTTATCCGTTATAATCAAACATCTTTCAATTGTATTTTCTAATTCACGTACATTTCCCGGCCAGTTATATTCATAAATTAGCTTTAGCGCACGCTTAGAAAAACCTTTTGTGTTTTTTTGGAGTTTAGCACTAAACTTCTGAATAAAATGTTCGGAGAGAATTAAGATATCACTTTTGCGGTGTCTTAACGGCGGAATTGAAATTGGGAAAGAGTTCAATCTATAATAAAGATCTTCCCTAAATTCTTTATTCTCAACAGCTTTTTTCAGATCTCTGTTTGTTGCTGATATAATTCTTACATCTGTTTTGATAAGTTCAGTACCGCCGACTCTTTCAAATTCTTTTTGTTGAATTACCCGTAGAAGTTTTGCTTGTAAAAGCATTTCTAATTCACCAACTTCATCTAAAAAAATAGTCCCACCCTTTGCAATTTCAAATTTACCAAGTTTGCGTGCATGCGCACCTGTAAATGATCCTTTTTCGTGCCCGAATAATTCACTTTCAAGCAGCTCACGAGGTATTGAAGCACAATTAACTACAACAAAAGGTTTATCTTTTCTTTGTCCGTTGTAATGAATTGCCCGTGCAATCAGTTCTTTACCTGTACCGCTTTCACCATAGATTAAAACAGTAATATCATTTTGCAAAACTTTCGTTACAAGTTTAAAGACATCCTGCATTTTGCCATCTGAAGAAATAATACTATCAAAGCTGTATTCTTTCTTTACATGCTCTTTTAAATTTTGGAGTTCGCGTGTTAGATCATAATTCTTGATAGAATTTTTAATTGCAAGTTCAAGTTTTTGCTGATCAATCGGCTTAGTAAAGTAATCAAAAGCACCGTATCTAAGAGCTTCCACTGCCACTTCAATACTGCCTTGGGCAGAGAGCATAATAACGGGAATGTTCTCATCAAACTGCTTGATTCTTTTAAGCGTTTCAATGCCGTCCATTCCGGGAAGCATAATATCTAAAAGAATTACATCCGGTCTTTTACTAAGATTTTTTAATGCATCCTCTGCATTAGCAAATGTTTCTACCTGATATTTCCATTTATCTTTAGCCCAGTAGCTAAGTAGTTTTGAAATCGCTTGTTCGTCATCTACTATAAAGATCAATTTTTCCAATTTTTAATCCTATTGTTTCTAATCTCGATTACTCTTTAATAATTTAATTAAAACAGAGGTGCCTTTATTGGGCTCGCTCTGAATATTGATTAAACCTTTGTGCAAATCTACAATTTGTTTTACAAAAACCAATCCCATCCCGGCTCCAGGAATGTCTATTTCTGGTCTGTTTACCTTATAGAATTTCTGGAAAAGGAATGGTAAATCTTTGGCAGGAATTCCAATTCCAGTATCTGAAATTACTATTTCAACCTCACGATACAGATTATTTAATATAACTTTTATTCGCCCGCCTTCTTTAGTAAATTTTATAGAATTTTCGAGTACTGATTCCATAGCCTGCAATAATCTTTCCTCGTCAACCTCAATTATTATCTCTTCCTGGGGTACATCCAGAGTAAGTATCAAATTTTTAGAAGCAATTAAATCCTTATAATTATTAATCATTCTCTGGATTAGCTTAATAATGTTTACCTTTGATTTATTTATCGCAATCCGTCCGGTTTCCATTCTGGAAAGATCTAGAACATCATTAATAAGCTTAGATAATCTTTTACCCTCATTTAGGATAATAAGATTAAATTCATTCCTCATCTCAATTGGCATATTAGGATCGGAAGCAATAGTTTCAGAAAAGCCTACTATAGATGCTAGAGGAGTTCGCAGTTCATGAGAAATGTTAGAAACGAATTCACTTTTCATTCTGTTCAATTCTTCAAGCATCATTTTTTGATGTGATGATCTTGCTCTTTCCAGATTGATTAATCTTTCAGCTTCTATCAATTTTGGTTTTAGATCGTTAAGCTCGCTTTCTATTTTTCTTTGCAGCGATACATCTTTTCCAACTCCAATTAGCCCAATAACTTGATCATCTTTTTTAATTGTTCGGATGCTTATCTGATAGCGATTTATCTTTTCGTATTTATTTAGAAGAGAGGCTTCAAAAAATGATGTCTCGTTTTTTAAAGCGATACCGATTGAAGTATTAGCAATTTGAATGTAAAGAGGATCAATAAGATCCATAAAATGTTTGCCAACCAATTCTTCTGTTGAAAAATCTAAGGCGGCAGCACCAAATTTATTTATAGAAATTATTGAACCATTTTCATCAAGAATAAAAAGTAATTCTCTTGCAACATCAAAAAGTCCTAAAAAAAGTTCTTTCCAATCTCCAATCTTGATTAATTTTTCAAGATCAATATTGTCAGTTGACCCTATATTGGGATTTTCTTCGATTAGCTTTTCCAACATCTTTTGAAATGCATAAAATTAAAAGTCATGATGAATAATGATATTGAAAATAGCAGGATTTTGCGTGGAAATCAATCATTGAATGAACTATATAATTTGTCTTTTACTCTAATTATTAATTCTTTCTCGCTGCAGTGCTTCATAATATTTTTTTATCAAATCCTCGTAATCTTTATTATAACCTTCCTGCACAGCACGATTTAATTCATCCTTTAGCTTTTCTTTACTTTGCTGATTTTTAAGATTCAATTCGGCAGGACTATTTCGACTAAAATTCTTTCCGCTTTCTGATTTTCGTTCTTTCTCAAAATCTCTTTCATTAATAGATTTTTGTGCATCTAAAAGTTTAGATAAAATCTTTTCCTGTTTCTGAATCAAATCATCGGTTAGTTTTTCTGTGTTCATATCGGTAACAACTTCTCTCATTTGGTTAACAATATTTTCAAGATCAGCCGGAATTTTTTTGGACTCGCCGCTTTGTTTTGCTTCCTTATTTAATTCTTCCAAAGATTTTTGAATTAACTTCTGCTGCTGTGCCAATCTTTGCATCTGACCTTGCTGCTCAGGAGATAATTGTCCTTGCTGCATTTGCTGAAGCATTTGAGTCATATTATTCAAATCCATTTGCTGCCCGGACATTTTTTGCAGCTGCTGCATCAAAGACATCATTCCACCACTGCCGCTGCCGCCTTGCATCATCGATTCAAGTGAACTCTTCATCATACTTGCGGCTTCATTCAAGTGCATCATTGCTTCACCTTGAGAAAGAGTTGCCATACTTCCATTTCTATTCTGCATCGATTGCATTGACTGATTCATTTTTTGATTTGCATTACCGAGCGCTTTTCCCATCTCAGGCGAAATTGCAAAAGTTTTTTGTGATAACTCTGACATTTGTTCTAAAAGTTTATTAAGGTTTTTCTTGATCTCATTTTGCTTCTGTAAATTTTCTTCAAATTGCGAAGAATTTGGATCAACATTCTGAAGTTTATTTTTTAACTCTTCCTGCTGTTTTGATAAAGATAAAACGTTATCAAGAATTCGCATCATGTCGGTAAAAGTCTGCATTTGATTTTCCTGCTGCATCTGCTGCTGCATTTGCTGCATAGATGATTTCATCTTCTGCATATTTTTAGAAAGCTGCTGCTGATTCTTTTGAGCCTTTTGTTTTTGATTTTGTTTTAAATCTTTTGATGCTTCTTCAGAAAGTTCTTCATTTCCCTGTTTTTCCATTTCATCTTTGAGCTTTTCCATTTCCTCATTGGGCATATCTTTAAGTTCACTCATCTTTTCTGAAAGCTCATCCATTTTTTCCTGTAAACGGTCTAATTCTTTAGATATTTCTTCCTGCTTTTTACTCAACTCATCAGATTGTTTTTGATCTGCCAGATCACTTTGCTTTGTTTGCTCACTAAGTTCATTTTGTTTCTGCTCAAGATTTTCAGTTCGCTTGATCATCTCATCCATTTTCTGCTCAATCTGAATGCGCTTTAACAAATTCATCGTGCGCTCAATACTCTTCTTAAACTTTTCCTCATCCATTTTCATTTGGTTCATTGCATCCTGAGTCTGATTACGATTCATTTTCTCAAGAGCATCCTGCATTTTCTGCATAGCTTTTTTCATTTCATCACTTGTCATTTCATCCATTAGTTTCTGCAGTTCCATATATTTTTCCAGAGTTTCTTCAGAAAGCAAATTATTTTGCTGAAGTTCATTCTGCATTTGTTTTAGCTGCTCACTTGCACTTTCCATCTTGTCTTGAAGTTTTTCAAACTTATCAAGTGTCTGCTCAATTTTTTCTTTTTCTTCCCAGGTTAATTGCTGTTTATCCTGTTTTAAATCTTTATCGATCTTTTCTAATTCTTTTTTTAATTCTTCTGCTTCTTTTAAAGTCTCCTGCATTTCATCCTGAACATTTTCCTGTGTTTCATCAGCTTGCGAAAGGATTTCATCAAGTGAAGGAACTCTAACATTTATAATTTGTGTCTTTGCAGATTTTGGTCCGTTTACATTATCATTATCAAAAATTTCCAGATAGAATGAGTAAACATCATTAACTGCTGGATTTATTTTAGTAAGATTCCATATGTGATCAACAACTTGTTCTTTTATTTTTTTATCAATTGAAATTTCCATTGATGAGAAATTTTCTTGCGCTGGTTCATATATCGATGAAGTGAGTTTATAATTCAGATTTAATTTAGAGAACCCATAATCATCATTAACCTTCACTTCAATTGCCACTCTACTATCATTAGCAAGATTTACATCTTGTTTTGGATAAGTTAATTCAATTACTGGATTTGAATCATATAACGATTTTATATAATACCTAACTGGTTGAAGGTTGTTATTATCGGAAAGATCATTAAGTACAATTATATATGAGTTATCTTTTCTTACCCTGAAAGAACCTTTAATTAAATTGCTTTGAACTTTTAAATCAATTTTTGTTGTGTCCTCAAATTCAATATGAGCAGACTTCAATTCTTTGTTTGAAAGTAAACTTATCTCAACGATACTTCCAACTAAAGCAGAAACATTGCCGTTATCTTTTTGCTCGACGATTGGAATGTTTGAATAACCCGGTGATACTACTTTTACATCCAATGAACGAATTACCGGACGATCTATAACTTTAATTTGATAATCTTCGCTTTTAATATCTTCGGAATAAGCATAGTAAAATAAAGATGATCTTAGCTGTTGAATCGTAAATCTATAATCACCCAATGAATCTTTTTGAAGTTCGTATTCTTTAAAATTTGTTTGGGATTCCTCACGTAGAAGTAAAAATACTTTCTTCGGAACTTCTCCTTTAACACGAATTACAAAATCAACATCTTCTCCTTTTGTTATTTCATCGTTGCCAGGATAAACTTCAAAATAAAATTTTGCCGGCGGAATAAATTCCCGATTAAAATTAACTAATCGATTTGATGCTGCCTTCAATCCTGGAACAAACGCAAATAACAATCCACAAAAAGCAGATAAGAAAATAAAGTACTTTGCTAGTTTTCTAACTTTACTCAAATCCACAATTGACTCAAATTTAATCGGTTTTGCTCTTTCGTATACATTTTTAAATGCTGCATCAAGTAAAGAGGGTGAGTATAAAGTATTTGTTTTATCTGTTGAAACAAGTTGCATTGCATTAATAAGATCATCCTTAATTTCCGGGAAATACTTTCCCACTTTGTTGGCAGAATAAAAGTAGTTCCTTCCACCGATTACATTAAAATATCTTAATAATGGTAGGATGATTAAATAACTAATTGCGCCAATTGAAATAAGTAAAAGAACAAAAAATAAAATTGTCCTAATGGTTGAATTGGAATAAGTTAGTAATTCAAAAAGACTGAATACTGTAAAGGTACCAAAGCTTATTATTAACGACGTAAATACTCCAAACAGCAGAAGCGCTAAATACTCCTTCTTAACAAGTAATTCTAATTTGCTGATTATTTCTTTATAAAAACTTGTATTCACTTCTTAAACTCATTTACTCAATGCATAAATAATAATGTTAGTCCCAAATTTAAGTGCTTCTTCCCTTTTGTCTTTGGGATCATTATGAACTTCAGGATCAGCCCAGCCGTCACTGGGATTAGATTCAAAAGTATAAAGGACCGATAATCTATTACCCAAAAATATCCCAAATGTTTGAGGTGGATTTTTATCATGTTCGTGCGTTTTGGGAATTCCATTTTCAAACTTATAAAAGATGTTAAAAATCTTGTGGGAAAAAGGAACTTCTATAAAATCATTTCCCGGTAAAACTTTTTTCATTTCTCTTCTTATTGCTTTATCTAAACCATAATCATCATCAATGTATAAAAATCCGCCATTCTCAAGATATGTTCTTAATCG
>JBGAWM010000089.1:0-11201 GCA_044227615.1 Ignavibacteriaceae bacterium
GGAAGCATCTCTGCTTAAAGTAACTTTCATACTATTTTGTCCTGCAGGAACTTTTATAAAATATCTTTTGATCATTCCTTGCTGAACAACTTGATCTTTCCAAGACGTTTTAAAATTGTTTGTTGAATTGATCTCGTAAGGTATTACTACTGTTGCCAGCATATCAAACTCGGGTGTTTTACCCGCATCATCACGGTAAGCTGTGATTTTAGCTGTGTACATTCCCGGTTCTTTAACTTTTGATTTATCTAATTTTACATTAACTGTAGCTATCTGATCATTTCTTATATAAGTTTTTTTCTGAACAAGAGTAAGCCAGTCAGCATCACATTTCAAATTATAAACCCTGTAAAACTTATCGGATTTAATTGCGTTATCTCTTTTAACATTGAATGAAAAAACCTCATCTCCGGTAAGAAAAGATCCATCACGGATATAAAGATTTCTGGATCTATTATCCGGCTGATTTGGTGCGAATGAAGAAACCGTATAAGTCTCAAACTTTGAAATCTCATTATTCTTTAAATATTTTTTCAGAATTTCATAAGAGTTTAATACATTTATATATCCAGTGCCTTGGTCGATGGAAGTGTATTCATCTCTTTTAACTGCGCCTTCTCTGATAATCTTAAAAAGAAGCTGCGAAGGAATTTTTACACCGGGAAATTCTTTTTCAGCAGCACTTAATAATAAAGCCATCACACCTGAAGTATAAGGGCAAGCCATACTTGTTCCCCAGAATTTATCTCCACCACTAAAATTTGGAACGGTTGAAGTTGCAGCGCCCGGAGAAATCACATCTGGTTTACTTACTTCTCCTCCGCGTGAACTAAAATGCAAAAGCATATTATACGGAAGAAGATTGCCATAATTATCACGCGCTATTTCCTGCGTTAAAACAGCACCGGATGAAAAAACAAAACTGCTTGATGAAGGTAATCCAGCAGATGAAATTCCGGGCCCTTCATTACCATTGCTTGTGCTAACATATAAATATGGATTTTTACTTAACAGATCAGCAAGAAATTTTTCTATTTCCGAACGACCTTCAATTTCACTACCTACACCAAAGCTCATGCTAACTATACAGGGGACTTTAAGTTCTTTAGAAAGTTTATCTGCATACAAATAAGCTTTTTTCATGCTTTCAGTTACAGTTGCACCTCCGGGATAGTTATTGTTACCGAGTTTTAAACCAATAACTTTAGCTCCGGGCGCAACTCCGTTTAATCCGGAATCACCGATATTAAACCCTGCGGCTATTCCTGCACAATGAGTTCCATGCCCGCCATCATCAAAATAAAGTGAAATAATTTTTTCATCAGGAAAAATATTTAAAGCCATTGTGATTGGCGTTAATCCTTTTTGATTTTGAATTGTGAACGCATCAAAATTTTCCTTGTAATTACGAAGAGGTTTTTCATCGGAAAGATCACCGTTACCATTAGTATCAAAGTAAACAACCCAGTAACCTTCGGTGGTTTTGTAAGTGACCATAAAATATTTATCATCTTTAACACCATTGCCATTTAAATCCTGAGCACCTGAACCTGAATTCATTAAATGAGTTTCATTCAAAACTGTTATCCAATAATTATCATCAGCGCTTTTTAACATTTTATTTTTATCTGCAAAAACAGAAAATCCTTTATCCTCACTTTCAAAAACATCTTTTCCGTCTTTATCTGATAAATCAGCTTCAACAAGAGGCATATCGCCCTGTCCGGTAAAATCCTGGGCATCAATAACTTTTACTTCACCTGTTGATGTTTTAGTTAATCCATCAATGCCCATATCAACGCCGGTATCAAGTACTAAAATAATTGTGCCTCTGCCGTCGTACTCTGGATGAAGTTTAATGAACTCTTCAACTCCGGTGTCCGTTAGCGAAAGAAAAGTTTGTCCTTCTTCCTGCGGGATAATTGAAATTGTAAGTAAAAATAAAATAAGGGACAATAATCTGATCTTCATATTTAACCTGTTTAGTTTTGAATTGAATTAATTAATTTTTTCGAGGTGAGAAAATTTGTGATGAAGTAATATTTTAGTTGCTTCATAAGCCTGAATTTAATTATAAAATTTATACTTAAATTTAAGCACAAATAACCAGAGTTTTCAAACAAATTATTAAGTGTTTTGTTTGAGTGTCATTTCGAATCCGACTTTAGTCGGTGAGAAATCTGTTTTATTTTCGATTCAGATTTCTCATCCCGAAAGCTTTCGGGATCCTTCGAAATGACGATCACTTTATATGTCACTCTGAGCGCGTCATCCCGAGCGAAGTCGAGGGACGAAGAGTGAACTAAGCAATTAGATTATGAAACCAAAACTTTACATCGTTTCCACACCAATCGGCAATTACGAAGACATAACGCTCCGTGCATTACGAATATTAAAAGAATGTGATTTTATTATTTGCGAGGAATTAAAAGAAGCCCGCAGATTATTATCTAATTACAAAATTGAGAAAGAACTTTTCCCGCTTAACGAACATAACGAAAATGAAAGCGCAAATGAGTTAATCCTAAAATTGCTCGAAGCAAAAACAGCTGCACTTATTTCGGATTGCGGAACGCCGCTTTTTTCTGATCCCGGACATTTACTTGTTGATCTAGCATTACAAAATAGAATTGATGTTATTCCAGTTCCAGGAGTAAGTTCTTTACTTACTGCTTTGGTGGGCAGTGGACTGGATTTTGAAAAGTTTTATTACTACGGCTGGCTTTCACCAAAGAAAGATATACGAAGAAAGCAATTGCTGGATTTAAGAAAGCGAAAATCCAGTGGACCCAATGGGGAAACAATTGTTTTAATGGATACTCCATACAGATTAAAAACTTTATTGGAAGATATTGTAAAACTTCTTGGCCCAAACATACCTTGTGTTCTTGCATTTGAGCTAACAAAAGAAAAAGAAAAATTTTATCGCGGTAATGCACAGAATATTTTGGGTGTTGTTGAAAGAGAAAATCTTAAGGGTGAGTTTGTGCTAATTATTAGAAATTAAAGCGTTTACCTTTCAGCTTTTATTTTGAAAGTCTTTTAATCTCATTTGCGATTTCCTTAATAACTTCTTCATTTTTTATTTTGTCATCAACACTAAAAACAATAAATACTTTTCCGCCAAATATTTTTGTGAACTCATTGAAACTGGATTGCATTCTTTCAGTTGCTGAATAATTTCCAAAGTTTGCTTTAGCTGTAACGGGTTTGATTTGTATTCCAAATGCTCTTTCTCCAACCCAACCAAGATAATCGATGTCACCAGCATGATCAAGTTCTGGATCACTTTCTTCAAATTTAACATTAGAAAATTCTTTTGCTAAATTATCCTCGATTACAGATTTCTCCCTGATGAATCCATCAAAGGTTCTGTTGATAGTGAGATTGTAAATATAGTCGATGCAGTCTTGTAGAGTTAGTTGGTTGAATGCATCTGTCCATTCAGGAATAACTATTTCTTTTATTTTAACATATAGACGTTCACCTAATTCATCTAAATTTTCCTTTGTGATTTTGCTTGTATTTTTCCCATCAGTGATAGCATTTTCGAAATACCATTGTTCCCATTGTTCTATAGTTTTAGGTTGACATTCCCTAATAAGAGCCATTACGGCACCAACCTTGTTTGGCCTCGATAGTTGGTATGTTTGAGTTGCGTAATTAAGAACTTTTTCTTTTTTACCAAATTCTTTAGAATATCGTTTAGATGTTAGTTTGGACATTGGCTGCATTAAAAAGATTAATGAATTTTTGTTTGTACTTAAAATTTGTTCTGTTATCTACTTGAACTAAACCGCTCTTTATTAAGTGCGCATTTATAAATGTTTTATTTTCCAAATAAAGATAACAAAGAAGATTATTTTCATTATCGTGTTTCTCTGAATCGTACTTAAGAAAAACTTTTTTCCCTTTTGTTTTGTCAATAAGAAATGCAGTTGCTTTACCGTTAATAATAGGATTTTCTTTTATACCAATTAACTTAACTATAAGATTATTATTCAACATGATTTTTTCAGGACTGATAATTTCTTTTACGGTGTAAAGTTTTTCTCTTTGTGTTGAGCTTTCCTTATCAATTTTAGAACCGAACTGTAATTTCTTAACGTCAATTTTTTTGTCAAGAGTATGAGGATCTTTAAAAATATATGGAAGCTTTCTTATTTCGTTCTCAAAATCAATTACAATTTCTTCTTGTTTTAAAAATTCATAAGTTGTTCCATAAAAATCCTTTTGATTAACATCTAATTTTTCTTTGATAAACGGAATAAATTCAGGATTGATTTCAAAGCCCACAGAATTTCGTCCAAGATTTCTTGAGGCTAACGAAGTTGTTCCACTTCCTGCAAACGGGTCCAAAACAGTTTCTCCTACAAATGAAAACATTTTGATTAGTCTTTTGGGCAATTCTTCAGGAAACATTGCAATATGCCCACTTTGTCTTGCGCCTGCAAAGTTCCAATGACCTGCAAAATAAGTATTCCATTCCTCAGCGGTCATCTTAGAAAGTTCTTTTTGTTCTTTTGTTGGTTTTGGTGCATCGCCCAATTTCTTAAATACAAGAATAAACTCATAATCAAGTTTCAAGATCCCATTACGTGGAAATGGGTATGAGCCCATTTGGACTCCTCCGCCTGTTGTATTGGAGGTTGTTACTTTCTGCCAAATTATCGCACCCATATAATCAAATCCAATATTCTCACAGAACTTGATTATTTCTTCTCTGATTGGAATAACTTTATAGCGCCCATAATAAACTGCACGTGCAAATTGGTCACCAATATTTACACAAAGCCTACAACCGTTATGCAGGACTCTGTAACATTCTTTCCAAACTAAATTTAGGTTGTTTATATAGTTTTCATAACTGTCATGGAAGCCTATTTGTTTATCTGTCCCATAGTCTTTGAGTTGCCAATATGGTGGAGAGGTAATGGCCAAATGAACAGAATTGTCTGCTAATTCATTCATCTGCCTACAGTCGCCATTAATTATTTTATGATGTGTTATCAATTGTTTCTTATTTTAGTTCAAATTTACGTATAAAAAAATAAAATTATTCAGATGAAAATATAGTAACGAATTTTTATTGAAAATCCTTTTAATTTAGAATAAAACTCATAGCCATAATCATGTTTTTTTAAGCAATGCCACATTCTCAATGTGAAAAGTATGCGGAAACATATCAACAGGTCTTATTTTAATTAATTTATAGCCAGCTTCAGCCATCATTTTAATATCTCGAACTTGTGTTGCCGGATTACAGCTAACATAAACAATTTTGTTTGGAGAAAGTTTTATTACATCATCAACTGTGGTTGGGTGCATTCCGCTTCTTGGCGGATCTATTATCATTACATCAGGTTTTGGGATGTTGTATTTATCAACAATCGGAAGAAATGATTTGTAAAGATCAGCATTAAAAAATTTAACATTTAGAATATTGTTCAGCTCGGCATTTACTTTTGCATCTGCAATTGCTGATTCGACAGCTTCAAAAGCATAAACTTTTTTTGCTTTATCAGAAATAAAAATTGTTATCGTCCCTGCACCGGAATACAAATCGTAAACAATTTCATTTCCTTTAAGCTCAGCAAAATCCAGTGCGGTTTGATAAAGCTTTTCTGCCTGCAAAGTATTTGTCTGGAAAAATGAGTTAGCGCTTATACGGAATTTATGCTTTCCTATCTCATCATAAATAAAACCAGAACCGTAAATAACTTTCTCGTAATCGCCAATGGCAACAGCGGCAAATTTTTTGTTGATATTATTTATAACAGTTGTTACTTGCGGAATTTCTTTTATTAACTCATCACAATATTCATTAACCAAATCATCATTCTCTTCAGAAGTAACAAGATTAACCATTAAATCATTAGTTAAAGAAGCTTGTTTGATTACAAGATTTCGCAAAAATCCCGTATGAGTTTTTGTTGAATAGATTGAGGTGTTTCTCTTCTTAAAAAAATCACGAGTAAAGTTTAAAATCTTATTGCTTACTTCTGATTGCAGAAAACATTCATCAACATCAAGAACTTTATCATAAATTTTGGGGATGTGTAGTCCGAGTGAAAAATCTTTATCAAGTATTCCTTCTTTTGAAATTTCATCTTTTGTTAACCATCTTTTTTCACTAAAAGAAAATTCCATTTTGTTTCTGTAATGAAATACATTTTGCGAGGGAATAATTGGTTCAATTTCAAAATCAGAAAATCCGCCAAGCTTGTGAAAAATTTCTTCAACCTGCTGTTGTTTATATTTTGCCTGAGTATCATAATCTAAATCTTGCTGTTTGCATCCGCCGCAGGTACCAAAGAATTTACACTTTGCTTTTACTCTTTCGCTTGAGGGAGTAAGTATTTCCATAACCAAAGCTTCAGCATAAGAGTTTTTAATTTTTAGTAAACGAGCGTTTACTGTGTCGCCAGGATAAGAGCCCACAACAAATACAACGTAATTCTTTTCATTACCGTTTTCTTCAGTCAAGCCAAGCAGTTCATTCTTAGAAACTTTTGCAATTCCTTTTCCTTCAAATGCATACTTCTCGATTTGAAATTTTACTACGTCGCCTTTTTTAGTATTCATTTTTTTTCTTTGGTCACCCTGAACTTGTTTCAGGGTCTTTGATAAATTTGAGAGATTCCGAAACAAGTTCGGAATGACTGAAAATTAATTTTTCTTCAATATCAACATCTTAAACCCAATATATCTATCAGCGCCAAGTTTTAAGTAGGCATTGGATTCATGACTTATCTTACTTAACAATTTTTTGTAAAAACTTTTTTCTTTGTCAGTTAGATTATAAATCTTGTCGTCTAATTCTTCAGCAGTGTGTTCATAAAAACTTTGTAAAGATGATGATAAATCTTCTTCATATAGAACAGAAAAATTTCTTTCTGTGTAATAAGTCCCGCACTGATCATTTACTAAAGCTAAAATATCGGATGTATCAAAAATATTTCTAACGAATGGAGGGAAATCACTCATCAGTGCTGTAATCTCTCCTACACACAAAGTTGCTTCAGGTTTTAGAATTCGTTTAATTTCTTTTACAATTTTATTTCTGTTCAACAAAGAAATTGAAGCCTGGGCATAAACAAGATCAAATTCCTCCGCATCAAAATCTGTGTTGTCAGAATCCATCATCTTAACAACAACTTTACTGTCTTTGATGAGATTTAACCGTGCGTTTATCAACGAATCATAATCATTTACAATCATGGTGACAGAACTTGCCCCGGATTCAATCATTTTCTCGGCAATTTTTTCACTTCCAGAACCAATAACCAAAACTTTTTTATCGTTTAGAACGTATTTGGTTTTTAGAATCCTGAATTGCTTGAATCCGCCGGGTAAAAAAATATGTTGTGTTTCTTGTTTCATTTTGTAAAAAGTTTGTAACAAAGTTAGTTATAATGATTTTAAGATTGAATTTATTCTTCAGCATCTATCTTTACTTTGTCTTTATCTGGCAACTGCCTTATTTTTGATTTAACAATTTGAACACTTCGGAGAAAAAATGACCAGGACATATTTTTTTATTTCAATCTTACTCACGCTCTTAATCTCAATCTTTATTATTCCCCAATCAAAAAGAGCAATTTCTGTTGATGATCTTTGGGCAATGAAACGCATAGGCAGTTATGATGTTTCTCCGGATGGAAAAACAATTGCTTATACATTAACTAGTTATTCTCTTGAAGCTAACAAAGGTAACACAGATATTTATTTAATTGATGCAGATGGAAAAAATTTAAGAGCTTTAAAAAACTCAGACAAAAATGAAAGTGAGCCAAAATTTTCTCCAGTTAAAAAAGTTATTGCCTTTATCAGAGAAGGACAAATATGGCAATGTAATCTTGATGGTTCTAACGAAAAGCAACTAACAAATATTTATACCGGCGCATCAGGATTTGAATGGTCTGCTGATGGGAATAAAATATTATTTGTTTCATCTGTTTATCCTGAATGCACAACGCAGGGTTGCAACGAACAAAAAGATAAAGCCAAGGAAGAAAGCAAAGTTAAAGCAGAGATTTTCACAGAGTTAATGTATCGCCATTGGAATGATTGGCGAGGACACAAACGAAGCCACTTATTTTTGCTGGATGTTGCATCCGGTGAGTTTGTGGATTTGAATGAAGGCAGTAAAGAAGATGTTCCTCCTATGGCACTTGGCTCTTCAAACGATTACAATTTTTCTCCTGATGGAAATGAAGTTGCTTACTCATTAAATCCAGAATTTACAAAAGCAACTAGCACAAACATCGAGATTTATTTAGCAAGTTTAACTTCACCAAAAACCCCAAAGATTATTTCAACAAGCAAAGGAGTAGATTCTCAGCCGGTTTATTCTCCTGATGGAAATTGGATTGCATGGACATCAATGAAACGTGCTGGATTTGAAGCCGACAAAAAAGATTTGATTTTGTTTAATCGTAAAACAGGAGAAACAATAAATCTTACAAAAGATTTTGAGCTTTCTGTTGATGAATTTATTTACTCGCCTGATTCAAAAACAATTTATTTTACTGCTGGTACTGAAATTAATAATTTGATCTACAAACTGAATCTAAATGATGATGAGATAGAACTTTTCCACAAAGATAATTATAATACAAACATTCAATTATCTAAAGATGGTAAAACTCTTTACTTTATAAAACAAAGAACGGATTTACCTAGCGAAATCTTTTCACAAAGCACAGATGGAAAAAACACTTTAAAGAGAATAACTTTTACAAATGAAGAAATACTATCTCAGCTTGAAATGAATCCTGTTGAAACTTTCTGGTCTGAAGGTGCAAATGGTGATAAAGTTCAATCAATTTTAGTTAAGCCGCCGTTCTTTGATCCAAACAAAAAATATCCGATCATGTTTTTAATTCACGGCGGACCGCAGGGAGCGTGGGAAGATAATTTTCATTATCGATGGAACCTGCAAATGTTTGCTGGCGCTGGATATGTTGTTGTTGCACCCAATCCACGAGGCTCAACAGGTTACGGACAAAAATTTACAGATGAAATATCCGGAGATTGGGGAGGAAAAGTTTATACGGATTTAATGAACAGTTATGATTATGCCGTAAAGAATTTTTCATATATCGATTCTAAAAATACTTTCGCTTCCGGTGCATCTTACGGCGGATATATGATCAACTGGATTGAGGGACACACGGACAGATTTAGTGCTTTGTTTTGCCACAACGGAACTTTTAATCTTGAAAGTATGTGGGGAACAACAGAAGAACTCTGGTTTCCCGAATGGGATGTAAATGGTACACCTTGGGAAAATCGCGAAGCATATGTAAAGTGGTCACCGCATCAATATGCAAAGAATTTTAAAACACCAATGTTAATTGTGCACAGCGCATTTGATTTTAGATTATCAGAAGAGCAGGCTTTTCAAGCTTTTACAACTCTTCAAAGATTGGGAGTTGAAAGCAAGTTCTTGTATTTTCCTGATGAAACTCATTTTGTTTCTAAACCGCAAAATGCAAAGTTATGGTGGAACACAGTTTTCGATTGGTTTAAATCGCATCAAAAATAGGAGAGATAATGAAAGAACGAGATTTTGAAATAATTACACCAGACGACGAAATTTTTGAAAACCTGGGTGACCTTGGTGCTTTTAGAACCGGCGGCAAAACGGAACGCGAAATAGAAGAAGATTATCATGAAAGAACTAACTTCGTCGAAGAAAACTTATGGAGTAAAGTTCAGCGAGTTGGCAAGAAAATTTCGTTTGCTAAAGATATTATGGCGCTTTATGCGTACATGAAAGATTCATATGTAAGCTGGCATCGAAAAGCAATTGTTGTGATGGGATTGATTTATTTTATCTCACCGATTGATACAATTCCGGATATTGCTCCGTTAATAGGATATCTTGATGATCTTGGTGTGATAACTGCACTCATCAAATATCTTGGCAGTGAATTAATACCTTATTACGATTCTAAATACAGGAGCTAAAAATTAGTCATTGCGATCCCGACTTTGTCGGGAGAAGCAATCTACTACACAACAGATTGCTTCGTCATTTCATTCCTCGCAATGACAATCCTTAAAATCATGAACTATAAACTTCTCAAATCAGAAATACGTTTTAAAGGAAAAGTATTTGATCATCAGGTAGATGAAATTGAATATGAGAGCGGTAACAAAGGAATTCGGGAAATTGCAATTCATCCCGGCGGAGCAGTTGTTGTTCCTGTTAAAGATGATGGAAAAATTATTCTTGTCAAACAATTCAGATATCCATTGCAAAAAACATTAATCGAACTGCCTGCTGGTAAACTTGAGAAAGGTGAAGACCCATTAGTTTGCGCAACACGAGAACTTGAAGAAGAAACAGGATACAAAGCAAAAGAAATTAAAAAGCTCGGGGAGATTTATACCGCACCCGGTTATTGCACAGAGATTCTTTATATCTATTATGCAGTTGATTTAATTCCGGGAAATCATAACCGTGAAGAAGGCGAACATGGAATGGAAATTTTTGAATTATCTCTAATGCAAATCGAAAAAATGATTATAAGCGGTGAAATAACTGATGCCAAAACAATTGTAGGAATTCATTATTTAAAGAATCTGAATAATCATTGAAAATCCATTCTTTTTTCTATAAACCTAAATTCCTATATTAAATCAACTATAAATCAATAATTATGAAGATTTACAATCATCTAATAAATACTATTAAAGAAAAGGGAGCTGCATATTTAATTTTGCTCGATCCTGATAAGCTGCCTGAGAATAAACTTGCCGGCTTTTTAAAGCATTGTGAAAAATCAGGTGTAGATGGATTTTTGGTCGGCGGCAGTTTAATGGTGAATGGTGATTTTGATTCATTTATTGAAAAAGTAAAAGTTAATACTAATCTGCCATCAATAATTTTTCCTGGCAGTATAACGCAAATATCTCCTTTTGCAGATGCGATTTTATTTCTATCTGTTGTAAGCGGCAGGAATCCTGAGCATTTAATTGGTAAACATGTTCTTGCTGCACCATCAATTAAGAAAAGCGGAATTGAACCTATATCAACAGCATACATTTTAGTTGAATCAGGTACAACAACAACTGCAATTTATATGAGCGGAAGTTTACCGGTACCAAGAAACAAACCTGAAATTGCTGCTGCGACTGCACTTGCATCAGAATATCTTGGAATGAAATTAATTTATCTTGAAGCAGGAAGC
>JBGAWM010000008.1:0-93554 GCA_044227615.1 Ignavibacteriaceae bacterium
TAAAGGGTAAATCTGATAATTTATATTTTATTCAACTTGCCAAAACTATAACTGAAAAGAAATTATCAATTAAACACTTTACGGATTTACTTTCTGCATTTAAGCAAGATGTAGTTAAAAAATCTTATAATAATTTTGATGAAGTCTTAGATTACTGTCAAAGGTCGGCTAACCCTGTTGGAAGAATTTTACTTGAATTGTTTAAAATTGATATTGATGCTGCAAGGAATAGTTCTGATAAGGTTTGTACCGCATTACAGCTTACGAATTTTTATCAGGATACTGTTTTAGATATCGGAAAAGGTAGGAATTATTATCCACGAGATGAAATGGAAACTTTTGGGGTTATAAAAAAAATGTTTGAGTTAAAGGAAAATAATCCTAATATTAAAGCGTTATTAAAACATAATGTTGATAGAGCTCAAGTTCTGTTTGATGAGGGTAAAAATCTGCTTAAATATTTGAATGGCAGATTTAAAGTTGAAATTAAATGGACGATTGCTGGTGGTGAAAAGATTTTGGATAAGATAAGAAAAAATGATTATGATGTTTTTTCTATCAGACCAAAACTCAATAAAATAGATTTTATCGGATTATTAATTAAAAGTATTTTCTAAATGTCTGAGTCAGCAAAAGAAATATCTAAAAAAAGTAAAAGCAGTTTTTATTACGCATTTAATCTTCTTCCAGAAGAAAAACGCGATGCAATGAATACTGTATATGCATTCTGCCGTAAGACTGATGATATTGTCGATGAAAATTCTGATTCAACTGATCTGAAATACGAAAAACTTAGAAAATGGCGAATCGAATTTGAAAAAAGTTTTACCGGTCATTCTGAATTTGCTTTACTGAACAAACTTGGTACAACAATATCAAACTTTAACATTCCACTTGATCCATTTTTTGAACTAATTAAGGGAATGGAAATGGATTTACAGAAAGATCGCTACAAATCTTTTGAAGACTTGCAGCTTTATTGTTACCGTGTGGCCTCAACAGTTGGATTGATGTGTATAGAGATATTTGGATATAAGCATCCATCTACAAAGCAATTTGCTGTTGATCTTGGAATAGCGTTACAGATGACCAATATTCTGCGTGATATTGGAAAAGATGCTAAGAACGGAAGAATATATTTGCCTCAGGAAGATCTTGCTAAATTTAATTATACCGAGAAAGAAATTTTATCTCTCATTTACAATAATAATTTTAAAGACTTGATGATTTATGAATCGAGCCGAGCAAAACAGTACTTTAATTCGGCAACCGCTAACCTCGATCTGGATGATAAAAAAACGATGTTTGCTGCACGCGCAATGCAGCATATCTATTATAAGATGTTAGAAAATATAATCGCTGCTGACTATGATGTTTTTAATAATGATATAAAAGTCTCAAAGATTGAAAAAGTTGGAATTGCTTTGGGAGTTTGGGTAAAGTATAATTTAGTTTATTAATGAAACGGTGCTTAATTATCGGCGGGGGAGTAGCAGGTTTAACTGCTGCATCAATTCTTTCTTCAAAAAAAATTGCAGTTACACTCATCGAATCATCTCCCAAATTAGGCGGCAGAACTTATTCTTTTAAAGATAAAGAAACTGATACGATTATCGATAACGGTCAGCACATAATGATGGGCTGTTACAGAGAGACGCTTTCATTTCTCAGACTGATAAATGCAGAAAATAATTTTGATTATCAAAGATATTTATTCCTAAAATTTATTGATAGAAATAAGCATCAATTTAACCTGGATGCTTCCACTTCATTCTATCCATTTAACCTTATACTTGCAATAAAAAATTATAATGCGTTTAACTTTAATGATAAAATATCATTTATACTTTTTCTATTAAGACTTCCTATCATCAGCAAAAATTCTTTGAGAAAATCTACTGTGAGAGAATGGCTTGAAAATGAGCATCAAAATATCGACATCATTAAAAATTTTTGGGAAATACTTTGTGTTGGAGCTTTGAATACTAATTTGGAAAAAGCTTCAGCGTTTGTTTTTTACGAAGTGCTTATGCTGATTTTCTTTAAAGGTAATTTTGCATCTACAATTATTCTTCCAAAGTATGGATTGAGTGAAAGCATAATCAAACCTGCAATTTCATTTATTGAGAAGAATGGCGGTGCAATTATAGCCTCAGAGATTGTAAGAGAAGTATTTGTTAAAAATCAAAAAATAGTTTTGATAAAAACAGATAAAATGATTTATGATAATTTTGATTACATCATTTCTGCAATACCACTTTATTCTTTGGAGAAGATTATTCCAAAGAAAAATTTGGGAATTAATCTTGAACTTGAATATTCAACAATTGTTAATATCCATATATGGTTGAAAGATATAAATCTGCAGGAAAAATTTTATGGATTGTTAGACTCACCACTGCACTGGATATTTGTTAAGGAAAAACACATTAACATTGTAATTAGTGATGCTAATTATCTTGCAGATAAAAGCAAAGAAGAGATTTTTAAATTAGTTATAGATGAACTGATTCAATACACTTCAATAGTTAGTGAAGATATTATTGAGTATAAAATCATAAAAGAAAAACGTGCAACCATTGTTCCGGCGGTTGATATATTAAATAAAAGACCAAATAGTAGAACACCAATTAAAAATTTATTCCTTGCCGGTGACTGGACAAATACAGGTTTGCCTTCCACTATAGAAAGTGCAGTTAAAAGCGGAAGGATTGCTGCTGAAAATGTAATCCAAGATAATCAATGACAATTTTCTCGAAATAACCCATGAACGAAAAAGCAAAATATTATATTCAAAAACTACAACTTGAGAAACATCCGGAGGGCGGATATTTTAAAGAGATTTATCGTTCGGGAGAAATGATAACAATCGATGCTCCTAGGAAACATCTTAAAAGAAATGTTTCAACATCAATTTATTTTTTACTTGAAGGTTCTCAGATTTCAAAATTTCACAGATTAAAATCTGATGAGCTGTGGCACTTTTATGATGGTGATGCTGTAAAAATTTATGTGATTGATGAGCAGGGTAAACTAATCGAAATAGTGCTTGGTAAAGAAACTGATAATGGACAGGTCTTTCAAACTGTTATTAATAAAAACCATTGGTTTGCTGCTGAAGTAATAAATAAAAGATCTTTTGCATTAATTGGTTGTACTGTTTCGCCTGGATTTGATTTTACTGACTTTGAATTGGCAAAGAGAGAATATCTGCTGGAATCCTTTCCACAGCATAGAACTTTGATTTCAAAGTTTACTAAACCAGGGGGATCCAGTAAAATAGTTGCGAAAAAAAAATACCTTCATTTGCGTTAGGTAATTGGATAACTTAAAAATACAGATTGCAGTAATTGTTTATTGTTGAATTTATAACTGTTTTTCTCTAATTTTTGCCCGAAATTTTAATAAATAAATAGGAGCTTTATAGAATATACTCTACCGATTTATTTTGTTTAACATTACCAGGAATTCTGCATTAAACGCAAAATAAAAAAAGTCATTTTTGAAACCGCAAAATTAGCAGCTGTTTCTCTAGTGATATTTTACGCGAGTATAAATCTCGGATTTGGCTCCGGATATAAATCTCAGGTGAACGAAGCTATGCTTCAGGCTGCCTGTTTTGATTTACTCTCCGATTTACGAAATTTCAATCTGCCTAATCAGTACGATAGCGGGTTGATTAATCCAAATACTGAGAATAAAAAAGAAGATGATTTATTAATTATTAATAATTCATTCCCGCCCGATTCTCCATTCGTTGCAATTGATGATTCCATCTTTTCTCCAAAAGATTCTACAGGACTTGACGCACTTTTAGATTCTTCAAAAATTTTACTTGATACTTTGGCAAAGGATTCAATTAAAACTAAAGTTAAAGTAAAAGTAAATCAGGATTCTTTAAGATTAGTGCAGATGGCGTTAGACTCCACGGCAAGATTACAATACTTCAGGTATCAAAGAGAAGACGTTCCTTACACAACATTAAAGCAAAAGAAAAACTCCAGTTTTTTTGTTCAGCCATCACCGACATTTAAGACAACTAAAGTCACAATCGATTCAACTGGTAAGTTTGTTGAGATTAAAGAATTAATTGCCGGCAAGCCAAGTAAAATAATTTTAAAAATGCCTATCGAAGAGTATATCGCTACAAAGTTAGAGGTTGAAGAGAGAAAGAAGTGGGAATCTCTTGGTTATGCTTATGAATTAAAATCTACAACTGTTGGATTGGGAGATATTATCAAGAACTTGACAGATTTTGAGATTCCACTGCCAAGCGTTGGAGTTCTAAGTATATTCGGTACGCCAAAAATCAGTTTAAAGATTGGCGGGTCAGTACAGATTCACGGTGCATGGAGAAGTGAAACGACTGAAGGTGTTACAGCATCAAGATTGGGAAACACAAAAAATGAACCTGATTTTAAACAACAGGTACAAATAAATGTAAATGGTACGATTGGAGATAAACTTAATATTGTTGCCGATTGGAATACTGAAAGAACTTTTGAATATGAAAATCAACTTAAAATAAAGTACACCGGATATGATGATGAAATAATTCAGAGCATAGAAGCAGGAAACGTATCACTCCAAACTTCACCTCTTGTAGGCGGCAGTGAAGCACTTTTTGGTATTAAAGCTCAAATGAAGATGGGTCCGTTTTCATTAACCACAATTGCAAGCCAGAAAAAAGGCGAGACAAAAGAAGTTCAGGTTTCCGGTGGAACATCAGAAACTCCTTTTCAAAAGAGAGCTTACGAATATTCTACAAACCATTATTTTGTTGATACTGTTTATGCATCTAAATCCACTAAAGTATTTTTTAATTATTTCGGAAACCCTACACCACAGGTAGATCCTGCAATACTTGTTGCTGATATACAAGTTTGGAAATCACTAAACCAGATTACAACAGACAAATCTAAAGAACGTGATGCTAACGTTTATATAAATCTTGATCCAATTGCGGTTGGTGGAGCATATCCTGAAAACTTACGTGAAACTCTTTCGAATACAGAGCCGGGTCTAACTGATGCAGGCAGATTTGTACTCTTAACACCTGAAGTTGATTATATCATTCATAGGGAAACAGGTTTTATTACTTTTAAAACTGCAATAAATGAACAGGATGTGATCGCAATTGCTTACAGACAGGAGCAAGGACTTGGACCAGAGGATGATCTTATCTATGGAGAATTCTTAGCTCCGGGTGATACTAACACCACACGAAGATTAATATTAAAAATGGTTAAGCCGAGAAATTTGCAGCCTATATTTAAAACTGCTTGGAGCCTGATGCTGAAAAATATTTATGCTTTGGGTCCAAGAAATATTCAACAAGAAGGTTTTGAATTTGATATTAAGCGAGAAATTGAAGGTCAGGAACCTGCAAGTGAAGTTGGAACAACAAGATTCTTAAACGCGTTTGGTCTTGATCTTTTAAACGCAAGTAACCAGCCGCCATCCGATAATATTTTTGATTACAGACCGGGTATAACAATACTTCCTGAAACGGGGGAAGTAATCTTTCCGAATCTAGAACCGTTTAGTGATGATTTGCCTCCATCACTTGCCGCAGATTATGCTACCTATAATTTCGATGAAGTATATGATACGACTAAAACCTTTGCTGCTCAGAAAAAAATTAAAGATAAATGGATTCTTGTTGGTAAAAGTAAAGGAAGTTCATCATCAGTTTATCAACTTGGATTTAATGTTGTTGAGAACTCTGTTAAAGTTTTATTGAACGGCAGAGAATTAGCGTCGGGAAGCGATTATGTTGTTGATTACAATATCGGTCAGTTAACCATTAGAAATGATGCAGCACTTGTACCTGGAGCCGATCTTAGAATAACTTACGAACAAAATGATCTTTTTCAACTTGCATCGAAAACACTATTGGGTGCACGAGGTATTTATGAATTTTCAAAAAAGACAAAACTTGGTTTTTCAATTTTAAATCTGAACCAGCAAACATTAAGTGATAAAGTTAGAATTGGTGAAGAACCATTAAGTAACACAATCTATGGAGTTGATTTTTCAACCAACGCAGAACTTCCGGTTATTACAAAATTGTTGGATAATGTTTTCTCAACACGCGAAATGTCAACATTCAACTTATCAGCAGAGTATGCTTATATAAATCCAGACCCGAATACAAAGAAAAGTACAATCGTATCTGATCGCGGAAAAAGCATTGCATATATTGACGATTTTGAAGGTGCAAAGAAGACTATACCGATCGGTGTGTCTTATACCGCATGGAAAGACCTTAGTCCGCCTGATTCGATGGTTTTTAACTCGGGCTTAAATAAGCAAGAATTAATGGATCACAAAGGAAAAACTTTCTGGTTTACTGTTACTCCTGGTGATGTAACAGTTCAACAAATTTACGGAGATAAAAAACAGGTTGGCAGGTCTGATCAGCAGGTAACTGTAATGGACTATGTTTTTCTTCCAGATACACCCGGAACTTATAATTATTCTCCGCAGTTACAGGAAAGAAATAGATCGTGGGGCGGTATTCAAAAAATTCTTTCATCAACCGCAAATGATCTTATTGAGGAAAATATTGGATATGTAGAGTTTTGGGCACAGGTGTTAAATGCACCCGCTGATGCAAAAATTTATATCGATCTTGGAAAAGTTAGTGAAGATGTAATTCCAAATAATATATTAAACACAGAAGACCTTGATAGAAATGATGCAATTGATGTAGAAGGGAAAGAAGATACTGGTCTTGATGGATTGACTGATGAACAAGAGAGGGCTTTGTATCCAACAAGAGGGATTGACCCAAGCGGGGATAATTTCTTTTTCCAAAGAGGAAGCCAGATATATCCTTATGATTATTTTTATATAAATGGTACACAAGGTAACGCTATTCTTACAGATATTGGAAGACTTCCTGATACTGAAGATTTAAACAGAACTGGAAGCCTCGATCAAAATAACAGCTACTTTAGATATGAAATACCACTCGATACTGTTGCAGCAACTAATCCTTTTATTGCCGGTGGAGGATTAAATCCCACTATTCCTATAAAATGGTTTTTATTTAGAATACCATTAAAAGAGTTTACATCGACAGTTGGCACACCCAGTTTTTCTGATGTGGAAACTATTAGAATGTTTACACATGGTGTAGATAGTATGGTTCACTTTCGTATCACTGAGTTTAATCTCGTAGGAAGCCAATGGCAAAAAAATCTTCCTGATTCAATTGATAGAACCGATTCAGTATTGTCTATTTCTGTAGTAAGTATCGAAGAAAATCTTAATTATACAAGCCCTCCAGGCGTATTTCAGGAAAGAGATAGAACCAGACCCGACGAAGATATATTAAGGAATGAACAATCTCTTTCACTAATTATCAATGGTTTGGAAGATGGTGATCAGCGTGAAGTAGTAAAATATTTATTTAGACCTTTAGATGTATTTAACTATAAACAGATGAAACTCTTCGTCCACGGTGAAAAAGATGAAGATGGTATGTTAGGTTCAAGTTCCATTTCTTATTCAGATACCTTAGGAGGAACTTATCAATATTCAGGAGAAGTTTATTTTAGATTCGGCGGCGATACAAACAACTACTATGAGTACAGGCAGCCTGTTTTACCCGATTGGAATGAAATCACTATAAAATTTGATGATCTAACAGCTTTAAAACAAGCGAGAGGCGATGATATTACAACACCATTTAAACAGGCTGTTGATGGCGCGCCTCCGGGACATTTTTATGTTATAAAGGGTAATCCAACATTAACTACTGTTAAGTTTTTATCGATTGGGGTGCTTAATTTGACTGGTGATTTTAATCCCGGTCCTCTTTCAGGTGAGGTTTGGATTAATGAATTAAGAGTAATTGAAGCTGATGATTCGCCCGGCTGGGCATATAGTGTTGCTTCATCAGTTAAACTTGCAGATTTTGCAACAGTGTCATTTAATCTAAGTGAAAAAAATCCGTATTTCCATCGTTTAGCAGATAGGTTTGGCAGCAGGGTCGAACAGAGGAACTGGTCAGTATCCACAGATGTAAATCTTTTAAAGTTAGTTCCATTAAATTTACCCGAAAGTAATTTAAGGTTAAATTATTCTCACACAGAAAGTATGGGAAAACCTTTGTACGTTCCGGGCAGTGATGTTAAAGTGGATAAGGCTGTTGAAAACCAGCAAGTAATTTTTGATAACGATACAACAGGGCTTGTAAAATCCCCTGAGTTGTTAAGAGAAGAAACGCAAACAGAAAGTATTTCTGATTCCTGGTCAGCATCAAATATAAAATTAAAGATTCCAACTAAGTGGTGGCTGATACGTGATACTTTTAATGCTATTTCTATGGGCTTTAATTACAATAAAGCTTTCAGCCGTAGTCCAACTGTTCTTTCTAACTCAAGCTGGATATGGAATGCGAATTTAAACTACGGATTATCTTTAAGTCCTGACTATTACTTTAATCCGGTGGATATTCCCATTATTGGTATACTCTTTGGTCTATTAAAAGATTACAGTGGAACAAAAATTTATTTTACACCGCAGAATTTTTCACTTGCGATTACTGCAAAAAGAAATGCAGCAACAAATATTACAAGACCTAGAAATAATTCGCCGTCCAGTGAAGTCTCCTCCAGAGATTTTACAACAACACGCGGATTTAATTTTACCTGGAAACTAACTGAAGGCGGATTATTAAATCTTACTACAAGTTATGCTGTAAATATTAATTCATCACTTGCATACTTAGAAACTTATGGTGATTCGGCTAATACTCCAAGACCTGAAAGTGAAATCTGGAATGAAATTTTTAACGGTGCATTTTTTGGAAATGATAATAGATACCAGCAAAATTTTGATATCAGAACAGCACCAAAACTTCCATCAATTTTTGATATAAATAAATACTTTACATTAACTGCCTCGTATGGTGTAAGCTACCAATGGAATTATGATTTCCGCCAGGAAGAAGTTGGTAGAAGTGCAGGGTTCAGTAACAAATCAACCCTCGGATTGACGATGAGATGGAAATCTTTATTTGATCCTTTATTCAAAGAAGATGTTTCTAAAGAGAATCAGACAAAAAATAATTTGATGGGTAAAGATATTTTAGTTCGTAAAGAGCCAGTTACTCCGCAATATGATTCACTTGGTAATCTAATCACCGTTGTGGACTCTTCTCAAATTATGGATTCTTTATTAATTGATGCTAACAGGCCATCATTAGTCTCAAGGGCTGTTGGATTTCTTGTGGCTGCTGCAAAATATGTTTTCTTAGATTATGAGATGATATCAATTAACTTTAATAACGATAACACACTTTCCAAATCTGGATTGAAAGCACAAGGAACTGGTTTTGCTAACTTCTGGGGATTTTCTTACAATGAAAATGCTGGTCCACCAAGAGCCTTTATGCTTGGTATCAGCAGTGATGCCGGACCTCGTGCAACATCGGGTAATACTAATTTAAGTGATGTCTCTTCACAAAAGAATAGTCTTGATTTTAAAACTTCCAGACCGCTCTGGGAAGGGGCTAAGATTGATTTGAATTGGAAGAGCGGCTGGTCAGTAAATAAAAATTCAACTATAAAAGTTAACGAGGACGGGACAATATTTGTTACAAACGTAAACTCGACCGGAACTCTTAATAGATCTTTTTTAACTATTCCACCGGTATTGTTTTTATCAGTCTTTAAAACAGGTATTACTCAGGTAGCAGAACTTTATAATCCGCAAGATCCGAATTCCAATTTATCTCAGGCATTCATTGATGGATTTGAAACTTTTCCATGGTTATCAAAAATTCCTTTTCTACAAGATTTTGCTAATTACATTCCAAGAGCAAACTGGAGAATTACATGGGACGGATTGGAAAAGTTACCTCTTCTTAAATCTCTTGCAGATAGAATATCATTAGATCACTCCTATGCCTCAACATATACAGAAGGATGGAAGCTAAACCGTGAGGGTACTGAAGAAATTCAAGTTCAAAAAATTGAATATGGTTTTGCTCCATTACTTGGACTGAATCTTACTTTTGGGCAGGTTTGGGGGGGTAATTTTTCAGGTAATTTAAAATATTCCACTCGAACCGCTTTTGATCTTGGCATTACAACCAGTAACATAACCGAGAACTTTTCAAAGGATATTGGATTTACATTACAGTTTTCAAAATCAGGATTTGAACTTCCACTTTTTGGCGTAGCACTTAAAAATGATATTGAATTCAGCTTAGCATATTCATCCACTAGAAGTGCAGCAATAAGATATGATATGAGAAATTTTACTGAAGAAGGAACTCCGCAGGACGGAAGTACGAGGGTAACAATTGAACCGCGTATAAAATATACGATAAGTGCTAAAGTGACTTTGTCTATTTTCTATAAAAGGTCAACTGTGGAACCGGAAGGTGCTTCAAGGATTCCGCCGACAACAACAAATGAAGCAGGTTTAGATGTTAATATTTCAATCAATTAATTTTATAATTATTGAATGTGAGTATTTTTTAAGCGTGCGTTTTAATGAACTTTATAAAAAGGTTTTATGATAATGGATAGAAAAAAGATTCTTTGGGTAGATGATGAAATTGAACTTCTCAGGTCACATATTATCTTTCTCTCAGAAAAAGGCTACGAGGTTGATACTGTAACTAATGGTGAAGATGCTATTACTTCTGTTAGAGAAAAAGTTTACGATATAATTTTTCTTGATGAGATGATGGCAGGTATGGGAGGTCTTGAAACGCTTGCAAAAATCAAAAATATTAATAACTCCATCCCGGTCGTAATGATCACCAAATCAGAAGAAGAAACTTTAATGAACGAAGCGATTGGCGGAAAGATTTCTGATTATCTTACCAAACCTGTTAATCCAAGTCAGGTACTTCTTGTTTGCAAAAAAATACTTGAAGGTAAAAAAATAACCGGGCAGTATGCAGCAAAAGATTATCTGCAGGATTTTAATCAAATAACCCAGGCACTAAGTTCGGGTCTAGATTTTACTGAATGGATTAATATTTATCAAAAGTTAGTTAACTGGTCTATAGAACTTGATAAACATCGTGACATCGGTTTGGAGCAGTCTCTTAATGATCAGTATAAAGAGGCTAATAAAGAATTTTCAAAATTTGTTGAGAAAAATTACATCTCCTGGTTAAGTGGTAATGCTGACGCACCCAACCTCTCACCTCAAATAACAGAGAAATATGTATTTGATCATCTTCGTGATGAAGGTAAATCAATTTTTTATTTTGTTCTTGATTGTTTACGTCTTGATCAGTGGCTGGTTATGGAGAAACATCTTTCAGAGATATTCAAAATTGAAAAAGATTATTATTATTCGATTCTTCCAACTGCAACACCTTATTCAAGAAACTCATTGTTTGCTGGATTATATCCATCGGATATTGAAAAAAACTATCCAAACTTATGGGTTTCCGGTAATGATGATGATTATAGTATGAATAAATATGAAAAAGAGTTATTACAGAATTTATTGGATCGAAAAAGGATCAAACTGCGTAATGATCTTAAGTATATAAAAATAATTGATCCGGAAGTTGGCAGAAATTTTGAACAAAATATTCATTCGTATCAAAACACTCATCTTACAGCAGTTGTAGTAAATTTTTTGGATATGATTGCTCATGGCAGATCAGATTCTGATATTTTAAAAGAAATTGCACCCGGTGAATCCGCTTACAGATCATTAACAAATAGTTGGTTCAGTCATTCTTCTTTATTAAATATTTTTACAAATCTTTCTAAAATGAAAAATGTAAAAATTGTGGTTACTACAGATCATGGAAGTATTAGATGCTTGCGGGGTGCTAAAGTACTTGGCGATAGGGAAGCATCAACTAACTTAAGATTTAAGTATGGCAGAAATCTTAAGATTGATGAAAAGCACGCAGTGTATGTTAAAAATACAAATGACTTCAAACTTCCCAAACGTGGTGTTACAATAAATTATATCTTTGCAAAAGAAGATTATTATTTTGTCTACCCAACAGATTATCATAAATTTTTAACTCATTATAAAGATACTTTTCAGCACGGAGGCATATCTATGGAAGAAATGATCCTGCCGATAATTACAATGGAGCCAAAGTAATTAGATGTCTTTGCCATACTTACGCAAAAGTAAATCTGAGGATGATACGATTTCAATTGCAAATGAATTTGCTGATAAATTAAAAAGCGGAATGATCATTATATTAAACGGAGAACTTGGTGCTGGTAAAACTTTTTTTATAAAGCAGGTTTTGCGAAAGTTCAATGTAACCAATACAAATAGTCCCACTTTCGCAATTGTCAATGAGTATTCCGGTGACAGAATATTCTATCATTTTGATTTTTATAGAATAAACAAAGAATCAGAATTACATGATATTGGAATAGAAGATTACTTTAATGATGAGCAGTCAATTATTTTTATTGAATGGGGAAATTTGTTTCCGGAAGTTCTTCCTAAGAAAAGAGTAGAAATTAGTATTAGTTATCTGAATGAATATGAACGAGAATTTAATTTTATAGAGTATGAATAATATATTTCCTTTACTCGCTATAGAAACCTCAGATTCCATTTGCGGTGCTTGTGTTTATTTTACTGAAGAAAAGTTTTTTACTTCTAAACTTATTTTAAGACACTCTCACTCTGAAAAATTATTTGAAGTAATAAATTCAGTACTGAGTATCGCATCCATCAAACAAAATGAATTGAAATCTATTGCCGTATCCAGCGGTCCGGGGTCTTTTACAGGATTAAGAATCGGTATGTCTGCTGCAAAGGGAATCGCTCAGGCTTTATCAATCCCTATTATTCCGGTTCCAACTTTTGAAGCACTAGCGATGCAAATCTCAACTTTTTTATCTGAAAATTCATTATTTATTATCTCAAATAAAGTTGGAAGAGACGAAGTCTATTTTGCAAAGTTTCAAATTAAGGGTAATAATTATATATTTAGAGAAGAATTAAAAATTGTACCTTTATCAGAGCTTGAGTCATTACCTAATGATGTCCATATCTTTGGTAATATTTTTGAATCGAGTTCTAAGAAAAATTTTAATTCCAAAACTATTTCCGCTCCTGACCCTGAATTTATAGCAAAGTGGGCAGTTAATTTTGGGATGGATAGGAGAATAACTGATATCGATTTTCTTGAGCCAAATTACTTAAAAGATTTTATTGTTAAGGAGAAAAAAAATGTTTAAAAATACAATTATACTTTTTATAATAAGTGTTATTACAATTTTCCCTCAACTTATGGCCCCTAAAGTTGGAACACAGCAGCTTACCCACGATTTTGGGGATATAAATCAAGGTGATGTTGTAAATCATTCTTTTGTAATTGCAAATAACGGCGGCGATTTATTAAAGATTCTTGATGTTAAAGCCGCTTGCGGATGTACTGCAGCAAAACCTGATAAGAGTGAACTTAAACCAGGTGAATCAACAAACATTGCAGTTTCATTTAATTCCAAAGGAAGAAAAGGACCACAAACTAAAACTGTTACGGTTAAAACAAATGACCCGGAAAAACCTCAAGTAACTTTCACTTTCAAGTGTAATATCATTGTAAATGAAGTTAAAGGAAATACAAGCGGGGCAAAAATTTTCTTCCCGGAAACGCAACATGATTTTGGTAAAGTACCTGAGGGAAAAAAAGTTGAATACACTTTTAAATTTGAAAATAAAGGGACAGAATCTCTTGTGATAAAAGATGTAAAAACTTCTTGCGGGTGCACTGCTGCTGTTGTTAGTAATTCAACAATTAAACCCGGTCAAGTCGGTTCTATCAAAGTTGATTTTGATACAAAGAGCCGTCAGGGAAGAAATAGCAAATCAATTACAGTAGTTTCTAACGATACTAATGAACCCAATAAAGTAATAACAATTTATGCAGATGTGCAGAAAAATTAATTATGCCTTGGTTTAAAAGATCAAAACAAAATATTGCTGATAATACTCAGCAAAAAGAATTGCCCGCCGGTTTGTGGGATAAATGTCCATCATGCGGAGAGATAATCCACAAAAAACAGCTTGAAGTAAATTTGTGGACATGTCTAAAGTGCGATCATCATTTTCGCATAAGCAGTTCAGAATATATTTCATTTCTTTTTGATAAAAATTCATTTAAAGAAATGGATAGAAAAATGAGATCCGCAGATCCACTCCAATTTACAGATACAAAAAAATATACTGATAGAATAGCATCAACAATTAAGAAGTTAGATATGAATGATGCTGTAAGAACAGGAACCGGAAAAATTGATGGAAGAGAAGTGGCTTTTGCTTGTATGGATTTTCAATTTATCGGCGGTTCTATGGGTTCAGTAGTTGGCGAAAAAATCGCGAGAGCTGCTGATAAAGCTTACAAAAGTAAGATCCCGTTGATTATAATTTCTTCAAGCGGCGGTGCCAGAATGATGGAAGGTGCTTACTCTTTGATGCAAATGGCTAAAACAAGCGCTCGCCTGGCTAAATTAGCTGAGGCTAAAATACCATACATTTCAATTCTTACAGATCCCACAACAGGCGGTACAACAGCAAGTTATGCAATGCTGGGTGATATTAATATAGCAGAACCCAAAGCTTTAATTGGGTTTGCAGGTCCCCGAGTAATAAAACAAACCATTGGTAAAGACCTTCCGGAAGGATTCCAACGATCAGAATTTTTAGTAGAGCATGGTTTTGTTGATTTTATTTCAAACAGAAAGGAACTAAGAAATAATTTAATCAGGGTCCTTGACTTGTTATCCTGAAGAAAATTTTTAGCGTCAATAAAAAAGTTTAACCCAAGCTGACATCACCATAGTGAATTTTCTCAATTCCATCTCTGGTTTTTAGAAGTAAAAATCCATCATCATCGATATCATAAAATATTCCAAATTTTTCTGCATCATTTTCAGATACCGAAATTCTTTCGCCAATCATTTTACACTTTGCTTTCCAATCATTTATAACTTCAGCCTTATCTTTTTTGATCTGCTCTAAAAGTAGTTCGAAATTATTAAGGATTTCAGCCAGTAGTCTCTCTCTTTCCACATTACGTCCAAGTTCAATTCGGATTGAAGTGGGCGGATAATTAAATGTTCCTTGAAAAGAAGGTTGGTTAACGTTTATTCCGATTCCAACAACAAATCTTTCTATTTTACTACCGCGAGAAGCTGCCTCAATCAAAATACCAGAAGTTTTTTTCCCATTTAGCAAAACATCATTTGGCCATTTAAGTTCGGTTTTAAGTTGATATAAATTTTCAATTGAAAAAGCTACAGCAAGCGATGCTGCAAAATTAATCAAGCTTGAATTGGTTGTTAAAAATTTATCTTTTGTTAAAAGAATTGAAAAAGTAAGATTTGAATCGGGGGCGCTATACCACACTCGATCTTTTCTTCCCCTACCGCTTGTTTGTTTCTCAGCAAACACAACAGTACCATTGTGATCATATCCATTACTTTTATCCATTAAGAACGTATTAGTGGATGATAATTCTTCCGCGTAAACAAAAGTTCGTCCGATATATTCAGTATTTAGTTTTATATCGAAATTTTCTATGCTAAACAAAGTAACTCCAATTGATGATTGTAAAAATACGTTTTTCTAATCAATTTGTCAGTTAAACTGCCGATATGCGTACGTAAAGAGACATAATGACATATATTTTTATAGAATGAAATTGACAAAAAATATTCTTTTTCTGTAAGTCCTTTATTCTTAATAACTTATAAAAATCTTATAAGTTGGCACCATGCTTGTTTATTCAAAATGCTATAAAAATAAAATTATCCACAGAAATAAAATAAAATTTAGGAGAATAAATAATGGGTAAAATAATTGGAATTGATCTTGGAACAACAAACTCTTGCGTTGCGGTTATGGAAGGTAACGATCCTGTTGTAATTCCAAATTCAGAAGGCGGTAGAACTACTCCGTCTGTTGTTGCTTTCACAAAATCGGGTGAGAGATTAGTTGGACAGCCGGCAAAAAGACAGGCTATCACAAATCCAAAGCATACAATCTTTTCGATAAAAAGATTTATGGGTAGAGTAATAGGTGAAGTTGCAAAAGAAAAAACTGAAATACCTTATGAGGTAGTTGCAGGAGATAATAATAGTGCACGCGTTCAAATTGGAGATAGAATGTACTCTCCACCTGAAATTAGCGCGATGGTTTTACAGAAAATGAAAAAGACTGCCGAAGATTATCTTGGGCAGGAAGTAACAGAAGCAGTGATAACGGTTCCGGCTTATTTTAACGATGCACAAAGACAAGCCACAAAAGATGCTGGTGAAATTGCCGGATTAACAGTAAGAAGAATAATTAATGAGCCAACTGCTGCTGCATTGGCTTATGGTCTTGATAAAAAAACAAGTGATCATACAGTTGCTGTTTATGATCTTGGCGGTGGAACTTTTGATATTTCAATTTTGGCACTTGGCGATGGAGTGTTCGAAGTGAAATCAACTAATGGTGATACACATTTAGGCGGTGATGATTTTGATCAAAGACTAATTGATTTTCTTGCAGATGAATTTAAGAAGCAGGAAGGTATTGATCTCAGAAAAGATCCGATGGCACTTCAAAGATTAAAAGAAGCCGCTGAGAAGGCAAAGATTGAACTATCAACTTCTCAATCAACCGATGTTAATCTGCCATTTATTACTGCAACACAGGATGGCCCTAAACATCTCAACTTAAATCTAACTCGTGCAAAGTTTGAACAGTTAATTGATGACTTAGTGAAAAATACAAAAGGTCCTTGCGAGCAGGCGATGAAAGATGCAGGTGTTACTCCTAAAGAAATTGATGAAGTAATACTTGTCGGCGGATCAACAAGAATACCAATGGTTCAGCAGTTAGTAAAAGACTTATTCCAGCGAGAACCGCATAAAGGTGTTAACCCGGATGAGGTAGTTGCAATTGGAGCCGCTATTCAGGGAGGTGTTCTTGCAGGTGATGTTAAAGATGTTCTTCTCTTAGACGTTACTCCACTTTCACTTGGAATTGAAACACTTGGTGGTGTAATGACAAGATTGATCGAATCAAATACAACTATTCCTACAAAGAAAAGTGAAGTATTCTCTACTGCGGCGGACAATCAACCATCAGTTGAAATTCACATCATACAGGGTGAAAGACCGATGGCTGCAGATAACAGAACATTAGGAAGATTTCATCTTGATGGAATTCCACCAGCACCAAGAGGTATACCTCAGATTGAAGTCAGTTTTGATATCGATGCAAACGGTATATTACATGTAGCAGCAAAGGATAAAGCTACAGGAAAAGAGCAAAGCATTAGAATTACTTCTTCAAGCGGATTGGATAAGAGTGAAATAGAAAAAATGAAAAATGCTGCTAAGGAACATGCAGCAGAGGATAAGCAGAAGAAAGAATCTGTTGAAATAAGAAATCAAGCAGATAGCTTGGTATTCCAAACTAAAAAGCAGATTGATGAATTAAAAGAGAAAGTTCCTGCAGATGTTAAAACCAGATTAGAATCTGAAATCAAAAAAGTTGAAGATGCTATGGCAACAAATAATACTGAGCAGATCAAATCAGCGACTGAATCTTTAAGTAAAGTATGGAATGAAGTTGCAGCTCAGTTATATTCTCAAGCGGGACCCCAAGGTCAACCTGCTCCCGAACAGCAAGCAGAAAATAAGACTGCTGATGAAAAAGGTGACGTGCAGGATGCTTCTTATGAAGTGGTTGATGATGATAAAAAATAATATTTCATAAAATATTTTTATCATTCAATAAAATTAAAGCTTCGGTTAATTAACAACCGGAGCTTTTTTGTTTACAGTTCATTTGGTTATTTTAGGAATAAAGATAATAATCCATCATTCATGGTTCGAAGCGAAAAAAAACATCGAATAATATTTATAGATCTGATGCGCGCATTTGCTGTGATACAAATGGTACAAGGTCACACTGTCGATGTATTATTGGCTCCGGAGTTCCGTTCTGAAGAATATCCAATTTACTTTTTATGGAATTTTATGAGGGGAATGACTGCTCCGATATTTATGTTTACAGCAGGGACAGTTTTCACATATTTATTTAGACTTATTGAGGAGCCTTTTTTTAATAATCCAAGAGTAAAAAAAGGATTTTACAGATTCCTGCTTCTTGTTTCAATCGGCTATTTGCTTCGTTACCCAACTTATACCATATTTGATTTTTCTAATGTTAGCCAGGATAGATTAAATATATTTTTTGCTGTTGATGTTTTACAACTTATTGGGTTCGGATTGCTATTTGTGATGATATGTGCATTCATCGCAGAGAAATTAAAACTTAGTGATACAATTGTTTTTGCATTTTTTGCATTATTCTTTTTTATCGCCACGCCATTTTTTTCAAAAATAAGTTGGATAGAATACTTTCCACAGCCAATTGCTGGCTACTTTTATGAAGGTACAGGTTCACTGTTTCCATTATTCCCCTGGGCTGGTTATGTTGTTTTGGGCGGCGTACTGGGAAGTTATCTTGCAAGAAATCCAATGGTATTTAAATCTAACAAGTTCAGTATCAATCTTGCATTATTTGGTTTTGCATTAATATTTGTTTCTGAGGTATCTGTGCTTATATCGGAAAAGTTTTTTGATTATTACTTCATATCTTCATCTTATACACTTGATACAATTTTATTTAGAGTGGGTTTTGTTTTGGTTCTTAACTCATTAGTTTCATACATTTCACAAAAGATTGAATCAATACCAAGAATTGTAATTCTTATCGGTAGAAATACTTTACTTATTTATGTAGTACATTTAATGATATTATACGGCAGTGCGTGGAATCCCGGATTATCATTACTATTTGGAAGTTCTCTCAAAGTACCTGCAACAATATTCTTTGCATTATTAATGATAACACTTATGACATTAATGGTAATTTTATTAAGTAAATTTAAATTCAGAAATAAACAGTTAGTTACTTAATGACAAGAAAATCAAATACTACAAATCCTACCCCATCTGATGATGAGAAAATATTGGATCAATCGCTTCGTCCGCAATTCATCAACGATTTTTCCGGACAGAAAAGAATAACTGAAAACCTAAATGTATTTGTCTCTGCTGCAAAGAAAAGAAAAGATTCTTTGGATCACGTACTGCTTACAGGACCTCCGGGACTAGGTAAAACAACTTTAGCTCATATCATCGCAAACGAGCTTGGGACAAAAATCAAAATCACTTCTGGACCTGTATTAGAAAAACCTGGTGATCTTGCCGGATTACTAACAAACTTAGAAGAACACTCAGTCTTATTCATCGATGAGATACACAGACTTAGCCCTGTTGTTGAGGAATATCTTTACTCTGCGATGGAAGATTATAAATTGGATATTATGATTGAAAGCGGTCCCAACGCCCGTTCCGTTCAAATAAGTTTACCAAAATATACTTTAGTTGGTGCAACAACGCGTGCAGGAATGTTAACATCACCATTGCGAGATAGGTTTGGAATTAAATTTCGTTTGGACTATTACGACAACGAAACACTAAATAAAATTGTAAATCGCTCTGCAAAAATTCTAAATTTAAAAATCGATCTGGATGCTTCACTTGAGCTTGCAAAAAGATCCAGAGGTACACCAAGAATCGCAAACAGACTTTTACGGCGTACAAGAGACTTTGCTGATTTTGATAATAAGAAAGTTATCGATTTAGAAGTGGCTCAAAAAGCATTAACTGCTCTTGAAGTTGATGAATTTGGTTTGGATGAAATGGATAAAGATATAATCCTGGCTATAATTGATAAATACAGCGGTGGTCCTGTTGGATTAAATACACTTGCTGTTGCAGTTAATGAAGATCCTGGAACAATAGAAGAAGTGTATGAACCATTTTTAATTCAGCAGGGTTTTATTCAGCGAACCCCTCGCGGCAGAGAAGCAACAGCGTTAGCTTATAAGCGCTTTGGGCGAAATAAATTTGATAAAAATAATCAAACACTTTTTGAATGATTGAAGGGAGCCTCTCTTGAAAAGAATATTTTTACTTTTTTTGCTTTCTGTGTTGACATTAAATATGCAAGCACAAAATAATTCTTACATTCCGCTTAACATAAAACCTGCTTATGATAAAGGAACAAGATCACTTGATGGAAAACCCGGTCCTAATTATTGGCAGAACAGATCAGAATATAACATTAAAGTAAATCTGGATCCGAGAACTAAATTGCTTCAAGGATCAGAAGATATCGTTTATTACAACAATAGCCCGGATTCATTATCTCAGATAGTTGTAAGACTTCATCACAACGTTAGTAAACCAAATGCAAGGCGCGATTTTTATTTAAGTGAGAAAGCATTAACTGATGGTGTTCGATTAAAAAAAATATCAGTTAGTGGTACTGAAATAAAAGTTGATGATAATTCTTTAGTCAATGTTACTGGCACAAATCTATCTATCAAACTTAAAGAGAAACTTGCACCTAAAATATCCATCAAACTTTCATTTGATTGGCAGACTCAGATACCTGATGTTCCAACGATTAGATTTGGCAGTTATGACTCAACCTCAATGTTCATAGCATACTGGTATCCCCAAATTTCTGTTTATGATGATGTTGATGGATGGGACAGAATGGATTATGCAGGAACGTTAGAAATGTACAATGATTTTAACGACTACAATGTTGAGCTTACCGTTCCTACTGGATTTCAGATTTGGGCAACAGGTGTCTGGCAAAATGCTGATGAAGTTCTAAATCAAAAATATTTGGATAGATATAATTCAGCCTGGAAATCTGATGAAGTTATAAGGATTGTTGAGCAAGTGGATTTATTTTCTAATGATATTTACAAATCCAAAAGTGGTTTTCACACATTTAAGTTTAAAGCTGATCACGTGCCTGATTTTGCATTTGGTATAAGCAATACTTATTTGTGGGACGCAGTTAGTTTTGAGGTTGATAAAAATTCCGGAAGAAGAGTTTACTGCACTGCTGCGTATCGACAAACAAGCCCTGATTTTGCTGATGTTGCTTACTATGCAAAGGAAACACTAAAATATTTTTCATTTGAGATGCCGGGAGTTTTATATCCATATCCTTCTGCAACTGTTTTTAATGGAGCGGGAGGAATGGAATTTCCAATGATTGTTAATAACGGCAGGGAGGATAACAAAGCCGGTACTGTTGGATTAACCTCACACGAACTTGCACACCAGTACATGCCTTTTTATATGGGTACCAACGAACGCAAATATCCATTTATGGATGAAGGCTGGGCAGTGATGCTTCCTTATGATTTTCAGGAAAGAATGGCAGAAGGAAATACACCAAGAGTGCGCACAGTTAAAGGGTATGAGGCTTTTGCCGGAAATGAATTAGATTTGCCATTAATGATTCCATCGCCAATAATAAGTTGGAGATCATACAGAATTTCTGCCTATAATAAACCCGCAATCGCTTATGATATTCTAAGAAAAACTTTGGGTGATGAACTATTTTTAAAAGCTCTTCACGATTATATGGAACGATGGAATGGTAAGCATCCTATTCCAACAGATTTTTACTTTACATTTAATGAAGTTACACATCAGGATTTAAGCTGGTTTTGGAAGCCCTGGTTTTATAATTTCAGTTACCCTGATCTTTCAATCTCAAAAATTAAATCGAATAAAAACTCGATCGTTGTTGAAATAAAAAATATCGGAAGTCTTCCGCTGCCGATTAAGTTACAGGTTATGTATAAAGATGCAGTTGTTAAGGAAGTTTATAAAAATGCTGATGCGTGGAAATCTGGTAAAGATAAAATTGAAGTTAAAATTGATGGAGTTAAAAACTACGATGCAGTAATCCTGGGAAGTGAATTAATTCCCGATGTGAACTCGATTAATAATGTATACTTTAAGTGATGATTGATTAAGCAATTCTTGAATTAGGTTTCAAAAGTCAAAAAAGATATCTGTCATTCCCACTGCCACAGGCATCCCTTCGGGAGAAAGTGGGAATCAACTTATAAATACTAGTATCAGATTCCTGTTTCCACGGAAATGACAAACTTATAACAATTTAAAAGAACGGCTTCATAAAAAAGAATTGCTAATCCCTGTTCTTTCGATCTCTTGAAAAGCTCTTTGTTCTTTTAAAATCTTTCTTCTCACCAAAATCTTTTTTATCTCTTGAAAATCCAGATTTCTTAAATCCGCCGGATCTCTTTCGATCATCTGAATTGAACTTAGGTTTACTACCGCCACCGCCGCGTCTCTTCTCAGCAATCTCAAGATTGATATCACGTTTCTTTAATTTCTTACCCTTAAACCCTTCAATAATTTCATTTTGAAAAGTGGTATCCGCCTCAAAGAATGAAAAGTTTTTTAGGATTTCTATTTCACCAACTTCAATGTCACGCATTCCTGTAAAATCGTTGATCATTCCAATTAGCTGAGTAGGTTTTAAACCATCTGTAACACCAAGATTAATAAAATATCTTGTGTAATTATTCCTGCCTCTTTGATTGGATCGTTCTCTGTCTCTTTCCTTAAATTTACCTTCGCTGGGACTTTTAAGTTCAGCCATATTTTTATAGTATTCTAAAAATCTGTTAAACTCAATTGAAACGAATCTCTGTATCAAATCATTTCTATCCATCCATTCCAATTTTTCATAAATTTTCGGAAGGTAGGGTTCAACCTGTACTGTATCGACTTCAACTTTTTCAACTTTATCGATTAGATGAAAAAGTTGTTTCTCACAAATCTCTCTGCCGGAAGGAATTGGAAGGATTGTAAATTTTTTACCCAACTGTTTTTCAATTGTGTTGAGTTTATATTTTTCTTTTAGATTTGCTATTACAATCGAAGTTCCGCTTTTACCTGCTCTGCCGGTTCTTCCGCTTCTGTGTGTATATATCTCTAATTCATCAGGAAGATCATAATTTATAATATGTGTAAGATCATCAACATCAAGACCACGTGCCGCAACGTCTGTTGCAACTAAAAGCCTTAAATGTCTTGTCCTAAATTTATTTAGAACTGCTTCACGTTGTGATTGTGAAAGATCGCCATGAAGTGCATCCGCATCATATCCATCCTCCATAAGTTTTTCAGATACATCTTTCGTTTCTTGTCGGGTTCTGCAAAATACAATTCCATAAACGTTTGGATGAAAATCAACAATTCTTTTTAATGCAAGATATTTATCGCGTGCCTGAACAAGGTAACTGATATGCTCAACATTTTCTGCCCCAGAGTTTTTTCTACCGATTGTAACTTCAACAGGATTTTTCATATACCGATTAGCTATTGAAAGCAGGGGATTGGGCATTGTTGCAGAAAATAAATACGTGTTTCTTGTTTTAGGTGTAGTTTCTAAGATGGCTTCAAGCTCTTCCTTAAATCCCATATTAAGCATTTCATCTGCTTCATCCAGAATAACTGCTTTAACTTTGTTTAAGTTTACTACACCACGATTGATTAAATCATTTAGTCTGCCCGGTGTTGCAGAAATAATTTGAGCACCTTGTTTAATCTTTTGTATTTGTCTATCCATACTTGATCCGCCAAATATTGCAGCTATCTTTACATCTTTATTGAATGCTGCATAATCTTTCAAGTCATCGGCAATCTGTAAACAAAGCTCACGGGTTGGTGCAATTATTAAATATTGTACTTGTCTTAAAGTAATATCTGTTTTGTGGATGATTGGCAACCCAAAAGCAGCAGTTTTACCTGTTCCTGTTTGCGCTAATGCAATAATATCCTGGGGATCATTCTGTAGCATCATCGGAATAATTTTTTCTTGAACCGGCATTGGGTTATCAAAATTTAATTCTTTGATTGCATGCAATATATTTTTATCTAAACCTAACTCTTCAAACGAATTCATTTAAAAGCTTTCTTAAAATTTTTGTTTATTTGATTATAGATTACTCTTGGTAAGATTTCACTGGCTGGAATATCAACTAAAAATTCTGTTAGTATATCGGGCAAGTTCAAATTCTTTTTCGATGATTTGAATCGGAATTAATTAAATCCGCAAACAAGAAGTAAATCGTTGATGTAAAGATAGTAAAAATAATACGAATCATGCTTATATGAATCACTTAAGAAAGGTGGATTACTTACTGAATTCTTATACATTTTAAGATTTTCCTGAGCGTCATTCCCACTGCCAAAGGCATCCCTTCGGGAGAAAGTGGGAATACAGCTCATTAAATTGATTTAGATTCCCGTTTGCACGGGAATGACAGTTCTATTTCAACGGTTTCAATATAATCGCGCAACCACCACCAGGTGCAAGATTTAATTTTACTAAATCTTTCTTGTATATCGTCCTTTTTTCAATTTCATATTTCATCGGATTCTTTTCCCAATCTGCATCTGGCGTATCTTTATAAATAGTCATTTCATATTTATCTGCAGGTAGAAAATCCAGTTTAAGATCAAAAGCTCTCGCTTCTTCATCAGTAATCGCACCAATGTACCAATCATCCGAATTTTTATCCTTACGGGCTATGATGATGTAATCACCAGGTTCTGCTTTTAAGATTTTTGTATCACTCCAATTTACAGGCACCTGTTCTATGAAAGTAAACGCATCTGGAAATCTCTCATAGTTCTCAATTAAATCAGCAGCCATTTGAATTGGACTGTAAATAGTTACATAAAGTGCCAGCTGTTTTGCTAAAGTTGTATGAACCTGGTATTTACTTTCCGGTTTGTAGTAATCCATTTTAATCTGAAAAATGCCGGGCGTGTAATCCATAGGTCCGCCCATAAAACGGGTGAATGGAAGTATAGTTTCATGTTCAGGAGGATTGCCGATACTCCAGGCATTAAACTCATTACCACGTGCTGCTTCAGCAGCAAGCCAATTTGGGTAAGTGCGATGTAATCCGGTTAAACGAACTGATTCATGCGAGTTAACCATTATTTTGTACTTCTCGGCTTTTTCCACAACTCTTGTGTAATGATTCACCATCCACTGTCCATCGTGATGTTCACCCCGAGGAATAATTCTGCCGACATATCCAGTTTTAACCGAATTGTAACCATGATCCTTCATAAATGTAAAAGCTTCATCTAACCTTCGTTCATAATTAGTTACGGATGCAGAAGTTTCATGATGCATAATCAATTCCACATTTTTTGATTTGGCATATTTTTCTAATTCAACAACATCAAAATCAGGATATGGGGTTACAAAATCGAAAACTTCTTCTTTCCAAGCACCGAACCAATCCTCCCAGCCGACATTCCATCCTTCAACAAGAACAGCATCAAAACCATGCTTTGCAGCAAAATCAATATATCGTTTTGTGTTTTCTGTTGTTGCCCCATGCTTTCCATTTGGAGTTAGAGATTTCCAATCCACCTCACCCAGCTTTACATTATTTATGTCAGAATAATTCCAGGACATTGTACCAACATGCATTCCCCACCAAATACCAATGTACTTTTTAGGCTTTATCCAGCTAACATCCTCAAACTTTGTTGGTTCATTTAAATTAAGAATCATTTTTGATGAAAGAATATCTTCCGCTTTATCACTTACAATTATCGTCCGCCATGGTGTAGTGCACGGAGTTTGCATATATGCTTTGTTGTTATATGTATCCGGGCATAAATGTGATTGAAGAGTAAAATTATTCTTATCAACTTTTAAATACATTGCAGGATAGTTTAACAATGCAGCTTCGTGAATATTTATGTATAAGCCTTCATTAGTTTTCATCATCAAAGGAGTCTGAACAATATTATCTCCTGGAATTGATTTAACACTAATTTCATCTACATTTTTACCATCGCCGGAATTAATTTCGGAGAGCAGGGAAGTAGTATAAGTGTATTCCTGAGAATCATAATCACCCGGAATCCAGAATGTTTTATGATCTCCGGTTAATGCAATTTGTGTATTCTCTTCAAACACAGTAAAGTACTTTAAATTATCCTGCACTGGAAATTCGTATCTGAATCCAAGTCCATCATTAAAAAGTCTGAAAGTAACAATCATTTTTCTTTTTTCTTTTGGCTGAACAAGAGTTACCTGCATCTGATTATAATTATTTACAATCTTATCAACTTCACCTAAAACCGGTGACCATTCCTCAAGAAAATTAGATGTAATAACAGCATCAATTTTAAAATCATTCATTAAATCAGATTGATCCAAAAGGTCTATACCTAACTTGCTATCTTTAACAACTGCTTTTCCTTCTCTAACTAAATTATAAACCAATTCGTTTGATTCGGAAAGTTTTATTGTAAGTGTTAATTTAGAATCAGGCGAGGAAAATTGCTGGGAGTAGTTTAAAGCATTTATAAATGCAATGATGGTTATTATTAATTTTAATTTCATGATAAGTTTCCTTCTTAATTAGCCAGAATTAAAGCATTTAATTATTCCTGTAACTAATCCATTTTGTAAGCAGTTTTGATTTCAGTTCTTGGAAAATAGTGATTCAATATTTGTATAAACGATTGTCCTGAAAAAGCGCGTGCAACAGCACCGGATTGACACATTCCAACTCCGTGGCCCCAGCCAGCTCCTTTAAAAATATATTTTTCATTCAGTTGATCGTCTATAACTTTTTCAACTACAAAGCAAGAACTACGAAAGGGAGGCTTCTTTATTTTTCGAATATCGAGTTCAGAGTTTAATTCGATAGAATCATTTTCCCCAATGAATTTAGATTTAATTATTCTTCCGGAATTTCCTCTCTCAATGATTATAATGTCTCTCAAGTGTCCAATTTCTTTTATCTCATTTAAGTTGCTTGATAATTCATCGATAGTCATTTCTACCTGCCAGCGAAAATTTTTCTTACTCCATTCTGGTAGTTCTGGATGAAAATATGGATTACAAAAAACATCAGGATTACTCCTGATCCATTCTTCAGGATTATTTTTTGGATCATAATTTATTTCTTTATCCGAATCAAAGTGCGAACTCCAATATGGAACTGGATTTGATCTGTCAGGCCAAACATTTTCTACATCTTCAGAAATTCCGCCACAATTGGAAGCATAGTATGCTCCAATTACTTCATCGCCGTAGAACAAACATAACCCTTTTGTTTCCTCAACTGCTTGATCTGTAATAGCTGTGCGTTTATTGTTGCCGGCAAATACCTGACATTCGACATCGGCACATAAATCATAATTACTGCCTTTGTATTTTCCAGATATTAGTGCTGAAACAGTTTCAGATCGTGCGGCTATTACCTGAGCTTTAAGTGCTTCAAGTGGTGCATCATTTCCAATCTCATATGGAACAACACCGCATAAATATTTTTCAAGCGGAAGCTTTACAACTACATCAAATTTATTGTTTTCATTTATAGATATATTAATTTCACCTTCATAGGTTCTATCTTCAATTCCTTGCCACCACCAGCCTATTCCATAAGGAACATTCTTAATTTTAATTGTTCCGCTTATCTGCTTGCTTATTAAAGAAATTTTATGAGATAAAAAATCATTCTCATAATCAGGATTATTTATTCTGATTTGATTATCGTTTATTGTGAGCAGCAGGGAATCGTTTTTTGAGAATTTGTTTGAGAGAATACTATTTGATTCAATTATTTCCCAATCGTCGTTAAAAATAATGTTTAAGGAATCGAGGATGTAGATTATTCTTACTGCCACAATGGGTTCTTCAGAAAAAATTTGAGAATAAACTGAACTAAAATAAGAACAGGTGAAAAGGCAAATGAATAAAAGAAATATTTTCAATTTATCCTCAGTAAAAGTAAAATATCGTCAAGAATTTAAAGCGCACAACTACAAAAGTTCAATCACACAAAATCAATCACTCTTTTTTCTCAACTATACTTGCTAATAAATTTAATAATTGATTTTTAACAAACGGCTTTGATAAATAATGCGTCATCCCTTTTGAGAGAAACTCTTCTCTTTCATTACCCATCGCGAATGCAGTAATAGCAACAATTGGAGTTGATTTATAACCATCCATTTTTCGTATCACTCTTGTAAGCTCAAGACCGTCCAAACCTCTATGTAGATTAATATCCATAAGAATTGCGGCGTATTCATTGTGCTTTATCTTTTCTAAAGCTTCATCACTGTCTTTTGCAGAATCAACATTATATAAAGATCTTGTAATTGTGGTTACGTACTTAACCGATATTTCATCATCCTCTACATAAAGTATTTTTGATTCAGGAATACTTTCGATCGATGATGATTTTGAGCTAATTTCATTGGGAGTTATTTCTTTAACCAAATTTGAGGATTTATTACTAATAGGAAAACTAACGATGAAAGTTGTTCCTTTACCCAGCAAACTTTTTACTGATATTGAACCACGCATCATATCAGCATATTTTTTGGCAATTGTTAATCCAAGTCCGGTTCCTTCAAATCCTCGATTATATCCTTCACTCGCTTGTCTGAATTCTTCCCAGATCAGATTCTGTTTAACTTCAGATATTCCCACTCCTGTATCTGAAACTGATATTCTTACATTTTCATGATCAGTGTAAATGTTTAATGTAACACTGCCTGCATCTGTAAACTTAATGGCATTATTTAAAAGATTATTAAATATGCTCGAGAATAAAAGTTGATCAATATCGCACAATACTTCTTGCTGCTCGCATACAAAAGAATATTTTAATAGTTTTTTAGCGGCTGCTGATTCAAAGACTCCATAACACTCCTTTAATATTGGCACTATATTTTGTGTTTTGATATCGAGCTCAACTTTTGAAGCTTCAATCTTTGATAAGTTTAATATCAAATTTAGAGTCTCAAGCAATCTTTGTCCTGAAGTATTGATCGAACTAATCATCTTGTAATAAGCTGGATTATCTTTTAATTCATTCATCAGCACTTCGCTGAAGCCTAAGATTCCAACCATCGGTGTTCTAAGCTCATGACTCATATTGGCAAAGAAGCTTGATTTTATTCGATTCATTTCTTCAGCTTTTTCTTTGGCAATAATTAATTCCTCAATCATCTTTTTCTTTTCAGTGATATCTTCTTTGACCCCAACAAAGTGAGTGATATTGCCATCTAAATCTATAATAGGTGAGATCAGAGCATTCTCCCAATATAATTCGCCATTTTTCTTTTTATTTCTAAATTCTCCTTGCCATGTTTTTCCAGAAAGAATAGTTTTCCAAATATTTGAGAAAAATTCCTTAGGGTGCAGCCCGGAATTCAAGATTCTTAGGTTCTTCCACTTTATTTCTTCTAATGAATAACCTGTTACTTCAGTAAACTTTGGATTAACATACTCAATATTTCCGCTTGGATCAGTAATAACCACAATGATTGGGCTTTGCACTACAACAGTTGAAAGTTTTAAAGTTTCTTCTTCTGCCTTTTTATGATTGATGAAGATACTAAGTTCATGTGCCACAACTTCAAGAAGTTCTATGCTTTTTTTATCATAAGCATTTGGATTATCATAACTTTGCACAACTAAAACGCCAAATACTTTTCCGCCAATTTTAAAAGGTACACCCAGCCAAACTTCAGGAATTGTTCCTACCATTCCTGCTCTTCCACTATTAACAAGCTGATGGATCTCATCTTTTTTTAACAGAATAGATTTTCCTTGTTCGATTACGTACCCGGTCATAGAATTTTTAGCGGGCCACTCAGAAATTTCTTCAACTTCATCTTTATCCACATCAGAGCGGAGCATACCCGTTCTTTCGTCATACAAAGCGATGAAAAAGTTATTAACATTAATTATTGCCGATAACTCTATCCTTATATTTTCAAATAACTCCGTTAAAGTTTTATAAGTTACTACTGCATCACCAATCTTATATTGTACTTTCTGTATGATCTCAGTTTGCTTTCGCTCTGTTATATCTTCAACCGCACCGTAAATTCCAATTAGTTTATTAGTCTTTTTATCCCAAACCGGCTGGGCAGATGATCTAACCCAAACAAGAGAACCATTTTTGTGGTAGACCCTTATTTCCCGATTAACTTTTTTATTTTGCCTTAATTTTTCGAGATCTAAATCGTCAAGTGCAAGATCATCAGGATGTAAGGTAGCCCGCCAGCCGCCAATTTTAATAAATTCTTCTACAGTGTAACCTGTAATCTTTTCAAACGACCCGGCGATCCAAACGACTTTATGAAAACCATTTTCATCCGCCTGAGTTGAGAAAAGGTAATCTGAAGTTAAATTTGAAATGACACGGTACTTCTCCTCACTTAATGCTAAAGCTTCCTCAATTTTTTTTCTTTCAGTAATGTCATTGGCAATTGCAATTATTACTTTTTTATTGAAGTAATTTCCGGGATACAAACGCACATCCTTTAAAAACTCCTCACCATTTTTACGCTTCCCCCAGAATTCAAATTGCTGCTTTTCACCCATAAAAGCCTTTTGCACCATCAACCCAACTGCATTTAGATCATTTCTTCCAGGTGCACTTACGAATTGAGGAGTTTTTCCGATTAGAGTTTCTCTATCATAACCATACATCTTGCATGCACCTTCGTTAACATCAAGAAAAACACCGCTCTCATCCTGTATATAAATAGATTCTGAAACACTATTAAAAAGTCCACGATAGCTTGTTTCACTTTCCTTTAGCATTTCTTCCGTCTTGCGTCTGTTTGTAATATCAATTACAGAAGATTGATAACCAATATTTTTACCATTATCATCAGCCACAGTTGTCGCAAGTCCATAAGCAATAAATTCCGATCCATCTTTTCGTCTTGCTATATATTCACCTTCCCATTTATCACTTTTATTTAGTGATTTAATAATAGATGTTACATCAGTTTGACTTTTAAGGAAAGCATTTAATGATTTACCAAGCACTTCAGGCATACTTTTATATCCCCAAACTTTTAAAAATGCAGAATTTGCATCTATAATTTTTCCATCAAGATTGGCAATACTATTGGCTGCAATGGAAGATTCGAACACAATGTTTTTTAGTCTCGCAGATGCTTCAGCACTTCTTCGCTCACTTACATCTTCAATAAATCCTTCAAGAAAAAGCAACTTGCCTTCATCCGAAAAAACTCCTCTGCCTCGTTCCCAGACCCATTTTATTTTTTTTGCTTTAGTTATTATAGGATATTCAAATTCGAACAATGTTTTTTTCTTTAAAACCTGCTGCCATTTTTCCCAAATTATTTTTCTATAATCTGGATGGATTATTTCGTTAAACGATATTTTTTTATTGTCTATTAAATCATTTTGGGTGTATCCAGTAATCGCTTTGCATCCATCACTGATAAAATACATCGTCCACTTCTTATCATTTGCACATCTGTATATAAAACCCGGAAGGTTGCTAACCAGAGTGGAATATTTCCTTTCACTTTCTTCCAATTCTGATTGAAGTTTGGTATCGAGGTTAAACGCAGAAATTTCCTTCAGCAGCTTGATTATACTGTTCGATTTTAAAGTATTTCCTTTGCTAATACTTTTAATAGTCTTTTCAACTTTCTCCTGAAGATTGATCAATTTACTTTTACGACTCTTTGTCAAACAAAGCTCCTTTAAATATCATCTTATTTAAACTATAAAGAGGTTCTATAAATTCTGATGCAAGACAAAATATTAATAGTTATGCTTTTAACACTTTGCAAAATAAAATTATCAGGTTTCAATAAAAACATTTCTAATAGTTACAAATATTGTTATTGGCAGCGGAAATATAAAGAAAAATAAATATTGATTTGGAATTATTAAGCGTTGAAAAGGGCAGACTTAACCATATTTGTCGGAAGGATTCTAACACTTTACTTTAATATTTTTTTAGAAAATTGAGATTAAATTTCTTAATTGAAGATAGGCGAGTCAAAAATTTATTCGGAGCTTGTAACTTTTAAATTAGCTAACGCAGAGTAATTTATTTAAAAGTAATATTTTAATTTCACCTTACGAAATTCCTAATAATTATTTTGTCGAACTAATCATTACTCTTAAGAGCTTTAGAAATAAGTCAAAGATTTAATTGCGTGCAAAATTTTGTTTATAATTTTGTAACAAGCACTTTGTCGACCCTGTTTCCATCCATATCAACAATCTCAAAGGAATAAAATTCGTAATCGAACTTATCTCCGGTTTTAGGAATGCGGTTAAGTTTGTACATAACAAAACCACCGAGTGTTGAAAAATTTTCTTGCTCCTCAAACGAAATATTTAAGTGTTCCTTCAATTCATCGATCAGAATGCTGCCTTCTATGAGCATAGACCCATCCTCTCTTTTGAAGATATTGATTTCTTCAGTTTCATGGATATCCGGCAAATCACCAAAAATATTTTCAATTAAATCGTGAAGAGTAATTATTCCTTCAAACGAACCATATTCATCTATTACAACGGCTACATAAGTTCTTGTCTCACGAAATTTTTCAAAAATCCTTATGCCGGTAAGATTTTCTGGGATAAACAATGGCTGAGTTAATATCTCTTTAAGAGAAAAATTACTTTGGGTATTTATTCGGTGGAAGAAGTCCTTAATTGTAAAAATGCCAATGATATTATCACGTAATTCATCACAAACCAAATATCTTGAAAAAGGATTTTCATAAACATGGCGTTTAATTTTTTCAATATTATCGTTAACATTAACTAAAACAACATCCTGTCTGTTAGTCATTATTTCATAAGCTTTTCTGTCGCCAAATCTGAATATCCTTTTGAGTAGTTCAGATTCACGATGTTCTAATGTTCCAAACTGTGTGCCTTTTTCTATTAAGATTTTTAACTCTTCTTCGGTAACGGGTGTTTCATCTTTTTCTTTAATCATTAATATTTTTAAGAATAACTTTGTTGATATGCTTAAGAAAAAAACTACTGGAGTAGTAATCCAGGAAAGAAATTTCATAAATGGAGCAAGTGCAATTGTAATGCCTTCGGGATTATTAAATGCAATTGTTTTAGGAACCAGTTCACCAATTATTAAAGATAGATAGGTTATAATGGATACAACAATTGCGATTGCAGCCTGTTCAGCATAGGGTGCCAGCCAGGTAATTTTTTGAAATGTTGGAACCAGGTCATCCGCAAGTGCTAATCCGCCATATGCACCTGCAATAATTCCAACGAGTGTGATTCCAATTTGTACTGTCGAAAGAAATTTTTCAGGTTCGTCTAAAAGTTTTAATGCTGTTTTTGCGCCGTTGCTGCCTTTCTTTGCTTTTTCTTCCAGCCGAGCGCGCTTTGAGGAAACTAGTGCAATCTCTGACATTGCAAATAAACCGTTAAGCAGAATCAATAGTAAAATAAATAGATATTCCATTTATGTAAGTCTGTTTTTTGTTGGACTAATTTAATGAAAAAGGGATGGAAATAGGAATAATGAGTTATTGATTAAGAATTCAGATCTCCGATTAAAAAATTAAAGAAATACTTTTCCTTATCTGCAAATATTTGTGATCAGCCGATAACAAGTGGTTTCCTTTACCGGGAAATACTAATACACAGATAAGCTAGAATTTATTTTTCATAAGATTCATTTGAAGAATTTACTCATCTATTGTTGATAGCACATTGTAATTTTTTAATGGGCTTTACATTTCTTTTTCTGCAGTTATAAGTTTACCCTTAACAAACTGTCCCTGATCAATATGTTCCTGAGTAATATAAACAATTCCGTCCTCATTGTGCGGTTTGCCGTAAGTGCTGTGCACAGACTTCAATCCGCCTAAATATTTCCTCGCATCACAAACGTAAACTAAATCACCTGGATCCGCGGCCATCTTTGCCATATCATTTTTAGAAAAGTGCATTAAGTCTTCAGAATCATCTTTTAATTTCCAATGTAATTTTATTACTTCGCCGTCACGATCATTAACCTTGCTGCCTTTAAAAGTTTCTTTCGCTTTAGCAATACCCCAGACCGTTAATCCTTCTGTATGTGTACCCTCAGAATATTTTGAATAATAGTTTGAAGCAAGCACTACAAAAATTAACATTACAAATGTAAGAGATAAAAGAACCGAAAGGGAAGTAACATTAAAAATTATCATTACAAATATTGCTCCGGATAAAAATGTAATTCCTGTCATAATTGATTTATGATTCGGGTTAGTCTTAATTTTTTCAATAATTTTCTTTTGCCAATCTCTTGTAACGGTTGTAAGCACTCCAACAAGTACACAAACAAATAAATTGTAAAGTGCTCCGATATAAGTGTAAGGATGTTTTGCATCGAATGCAGTTCCGTGGTCAAAAATTTGAATAAGCGGTCGCGGGTAATACATACCAAGTACCATCAACGCAACACCGACTACAAATGTGGCAATTACAGAAGCATTAGTAAATTTTCGCCAAAACACTCCGAGAAATATTGCAACTACAAGCGGGGGAGTTAGGGTTGAGTGAAAAAAACCATGCGCTTCATAGACAGTTGGAAAAGCACTAAATGGTATTACTGCGAGAACACCCATCATCGTAAATATTACAGTTGCAATTCTTGCTGCACTTAATTCCTGTTTATCTTCCTCTTTCCATGTCATTACTTTTTTACTAAGCCATTTTTTTGCTGGTCGATGAATATCATTTATATAAACGGCGGCAGTAGCGTTCAGCAAAGTATCAACAGTAGACATTAATGCTGCTGTTAAAGCTGCCATTATAAAACCAAATACACCAGGATGTGAAATTATGTTTGCAATCACTACAAACACAGCATCTGGATTTGTGTTTGGTGGTACAACATCAGGATGAGCTACAGAAATTGCTTTTGCAATCCATCCTGCATTGCCAACTACAACAGCAGAAATTGGAAGCATAAATAAAATATTAAACACAGCTGCTTTACGACCCTCATCCACACTTTTGGTTGCCATAAAACGCATTACCAAACCCATATTCATAAACAAAAATCCAACAGAACCAGCAACGCCATCCTGCCAAAAAATTCCTACAAAGTTAAAGCCAGGCGGATCATTAAAATGTGCTAATGGCAGTTTCCAGGTTGTTGGTAACAGATCCCAAAACAAACCGAAACCACCGATATAATCGATTCCAAGAAAGAATACCAAACCGCCTGCAAAGATCAATATAAAGCCTTGAGCAAGATCGGTAAAGATAACAGCAGTTTGTCCGCCGTAAGTAATATATATTCCAACTATCAAAGCGATAACAATAACTAATCCCATCAATGTCGTTTGAAAATGGATTCCCAAAAGTGTAAAATCTTGCGGAAGTAATGGCAGAATTGCCTTGCCCATTGTTAAAAATCCTATGCCAACATATCCAATCATATAAAGTAAAATGAGAATGGTCGCCAGAAATCGTGTACCCGGTGAAAATCTTTTTTCAAAGTATTCCGGTATAGATCGGATTCTTGTATAAACAATTATAGGAAGCCATCCAAAAATAAAAAAGGGTACAAAGAACCAGTCATTCATATAAGTCATTGTGGATGCGAAGCCATCTGTAAAGCCTTTTGCTGAGTACTTTATAAAACTATGACTTCCAACTCCTGTTGCAACAATGGACATTGCAATCAGCCACCAGGCAAATCGTCTTCCTCCAAAAAAGAAATCTGTAGTTGTACGATTATACTTGCCGAAGTAAGAACCGAAGACCATAATTGCAACAAAGTAAACAATCATTACAATCCAATCGGTCGATGTGCCTAAACTATGATGTACTTCCATAAAAATTAATTTTGATTTGTTTAAGAAATAGTTTGAGTATTAATTGTATTCTGAATTAAAGATACAAAGCTGCTAAAATCAATAGTGCGTGTATAATCATAAAATAAAAGAAGCCGAAAATTGTAATCTTCCACCAGTAACGATGTCTTTTCTTTTCAAAGTTAACAGCTTTAGCTTTTTTAATCAGTATCATCCCGCTTAAGAAAAAAACTCCACCGACTCCATATAGATAAATAAATGGCAGCCAGGTATGTGCAAAAGTTGGCATAAAAAATCCTAAAATGTTGTAGTCTTAATATAGATTCCTATTCAAATTATTTCCTAATGAATTAATCCATTAAAATCTGTTTCATTAGTCAGATCAGTGTGACATTGCGATTAAAGATACAATGCCGCAATAATCAAAAAAGCGTGCAGACTCATAAAAAAGAAATAACCGCCAAATAAAACCTTAACCCACCATTTATGACTTTTACGCTTAAGATTTAACGAACCGCTTTTGATTATTATGTACATTCCAGCAAAGAAAAAAACTCCTCCAACACCATAAAGGTAAATGAATGGAAGCCAGGTATTAAAGAAATTAGGCATTAGTAAACCTATAAAGATAATTTAAGTTTTATTTGCAATTTAAACGCACTTACCAAAAGTATCCACATAAATCGTAAAAATGTTTTACAAATATTGTACTAATGCAATAAAATCTAATATAGCTGCAATAGATTTAACATTAATTTAACATTAAGATAATGTTGGCTTAACATTGATATGATCTTCTATACATATCTTTCTGTACTTAAAAAACTATTAATTTAACAAAACAAGGATACAAAATGAGAAGAGAGAATCGTTTAGGATATCTGTTTATTCTGATTGCAATAATTCCAATGCTAATAATTGGATGTAAAAAGAAAACAGATCAGGTCGAACAAACTGTAATAACAGTTAAAGGTTCAGATACAATGGTCAACCTTTCCCAAAAATGGGCTGAAGAGTATATGAAGCTTCACCCTGAAGTATCAATTCAGGTTACAGGCGGCGGATCAGGTACCGGTATTGCGGCATTATTAAATAAAACTACAGAAATTGCTAATGCATCGCGTGAAATGAAATCTAATGAATATGATGATGCCAAATCTAAGGGCATTGCACCATTTACTTATGAAGTTGCTCTTGATGGAATTGCTGTAATAGTCAATCCGCAAAATAAAGTTGATAATCTCACAGTTAAGCAAGTAAGCGATATTTTTTCAGGAAAAACTAAAAACTGGAAAGAACTTGGCGGATCTGATATGCCAATAACTCTTTACGGAAGAGAAAACAGCAGCGGTACATATGAATTTTTCAAAGATCATGTTCTTGGTAAAGTAGATGGAAAGCAAGTTGATTATTCACCTTCCACTCAGGTTTTACAGGGAACGGCTGCTCTTGGAGAAGCTGTTGCACGAGATGTTAAAGGAATTGGTTACGGAGGTGTTGGTTATTTTGCAGAAAGAACTGACGTTAAAATATTGCACATTAAGAAAGATGAAAATTCCCCCGCGTATTCCCCAGCAGAAAACAATAAAGTTAATTATGATTTAATCTGGAGTGGTGATTATTCAATATCACGCTATCTATATTGCTTTACAAACGGAGAAGCAACCGGCGCAGTAAAAGATTTTATGGATTTTATAGTTTCACAAGAGGGACAGAATGTAGTAAAAACTATGGAGTACATTCCGCTGCCACCTAAAAAATAATTTAATTAAAAGGGAAAGTTGCTTTGGAGAGAGAGCAACTTCCTTAATTTTTATTTAGTCGAATAAGAGAGAGAAAAATGAAAAAACTTTTATCAACGGCGTTTCTATGCCTTATCGTAATTTCATCTGCATTTGCTCAAGAAGATTCAGGTGGAAAATTTTCTGGATATATGTTTGGCGATTATTTTTACAATGTTCTTAGAGACAGCACAATAGATGATATCCCAAATAAAGCTCTTTCAGGACAAAAAGATATTAACGGATTTCAATTCAGAAGAATCTATTTTACTTATGATTACAAAATATCCGATAAATTTAGTACAAGACTAAGATTAGAATCTCAAACTCAGGTTGGTGTAGACAATACGATATTCCTCACGTTTATTAAAGATGCCTATCTGCAATGGAAAGATATTTTTGATGGAAGTAGTTTGATATTTGGAATTCAGCCGCCTCCGACCTATACAATCTCAGAATCATATTGGGGATACCGCTCTCTTGAAAAAACTATAATGGATTTAAGAAGAGTAGCAAGCTCACGTGATTTTGGTGTATCTTTAAAAGGCAAGCTTATCTCAAGCGGAAAAGTAAATTATTGGATTATGTATGGTAATGGAAGCTCATTTGAAACTGAAGGTGATAAATATAAGCGAGCTTATGCGCATCTTGATTTCCTTCCCACCGATAAATTTAGAATAACTGTTTACGGTGATTACAGATTTAAACCTGAAAAATCTTATTCAGGAATCGGGTATAATAATGATGCATTGTTAACGTCACTTTTTGTCGGATATCAAGAAGAAAGTAATTTTTCTCTTGGATTAGAGACTTTTTTACAGATGAATAGTAATGATGTTGTCAATAACTCTAATATCGCTAATAGAAATGCTCTGGGAATCTCAGCTTTCGGATCTTTTAGTTTTACTGAAACGCTTGCAGGAGTTTTAAGATACGATTATTTTGATAACAATATTTCTGCAGATTTTAAAGGTGATTCAAGAAATTTCTTTCTTGCAGGGCTTGATATTAAATTACACGAGAAGGTAAGTGTTATTCCGAATATTGAATTTGAAACTTATGAGACTCCGGCTAACGGAATAAATATTGATCCTTCTTTAACAGCAAGGATTACACTTTATTATCAGTTTCTCTAAATCTATATTTATTTAATGACAGAATCAGAAAAAGAATTTTATTCTAAATCAGTTGATTCCAAGTACGGTAAACGAATTAAAAAATTTACTCGTACAAAAGAATCTCTGATTAAATTTTTCTTTACCGTCAACGGGCTTGCTGCGCTCATATTTATTATTCTGATCTTTATCTTTTTATTTAAGGAAGGATTCAGAGCTTTAGAACATATTGGGCTGTTAGATTTTCTATACACAACCCGATCTGCAGCAGATGGAACAACAGAAACAGTATTCCAGTGGTATCCAACTTCTGATGAACCACGATATTCGTTGATCCCATTAATTCTCGGAACACTATTAACTGCAATTCCTGCAACTATAATTTCAACAATATTTGGTGTTGCAGCCGGTATTTACCTTTCTGAAGTTGCGAACCCTAAATGGAAAGAATTTCTTAAACCGCTCATCGAACTATTCGCAGGTATCCCAACTGTAGTAATTGGTTTTATAATGCTTGTAATCGGTGCCTCGTTTTTTAATGATCTTCTTCATCCGGCAAATAGGTTAAACGCTTTTGTTGCATCAATAGGATTATCATTTGTTATCATCCCCGTTATTGCCTCACTAACTGAAGATGCGCTGCACTCAATCCCAAATGATCTTCGAATGGCATCTTATGGGTTAGGCGCTACAAAATGGCAAACAATAAGCAGAGTAATCCTTCCCGCTGCGTTTAGTGGAGTTTCAGCAAGTATAATTTTAGGATTTGGCAGAGCAATCGGTGAAACAATGATTGTGCTTATGGCTGCAGGTAATGCTGCAAATATTACATCAAACATTTTTTTAAGCGTTAGAACAATGACAGCAACAATTGCAGCGGAAATGGGTGAGGTATCGCAGGGATCAGATCATTACTACTCATTGTTTTTTATCGGAATAGTTTTATTCACGATAACATTTATACTAAATCTTATTGCGGAGATAATTATTAACAAGATGAGAAAGAAGAATACATTTTAATGGATCAGAAATGTTAGAACTTCGTAAAAAGAAAAAAGATTTTGTCGGAACAACGTCCATTTGGGTTGTAAGGATAATGTTCTTTTCGCTGGTATTAGCACTGGTAATGTTACTTGGAAAAATTGTTGCACAGGGGATCGGGACGATTTCATTTGAATTTATTTTTGATGATCCCAAAAATAATATGACCGAAGGAGGAATTTTTCCGGCTATATTTGGAACAATTGCAGTCACTCTAATAATGATTTTAATGGCTGTGCCTCTTGGTGTCTGCTCTGCAATCTATCTTAACGAATATGCTAAAGATTCTATCTTTACTAGAATCATCAGAACATCAATAAATAATCTTGCAGGAATTCCATCAATAGTTTTTGGTTTATTTGGATTGGGATTTTTTATTTTGTTCATCGGAAGAGGAATGGATGAAGTTCTAGAAACCGGATTATTATTTGGTCAGCCTGCCTTGATTTGGGCATCAGCAACCTTAGCTGTGCTTGTGCTGCCAATAGTAATAGTTTCAACTCTAGAAGCTTTAAACTCAGTGCCAAAATCACATCGTGATGCTTCATATGGATTGGGTGCAACTAAATGGCAGACAATTAGAAATGTTGTTCTGCCTCAAGCTCGTCCTGGAATTTTAACAGGTACAATTTTAGCTATAAGCCGAGGAGCAGGAGAGACTGCTCCAATTTTATTTCTCGGTGCAGCATTTTTTCTTCCAAATCTTCCCGTAACAGATTTGTGCATTGGGGATTATTGTATTCCGATGATTAATCCGGCAAAACAGTTTATGTACTTAGCTTATCACATTTTTATTTTAGCAACACAATCATCAAACCCAACTAAATCTTTACCAATACAATACGGCTCAACTTTGGTGTTAATTGTGCTAACATTTATGCTAAACATTACAGCAATAATTTTTAGATACAGATTCAGAAAAAGTTTAGGAAGACTTTAATATCAAAAGCGAAAAGGCAAATGAAAGAAATTAAAATTGTTACAAAGGATCTAAATCTTTATTACGGATCTAAACAGGCATTAAAAAATATCACGTTAGATATTCCAGATAAAAAAGTAACAGCGTTTATTGGTCCATCCGGATGCGGTAAATCAACTTTCTTACGTGTGTTAAATAGAATGAATGATTTGATTGATAATGTTAGAATTGATGGTGAAGTTTCTGTTGATGGTGTAAATATTTATGATAAAAATATTGATGTTGTTAATCTTAGAAAAAATATTGGGATGGTTTTTCAGAAATCTAATCTTTTTCCAAAAACAATTTATGAAAACATAGTTTATGGGCCTAAGATAAATGGAATTAAAGATAAAAAAACGCTGGATGAAATTGTTGAACGGACTTGTAATCAAGCAGCTATTTGGGATGAAGTAAAGGATAGACTGAATGAAAATGCACTTAGTTTATCGGGAGGGCAGCAGCAGAGATTGTGTATTGCGCGTGCCCTTGCAGTTGAACCTGAAATTATTTTAATGGATGAACCCGCAAGTGCACTTGATCCAATTTCAACTGCAAAGATTGAAGAACTGATTCATGATTTAAAACAGAGATACACAATTGTTATTGTTACACATAATATGCAGCAGGCTGCTCGTGTTAGTGATATGACGGCATTCTTTTATCTTGGTGAATTAATTGAATTTGATAGAACAACAAAAATCTTTACTAATCCTTCTAAAAAACAAACGGAGGATTATATTAGCGGAAGATTTGGTTGATACAATGGTATTATTGTCATTTCGAACGAAGAGAAAAATCTGGATGTGCTGTTAAGGAAATTTCTTCGAAATGATATTGAATTAATTGTAAATTGAGATAGACATACATTATTGAGAGAACAGGAGAACAAATGGAAAGATTGTTAGACGAGCATCTTGAAAAATTAAAAACTCGTGTTATAAAAATGTGCAGCCTTGTAGATGAGCAGGTTCAGCTTGCTATAAAGGCTGTCGAGGAAGATAATTTAGAGTTAGCCCAATCTGTTATCGATCGTGATAAAAAAGTAAATAAGTACGATATCAAAATTGATAAAATTTGTCAGAAAATTTTTGCACTTGCTCAGCCCGTTGCGATGGATTTAAGATATATTATGTCTTCACTAACTATAAACAGCAACTTAGAACGCATTGGCGATATAGCTGTTAACATATCTGAGAATGTTGTTTTGATTCATAAAAAACCTGAGTTTTTTCATGATACAAAACTTGAAGAAATGTTTAATCTTACAAAACGAATGTTGAAAAATTCAATAGACGCTTTTATTGGCGGTAATCCTGAACTTGCAAAAGAAGTTATTCTGACTGATGATGTTGTTGATAGATTGAACGCAGAAAATCATCTGATATTAAAATCTATTATGAAGCAGAGTCCTGAAAATATTGAAGCCGCTGTTGCTTTACTGGTTATCTCCCGTGAACTTGAAAGACTGGCAGATCATGCAACAAATATTGCAGAGGATGTCTTCTTTATTGTTGAAGCACAATTGATAAAGCATAAATATGAAAAATATATTTTCGGCGATGATGAGAATGAAAACGATAGCGACATAGAGAATGATGCTACTAAAGAGGAAACAAACAACTAATTGTGGATTACTTAAAAGCCAAGTTTATTATAATTAACGACTGAATCTTTTTTCAAATCAAATATTAAGATAGAAGTGTTTCCAGCGATTCAATAAACAATTCTTTTGTATGGGCAGTTTTCGAAAGGTCAAGAATAGAATTAAGTTTATTTCCGAAATACATTCCCCAGCTATTGATCACAATAAATATTGGAAAAGCACTATTAATTTTTTTTATCTGTTGTGCATAGTGTTTAGTTAAAAACTGTTTTAATATTTCCGCTTCCTTCGTTAGCATCCAGTTTATAATCTGTAATTCTTGTTCAAAGGATTTTTCGTTAAAAAATGTTAACAAAGCTTCATGGATAAGTTTGTTGTTCTCTGATACAACTTCTTTTTGTGCAAAATATTCCGTTAACTTTTGAGTAAGAGTAGAAGTTTCATTTTCAAAAACAGCTTTAATCTGATCAACAAAGCTCTCACATTCCCATTTAAGTGTTGCAAAATACAAATCATCTTTTGAGGTGAAGTAATGGTAAATAGTTGCTTTCCCTATCCTCACATCGCGAGCAACTTCATCAAGTGTGGTCTTGTTTAAACCATGCCGAGCAAATCTTTTTGCCGCTGCTCGTATAATTTGAGCTTTTCTTTCGTTTGCCATTATTTATAAAATTATTCAGAAGAAAAATACTGATAAGACCTTTAACAAGTAAGTGGTAAAATAACATTTAGTGTCTGTTTTGAGCTTTTGTGTTTTGGTAGCAATTGTTTTTATTATCCTTTTTAACTTTAATTGCAATAACACATAAGCAGTAAAACCCAAAGTTCACAAAATAGTTTTGCTTATCAATTTATTGCTTTTAATTTGTGAATTGGAATTTGATTAATACCAATACTAAGGATCAGCACGATTGAGCATCCTATAACATTGTACCAAAGAAAAGGTATTGAAGTAAACAAAAAACAATAAAGTACAACTCCCTCTGCAATTATTGCACTTGTAAAAACAGAATTACCGGAAATCTTTTTTGTATAAAAGGCTACGAGAAAAATGCCAAGTATTGTTCCGTATACTAGTGAACCAAGTATGTTCACAGCCTCAATCAATGAGCCTAATTCGCTTGCGAGTAAAGCAAATATGATTGCATAAATTCCCCAACCGACGGTTGCATATTTGGAAAATTTTAGATAATGATTATCACTGGCATTTTTATTTATTAGTCGTTTGTAAATATCTATCATTGATGTTGAAGCTAATGAATTTAACTCCGCAGAAGTTGATGACATCGAAGCGGCAATGATAGCTGCAAGTAATAAACCAATTAATCCAATAGGAAGATAGTTAACAATGTAGGTGATGAAAATATAATTCGTGTCATTTGTATCAGCATCTGGATTATTTTTTTTGATGAGTGTTTTGGCTTTTTCTCTTATTTGTTGTTCTTTAAATGTTATCTCATTTAAACCTGTATTACTTGGTCTGGAACTCTCATCAAGCGTTTCCCGCAATTTGTATCTTTTCAATTGCTGAAGATTATCAAAATCTTTTTCTAGGTTTTTATATTCCTCAGAATAGGAACCAGATTTTACTTTTTCCGTTTCAACAGGATTAAAGAATAGAGGGGGAGTTACAAATTGGAAAAACACAAACACCATCGCACCAATGAATAGAATTATAAATTGCATAGGCACTTTAACTAATCCGTTAACTAGCAGTCCTATTCTGCTTTGTGTAATATTTTTTGCGGCAAGATATCGTGCCACCTGTGATTGATCAGTGCCAAAATAACTTAACATTAAAAATGTTCCGCCAATAATTCCAGACCAGAATGTATATCTATCGTTAAGATTAAATGAGAAATCAATGGCGTTAAGTTTACCCATCTTTCCAGCTATATATGCTGCATCGATTATTGAGATATCTTTTGGCAGTAAAATATAAATCATAAAAAATGCTGCAAACATTCCTATAGTAATGATGACCATTTGAAATATGTGAGTTTTATTTACTGCATTTGTTCCCCCAACTGTGGTGTAAAGAATTACCATCAAACCAATAATTATAATTGTAATATTCAATTCCCATCCAAGTATTACAGATAGTACTAACGCTGGAGCGTAGATTGTAAATCCAGCCGCAAGTCCACGTTGACTGAGAAACAGAACACTACCAAGCACACGGTTTTTAAGATCAAATCTTTTTTCTAAATACTCATATGCTGTGTAAACATTAAGTTTACTGTAAAGAGGAACTGCAGTAATAGAAAGAATGATCATTGCAATTGGTAAACCGAGATAGAATTGTACAAAACGCATTCCATCCACAAAAGCCTGTCCGGGTGTCGATAGAAATGTAATAGCACTTGCCTGCGTAGCCATTATTGATAATGCGATAACCCACCAGGAGCTGCTTCGCCCTGTGCGAAGATAATCATCAACATCTTTAGTTCTGCGTGTTTTCCAGGCGCCATAAAAAACGATGAAGCCTGTAAATCCGCACATCACTATCCAGTCAATAGTACTCAACTAAAAACCTTTGTGAAGAGATAGAAAAGTATAACTAATACTATCAGTTCGCCAAAAACTAATAAATATATTTTATTCCACGATCCTAGAAATGGTGGTTTGTCTTCAATATTTTTTTCAAAATTATCGTCCATCTATTTACCGGAGTAAAGTAAGTTAATAAATAATTTTATTGCCCCTTCAACTCCTGCTGGAATTTGTCTGAAGAATGATAAACCGGTATAAACAAAAGTTCCTTTACCATATTTTGCCGCCAACAACGAACCTGTTTTTGGAGTTTCACCTTTGTCATTCATAGATAATAATGCTTCATAGTTTTTATCCCACTCATTTGGAAAATATAATCCGCGTTCCTGAACCCATCCGGCAAAATCATTCTCATTGATTTTGAACGGCGTATTAAAAATTTGATGATTGGGATTAAGAATATCAACTTTAGAATTCTCATCCGTAACACGATCACGAGATAATTTAATTGGTAAAATTCCGGGTTCAATTGTTAGATCTCCGGTCGTGTTATATTGTGTAATCAATGTTCCACCTCGTTCAACATATTTTACCAGATCTTTGTGGAATGATGAAAGATTGTCTCTTGTGTTGTAGGCGCGAATGCCTGTAATGATAACATCAAACTGATCAAGATTATTAGAATTAAAATGCTTGTCATCCATTAGAGTTACATCAAATCCGAGATCATTAAGGAAATCTGGGATTTTATCACCTGAACCAATAATGTAGCCAATCTTTTTAACTCCATCTTTTTCAAAATTAAACATTTCGAGTTTAGATTTAGCATCATAAAAAATGGTTTGAGGGAAAAAGTGTTTGTATTCAATTCGAGTTAAACTTTTTGAAAATGTATTATTGTTTATCAAAACTTTTGCAGACAGATCGGAAATTGAATAACTATCCGATGGGAAAACTTTTACATAAAAATCTTTCTTCTGATTCTTTTTTTCGATCTGAAAATCAATTTCACTCGGTTCAACATTCCATCCATTATTACTACTTATAATTATCTTTCCATCAACTGAATTCTTAAAAGACTGAACTGTAATTTTTACTTCTTTAGGATCTTTATTGCTATAAAAATAAATGTCTTTATCAAGATTGACTGTCACAGGTGGAGTTATAATAATCGCTTTATAAATTTCTCCATCAACCGGGTCAGTTATTCTATCATAAACGGGGACTGAAAAATCGATCGAGTAATTTTTGTATGAGACTGAAAAATCAGTAATAATCTCGGGTTTCTTTTCAGGTAAGCCAATTAATTCATGATCAGGCACAGAAAAAGTTCCAATATCATGATTAGCAGATAACCAATAAGGCTGTGAGATTTCTGTGTTTTCAGGAATGAATAAATTAAAATTATTTGATTTCAATTCACCACGTTTCAGCTGATCTGAAAACTGAATAGATTTCTTAGGAAAATTCAAATTGATTTCTGTGAGTTTAAGATCAATCATACTCCTATTAACAATTGATGTTTTAATTTTTAAAGTATCACCAATTGAAACAAACTCATTATCAGCTATAGCTTCAATCCAAATTCCTGCACAGGATCGAATTAGTTCTGTAATTTCATTAAGTTTAACTTCCTTCCAGTATTCATCTTTTAAGTTTAAAACCTTCTCGTAGATAAGAAATAAATAATCCAAACTTGCAGAAGGATTTTCATCATCAAATTCATTAATAGTTTTTTGGATTAAAGAATGAATTTCATTCCCCCCTTCAACACGATTCCAGCTTAAATCTATTCCTTCAAACATATCAGTAGAAACAGAATCACCTTTTAACAGCATAAAATAATTCAGCAAATCATTTCGTACACCCGAAGCACCGAAACCCTGACTTTTATGCATCGATCGACTCATTGCAGATATTTCAGTGTATGATTTTCCCAGCAGGGGATTATACTCACCAAGATTTAAAGTTGGAACTTTTGATAAATCAATTTTTTCATTTTGTAAAGCTGGAAGCCAGGCATTCCAGAAAATTCTTTTCGGCTGCCATGGGGTTACATATTTCAACTGTTCAGGAAATTCTTTTGGATCATTAGTGAGATTAAAAGCTTCCAAAGCTAAAATTGCAGATGCGGTATGATGTCCGTGACCACCTTGTCCTGTTTCCGGAAATCTTGTTATGATGATATCAGGACGAAATTTTCTAATTATCCAGACGACATCACTTAGTATTTTTTGCTTGTTCCAAATCTCAAAAGTTTCTTCGAATGATTTTGAATAACCAAAATCTATGGCTCTTGTAAAAAACTGTTCACCTCCATCCCGCTTTCTTGCTTCGAGCAATTCCTGCGTTCTTATCACTCCAAGTTGTTCTGATTGCTCCGAACCAATTAAGTTCTGTCCGCCATCTCCGCGAGTTAAGGAAAGGTAACCGGTTCGTAATAATTTACCTTTTGCCAGATAAGAAATTACTGCAGTATTTTCATCGTCTGGATGAGCAGCAATGTAGAGCACACTGCCAAGTACGTCAAATTTTTTTAATGCAAGTTTTATTTCTGATGCACTTAAATTTGGTTTGGGTTGAGACAGAAGAATTGTGCAGAAGATTAAGCATAGGAGTAAAATTGATTTAAGTTTCATTATTTATTTCAGATGTAATTAATCGGATAAAAAGTTGTTTCGATTATAGCATAATGAATGTAAAAATCCAAGATAAAAGATTTGAACGGTGAAGTATTGTTTGGTTTAAAATCTTTAATTAGTTACGAGACACTCCATGCAATTTCTTTCCTTTTAACGATATGAATAAATCATTATTTTTGTTTGAAAGTAAAAGCACAATAAGTACTGATATAATAAATTCAAATTATTCTATTATTTAAAGGTAGAAATATCTCGGAATCTGAGATTGATATTGGCTAAATATAGAACTAAATTATGGTTGTAATTTAGGCATTAATAAAGGACTTAATAATGAAAAATATTTCCGTTACAAATGATATAATTCCTGTTGGGCAGTTTAAATCAGGATTGGCTAAATACTTAAGGGATATTCAGCTTAGAAATCATTCTCTTGTGATTACTCAAAATGGTAAACCTGCTGGTGTTTTAGTTTCACCAACTGAATATGATTCTTTGAATGAAACCAAAATGTTTATCGAATCAATATCAAGAGGATTATTTGATTCTCAAAAAGGTGAAGTTTTTACAACTGCACAATTAAAGAATGAATTAAAAAAGTATAGAGCCAGTAAATCTTTATGAAAATAAACTGGTCAAAAGAGGCAATGATAAATCTTCAGCAAATCGAAGATTTTATTTCTGCTGATAATCCAGAAGCAGCTATTAGATTCACTGATAAATTGATTTCCTTATCAAAAGATATAGGCAGGTTTCCAAAGAGAGGGAGAATTGTTCCTGAATTATCAATTGATCTAATAAGAGAAATCATTTACAAAAATTATAGAATAGTTTATGCGGTTAAAAAGAATTCTATAACTATCTTAACTGTGTTTGAAAGTCATAAATTGTTTTCAAAAGATAATATTAATAAAGAATAATTAATTTTAAGAAACATAAAATATATGTCGCTAAAAATAAATCAAATTGAAATCGGCGATAACAGACCATTTGTGCTTATTGCCGGACCATGTGTGGTTGAGAGTGAAAAAATGATTCTTGAAACTGCTGAAGCAATTAAAATAATTGCTGCTGCTATTGGTATTCCATTCATATTCAAATCAAGTTTTAAAAAGGCTAACCGAACAAATTTAAAATCTTTTACCGGTTTGGGTGATGAGGAATCGATTTCAATTCTTCAAAAAGTGAAAAAGCAAGTACACCTTTCTGTTGTCACGGATATCCACACTGAATCCGATATTGATAAGGTTGGTGATGCAGTCGATATCCTGCAAATACCCGCATTCCTTTCACGGCAAACAGATTTACTGATTGCTGCTGGTAAATCGGGTAAAGTTGTTAACATTAAAAAAGGACAATTCCTCGCCCCGGAGGATATGAAACACGCTGCTGATAAAGTTTCATCAACTGGTAATAATAAAATTATGCTTACCGAGCGCGGGACTACTTTTGGTTATCATAATCTTGTTGTTGATATGCGGTCACTTGTTATAATGAGAGAACTTGGTTATCCTGTTGTAATGGACGCCACGCATGCTGTTCAGCTTCCAAGTAAAGATTTGATAAGCGGCGGGCAGCCTAAGTTTATTAAGCCGCTTGCACGAGCTGCAATGGCTGTTGGAATTGATGCATTGTTTTTAGAGGTTCATCCCGATCCAAAAAATGCGTTAAGCGATGCCGCAAGTCAATTACCACTTTCAGAATTGAAAGAACTATTAATTGAATTAAGAAATATTGACCAGATCACTAAAAATTATAATTGATAATTTAAGGGAAAATTAAATTGAGTGATATTATAAACAACGGTAAAGAAGTAATTAGAATTGAAGCTGAAGCGATCGCCGATTTGCAGCATAGCATTAATGAAGATTTTGTGAATGCAGTTGAAACAATATTTGCTTCAAGCGGTAGAGTTGTTTTAACAGGTATGGGAAAATCCGGTTTGATTGCTCGTAAAATTGTTGCCACTTTAAACTCAACGGGTACTGCTTCAATTTATCTTCATCCAACAGATGCTCTGCATGGGGATCTTGGGATGGTAAGAAGTGAGGATGTTGTGATTTTAATTTCCAAGAGCGGCGAAACAGAAGAAATATCAAACCTTCTTCCGATGTTAAAAAGAATGAATGTGAAACTAATTGCAATGTGCGGAAACAAAGAATCAAAACTTGCTCGTGAATGCGATTTATTTCTTAACATTGCAGTTAAAGAAGAAGCCTGCCCATACGATCTTGCTCCAACAGCTTCAACTACAGCAACATTAGCTTTAGGAGATGCGATTGCGGTATCATTACTTAAGAAACGAAATTTTACCGCTAAAGATTTTGCATTTCTTCATCCTGGTGGAAGTTTGGGTAAACGTCTATCATTAAAAATAAAAGAAGTAATGATAACTGGTGATAAGATTCCAAGAGTAAATACTGAAACTTCAATTAAAGATGTGATTATCGAAATTACAAGTAAACGACTTGGAACCACATGTGTTTTAGATGAAAGTGGTAAACTTGCAGGAATAATTACCGATGGTGATTTAAGAAGACTGCTTGAGATAACTCTTGATATAACTGGATTAAAGGCATCTGATGTTATGACTACAAAACCAAAAGTTCTTAAGGCAGAATATCTTGCCTCATTTGCGCTCCAACAGATGGAAAATTTTAAGATAACAAGTCTTGTTATTGTTGACGATCTAAATAAGCCGGTTGGAATAATACATCTGCATGATTTAATTAATCTTGGTTTGCAGAGCAGATGAAGTTTATTGTTCTCATCATATCGGTTTTAATGCTCTTCCCATTCTGTTCCTCCAAGCGGGTAAAACCTTCAATTGATGGAAACATAAGACTTGAAGAGCTGCCGTCGCAGGAAAGCTGGAACTCAATTGTTACTTTTTCTGATTCAGGAAAAGTTAGTGCAATTCTTTATGCCGGTCATTTAAAGAAATTTGATGATAAACGAGAAACATATCTTGACCAAAATATTAAAGTGGAATTTTATGATAAGCAGGAAGTGCATACTACAACATTAACTTCAGTAAAGGGTAGAGTTGATGAAACGACAAATAATCTTTATGCTATTGATAGCGTTGTTGTATCCAGCGATAGTGTTACGATTAAAACGGATGAAATGATGTGGAGAAATAAAGATGGTAAAATTGTTTCTGATAAATTTGTTACAGTTATTTCACCCAAAGAAAAAATTCAAGGTTATGGATTTGAGTCCGATCAGAGTTTAAGGAATTATGTTATTTATAATATAACTTACGTTACAAGATCGGATACAGCGCAGTGAGACTAATTATTTTTTATATAATTTTGATCCTGTTATTGTCAACACCATCGTTTGCACAGCAAAATGAACTTATTACAGTTATCGGAGATTCACTAGTAGGGAAAATGGTGCAGGGCGAATCCACTCGTGAAGTTTTTGGCAATGTTGTAATTACGCAAGGAAATGTGGTAATAAATTGTGATAAAGCAATACATTTTATTTCGAGAAATGAGGCTGAACTGATTGGTAACGTAATTGTGAAGCAGGATACGCTGACATTAAAAACTCCACGCGGATTTTATTATGGTAATCTAAGCAAAACCAAAAGTAATGCAGGAATTTATCTTGATGATAAGAAAATTATTCTTACTGCAGACAGCGGAGAATATTACTTCAATGAAGATCGTGCTTACTTTGAATCAAAAGTAAAATTGTACGATACAACAACAACGCTTACTTCTAATGAGTTAACTTATTTTCAGCAGCAGAACAGGGCAGTGGCAATTGGTGATGTTGTTATTTTCGATGGTGAAAATCAAATAATTGCTGATACACTTGAACATTTTAGAAATACTAAAATTACTTTTGCAAACAGTAACGTTAGGTTGATAAATCTCAAAAATAATTCGGAGATATTTGGTGAGCATCTAGAAGATTATCGTGAACGCGGATATTCGTTGATTGATGTAAAGCCGTTATTCATTCAGGTTGATACATCTTATGTTGAGCGTGAAGATAGTACAAAGGAAATGCAGCTTGATACTCTGTTTATAAAATCTAAAATTATGGAAGCATACCGCGATTCATCACAAAGATTTTATGCGATCGATTCGGTTAGCATTCTAAAAAGTGATTTTGCATCGCAGAATGATCTTACAATCTTTTATAGAGAAGATGATAAAATTATTACAACAAAAATAAATGAAACAGCCCATCAGCCGATTCTATGGTATGAAACATCTCAACTCACAGGTGATTCAATCACAATTTATCTTGAAGATAACAATATAAAGCAGCTTGATGTTGATGGAACTGGATTTATGTTATCACAGAACGAGAACTATTTAGAACGATATGATCAAACTTCGAGTGCGCAGATTAAAATATTTTTTGGAGAGAATAAAATTAAGCGTGCTGAGTTTTATGGAAATGTTTACTCAATCTACTTTATGTATGATAAGGAAACAGCAAACGGATTAACAAAATCAAACTCAGCAGAAACAATTGTATTGTTTGAGGATAATGAAGTTGCTGAAGTTAAACTATATAAAAATCCTGCGAGTGAATACTATCCGGAGCAGCAAGTTAATGGAAATGAAAAATCGTATCTTTTGCCAAGGTTTGTTGTTTTGCAAAACAAACCAACCAAAGAAGAAATGTATAAACTTTTGAATGAACTTAGATAAAAATTATGAGCACTACTTTAAGAAGTGAAGATCTTGTAAAGATCTATAAAAAAAGAACTGTTGTTAATAAAACTTCTGTTCAGGTTTCTAAAGGAGAAATTGTTGGATTACTTGGACCAAATGGAGCTGGTAAAACAACAACATTTTATATGATAACAGGAATGATAAAACCTGAATCCGGTAAAGTGTTTCTTGATGATGCTGATATTACAAAAGTTCCAATGTATAAACGAGCAAGAATGGGAATAGGCTACTTGCCGCAGGAAGCTTCTATATTCAGAACGCTATCCGTCGAGGATAATCTGCTCGCTGTTTTGGAAATGACAAAACTTAATGCAGCACAGCGTAAAGAAAAATGTGAATCACTTCTTGAAGAACTAACAATATCTCACATTAGAAAAAGTTTAGGATTTCAATTAAGCGGCGGCGAAAGAAGAAGAACTGAAATTGCACGCGCTCTTGCAACAGATCCCAGTTTTATTTTATTGGATGAACCATTTGCGGGTGTTGATCCGATAGCAGTGGAAGATATTATGAATATAGTTTCCAATCTTAAAAATCGTGGCATTGGTGTTTTAGTTACAGACCATAACGTACACGAAACTTTGAGCATTGTTGATAAAGGCTACATTCTTATTAACGGTGTAATCTTCAAACAGGGTACTGCTGATGAACTTGCAAATGATGAAGAGGTTAGAAAACTTTATCTGGGTGAAAAGTTTAAGCTGGATAGATATTCTTAATTATACAAAATGCTGAATTTATTTCAGCATCATTACTGCGTATTAAAACTATTAAACAAGATCAGGTTGATAAACTAATGTTTTTAATTAATGTTTCAGCCTTTTGCAAACTATCAACTTTTCCAACATCAATCCATTTCATTTCATTGCAAACGTAAGCGTGAATATCTTCTGTAGCTGCAATTTTAAGATATGCTTTTATGACAGAGAAAACCTGTTCTTTGGGAAATGATTCAATCAAATGCGGATTGAGAATATGTATCCCGCTAAATGCAAGTTGATGCAATTTAATTTCGTCTCTTACAATTATTTTTTCATCTTTCTTTACATCCTGCCAGCCGCAAAGAATGTCATCATTATTAAAGAGTAGATATCGATTACTTTTTCGATCACTTACAACAAGAGATGCAATTGCGTCATCAATGATATGATATTGATAAAACTCTTTAAGATTTAGATTTGAAATGATATCAACATTGTGAACAAGAATAGGAGAATCATCAAAATACTTTTTTGCATACTTTATCCCGCCTCCGGTATCAAGCAGTAAATCAGATTCATCAGAAATAAAAATATCTGCAGCAAATGTATTTTTATTTATATAATCTTTTACTCTATCAGCAAAATGATGAACGTTTATTACAATTCTTCTAAAATCATTTTCAATCAAGTTTCTAATTGCAATCTCAAGCAAAGTTTTCCCATTCAACTCAACCAATGCTTTGGGCAGTTCATTGGTGATAGGTTTTAATCTCGTTCCTAATCCTGCAGCAAGAATCATTGCCTGCATTATCTAATTACCTCTTCTTTTATTCCTTGTTCAATGTGAGATAGAAAAACATTTATATCATATTTGTTTTTAATGTGCTCAAACATTTTGTCAGCGCAGTAAACAGATCTATGCTGACCGCCGGTACATCCAAAATTTATCATCAAATCCTTAAATCCACGCTCAAGATAAGTTTCAATTGTGGAATCGACAAGAGGAAAGGTGTGAGCCAAATAATCATTTACATCAGAATTTGCCTCAAGAAAATTTATTACTTCTTTATCGCGCCCATTTAAAAGTTTAAATTCTAAATGCCTGCCCGGATTATTCAATCCTCTGCAATCGAAAACATAACCACCGCCATTGTTTGCAAGATCAATAGGGATTTCTCGTTTGTACGAAAAGCTTGTGATTGTAACTGAGAGTTTGTTGTTAGGTAAAACTCTATCTTCATAAATATTAAATTCATCTGAAGTAATTATATTTTCGAAAACGGAATGCAGGTGAGGTATATCAAAATCAAGTTTTCCGCTTTCTAATAAATATTTAAGATTTTTTCTTGCGGGTAAAATACTTTTTATAAGATGTACTTTTTTTTCAAACAAACCTCTAAATCCATAAGCACCCATTGCCTGCATAATTCTTATCAGCACAAATGCGTAATAAGATTTCATAAATTCAGAATGGCTTAAACCATAATCGGTTTCTAATTTATCGAGATAGTGATTTAATAATTCTTCTCTAATCTGATTTGGTATTTCTGCTTTTGCATCAAACAGAAGTGCCGCAACATCATACTGCAGCGCACCTTTTCTTCCACCCTGATAATCGATAAAATACAAATCGTCATCTTTAATCATTATGTTACGTGATTGAAAATCACGATACATAAAGTAATCTGTGTTTACCGATGCAACAAACTCTGAGAATTTTTGAAAATCATTTTCCAGTAGTTGTTCATCAAAACCAATTCTTCCAAGCTTAAGAAAATCATATTTAAAATAATTCAAATCCCACAAGATTGATTGACGATCAAACTTTGCACGCGGATAACAGTATTTGTATTCAATCTTTTTATCGGCAACTATCTGAAATATTTGTAATTTTTCAAGAGCTTTTTTATAGAGCGATATAAGTTCAGGTGAAGAAACATAGTCGTGTTTTTTTGAATGAATTACCGAATAAAGTGTTACATCACCAAGGTCACTAAGCAAGTAAAGATTATTTTCTAGATCGGTATGTAATACCTTTGGCACATTTAATTCTAAATCATTAAACGTATTTGAAAATGATAGAAATGCTTCATTTTCCTTTAAGTCTTCATTAAAAACTCCAATAACAGTATTTCCATTAAATGAAATTCTGTAATACTCACGATAGGAAGCAGTCTGAGGCAGTTTCTGAATAAAGTCTGCTTTGGTTCCATTCCATTGCAAAAATAAATTTCTAATAAGATCAAGCTTAAGGTGATTAGCTACCATAATTAAATTCTTCCTTTAGTAATCCGTAAATGAACTGATCGACAAATTTATTTTCTTTAAATACACTTTTACGTTGTGTCCCTTCTAAAACAAATCCACTTTTCTCCAACACTTTTTTGGATGCTTCATTTCCATCGAACACGTTTGCAGTTAATCTATTAAATTCAAAACGTGTAAATAAATAATTACAAAACTCAGGTAATGCTTTTGTTATTATACCTTTATTCCAATTAATCTTGCCAAGCCAGAATCCTATTTCTGCTGAAAATCTATTTACATCTGTTTGAGGCATCGCACCTATACCGCCTATTAATTCAGTTTCATTCGCAATCGCAAAAAAGAGTGTGGAATAATTCTTCTTTACAAAATCTATCCACTGAATAGCATTCTTCTTGGTATAAGGATAGGGAAAAGAATCCCGCATATATTTTGAGACTTCTAAATCATTTGCGTGTTTTACAATTGCATCAGCATCATTCGTTTGAAATTCTCTAATTTTGTAATTATCAAATCTTAAATTTTTCATTTGCAAATTTCTTTACGAAAATAAACTTAACTGCAATTTACTATATTTACTTTTAGAAAATAAAAACAATTTTAAATGAAAATTTCAACTTTATCTTTTTATGTCTTTTTATTTGTACAGCTAACGTTACTGTCTCAAAGTAAAATTGAAGTTATCGTAATTTCGACTCTGCCTGAAGATCAAAAAGTTTTTATTACCGGAAACACTCCTGAGCTAGGTAATTGGGATCCTGCTAAAGTTTCACTCGATAAAATTAATGATTCAACCTGGTCTAAATTATTTATTTTTAAAATAGGAGAGACAATTGAATTTAAGTTTACAACCGGGAGTTGGGATCAAGAAGCATTAGATGAATCGCGAAAAATACCTGATAATTTCGTTTATAGGGTAACAACGGATTCAATTTTAGTATTTAGGATTGAACAATGGGGGAAAGTTCAATTAAATATTACAGGGCAAATAACCGGCACAGTTCGTTATCATAAAAACTTTGAAGGAAGAAGTGTTCTCCCTCGTGATATTGTTGTTTGGCTTCCCCCTGAATATGATTCTCTTTCAGATAAATATTATCCTGTCCTTTATATGCACGATGGTCAAAACATCCTTGATCCATACACCTCTTCATTTGGAATAGACTGGCAAATCGATGAAACAGCAGACAGTTTGATTAGGGCGAAAGCAATCCAGGAAATTATTATTGTTGGGATTTATAATACCAAGGAAAGGGGAAATGAGTATAACGACACCAAGTTAGGCAAAGCTTATATAAACTTTATAATAGAAGAGTTAAAGCCTTTTATTGATAGAGCTTATAACACATTACCTGATTATAAAAACACAGCTATAGCTGGGTCATCAAGTGGAGGGCTTATTTCGTTTATGATGGCGTGGGAAAATCCAGATGTTTTTTCAAAAACTGCTTGTCTATCTCCGGCATTCAAGATAGGAAAAATTGATTATGTTTCTACCGTACATAGTTATTTGGGAGCAAGCAAGAATATAAAAGTTTATATTTATAACGGCGGTGTAGGTTTAGAGGAGCAGCTTCAACCTGGAATTGATGAAATGATAAGAGTACTTTATGGAAAAGGATTTGCAGTAAATCAAAATTTACTTTTCATTAAGGACCCTTCAGCAGAGCATAACGAATCCGCATGGGCAAAAAATGCGTCTAATTTTTTGAAATATTTGTTCCCACTCAAAGAGTAAATTTAATTTTTCTTTTCGAAATGTTGATAATCTTTTGAACTTCGCCATCTGCCGCCCCATTGCCAACCGCGTTTTACAAATTCATTGACTAGTTTAGAATCCCTTAGGATTGTTCCTTTAGACTTAGTGTCATACTTTCCAGAACTAGGTTGAATTGTTTTTCCTTTTATATGCGGATTCTGCAACGGATTGATATCTATTGCTAAGCCGTATGAATGTGATGATAATATTTTAGATCCTTTGACTTTTCTATAATTAAAAGCAACAGTATTATTATCATTCATAGATGCTTCATCATCCCATTTATACTTTACAACTGGAATCACTTTTCCTACAGGAAATTTTGAATCTTTAATTAACTTGAAGATTTCAACAATATCTTTTTCAACTTTTTTATTTATTACTAATTGCCCTTTATGCAGTTTTTCATCGAAAGAATAGTACTCTACATCAATTAAAGTAAGCTGATTAATAATTTCTACAGGTATCTCAATTCCCTTGATTGATTCATTAAATGAATAATTACAGTCTATAATAATTTCTGTCTGATTTTGATTGATAGTAGTATCAGTCTGGCTATTCATTGTCTGGACAAATAAATAAAATATTATTATTAAAAATTTCATTACAAAAATTATTTATGTTTTATTTGAATAAATGGATATATTCGACCCTCAATTTAAAGGAAATTTCATGAAAAGTATTCTTATTGCACTTTTTAGTGTTGTGTTTATTTTCGGCTGCTCGAACAGTCCGGATTCTGTTACTCTCAAATCAGGACTAAAGTACAGTGAAGTAAAAGTTGGAACCGGGGCTGTAGCCAAAAATGGCGATCTTGTAGAAATCCACTTTAAAGGCTGGATGATTAAAGATTCATCAGATCTTTTTAGTGATTGGTCAGTTGATTCTACCAAAAAAGCAGATCTTATTGCTGATTCTTATGCAATGAATCAACCAATGAAATTTGTACTTGGCACAGATTCATTTATCAAAGGTTCTGAAGAAGGCATTGTTGGAATGAAAGCAGGTGGGCAAAGAGCAATAGTTATTCCTTCTAACCTCGCATATGGACCACAGGGAATGGGACCAATTCCTCCTAATACAAGCATTAGAGTATTAGTTGAACTAGTTAGTACCAAAGAAGCAGTTACTGCTAAAATGTGGGATGTTGATTCAACTTTATTTAAAACTACTGCTTCAGGTTTAAAGTATGCGATCATAAATGAAGGTGAAGGCGAACTGGTTGCTAAAGAAAAACAAGTAACTGTTCATTACAGTGGATTTTTGTTAGATGGAACTAAGTTTGATAGTTCTGTTGAACGTGATGAGCCATTTACTTTTGTAGCTGGTGTTGGTCAGGTTATACCTGGCTGGGATGAAGGAGTACAGTTAATGAAGAAGGGAAGTAAAGCAAGATTTATTATTCCATCAAACCTGGCGTATGGAGATCGTGATCTTGGAAAGATTCCACCAAACTCAGTTTTAATTTTTGATGTTGAATTATTAGATATTAAGTAATTCTTCACATCTCTAAAATTTAATTGTCAGGCTTTGTGTCCTAAAGGATTTTCGAAGCCTGGCATTTTTTTTCTACAGATAATATTTAATCAAACTAACCGCCTGCTGATAATAACTGGTTCCAAATAAATTTAAATGATTTAATACGTGATATAGTTTATAAATATTTTCACGATATAAATATTCATCATCTAACGGAAACTCCTCATTGTAAGCCAAATAAAATCTGCCATCAAATCCCCCGAATAATTTTGTCATTGCAAGGTCTGTCTCACGATGACCATAATAAACAGCGGGATCTATCAGGCAAGCATTTCCGGTTTCATCAATTATAAAATTACCGCTCCATAAATCACCATGAAGTAAACTTGGTTGAGCCTTACAATCTTTGAGTATGATGGTAATCTTGTTTTCCAACTGATAAAAATCCTTGCGCAGTTCTGCATCAATGTACCCATTTTTCTCTGCAAGCTGGAATTGATACAATAACCTTTTATTAAAATAAAATTCAGTCCAGTTCGAGGATTCATTTTCATTTGGAATATTTTGCTGCGGAGTATAACCAATATAATTATCCTCATAAAAACCAAAACTTTTATTACGATATTTGTGGAGTCTGGCTAAAGCTCTTCCGAAATTTTCCCAGAAAAGTTTATTCTTTGTTTGGGGTATTATGTTTTCCATAATTATAAAATCAGTTGAAGCACATATAACCTGGGGAATTCTTATAACATTCGCTTTTGCTATTTCTCTTAAACCATTTGCCTCTTTTAGGAACATATTTTTTGCTGAATCGCTGTTTGTTTTAACAAAAAATGATTTACCAGATTTTGTTGTAACAATCTCAGCATTATTAATACATCCGCCTGAAACTGCTTGATGAGATATTATTCTATCTTCAATTGCAGATTCAATCCTAAGTTTAACTGATTCTCTCAAGATCGTCTTTAATTTTAGTTAAAAGATTTTTTGAACCTTCTTCAAGTATATCAATAACAAATTCAAATCCATCTGCACCGCCGTAATATGGATCAGGGACTTCATTTACATTTTTATCAGAAATAAAATCAGCCATTTTATATATTTTATTTCTATACAATCCTTTATGATCTAGTCTCGTTATATCTAAATAATTATCATTATCCATTGTTATTATGTAATCAAATTCATTAAAATCTTTTTTAGGATTAAATTGTCTTGCTCGACTATCTAAATAATAGCCCCTGTTCAAGGCATGTTTTCTCATTCGCGCATCGGGTAATTCTCCTTCATGGTACCCAATCGTTCCGGCAGAATCAATAGATATCTGACGTCCCAATTTTGCTTTATCAACATAATTCTTAAATATTCCTTCAGCAGCCGGTGAGCGACAGATGTTTCCCATACAAACAAATAAAACTTTTACCATATTTTTATTTTTAAACTATTTTAGTTCTCCATTAATGGTGATTATAATATTTCTTTTGCCGCCATAGTTTCTGTGTTCACAGAGATAAATCCCTTGCCAGGTTCCAAAATTTAATCTTCCATTTGTAATTGGTATTGTAATCGAATTTCCTAGAAGTGATGTTTTTATATGAGCAGGCATGTCGTCAGCACCTTCTGAAGTATGCTCAAAATATTTTTTACTTTCGGGAACAATGTCATCAAAATATTTTAACATATCATTTCTAACATCAGGATCAGCATTTTCATTTAATGTTAATGAGGCAGAGGTGTGCTTTAGAAAAATATTAATAAGTCCAATTTTTATGTCTTTGATTTCAGTTATATGAGATAAAATTTCATCTGTTACTAAATGAAATCCTTTACTGTGGGATTTTAATATTATTTCTTTTTGAATCCACATATGAAATCGTAGTGCAGACTTCAGGGTCTGTGGCTAAAGTTTAATTTGTAATACTATTCGCTGCGGCGAATTATTTCAGCATCCAAAGTTTTGAATTATAGAGACACTGAAACAATTACCGGGTCAAAGTTAAATATCATTCAACAGTCCCTTTTGGCTGCTATTAAAAATAAATATATTATCTAGGTCCAAGCTCAATTTTAAAAGTTAAATCTTCTTCTCCACGCTCAACAAGTACTTTAACTATATAACGCACTACATTATTTTCTTAAGCATAAGTAAAATCATATATGTTTGAAATCTTTTTATCGCCAAATTGTATAATTTTATCTCTAGCTTGTAAACCGGCTTTAGCTGCTGGACTTCCATCCGTTCCGCTGCCAAGTTTATATTCATCAACCTCGCTGACAAAATCAGGGACTTTACCCACATAAACTTTTGTCCCTGTCATGTTACCTGTGTCTTTTCTATCCAAAGAAATATAATCTGGTCGTGTTTCTGAATTTACGATTGTTAATGCAACATCAACGAATAACTTTATCCTAATCCACCCACTCCGCGATAAAAATATTTGTATCGGTTTCTTTTTTGTTGAATCTGTTAGACCCGAACACAAAATATTTACCATCAGGTGAAAACATTGGGAAGCCATCAAATGTTGGATTGAATGTAATTCTTTCTAATCCTGTCCCATCAATATTTATCATAAACAAATTAAAATCTCTCGGATTATCACCCTCATAATTAGATGAAAAAATAATTTTCTTTCCGTTGGGATGAAAGAACGGTGCAAAGCTAGCTTTACCAAAATTTGTAATTTGCTTCATATTTTTTCCGTCAGCATCCATAACAAATATTTCTAATGCGGTCGGGCGGACGTAACCATTTTCAACAAGATCATTATAATCAATCATTTGTTCATCGGTTTTTGGTCTGCTTGCACGGAAAACTATTTTACTTCCATCTGGTGAAAAAAATGGACCGCCATCGTAACCTTTTTCAAAAGTTAATCTTGTCTGTTCACTTCCATCTAAGTTCATAGTGTAAATTTCCGGATCACCATTTCTTAAAGAAGTAAAAACAATTTTATCCCCCTTTGGTGATACAGTGGCTTCTGCATCATAACCGGGAGTATCAGTTAATTGTTTTAACTCATTTCTATCTTTCAAAAAGATATCAAATGTTTCATAAAGTTTCCACACATAACCCTTCGAGCGATCGGGTGGGGGAGGACAATGTTCATCAGAATGATGCGTAGATGCATATATAATTTTTGTTTCATCAGGATAGAAGTAAGAACATGTAGTTCTTCCTTTTCCTGTAGATACTAATTGACGATCAGTACCATCAGTGTTAATTGTAAAGATTTGATCACATTCCATAGAATTAAAGGTTGCCTGGTACACTAACTTTTTACCATCGAATGAAAAATAAGCTTCGGCATTTTCACCTCCATTTGTAAGCATTTTAATATTTTTAAAATGTTTCTCACCCTCAAATAAAAAATTAGTCTGCTGGGCAAATAATTTGCTTGACAAACTAAACATAAAAAACAAAATAATGATGTATGATGATCTCATATTCCTCACTCTATTAATTTGAAATTGTGTGAATTATTCCGGTACGTGGACTAGATAATATTTCTTAGCAGATCTGCCAATTGATTTTGCCTCGCTTAAAGTCATATGCATATCATCCGGCGTATCATCATCGTGCCCTGCTTCGAGAATAGCTAAATCAGAACCTTTAGCCTGCTTAACAAGATCATCACAATATGCTGTATCACCGCCGTAGCAAATCTTCATATCCTTAAATGTAAATTTAAAGCCCAGAGCAGGCACTTGTCTTGTAGTTTTCTTATCAGATAAATATTCTTTGTGGATAACCGGAAATGGTTTTATTAAAACATTTTTACTTGAAAAAGATTTATCGCCGGTTATCTCTTTTAAAACAATTTTATAATTAAGACTTCCGCCGTAAACTTTCTGAAACGCATTATATATGTGCACGATCTCAAGGCATCCTTTGGGAAAATGTATTACGAGTGGAGTTTTTTTATTCATTACTCTTAAATAAGTTAATAAAGACCACACCCCGCCAACATGATCGTGATGACCATGCGTTACAAAAACATCGGATATATTTAGCAGTTCTTTTTTCTTAAGTTCATTATTAAGATCACGTAATATCCCATCACCCGGATCTACTATAAAGAGTGCGTCAGCAGCTTTTATTAAAATTCCGGTTGCAATGTTAGGAATGGAACAGAAAATTTTTATTGAAAAGTTTTCCTTTTTCCAGTTTATTGGATATTTATTTTTCTTCATCTGTTAAAGAATTAGTTTAATAGAAAGAAATTATTTTCTGCTTTTGCATTCTTTTTCATTCTTACATCTGGCAAATATGTTAAAAGAATAACTGTCCATTTCAAAACCCAGCTTATCACTTACCTCTTGAGGAATTTTACTTAAACGATCATCAGAAAATTCAACAATCTTTCCGCATTTCATACAAATTAAATGATCATGAGTTTGTCTTTTATAATTACTTTCGTAGCGATTAAGATTATCACCAAAATTACGCTTACTCAAAAGGTCACATTGGGCAAGCAGTTCTAATGTGTTATATACTGTAGCGCGTGATACTTTAGATTTTAAATTTTTAAGCTTGATAAATAAATCGTCAGCACCAAAATGACCATCGTGTTCAAGTGCTGCATCAAGAACTTCAAACCTTTCAGGTGTAATCCGGTTTTTACCTCTTTTTAGAAATGCTCTAAATTCTTCTGCGGCTTTTTCGTTTCTCACTTTATTACTCGCTTCTTACTGCTTAAAATAATTTCACTTTGTTATAATAACAAGAATATTCTTTTTCAATATAATATTCTGATTCTTTATCCTCTTTAAAAATTCATTTTCAACTAAAAAATTATAAACCTATTAAGTTGATAGAAAACTAGATTAACTAAATCCAACAAACTTTAGAGCATTAACGGTTATTAAGGTCAAAATGTAAGCAGTGGAGGTGAAAATCACAATTTGCAAAATCGGTATTCTCCAACCGCCAGTTTCTTTTTTAGAAACAGCAACTGTGGATAAACATTGCATCGCAAAAATAAAGAACACTATTAACCCAATGATTGTTGAAACAGTAAATAACGGTTTACCAGTTTCTTCATTTACCGCATTCTTCATCGCAGACAATATAGATGACTGAAGATTTTCCTCATCTGTTACTTTAAAAATTAATGCAAGTGAACTCACAAACACTTCACGCGCTGCAAAAGCAGCTATCAACGAAACACCTATTCGCCAATCCATTCCTAATGGACTCATTACCGGCTGAATAACTTTTCCAAGATCTGCAGCGTAAGATGTTGCAAGTCTTTCAGCTTTTATCATCTGCACAGATTCTTCCTGAGATAGATCATTAGTATTTATCTCTGGTGTATGATTTGGGAAATAGGTTAAGAACCAGATAGCAATTGATAGCACTAAGATAATTGGTCCCGCCCGATAAATATATTGTCTGGCATTTTCAAAAGAATTTCTAATAACGTTTTTAATTTTTGGTGTTCTGTAAGCCGGTAGTTCAAGGATAAAAGATGAACTGTCAACAGCATTAATAATTTTTTTATTAAACTTATTTATAAATGCTGCAACCACTAATGAACCTAATATACTTGATATGTAAATCACTGCTAAAGCTATTCCTCCAAGCCAAGCTTTATCAGCTGGAGTAAGAAACGCAATCAACAAAGCGTATACAGGTAATCTTGCACTGCAGCTCATAAGTGGAATAATAAAAATTGTCAGTAAGCGTTCTCGTCTGTTTGATATCGTTCTTGCGGCAAGCATTGCAGGTATTGCACATGCAAATCCTGATAACATTGGAACAAATGATTTTCCGTTTAATCCTATCTTGGAAAGAGGTTTGTCTATAAGCATGGCACCTCGTGCTAAATATCCGGTATCTTCAAGTAAACCAAGTATCAGAAATAGAATTAAAATCTGCGGCAGAAAAACTAAAACTGAGCCTGTGCCGCTAATTATACCATCGGCGATCAAATCACTATACCAGGTATGTCCTAAAAATTGTGATGCTGTAATGGAGAGATATCCAAAAAATTCATCAACAAATTCCATAAATGGATTTGCAACCCAGAATATGGATGTAAAAGTTAACGCCATGATCAGAAAGAAGAACAATAATCCCCATCTTCTGCTCAATAGATATTTATCAATCTTTAATGTCCGTTCATCGGGTCTGTTGCTGCCGTATTTTAATGTTGGATTTAATATTTTTAATTTTTCATTTGCTTGTCTTAAGTTGGGTTCTGAAATATTTTTAATCGGTACAATTACATTTTGTTCGATTCTTTCTATTTCTCTGTATAAACTTAGAAGGGATTCTTTGCTGCTATTTTCAAATACTTTGTTAGGAATTTTTAAATTCTGTGATTGATTCTTATTCAGTTTAGGTTTTATACAACTTAATAGCTTATCTAACCCGATACCTGTTCTTCCGTCAACCTTTACCACTCCACATCCTAATTCCGCAGCTAATTTATTCTCATCAACTTCAAAACCTCTTTTAGCAAGTATGTCATTCATCGTTATCGCAACAATAACATTAAAACCTGATTCAATTAATTGTTTTGCTAATAATAGATGACGTGATATCTGGCTAGCGTCTGCTGTTGCAATTACTAAATGGGGTGAACCCATTTCCGGATGATTGTATAAGGAATTAATTGATACTTCTTCGTCAGGGGAGTTAGGATTTAAACTTATTATTCCGGGTGAGTCTAAAACATCAGCGTCTATTCCAAATTTACTCTGGATTTTGCAGGTTGAATATTCTACTGTTGATCCGGGATAGTTAACAGTTTTATAATTTTTTCCGCTTAGTTTGTTAAACAGAGTTGTTTTACCAGAGTTTGGAGGACCCACTAATGTAATAAGAGTTAACTTCTCTAAAGAAGCAGTAATCATAAAATTATAATGCAGTCAGCTTCATGTTTTCTAATAGCTATCAAAGTTCCTCTTAAAGAAAAAGCAAGTGGATCTTTGAAAGCGGAGGAATTTATTAGCTCAATTTCTTGACCGGGGGTGAAACCGATCTCTAATAATCTCCTAAAAGAAGGATGTGAATTATCCACATCACTTATTATCGCTCGTTCACCAAAATTTAATTCTGAAGCTGTTTTCATTGTTTTTGTCTATTATTTAGATTTAGTCTATATAAAATTACTTCATCTTCTCTTAACAGTCAAGACATTTAATAGTTTTCTTTTAAATCCAACTTGTTTCAATTAATTTCGTTTCAGAATTCATATCTGAGTTTAGAATATTGCATAACTTGGACTTAATTTTGAACTTATAAGTGGTAATTCCTTCTAAGATTTGTAAAATTATTTACACTTTATATGATTTTTACTTATTCGCTCAATGATAATTTTAACAGGTAGATAAGTAACGTAAACGATAAGATTATTCCTTCCGCAATTTATATACAGGTTAATCATTTGATTTCTAAAAGTAATAAGCATTTTTAGCGCCATCATTGTCATCCGATTGTTCTATTATTTTTACATTTTTACCTCTTTTTTTATTCTAGCTTACGACGTCAATCTTGTCAAATAATGGCACTAATCTTGAAAATTAGAACCTGCAAATAATTATTTAACAAATGAAATAATCGGAGAGATAAGATGGAAATAGCAAAAATAGCATTTCTTGAAACCTACACGCTTAGTGAAAACGGCGGTGTAATGGGAGCCATTTTGGTTACTGATGCTGAAACAAAACCACTGGAGTTTAGGGTTACTGCACCTATTCGTCCTACGAGTTTTCAAAAAACTTTGTATGGAGATGTTTTACTTGAGCACATTCTGGTTGAATTAATTTCTGTTCCACTTCTTAATGCAGTAAATGAACAGATTGACCTAATTGTTGTTAAGGATCCTTTATTTCTTGGCGCTAACAATAAGCAGGGAGTAAGAGTAGTTCGCCTTCTCAGTGATGAAAAAGAAAAATCCAGAAGTAATACTGCAGTTGAATTGCTCAATACACCACTTAATGGTTCAGCAAAAGGTTACGTTGAAACTTCCAAAAAGTTTGAAGAAGAGCTTAAGGGTATTAAACAAAACCTTGAGAAAATTGCCGAATCAAGAAATCTTTCAGAACCATTTGAAAGACTTAAAGCAGCTTGTGAACAGGTTCAATTACAACGCACTAATGATTAATTAAAATTATTTAAATGCTCCGCACAGCAAGAACAAAAATTGCAGATAAGGTTTCTAAACTGGAAGTCTCCGATGATTTCCATTATGCTAAATGGCTTCGTGTACCTCAAATTCATACAGCAGATGTTACAGAACTTTATAGTGTGGACGAACCCGAAAATTTTCCTGTTGAACAATTAGTTGCACCAAGCAGCCTTAAACTTAAATTTCGGCTGCCGTTCTATAAAATCCCTGAAATCAAATACAGCTATCTGATCGATAAACCAAAGGCTTATCTTGTATTCTTCGGACTTGCAAAGCCTCGGCTTTTTACCATGAAAGAAAAAATTCTTTCTGAACCTGAAGTTATAAATCTTAATTCTGCTCTTCCACAATTTCCAGAAATTAGTGATCAATCTTCGGTTTTTATTGCGCAGCTGCCCGCTTTATACGATCAGTCTTCTAAGTTTATTGCTGCACCAACAGAATCTTATGATAAATCTGAACAGTTTATTGCTAAACCTGGACCATCATACGATCATAATGTTAGCTTTGCAGATATTACAGTTACTGATATTCCATTACTAATTACACCGCCGGTGATTACAGATGAACTTTCTAATCTTATTCCAGAAATCTATAATATCGAACTTCTAAATGTTGAAAAGTTTGATCAAAGTTTAGTTGACTCGAAGAAATATGAAATCGACAATATTATGCTTCCGGTCATTAATAAAATTGATGTACCTGGAATTGATAATATTATCAATAGCACAACATCATCCTATTCTGTTCCAATAGAAGAAATGCTTCAGGCAGATGTGCAGTTTTATTCGCCATCTTTCGAGATTGCTCATCCTGTTTTTAAAGTTAAGATTGATGTTCCAAGAACTGTAGTTAAAAAAGTTGTTATCAAACAAAAAAATCTTGAGCCGATAGTTATTGATGCTCTTAACGACCCTTCTTTTTCTGAATCTGCTAAAAGTAATATTACTTCATTATTATCTTCTTTCCTCGAACTTGGCTGGACAGAATATTCAAAAATGATTAATCCTCTAACAGATCAAGAACTCGAAGAGTCTGAATTCTTAACAGCTAATAATTTTGCAGTACTTAATGATGAACTAGGTTATGATAAATTCAATCAGACATCAGCATCAATAGGATACCTGGTTAAAAAAGCCAGTGTAAAATCTGTATTACTTGTAAGTGATAGAACTAGATTTAATGATCAATGGACACCAGCGCTAAAGACTTTTGTAAGAGAACTTAAAATTAAAAAGATAGAACCCGGTACTACTAAAAAGGTTAAAGGCTCATCTGTTATATGGTTTTTAGATATTAATGATATTGGAAAAATTGAACTTAAAGATTTTGATAAACTAGATCTCATTCTTTTTGATGAACTGGTCAGCATTAAATCAGCTTCAGAGCAAATCGATTCTCTCGTAAATAAAGTAGAGCCATCTTATATATGGATGTTATCTCCTATTATTAACGAAAAGGCAATTAAAAAATTCTTAAATGAATTTGAATTCACTCAAAAAGTTTCATTCAATACTTTTGGTAAATCTTTAGCAGATATTCAAGGTGATGAACCAGTTACAACTATTAATGATATCTGGCTCGATCTTGATGAAATGCAATTGTTTGAATATTCTGAAGCACTCAATCAAGTTAAAGCAGAACTTACGGAGTTATTCGATAGCCCGAATCCTTTAAGATTTCAGTCTAATATTTTTTCGATTATCCACAAATTGAAGCAGATACTTAATTTTTCAGCCTTCCGTAATATTAGTCCAAAAGCTAATCTCCTTATAGAGCAGACAGAGGCAATTGCAAAAAATAAAAAGAAAGCAATGGTCTTTACGCAGTATGATGTAAATGGAATGAAGAAGATTGAAAAAGCTCTGGAGATGAATAATATTAAATTCGTTGTTGGTAGAAATGGTATGTCTGCAGAAGAACTAAAACAAACTCTTGCCGGATTTTATGATCGTCGTGATATTACAGTGTTCTTAACAAATTTAAAACCATCACGCATAAATATTAACCTAACCAAGGTTCCTTATATAATAAACTTTGATCAATGGTGGAATCCGGTTACACAATGGCAAAATTATGATGAAATGGGTATAAACGAAATTGTTGACTCACCCGTTACAGTTTACAATTATTATATAAAAAATACTTTTGAAGAGGCTCTTAAAAAACTGATGAGTGAAAGAGGTCTTGACAATCGATATTTATTCGATAATATAAAAAGCGAAACACTTTCCGAACTTATAACTATGGATGACTGGCTTTATATATTTGGTATGAATGATCAGTTTATGAAAATACTTAACAGCGAACGAACCAAGGTTTTTAAGCAATTACAATCAATTGATCTCAATGGGTATAAATCGATAATAAAATTTTTCTTCAGCTTTCTTGGTTACCGCGATTTAAGTGTTATGGATATTGATGATGATCCAATGTTCTATATTATTGGTACAGGAAGAAAGGGAACTACTCCTGTAAATCTGCACGGTAAATGCTTACTTACCACTGATCTTAAAAAAGAAGATTATGAAGAAGTAATACACTTTAAACCTGCCGCCAATGAAATTAAAAGGAAATTTGTAATTACAAATGGTGAATTTGCAGAAAGAATAAAAAACGGAACAATGTACATAGATGGCAAGGAACTAGCAAACTTCATCCTTACACTTGGATTAAAATCAAATCTCTCCCCAAAGAAAAAATAATAATAAAGTTCACTGCATCCGATCCATATTTTGAATCTTAATTCATTGCTGCGGATTAGATTCAAAAATCACTTAAATTATTTCATCAAAATTTTAAACTTTACATAATTGATTTTTTATTAATTATAAAAATAGAATCATCCAATAAACTTTTAAGATATTTTATGAACATAGTCACAAATCTAATCGAGGCACATATTTTCCGTGAACAAAATGGGAAACTTGAATTTCTTTTACTCAAAAGATCTCCGGAACAATATTATCCAAATCTTTGGCAAATGGTATCGGGAAAAATCAAAGAAAATGAAACCGCATACGAAACAGCTTTACGTGAAGTAAAAGAAGAAACAAACTTAACTCCTGAAAATTTTTGGGTAGCCCCAACTGTTAATTCATTTTATTCATCGGAAAAAGATTACATTTGCCTACTGCCTGTTTTTGCAGCAAAAGTAAAATATGATTGTGGAGTTGAACTAAGTAAAGAACACACTGAGTATAAATGGGTAAGTGCTGAGGAAGCAAAGAATTTGTTAGCCTGGGATGGGCAACGAAAGTCTGTTGATGTAATTGTCGATTATGTTCTCAACAGAAATTCTTTTCTGAACTTTATTGAGATAAAAATCTAAACGTCATTGCGAGGAATGAAATGACGAAGCAATCTCTCATTAAATTGTATTATCATTTCGATGGCAATGCCAGAGAAATCTGTAAACAAAACGTAGTAGATTTCTCAGCCTGCCTGTCCGGTAGGCAGGTCGCAGACTTCTTCGAAATGACATAAAGGTTTCTTAATTTTAATTTCTTGCTTATAATCCTACTTCTGCAAAATCATCTTTTTAGTCTGAACAAATTCACCAGCTTGTAATTGATAAAAGTAAATTCCTGATGCTGGAATCTTCATACTAAACCCCGGATTAAATTCTATCTCGTAAGCACCAGCTTGTCTATATTCATTTACAAGAGTTGCAACTTCATTTCCTAAAACATCATAAACTTTTAAGGTTTGCCAACTGCCTACTGGGGACTGCCAACTTATTTTAGTTGATGGATTAAATGGATTAGGGTAATTCTGTTCAAGTGTAAAATATTCTGGTATTACATTTTCATCTTCTACATCTGTAACTGGAACTTCTGCTAAAAAATATGAATCTGCAATTGCATTTTGATACGCTGCTAAAGATGCGGACGAGGAATTAATTCTCCAATCAGTATAAACTGTACCTTCCGTTTTTGCAATATGAAACCATGTTGCAGCTTTAATTTTTGGATAACCAAACTTAAGCCAGGTAAGATATCCTTCGGTGATCCATTGGCTTTTTGTTCCGCCTTGCTCTACAGATGCAAACTCGGCAAGCATAATAGGTTTATTATAAGTTTTGAATTTTGTGTAAAGTGAATTAAAAACATTAAAGAAACTTGTCCATCCGGACCACGTTTGGGAAGTTCCAAAATTATATCCATCAAAGCCAATCCAGTCTACATAGCTATCACCTGGATAATATGCTTCAGGAACATTCCAAGATTCATTTGGTGTGCTTCCATTATTTGGACACCAAACCCAAACTACATTATCTACATTTTGTGCTTCAAATAAATCATGAACTCTCTGATATGCTGCAATAAATCTTTCTGGTCCATCTGCTTTTGTTGGATCACCAAATCCGGTTAATGTTCCGCCACCATTATTAGCGCCGCCGTAAGTGTACCAATCTCCATTAAATTCATGTCCTAATCTTATAAAAAGAGGTTTGCCCCAATTTTTAACTTGCGCTGCATAACCATTTATGTAACTATCGTATGATCCATTAATTATCGAATTTAATGGATAAGGAGAACCGGAAACTTGAGGCATCCATGTTATATGAGGAACTGCACCGTTATTATCTATTTGAGTACATTTAGCAACGGGGAAATCAGGAATCATATTACTTGGCCATCCGGTAAAGAACATTTCTATAGCAATATTTTTACCTGCTAACGATTCAAAGCTAGCGTGAGAATCATTTCCGGTAAATGCTGCGTGGTAGCATCCAGTTTCCGGAATCGGTACCTGCGCAAACGCAGTAAGTGAAAACAAAACTGATAACAATAATATTTTTTTCATTTTATAACCTTTCATCAAAAACTAATTAGGCAACAATAACGCCAACATTCATACAAACTATAGCATCAATTTTTCTAACAATTAATATTCTAAACATCAAAATAATTATTATAATGATAAAATAAAGTTATCATATCCATAAATACTAAAATCTAGGTCTTGATTTCTAAGAGCAAACCATGATTTCCAAGGAACATTTCACCTTTTAATCAGTTGTCACGGTCGCACCGTGCCAAACAGTCTTCAAAGTCACGGAATGGTCCGTGACTTCCGCGGGAGAATCAATTGAACATTTAACATTACAAAAGATTGTGCATTCTGCGTGTATTTTTCTATTTTTCTGGTGTCATTAATTAACAATCATAATCAGGAGTCAGTTTTGGGTTTACTAGTTGTAGGTTCACTAGGTTTAGACACAGTTGCAACACCGTTCGATAAAGTTGAAGATGCTTTGGGAGGATCAGCGACTTACATTTCACTTGCCGCAAGTTATTTTGGCGGTCCTGTCGAGTTAGTTGGAGTGGTCGGCAGTGATTTTCCTAAAGAGTACATTAAAATTATGCAGGATCATAATGTTGATATTGAAGGTTTACAGATTGTGGAAGGTGGAAAAACTTTTAAGTGGTCTGGCAAGTACCATTATGATTTGAATGTTCGTGATACACTTTTAACCGAGTTAAATGTTTTTCAAGATTTTAATCCTGTTATTCCTGATAATTTTAAAAAATCAAAATACATTTGTCTTGGCAATATCGATCCGGTTCTTCAAGCAAAAGTTTTGGATCAGATGGAAGATCCGCAGTTTATAGTTTGCGATACTATGAACTTCTGGATAGAAGGAAAGAAAGCGGAATTGCTAAAGTTATTACCGAGAGTTGATGTTCTGATTATAAATGACAGCGAAGCAAGATTACTTGCGCACGAGCCTAATTTAATTCGTGCTGCAAGAAAGATAAGAGAAATGGGTCCTAAAATTCTTATCATAAAAAAAGGCGAGCATGGCGCACTTTTATTTGTTGATGATATTGTATTCTCTGCACCAGCTTATCCTATGGAAACAATATTTGATCCGACGGGAGCCGGCGATTCTTTTGCAGGCGGATTTACAGGTTATTTATATAAAACCCGTGATCTTTCTCCTGAAAGTTTAAAACGTGCCGTTATCTACGGAAGTACAATGGCTTCTTTCTGCGTTGAAAAATTTAGTACACGCGGTTTAGAGGATTTATCCTATTTACAGATACAGGATCGTTATAGGGAATTTATGATGCTTTCAAAATTTGATGAACAAGAGTAGGCTTTAAAGATATATTGTGACGTCATTTCGAACCCGATTTATCGGGTGAGAAATCTTAAAATTAAAATAAGCAGATTTGTCAGTCGTTTCACTCCTTCGAAATGACATTGCCATAATCCAGATACGATTTTTATTTCAATATGAACAAGAATAGTTATTACTCAATAAAATTTGAAGAAGATCATCTTTCATTTCTAGATCAAACAAAACTTCCGTTGCAGGAGGTTTATGTTGATACGGATGATTATAAGCGTATCGCCTCAGCAATAGAGAGGTTGGAATTACGCGGTGCTCCGTTAATTGGAATATCTGCTGCCTTCGCCTTGGCATTATCATTTAAAAGCATTTCGGCAAATCATTCCGAGCATTTTAACAAAGTTTATAAAAGATTAGCATCAACAAGACCAACGGCTGTTAATCTTTTTTATGCTCTGGATCGAATAAAAAAAGTATTCCAATCGATCAAAGATTATTCTAATACTTATCAAACTTTACTTGAAGAAGCAAAAGCCATTTATGATTTTGAAGAACATTGTTCAAATAAAATAGCTGAGCTTGGTTTTAATATCTTTACCAAAAAATCCAATGTGTTAACCCATTGCAATACAGGTGCACTAGCAACTGCAGGATTTGGAACTGCTTTTGCGGTAATTAAAAAAGCATTTGATGAAGGATATGTTAATCACGTTTATGCTGATGAGACAAGACCTCTGTTGCAAGGATTACGTTTAACTTCGTATGAACTTGAGAAAAATGGAATTCCATTTACAGTCCAGACAGATTCCATGGCAGCCGTTTTAATGCAGCAGGGTAAAGTTGATCTTGTTATAACTGGTGCCGATAGAATTGCACTTAACGGCGATAGTGCAAACAAAGTGGGAACATACAACCTTGCAGTACTTTGTAATTATCATAACATTCCATTTTACATTGCTGCACCCACTACAACTATCGATAGAAAAATTCCTGCAGGTGCAGATATTGAAATTGAATATAGAAACAGTTCAGAAATCTTATCAATAAACGGCAATCAAATTGCTGATCCATATATCAAAACATTTTCTCCCGCTTTTGATGTAACTCCATCACACTTAATTAAGGGCATAATAACCGAAGAAGATATTTATTTTTTCCCTTATAATTTTATAAGATGAGCGATATAGTTAAAACGGAAGCAATTGTGCTTTCAAAGCTTAATTATGGAGACACTAGCAGCATTGTTACGCTTTATACTGAGTCTGATGGGAAACTATCCGCAATTATAAAAGGCGGGCGTGGACCAAAATCCAAAAGCGGAAAAATTATTGATCCGCTAAATCATCTTCAGGTCATCTTCTATAAGAAAAATACCAGGGATGTTCAGATTCTTGCTGATGCTAATCTCATCTCACACTTTGTAAATATTAAGGCAGATCTTGATGCAACAAGATTTAGTTTTGCAATTATAGAGCTTGTTAAAAGTCTTACTGTAGAACACGAGGCGAACGCCAAATTGTTTAAAGGATTAATAAAAATATTAAATATGATAAATGATAGGAAGGAAGCTTCAGCATTTTTATATGGAAGATTTTTACTTTTCTTTTTATCAGAACTTGGTTATGAATTGTCGATAGATAAATGTTCCATCTGCGGAAACGATGTAGTTGCTAAAAAAACTGTAGGTTTTGATTACAATACAGGATTTGTCTGCTCAGATTGTTTTGAATCACACTCCGGACTTGAAAAAGTATCTGCGGAACTTTTTGAGTTAATTGTTTGTCTAAAAACCAATAGATTAGCAGAAAAATTTAGTGTTGATTTGATAGACAGGTTTAATTTATTATTGGAACGTTATCTGAAATTTCACGTGAGCGATTTCAAAGGGATTCAATCATTACAAATTTTTAAGTAGAGGAATTATCGATATAAGCGATACCAATGAATAAAAAGTGATTCTATTTATAAACAAAAAATTATCGGAGTATAAAAATGAAAGTTAAAGGAATTTTTGGAGCAGTTGCTCTCGTTGCAGTTGGTGTCCTTTTTGGTGCACTTTTAGTTTCAGGCTTTGGATTAGTAAGACCAGGCTGGGCAGATATAAATCTTGGAGCAGCAAATCCTCCTGTTAATTTAGATGCAGATGCTACATCATTTTCAAAAGCATTTATAGAAGTTGCGGAAAAAGTTACACCAGCAATTGTTCAGATAAATGTAGTTGCCGAAAGAGAAAATCCACATCAGGATTTTTTCTTCTTTCCGTTTGATGATAAACTTCCTAAAGAGCAGCAAGGCTCCGGCAGCGGAATTATAATTTCTGATGACGGATATATTTTAACAAATAATCACGTTGTTGAAAAAGCATCTAAAGTAACCGTAGGTTTATCAGATAGAAGAACATTTACTGCCAAAGTAGTTGGCACTGATCCGTTAACAGATCTTGCCGTTATAAAAATTGATGCCGAAAATCTTACCGCGGCTTATCTTGGTGATTCTGATAATCTTAAAGTAGGGCAGTGGGTAATGGCAATTGGGAATCCTCTTTCTCTTTCTTCAACTGTTACTGCAGGAATTGTAAGTGCCATTGGCAGAGGACAGCTTGGTTTGATTCGTGATAGTTATGGCGTTGAAAATTTCATTCAAACTGATGCAGTAATTAATCCAGGCAACAGCGGCGGTGCAATGGTAGATCTTTCAGGAGCAGTTGTTGGAATAAATTCCGCAATAGCAACTCAAGGAACAGGAACTTACATTGGTTATGGTTTTGCTATCCCAATTAATCTTGCAAAGACTGTTGCAAAAGAAATTATGGCTTACGGAAAAGTAAATCGTGGTTACATTGGTATAAACATTGGTGAAGTTGATGATGCTCTTGCAAAATCAGTTGGATTAGATAAACCTCGTGGAATAATTATCCAGGGTATTGTTGAAGGCGGTGCTGCTTCGGAAACAGATTTAAAATCAGGTGATATAATTCTGACAATTGATGGAAGAGAATTAAATAAACCTAATGAACTTCAAAGTTATGTAGCCTCAAAATCTGCTGGTACAACAATCAATCTTAAAATATTCAGAGATGGAAAAGAGATTGATCGCAAAATAACTCTTAAAGCACGTGATGAAGACTCGAAAACCACTCCGGTTAAAATGAAAGATGAAGAAGCTTCCAAAAAAGACTCTAAATCCAGCACAATAAGTTTTGAAAGCATTGGAATGACTGTTAAAAACTTAAGTGAAAAAGACAAAGAAAACCTTAACGTAAACGACGGTATATTAATTACAAAGGTTGAAAGTTTTAGTAAGGCTGAGGATCAAAGATTAGGTAGTGGGTTGGTAATTGTTGAAGCTGATAAGAAAAAGATTAGTGATGTTTCAGCTTTTGAAAAGATCATTGATGGTAAAAAAGGTAAAGCAGTTTTGCTAAAAGTACAGGATAAAGATGGCAACTCAAGATTCGTTGGATTAGAAATCCCTGAATAAAATAAATGTAATATTTTTATTTAGACGTCCTGATAAATATCGGGACGTTTTTTTTTATATTTGCTAAAAGCATCGGAGAGTAAATGATAAGATTTCTTACCGCTGGTGAATCGCACGGTAAAGCTTTAACAACCATAGTTGATGGTTTTCCATCAAATCTAAAAATATCTGAAAGTTATATTAACCAGCAATTAAAGCGCAGACAATTTGGTTATGGACGCGGTTTGCGTATGAAGATTGAAACTGATAAAGCTGAAATTTTATCGGGAGTACGTTTTGGAAAAACTCTCGGTTCACCAATATCAATGCTGATTAGAAATGCTGATTGGGATAATTGGCAAGTTTTAATGTCAGTTGAACCAATAAATCAAAAAATTGAAATGGTCTCAATTCCTCGTCCTGGTCATGCAGATTTGGTTGGGGTATCTAAATATAATTTTAGTGATATAAGAAATTCTATAGAAAGATCATCTGCAAGAGAAACGGCAGCACGTGTTGCCGCTGGATCAATTGCGAGAAAACTACTTGAAGAATTTGGAATATTGATCGGAAGTTTTGTTGAAAGCATTGGCGGAATTTATCCTGAAAATAATTTTGCTGAAAAACTTTTTAATAATTCAATTCCATCAAACTTTTCTGCCCAATCTATTTCTGATAAATCTGATAAAAGTTCTGTGCGTGTCTTAGAATCTGAGCAGGAAGAAAAAATAATTCGCAAAATTAAATCAGCAAAGAAAAATGGTGATACTCTCGGAGGAACTTTTATAACTTTTGCTACCGGAGTTCCTGTCGGTCTTGGCAGTTTTATGAATTTTGATACTAAGCTTGATGCTGAAATTGCACAATCGATTATGTCCATAAATGCTGTAAAAGCTGTTGAGATTGGTGAAGGATTTTTACTTGCAGAAAAATTTGGTTCTAAATCCCACGATGAAATTATACTGAAAAAAGATTTTATACATAGAAAAACAAATCGTGCCGGTGGAATTGAAGGCGGTGTCTCTACAGGGTTACCGATAATAGTTCGTTCTGCAATGAAACCAATTGCCACGTTAATGTCTCCAATTGAAAGTGTAAATTTATCAACAATGAAAAAAGTTGATGCAAGACGGGAACGAAGTGATTTTGTTGCTGTTCCTGCTTGTGCAGTAATTGCGGAATCAATGCTCGCCTGGTCGCTTGTAAAATTCTTTCTGCAAAAGTTTGGTGGAGATTCATTGGAAGAATTAAAAGATAATTATACAACATATAACAAAAAGTTATTTGGCAGAATTAAAAATAATTTTAAGAGATAATATTGATTCAAATTAAAAAATTCACTTTCAATTTATTTTCTGAAAATACATTTGTTCTGTGGGACGATGCCACTCTTGAAGGTGCGATCATTGATCCCGGCTGCAGTGATTCATCTGAAGAAAAAATTTTAGAAAGTTTTATATATGAAAATAGCCTTACAGTTAAATATCTTATCAACACGCATTGCCACATCGATCATATTTTAGGTTGTGAGTTTGTTAAGCAAAAATATATTCCAATTTATTTAGCTCCTGAATTAGACATCCCCTTACTTCAAAATGCCACTATGCAGGCAAGTTTTGTCGGGATGGATTTTTCAATCTCTCTATTGCCTGATGAATACATTACAGAAAATAAAAAACTTAACTTGGGCAAATCAGAGCTTTCATTTCTTTTTACTCCAGGTCACACACCTGGTGAGTTTTGTATTTATATCCCTGAAACAAAAATTTGCATAACAGGCGATGTTCTATTTAACGACAGTATTGGTAGAACTGATCTTTGGGGAGGGAATTATAATGTATTAATTCAAAGTATCAACCAAAAACTATTATCTCTTCCAGATGAAACAGTTATTTATCCGGGTCATGGTGAATCGAGTTCAATTGGAAGAGAGAAAAAATTTAATCCATTTCTAAACTAAAATATTCTCGTAGGATTTTTATGAAAAAAAAATTGGATGAACTATCACAAAAAAAAGAGATTGCAAAACTTGGCGGGGGTGAACAAAAAATTAAAAGTCAGCATGCTAAAGGAAAGTTAACAGCGCGTGAGCGAATAGAATTATTGGTTGATGAAGGAAGCTTTGATGAAATTGGAATGTTCGTTAAGCATCGTGCAAAGGATTTCGGTTTGGATAAGCAAAATTTTTCCGGCGACGGTGTTATAACAGGATTTGCCAAAATTGACGGTAAACCTGTTGCATTGTTCTCACAAGATTTTACTGTATTTGGAGGATCACTTTCAGAAACGCACGCTGAAAAAATTGTAAAGATTATGAAACTTGCTATGAAGGCAGGTATACCAATAATTGGATTAAATGACTCCGGTGGTGCACGAATTCAAGAAGGTGTAAATAGCCTTGGCGGATATGCCGATATCTTTTTACTTAATACACTTGCTTCGGGTGTAGTGCCGCAGATATCTGTGATACTCGGTCCTTGTGCGGGTGGCGCAGTTTACTCACCGGCAATAACTGATTTTGTTTTTATGACTCGCAAAACCAGTCATATGTTCGTAACTGGACCGAATGTTGTGAAAACAGTAACTCATGAAGATGTTTCGTTTGAGGATCTTGGTGGTGCAGATACACATTCGCAAAAAAGCGGAGTTGCACATTTTGCATTTGATAATGAAATTGAAACGTTATTAAATGTTAAAAAATTATTGAGTTATATCCCTCAAAATTTTAAAGATAAACCTGCTGACCAAGAATTTGATTTCGAATCTCTAAAGGAAAACGAAAAACTTTGTACAATCATACCTGATACTCCGAATAAACCGTACGATATGAAAGAAGTAATCCTGAATTTAGTTGACGGTGAAGATTTTTTTGAAGTTCATAAGTTTTATGCTGAAAATATTATATGCGGATTTGCAAGACTTGGTGGAATGAGCGTCGGAATTGTCGCTAATCAGCCGCAAGTTTTGGCGGGAGTTTTGGACATCAATGCTTCGGTAAAAAGTGCAAGGTTTGTTCGCTTTTGTGATGCTTTCAACGTTCCATTGCTTGTTTTGGTCGATGTTCCAGGATTTCTGCCTGGCACAGAACAGGAATGGAATGGGATAATAAGACACGGGGCAAAATTGTTATTTGCATTTAGTGAAGCCACTGTGCCTAAGGTAACATTGATAACTAGAAAAGCTTATGGTGGAGCTTATGATGTTATGAATTCCAAGCATATTAGAGGAGACTTTAATTATGCCTGGCCATCAGCAGAAATCGCAGTGATGGGACCAAAAGGTGCAGTTGAAATAATTTTTAAGAAGGAGATTGAATCGTCTCAAAATCCTGAACAAGAACTTGAACAAAAACTTAATGAGTATATCCAAAAATTTGCTAATCCTTATATAGCGGCAGAGCGAGGATTTTTAGATGATGTAATTGAACCGAAGCAAACAAAACAAGTACTTATTAATGCATTTGAATTATTAAAAAATAAGGTAGATTTGAACCCTTCAAAAAAACATAATAATATACCTTTATAATTTTTAAGTAGTTGTAAAATTTAATCTTAGCCTAATTGATTTGAAATTTTACTTGATTAAAACAAAATGAACATTTATATTGTAACCATTAAATTTATTCTGGAGTACTAATGAAGAAAATAATTCTGATTCCAATAGTTGTTTTTATCTCTTTGCTGATCTCATCTTGCTCAAGTTCCCCCGAGATTACTCATCAAAATCAAACGGAAGTTACACAAAACAATAATAGAGTTGGAATTGTTTCAGAAATGCTTGAAGAAGCAAGACAGTCCTATGTCTTAGCCTTAAGAAAACAAGAATTAAATAGTACTAAAGAAACCGTTGAAAATTATGAATCAGCACTAAGAGTTATAAATAATCTCAGTTATTATCCAGGTATTGATGAAAACACAGCTTACCTTGAACTTGAAAAATCAATAATCGATGATTACAAGAATTATTTAGATGGATTAGATGAGCTTCCTGAAGGATTGTCTTTTGCTGCTTATGAAGAATGGATGAAAGAATCGGTACCAGAACTTGAACTTGCAACTACCGAACCTGATGAAACAAAAAGAGTGATAATTCCTGCTGATATCCCTCTAGAGATAAATTCTCATGTTGATCAGTGGATAACTTACTTTACCGGTAAGGGAAGCGGTGCAATGAGAAGATGGTTAGAAAGATCCGGCAAATACTTTCCGATGATGACACAGGTTTTTGAAGAGGTGGGTGCACCAAAACAACTTGTTTATTTAAGTATGATGGAAAGTGGTTTAAATCCTACAGCAAGATCATGGGCCAGTGCAGTTGGATTGTGGCAGTTTATAAAATCTACAGGACAAATGTACGGATTACAAACAAGTTTTTATTTTGATGAAAGAAGAGATCCTGTTAAATCTACTTACGCTGCAGCAAAACATTTAAAAGATTTATATACCAATTTGGGTGATTGGTATTTGGCATTAGCCGCTTATAATTGTGGTGAAGGAAGAGTTACTCGTGCTTTAAGAAAATCTAAAAATAATTCTTTCTGGTCAGTGAGACCTAATTTACCTAAAGAGACCAGAAATTATGTTCCAATCTATATTGCAGTCAGTGTAATCGCTATGAATCCCGAAAAGTATGGCTTTACAAATATAAACTACCAAAAGCCATATGATTATGATACTTACACCGTTGATGGTGCTATCGATTTGAATTTTCTTTCTACTAGTGCTAACACAAATTTAGCTACTCTTCAGGATATGAATCCTGAATTAACCCAACTCTCAACTCCATCAAATTATCCGGGTGGATATCCTTTGAAGATTCCAAAGGGCTCAATTGAAATATTTGCTTCTAACCTTAAAAATGTCCCTGAGTCTGCTCGCAGAACTTTTTTGGTGCATAACGTTAAAAAAGGTGAAACTTTAACTAAGGTTGCAAATAGATATGGAATCAGTAAAAATGAGTTGGCAGATGCAAATAATATTTCTACAAAATCAAAATTATATGCTGGATTGCAGTTAAAGATTCCTGTTTTATCTAATCCGAACTCAAATAATTTCCAAGATAACACAGATACACAAATTGCACAGGTGCAAAGTAATAACAATGGCAGTGATGATTATGTTTCACCCTATGCAAGCCTTAATATAGATAACACAGTTGTATTAAATGAGGTTAGTGATTCTAATAATGAAATTACTGAAGAAGAGACGGTCAGCGAAGATTTGGCTGTAACTGAAACTGAGACTTTAATCAGAGAAACTACAACGGCCATAATACCCGAAGGTACTGTTTCTGTGTCTTATAGAGTTAAAAATGATGATAGTCTATTAGGAATCGCTGATCTTTTCAACACCAGAGTTAGTGATATCAGAAATTGGAATAATATTCCTTATACTACAACTATTCGTGTTGGGCAAACTCTTAATCTTTATGTTCCCGAGGAGATGAAAGATTATTATGCGTCTTTGGATAAGACAACAGAAACTGTAACCGATAACAGAATTGTTAATTCAAAAAATAATCAGACTTCAAAAAATTCCGGATTAGTTTATCATAAAATCAGACGCGGTGAAACACTCGGTTTGATTGCTGCAAAATATGGTGTGAGTGTAAATCAATTGCGGGATTGGAATAATATTTCGGGTAATAAGATACTTTCAGGTACTAACTTGCGTATTTATCCTGACGGAACTTCAAATACAGTTGCTGTTAATGAAACAAAAAATACAGTTTCGAAAAACAATATCTATAAGTACAAAGTTAAAAAAGGTGATAATTTAAGTGAGATATCTGAAAAGTTTGGTGTATCCGTTAATCAAATAAAGAAATGGAATAACATCTCCAGCAATAATATTGCTGCAGGTAAAACTCTAAAAATTTACAATAGCACGAGCAGCCCATCCTACGGCGATAACACGACTAAGAATTCATCGAATGTTAATTATTATAAAATTAAATCAGGTGATTCAATTGGCAGCATTGCTGAAAAATATGGTGTAAAAGTTTCAGATATCAGAAATTGGAATAACATTTCTGGAAATAAAATTCTTGCAGGCAGCACATTAAAGATTTATTCTGATGCTAATGTAAATGATATTCCAAATGAAACCACAAATAAAAATGTTAAAACAAATCAACAAAGTTATACTGTAAAGAGCGGCGATTCACTTTATTCGATAGCAGCAAAAAACAATACAACCGTTGCAAAGTTAAAATCAATTAATAATCTGACTTCAAATAATATTAAATCAGGACAAAAACTTAGACTTAATTAATTAAATAAATTTTACTAACGAGCCGTTAGGGGTGTTATCCCGCTACCTGTGGGATATCTGAGATAATACCCTAAAACCTGATCTGGGTAATGCCAGCGTAGGAAAACGGGCTAAGAATGATTTTTTTTCGATAGCCGTTTCTCCAACGGCTATTTTTTTTAGGAGTACTAAAATGAAAAAAATAATCATTCTTTTTTTACTAATATCAGTTCAGATCTTGCCTCAATTAAAATCTCTGAAAGGAATTGTAATTGATTACGATTCTAAATCTCCTCTTCAATTTGCAAATGTAATGATTAAGGAAACAAGCATCGGCACATCCACCGATAAACATGGACAGTTTTTATTAAATTATAATTTTAATGATTCAGACCATATAATTATTAGTTTCGTTGGTTATAGAACCAGAGAAATTTCGGCTGCTGATTTTAATTCAGATGAGTTACTTATAACTCTTGCAAAGGTCGTGCTTCCCTCGCAGACAATACTGATAGAGGCAAGCGTAGGCAAGAAGGGTATTACCCCAATTACATTTGATAAAATATCCAAAGAAGAAATTCAGAAAGATTATATTGTCCAGGATATTCCAAGTTATTTAAGTCAGCTTCCTTCCACTACTTTCTATTCAGAAAATGGAAATGGAATTGGATACAACTATTTAAGCATTCGTGGATTTGATCAGCGAAGAATTTCAGTTTCAATAAATGGCATTCCACAAAATGATCCTGAAGATCACAATGTTTATTGGCTTGATTTCCCTGATTTGCTTGCGAGTACAGAATTGATTCAAGTACAGCGTGGGGCAGGCTCGGGAGTTGTTGGTTATCCTGCAATTGGCGGGTCAATAAATATTATCACGTCTCCATTTTCCGAAAAACCAAAGTTTGATTTATCTGCATCTTTCGGAAGTTACAACACTAGAAAATACAGTGCATCTTTTTCAAGCGGATTACTTGAGAATAAATATTCAATCTACACTAAACTCTCTCAAATACTAAGTTCGGGGTATCGAGATAAATCGTGGTCCAAATTTAATTCTTATCATTTATCAGTTGTTAGATATGATGATAAGTTAACATCTCAACTAAATGTGTTTGGCGGTCCCATTTCTGACGGATTAGCCTATACAGGAATTGCTAAGTTTGCAGTTAAGGATGAGCTATTGAGAAAAGATAATTATTCTTATTGGGAATCAGATGAATCAGGATATACTTATACATTAGATAGAAGACCTGAAGAGATTGAGAATTTTTCACAGCCGCATTTTGAGTTGTTGAACGAATATCAGCTAAATGATAAAATGAAATTAAACTCGGCGCTGTTTTTAGTTCTCGGTTCTGGTTTTTTTGATTATGACGGTAGCTGGTCTGTATTTTACGATGACTATTTCAGATTAAAGTTAAATGGATATGATTCAACAATGATTCCAACTAATGCTTTAATAAGAGCACAAGTTGAAAATAATCAATTTGGTTGGATACCAAAGTTTAGTTATGATCATGATAATGGACAATTAATTCTCGGTGGTGAAATTAGAATTCACCGTTCTGAACATTGGGGAAATATTAATTATGCAGAAAATTTACCAGCAGGAGTTACAAAGGATTATCAATATTACTTTTACAATGGGGCAAAAGATATTTTTGGCGGATTTATTCATGAATCATATAATATTACAGACGAAATTAACCTTTTAGGTGAAATTCAGTTAGCCTATCATCAATACAGATTGTACAATGAAAAATATTTAGGAAATGATTTTAGAATTAATAATCTATTTATAAATCCAAGAATTGGTGCAAACTATAAGTTTAATAATAATCAAAGTTTGTTTATATCTTTAGCAAGAGTATCAAGAGAACCAAGGTTAAAAAATTATTATGATGCTGCTGAATCAAGTGCCGGTGAATTACCGCAATTTGATCTAAACTTTGATGGCACTTATGATTTTGATTCTCCATTAGTTAAACCCGAAACAATGAATGATTTAGAATTGGGTTACTCATATCAAAATAAAAAATTCACATTCAATTTTAATCTATACTATATGATTTTTGAAAATGAAATTGTTAAAAATGGTAAAGTGGATAGATTTGGGCAGCCAATTACAGGCAATGTAGATCAGACAATTCATACAGGAATTGAATTTAGTTTTATCTTCAAACCTTTTGAACAACTTGAATTGTTTGGGAATGCAAGTTATAGCGATAATGCTATTGATAATGGGAAACATTTTTTAAGCGAAGATGAATGGATTGATATTTCAGGTAATAAAATCAGTGGTTTCCCGGATTTTCTTTCCAATCTCGGAATTCAGTTTCAACATTCTGATATATTGCTAAAGCTGAATGCAAAATATGTTGGTGAATTTTATTCAGATAATTTTGATAGTAATCTGAAAGACTATTTGATAACTTATCCGAATTTTGTTGACTATTCTGATAATAAAAATGATGCTTATTTTGTTTTAGACTTTTATGGCAGTTATGAATTTAAATTGTTCAATGGGTTAACAAATTCAAGTTTATTTTTACAAGTAAATAATATTTTTGATAATTTATATTCGTCTAATGCAATTGGTAAAGAATTTTTTCCTGCAGCAGAAAGAAATTTTATTGCAGGATTTCAAATAGGGTTATAATTATGAAAAAGTGCATAATCATAGCGAACGGAAAATCCCCAACCAAAAAAGTTGTTGATTATTTTGTAAATAAAGGTTTCTCTGCAATAATCTGTGCCGATGGTGGTGCAAACTCCGCTAAGAAAATTGGAATCATTCCAAATTTAATAATAGGTGATTTGGATTCAATTTCTTTATCAACGCTAAACTATTTTAAAAACAAATCAACAATTATTCAAATCAAAAGACAGAATGATACGGACGTTGAAAAGTGTTTAAAGTTTGCAATAAAAAAAGGCTTTAAGGAAGCTATACTGCTTGGAGTTACAGGCGATAGATTAGATCATACAATCTGCAACCTTGGAATTGTAATTAAATTCTTTAATAGAATAAAAATCTTGTTGGCTGCAGAAAGCTCTTTTCTTACTCCCATAAATAAGATGACAACTTTCAAATCCAAAATTGGTGAAACAATTTCAATCTATGGATTCGATAAGAGAACTAAAATCACTTCTAATGGTCTAAAGTATAAACTGCATAATACTATGTTACCATTTGGAATTAAAGAAAGCACATCAAATGTTTCTGTCTCGAATACTGTTGAATTAAATGTAAAAGGCGGAATAGTATTTATCATACGTGATTTTAATTTTATGAAGAAGTATGATCTCTTTTAGCCCGCTAGATATAGCTATTATTCTAACTTTCTTTTCGCTGCTGCTGCTAATTGGTTTTATCTCTTCCAGAAAAACTTCATCAACATCTGAAGATTATCTTCTATCAGGAAGAAAAATTGGATTATTCCTTTTTGTGTTGATTAATGTCTCTACCTGGTATGGCGGAATAATTGGAGTAGGGGAGTTTACTTATCGCTATGGTTTGGTTAGCTGGTTTACGCAGGGATTTCCATATTATTTTTTCGCTTTTCTGTTTGCTTTATTCTTTGCAAAAAAAATTCGCGCTGCATCTTTGTTTACAATTCCTGATAAACTAACAGAAGTATATGGAAAAAAAGTTGGATTACTCTCTGCGATAGTTGTTTTTGTGTTAGTCTCTCCGGCCCCGTATCTTTTGATGGCTGCAAATCTTATTTCAATAGTGTTTGATCTTAACATAATTTATTCTTTGATTATTGCCTTAATATTATCAGCCTCATATTTAATTCGCGGAGGATTCAGATCAAATGTTTTTGCTGATGCATTTCAATTTTTTGTAATGTTTGCCGGCTTCATCATAATACTTGTTGTAAGCATTTTTTCCTTTGGCGGATTTGAATTCCTTGAAACAAATCTTCCTCCAGCACATTTATCAATAACAGGAGAGACATCTCCCGCGTTCATAATTGTCTGGTTCTTAATTGCTCTTTGGACTTTTGCTGACCCCGGATTTCACCAGCGATGTTACGCCGCAAAATCAGGTGATATTGCTAAAAAAGGAATTCTAATTTCTATTTTCTTTTTTGCCCTTTTTGATTTTCTTACTACATCAACTGGACTATACGCAAAAGCATTACTGCCGAATTTAGATAAACCTATGTTAGCATTTCCGCTGTACGCTGAGAAAATATTATCACCCGGACTAAAAGGATTATTTTATGCAGCTATGTTTGCTACAATAATATCAACCCTAAACAGCTTTTTGTTTTTGAGTGCAACTACAATTGGTAGGGATTTTATATTTAGAATTAAAAAGGATTCTAAAGAAGAAAACATAAAGTCATTTACGATAATTGGAATTGCTGCTACAGGTTTGTTTTCCATATTGATTGCTGTTATGATTCCCTCTGTTGTTGAGATTTGGTACACAATCGGGTCGCTTTTTATACCCGGAATAATTCTCCCAGTTATCAGTGCGTATTATCCAAAACTTAGAATAGCTTCAAAGCTAATAAAGACAGAAATGGTTTTTGCCCTATTTGCGAGTATGATGTGGTTTTATTTTAGGAATTCTTTATATGGGGTGTTAAATGAAATTGAGCCGATGATTATCGGATTACTGATTGCAATATTAATTCACTCAATTGGGCTATTGAGAAAATCTATTTCTTTTAATAAGTGATAAAACAATTGATCCGCCGAGAAAAAGTAAAATTACTGCAAGCGATATTTCCGTCGGAATTTTATAAAATTCTGAAATCAACATTTTAATTCCCACATAGAATAAAATAATTGCTACGCCATATTTCAAGTAAACAAATAAATCAACCAACCCTGCTAAAGCAAAATACAAAGCACGCAAACCAAGTATGGCAAAAATATTTGATGAGATGATTATGAACGTATCATTAGTTATCGCAATTATGGCAGGGATTGAATCAACAGCAAAAACTATGTCTGACGATTCAATTAAAAGTAAAGCTAGAAAAGTTGTGGTGATGTAAATTTTCTTATCAATTTTGATAAAAAACTTTTTCCCCTCATAAGCAGTATTTAGTTTAAAATATTTCCTTGAGATTTTGATCAGCCAATTATTTTCAACATCAATTTTTTGTTCACCGCCAAAAGCCATTTTATAAGAAGCCAGAAGTAATATTACAGCAAACAAATAAATAATTGGATGAAACAAATTTATAAGTGCTACACCTGCGAAGATGAATACTATCCTGAAAACAATTGCGCTTAAAATTCCCCACTTAAGTATATGCGGCTGATTTTCAGGTTTTATATCCATAACACTAAAAATCATTAAGAACACAAATAGATTATCCACCGAGAGAGATTTTTCTATTATATAACCGGTTAAAAACTCAATCGCTTTTTGATGTCCGTCTTCAAGATAAAAGTAGAGGAATAGATTAAAAAGAAGAGCGGTGAATATCCATACACCGCTCCATATCAGACTTGCCTTTAACGAAATTCTTCCGCGTCTGTGGTCTGTTACATACAAATCAATAAATAACATCACCGCAATAACTGCGGCAAATATAAATCCAAACGAGTATTCAGTTATCAATCAAGCTTTCTTTGCTATGGAAGAAAAACACCAACAGCAATTACTGTTGTCCATAAACCGTTTTTATCACCCTCGGCAGATTGAGTAACATTAAATGAACGAACAATTTTGCCGGACATTTTATAAATGTTCTCTCGTTCACTCCAATCTTTTTCTGGATCAAACTCAACACCCAAAGTTGAAGCAAGCATTGTAGCTGCTAAATCCTCCGCATACTCACCGCAAATTTTTTCAGGTTGTCCATAAGGATGATGCTCTGATAAATAACCATAAGCAGAATTATCTGCAGGCAAGGCAACACCGATTGATGCAGCTATTAATCTGTTTGGTTCGTTTGTGGAGTTACGAGCCATAACGCAATGAGTAATTTGACCGGGAGTAATTAGTTTAACACCCTCATCAATTGAAATGCGCTTACAACCGACTGGGAAAATACTGCTGACAGTTACAAGATTGCAGATTTCGATTCTTGCATTTCTTAATGCAAGTTCAAAAGAGCTTAGATACTCTTTGTGCCTTCCAACACCTTTGGTGAAAAATACTTTTGTTGGTAGATACAATGGCGTCCCTTTCTAATGCTAAGTTAAATGAGTTTAATGAATTTACGTTTACCAACTTTAAGAATCATTCCTGTTTTTACAGAAATACTACTTTGAACATCGCTTATTTTTTCTCCATCAATTGTAACACCGCCCTGATTTACTAATCTGCGTGCTTCTCCTTTTGATGGTGCAAAATTTACTAAAATTATTAAATCTAAGATATTGATTTCTTTTTTATCGCCAACATTAAATTCTTCAATCTCATCTGGTAAACCTTTGTTTATGAAAATATTATCAAATTCCTGCTGCGCCATTTCTGCCGCTTGCTGACTATGATACATCGTAACCAAAGTTCTTGCAAGTTCACGTTTTACATCGCGTGGGTTTGCTTTACCATCATTTAAAAGGTTTTTTATTTCTTTTAACTTTTCATTGGGTACATTTGTAGCAAGCTCAAAATATTGATAGATAAGATTATCTGGAATAGATAAAGTTCTTCCAAAAATCTGTGATGGTTCATCGGATATTCCAATATAATTATCATATGATTTACTCATCTTTTCAACGCCATCAATTCCAACAAGAAGAGGCATTGTTAAAATAACTTGAGGTTCAATACCGTATTCGCGCTGGATATCTCTGCCGACCAGTAAATTAAATTTCTGATCAGTTCCGCCAAGTTCAACATCACTTTCAATAGCAACCGAATCCATAGCCTGTGCAAGCGGATAAAGAAATTCGTGAACACTGATTGGCTCTCCAGCTTTAAATCGTTTTGTAAAATCATCTCGTTCAATCATTCGTGCGACTGTATATTTGGAAGCAAGTTTGATCACATCTTCAAAAGACATTTTACCAAGCCACTCTGAGTTGTAAACAATTTTAGTCTTTTCTCGATGAAGGATTTTTGATGCCTGTTCAAAATAACTGTTTCCATTAATTCTTGTTGCTTCAAGAGTAAGGGCAGGGCGTGTAGCATTTCTTCCGGATGGATCGCCAATCATTCCTGTAAAATCACCAATAATTAATATTGCCTGATGACCAAGCTCCTGAAACTGTGCAAGCTTTCTAATTACTACGGAATGTCCAATATGTAAATCTGGTCTGCTTGGATCGCAGCCAAGTTTAATGTTTAATGGTTTGGAAGTCCTTAATGATTTTTCAATCTTCTTAACAAGTTCATCTTCTGGAATTATCTCAACAACACCGCGTTTGATAATATCCATTTGCTCATTTATTGATGGAAATTTAACTGCACTCATTTTATGATTTTAATCTTTCAACCTGCTTACCGCAGGCAAGTTTTTTAATATTTAAAAATTTAATACTTGATTTTTCTTTCCTGATCTCTTTGAAAATCTCTTTTAGCAATATCCGCTCTTTTATCGTAAACTTTTTTACCTTTGGCAAGAGCAATCTCAACTTTAACTCTACCATTTTTGAAATAAAGTCTAAGCGGAACTAATGTTAATCCTTTTTCTTTGGTTTTGCCAATCAGCTTTCTTATTTCTGATCTGTTCATCAACAATTTTCTATCGCGGGTAGGAACGTGATTGTTGATGTTTCCTTGTTTATACTCGCTAATATGCAAACTCAAAAGCCAAACTTCATTATTCTGGATCAGCGCATAACTATCAACAAGATTAGCTTTTCCTTCGCGCAATGCTTTCACTTCAGTTCCAACCAGAACAATTCCCGTTTCAAAGGTTTGTATGATGGTAAATTCGTGTCTTGCTTTACGATTAACCGCAATATTTTTTTCGTCAGTCTGCTGTTTCATTTTGTTCAAATTGGAAAACAAAAATCAACTTAAATGAGTTAAAATGCAAGAAATGATTTATACTAGCGTAATAAAAATTTTGATCTTTATTTGGGCTCAAGTTTTGGAAACGGTGGTCGTTGTATTTCAAGATTACGAATTTTGCTGAGAAAATATCTGAATAATATGATGTATATAATAAAAGGACTAAATACATTAATTACTAAAATATTTATGAAGCCAAAACCATACACGAATAAAAATGATAGAACTATAATCAGTGTATTTATGTAAAAAGTTAAAATAAAGGATTTATATCGTATAGCCGAAACAGACTCATTCTCAATTCTTTCTTTTGTAAATGATATGACGAACAGCCCTACTAAAATTAATAGGGCTGTTAATTCCTCAGAAACATGATTTTCAATCACTTTAAAATAATTAGTCTCAAAGTATTTAGAATAAACCGCAAATACTTTAATGTTTAAGAATTCCGGTTTAACACCAAAATAAAATCTAATAACACCAAGTATTAACCCAAATAATAGAATCACCCAGCCATAAATTCTAATTTTATTTGGCAGGAATAATTTCAAAGAATTTTTCTCATCAATTAATTTGTGTAATCAGTAAAAAAGTATGAACTTGCTTTGGAACCGTCTTCCATTTCAATTTCAAACCACACAAGTCCAAATTTATGGTTTACTCGGTAAACAATATTTTTAATACCGGGAATTTTTGGATCCTCTTCAACCTTAATTGTTTTTATATCATAAAAACCGTAAGGAAAATCATCCTGATCGGTTCTTTCAGTTACAGTTCTTACGATATCAACTCCATCTGCATTTTTAATTGGATATGAATCACCAACCTTTGCATCAAATTTTGCAATGGTATGATACTTACCTGGTTTTGTAAACCAGTTGTAATCCTGGATACCTTCTGAAGTACTTTTGAATTGAACATCAACATTAATTTTACCATTCTGATCTTTGTAATTGCTTGGTACCGCATCATTGATCACACTTAAAGCAGGAATTTGTGTTAGATCAGCTTTAACCCTCATAGTAACAACACCGTTATTATTACTAACGACATAAATGGAATCCCCAACATCATAATAGTCATTTCCAACTTTTACTGAGGCTCCAAAAGTATTTCCAACAGTATTGATTCCTATATTTGTTTCACCGTTAATTACATTTGGATCACTTGATTCGTCATCTTTTGGATCGCAAGAAATGAAAATCACAGAAAAAAACAAAAGTGCAAAAACGAAATGTAAATTTTTCATAAGATCTCCCTTGATTAAAATGAAAGTTGCTTTTAGAAATGTTTTCCCTTTTTTAGCGTGTCAGAATTAATTATTGTTATTACTAATAGAAAATTAGTTTTTAGCGATCTAAAAATCAATTACAGTCTACAGTAATTATTAACTGGTAATTTTTTATTGAAGGTTAGTTAAATTCTGTATCAAGGAATTAAACTTAATTCTCTATTTTTGCATCATTAAAATCAAATGGAAAATAATTGAAATTTAAAGTATTTCTCTATGTCATATTTAGTCTTGGAATAAGCTCAGCTCAAGAGTTTTCAATTCAACGAATTGAACCGCCAAATTGGTGGATTGGGATGAAACACGACACTATTCAAGTAATGATTTATGGAAAGAATTTGAGTGATGTTGAACTTTATCCGCAGCATGGACCAATTGAAATAATAAATGTTCACAAAGCTGAAAGTCCGAATTATCTTTTTATTGATCTGGCAATCTCACCTGAAATTAAAACTGAATACAATTTTGAAATTGGATTTTCAAAAGGAACTAAGGATACTGTAATATCATATCCAATTTTTTCTCGCGAAAATTCTGAAAATAAGTTTAAAGGATTTAATCAATCTGATGTAATGTATTTGATAATGGCGGATAGATTCTGCGACGGAAATCCTGATAACAATAAAATAGGTGACAGTTTAGATCAGTTTACTTCAAAGGATCTTGATGGAAGAAAAGGCGGCGATATTGAGGGAATCACTTCTAAATTAGATTATTTGAATGACCTTGGTATTACATCAATCTGGATAACACCAATGTTAGAAAATAATATGTGGATGAGTTATCACGGTTACGCTGCAACTGATTTATATAAGATTGATCAGCGTTTTGGGAGCAATGAACTTTATAAAAAGCTCGTAGATAAAGCTCACAGTAAGGGTTTGAAAATAATTATGGATCACGTTTCAAATCATATTGGTATCAATCATTGGTGGATGAAGGATTTACCATTTGCTAGTTGGATAAATGGAACGGTTGAAAATCATCTTAACGCTAATCACAATAAAATGACTTTTCCTGATCCGTATAGCCCTGGTGAATCAATAGACTTAACCTGGGATGGTTGGTTTACAAATTATATGGTTGATTTGAATCAGGCAAATCCATTTCTAAAAAAATATTTAATTCAAAATACAATTTGGTGGATTGAATATTTAGGAATAGATGGTATTCGTGAAGACACTTATCCCTACTGCAACCAATATGCTATGGCTGATTGGAATAAAGCGATATTAGATGAATATCCAAACTTTAATATAGTTGGTGAAATCTGGACTGGCGAACCTGCTTTTCTTGCGGCTTATCAACAGAAAAATAAATTTGGTGTTCACTTAGATACTCAACTTCCGTGTGTTACAGATTTTGCTTTGTCTGATGCATTCCGAAATTACTTGAGTGGGAAAAAAGGATTAGAAGGAATTTTTAACACACTTGCACAAGATTTTCTTTACTATGATCCAAATAATCTGCTTACTTTTTTTGATAATCACGATATTTCTCGTGGTTTGTTTGTAGCCAATCAAGATGTTGAGAAATATAAAATCGCACTTACAATTCTGTTAACAACCCGCGGTATTCCTAAAATTCTATATGGATCTGAAATTGGAATTGTGGGAGAGAAGAATCACGGAACAATTCGATCCCCTTTCCCGGGCGGATTTGAAAAAGATTCACTTGATGCATTTTTAAGTTGTGATCGCTCAGAATACCAAAATGATATTTTTAACTTCACAAAAAATCTTTTGGAAATACGAAAAAATCATAAATCACTTTCTGAGGGAAAGTTAACTCATTTTTATCCATTCGATAATGTTTACGTTTATTTCAGGGAAACTAAAGATGAATCAGTAATGATAATTGTAAATAGCAATGATAAAGAAACTGAAGTTGATTTGAATAAGTACAAAGAAACTTTGGGAAAGACGTTAAAAGTTGAGAATATCAAATCGAATGAAGTGACCGATATAAATCAAAACAAAAAAATAACAATAAAGAAAAAATCAGCAGAAATATTTTTGTTGATAAAATAACACACTAACTAAGGCAAATTTATGTTAGAAATTCAGAAAAAACTTTCAAACTCATTTTATGCAATGCTTGCTTTACCCGCAACAGCAGTAGGCTTTGCATTATCTACCCAGATTGCTGCATTAAGCTGGATACTAAGTAAAAAATATGGATTAAATATTCACGAAGTTGCTTTTGTCTGGCTTGCCGGTCCGCTTGCAGGAATATTTGGACAAGTAATAGTTGGAATGATCAGCGACAATGTTTGGTTCTTGAACGGCAGACGCCGACCTTT
>JBGAWM010000090.1:0-10895 GCA_044227615.1 Ignavibacteriaceae bacterium
TTAAGCAACTGGGTTTTAATTTTCAGAATCGGAATTATAAGCATCGGAATTATTATTGCTTTTGTTTCCGTTGGAATTCCCTTTGACCGAATAACAATAATCTTAAGTGCAATAAGTGTCGGTATTGCTTTCGGTTTACAGACGCTTGTAAATAATCTTGTAAGCGGATTGATAATTGCTTTTGAAAAACCCGTATCCGTTGGAGATGTTGTAGAGGTTGCGGGTAAAACCGGAACAATGAAATCAATTGGCTTCCGTAGCAGTATGATTACAACCTGGGATGGCTCTGATGTGGTTATACCAAATGGTGATTTGCTTAATCAGCACCTGGTAAACTGGACGCTTGGAAATTCCAAAGCACGTTTTGATATTTCTGTTGGTGTTGCATACGGAACCAACCTGGAAGAAGTTCATCAGCTGGTAATGGATTTATTGAATTCATACAATGATATTTTAAAATATCCCCCGCCATTTATTGTGTTTAAAGAGTTTGCAAGCAGCTCGATTGATATGTCTATTAGATTTTGGGTGTCTGATTACTCAACAGGAATAATAGTCAAAAGTAATTTAATCGTTGCGATAGACAAGTTATTCAAAGAAAAAAATATTGTTATTCCTTTTCCGCAGCAGGATGTGTATGTTAAATCATTACCCGTAAAGAATGAGAAACTAAAATCATAAATTAATCACAATTAAATTTATTTAATCGCTTTATAAATAATACCGCCAGTTGAAAACTACTCTTGTACCAATATACCAGATTGTTTTTAGTTCAGGTGTAAATGTGCTTTCTGGCGATAATACTTCGACATTATGCGGTACATCTATTCCGGCATAAAATTGAAATAATAGTCCGCTGCTTTGCTCGGTAGAGAATGACCGAAATGGACGATATTCCAGAAAAGGAAATTCAAACTGAGTGGAACGGTAAGAAAGAATATAAAGCGACTCAATTCCGTTTTCATCCTGTGAAATATTAAATAATGCATCGCGGGATTTTGTTCTGCCGAAGAAATAAACACCAACTTCTCTTCCAAGAACAAATTGAAATCTTCCCAAAGAAGTTGCAATACCAGATTGCCATGGAATCAATCCGCCATTGCCGGCAACAACGGCCATTTGTGTTAGAGTTTCAGGCGATGTAAAAATTAAAAATGGTGCGGTTATTAATAAATCACCGGGAATTAAATAAAACGGTAATCTTAATCGTGCTGTATAAGCAGATCTTCCCGGGATAGCAGCTAATAAATTTCCATAGGCTTCTGTTCCTTCTTCCTGCACAACACCAAGAGAAGAGGATCCATCTTGTCTCCAGCCAACATCTAAAAAAACAAGCCCATCGCTTGACTCATTTAGTATTCCATCCAAACCCAAACCAATTCGCAGCGAAGTTTCTAATCCACCAATAACGCCCGGGGTTGTTTGTGATTCGCCAAATCCACTTGAAACTAATGTGCCTCTGAGAGAAGGAGTGAATCCAACAAATGGACCAAGTTCAGCCCTGAATCTAGGCAGCTCACCCAATCCTCTTTCTAAACCAGGCACAGGTGTTTTTACAAAAACAGGGGCTATAAGATTCGCAAGATTCGGATCATATTTGCGTGCTGGCATATAATTAAATAAAGCAACATTAAAATCATCAGGAGTAAATGATTTTGCTTCATCACTATATGTCATAGCAGATTGTTTTCCATTTGCGGCATCAAGCAGTTGTTCTAAACTCATCTTAACCACTTGGGCGGTACGTTCTGCATCTTCGGTTCTCATCCAAGCATCGCCGGTTAAAACAATGTTTTCACCTTCCCATGTACTAGTTCTAAAACCATATTCATTATAATAATCGTGTGTGCCTTTTCTTTGAGATGCATCACCCCACGTGCCAGCAGCATGCCCGGCAGCAAAAACATCTTCCAGAAAATGCAGCGCAAAAGCTTCATCAGCAAGTGCTGAAAGTATTAATGCTGAACGCTGCTCGGGAGTAAGTGATTCTGAATTTAATCTAGAGGCTTTAACTAATGCACTGTAATGATACCAGATGTAAACGCCAAGCGCATTCAATTCCGCACTTTCTTTCACGCATTCCAATCCAAACTCTTGCACGGTTTCCTTAACCGTTTGTAAAGATAGCAGAAAGTGCACGTTATTATGCCCTGCTCTCGTAGCGTATTCAGGATCAGCTCTTTGAAGTCGTATATCAGAATTACGAAGTGCATTAACACGCTCTTCTCTGTTCTTTGATTTAGCAATATCAATTTTAAGTTGTGCAGTTATATCTGCCACTTTAAGAATCCACTCTGTTTGCAGGATATTATTAAGCATATCTTTTGCGGAGACTGAATGATCTCCTCCAATTCCCGGCCAGGATGCATAATCCAGTTGAGAGGGATTCGTGCTTTGTGTTGCATCAATTACTGCTTCAGTTAATCTAAATTCATATCCTTTTCTTGCTTCAGACCAAAGCGCATCAAGTGTGCTTCGATATTCCGGACTAAGTTTTTGAATTGCCAGTAAAAAAATATCCCTGTGTTCAGGATAAACCCAGGCGCGTGTGATTGACATGCCTAAAAGGATTGTCAGGGCAAATGAAGCGATAAAAATTTTTTTCATAATTGATGCTTAAAAAATTGATTGGGACTCTGAGTGAAAATATTGTAATAAAAAGATTGATGTACAATTTGAGATGCGTATTAATTTTTGAAAGGATTTAATCGGTCTTCATTAAAATGTGGTTTGTAATTATGTGCACTTTCCATTTCCTGAATCCAGCCATTATGTAACCCGTACTTTTCTAATAATTGCAGTGTTTTTTCATATTCGGAATTTCTTAAAGCGCGGTCAATCAAAATATCTTTATAAGCTTTGTTTGTTGGATAATACTGCGACATTAATGATATGTGAACATTGGGACTTAATTCTTCAGCAATAAACTTAAATACTTTTTCTGTGTCAGATAAATCGTTTGGTAAAATTAGATGACGGATGATCAATCCACGCACCACAACATCACCATCATAAACAAGTTCGGCTCCAACCTGTCCGTACATTTCTTTTATTGCTTCTTTTGTTTTTTCAAAATAGTTATCAACAAGTGAATATTTTTTTGCGTATTCACTGTTGCCGTATTTAAAATCAGGCAGATAAATATCGACAACACCATCATAAAGTTTTAGCATTTCAACAGTATCATATCCGTTCGTGTTATAGATTATGGGAAGTTTTAATCCTAACTGAGCAGCTAAATAAATTGATTTTAGAATTGTTGCAGAAAAATGTGTCGGAGAAACAAGCCCAATATTGTGGCAATTTTTGTTTTGCAGTTCGATCATAATCTCTGCTAAACGATTATGTGAAACTTCTTTTTGTTTTTCAATTTTGGGATTCTGACTGATCTCGAAGTTTTGACAATAAATACATTTTAAATTGCAGTTGCCAAAAAAAATATTTCCGACTCCTTTAGTTCCGGATAATACGGGTTCTTCACCAAAGTGCGGAGTGTAAGAAGAAACAATTGGAAGATGCCCGCTTGTACAGATTCCATACTCGTCATTAATACGGTCAACATTACAATCCCGCGGACAGCTTGTGCAGGAATGAAGATTTGCATAAGCTTTTTCTGCGCGCTTATAAAGTTCGCCGTTGTGTAAAAGTTCAATATAAGATGGAATGAAATTCATATTAATAATTTACGATGTAAATTGATTAAAGAAGAATCCACAACGGCTTACTTATTTAAAGAAACAGAAATTAAAGTATTTACATAATCCTGGAAGATGTAAGTGTAACATCAGCATTTTTCCATGCCTCATTAAATCTTTTTTGTATTTCGCCAGCCTCATCAATTCTGTTTTGCTTAAGCACTGATTGATGCAATCCAAATAACGCCCAGCCGTTTTCCGGTACATCTTCTAAATTTTTTAAATACACTTTTTCTGCTTCAGCATATTTTCCTGCTTCAATTAAAACAGCACCTAAATTTTGTGAACATGGATAAAACCACGTTGGCGGCTCATCATATCTTAAAGTATATTCAAGTTCAACTGCTTTTTTCAGATGTGTAATAGCCGCAGTATAATTTTTATTTTTTGCAGCTATCTCGCCACTCAAAACCTCATATGCAATTTTTATTAATATTCCTGCAGAGTTAATCTCCCAGATGATAAGTTCTTCAATTTCTTTATCAGTCTGAAGTTTATTTACTTCACTAAGTTCCTTCTCAGCATTTGCTAAATTATTCTTTGCAACAAAAGCCATTCCTCTCGCGTAATGCCATACTGCTCTTGAATATGGACGTGAATCCGCGGGCTGAGAATAATTAAGAATCTCATCCCATTTACCAAAAGTTACATAAGCGTAAAGCGGAGTAACAACAAAGTGCTGAAGTGTTTTATATCCGCATACTTCGAGCAAAGAATCCGGCGGTTTTTGTGATGCTTTTAAAGCTGCATCAATTGCGATTTTACTGTTGCCTTCTAATGTTGATGTAGCAAAAAGAAAATGATAATTATGCGGGTAATAAGATATCGGATAAAATCCTTGCTGATTACATTGATTTATATATTCTTCATCCGATTGAACTGCACGCTGATTAGCTAATGTTCCCTCGTGATAATTACCAACCCTTATATAAATGTGTGATGGCATATGAACTAAATGTCCGGCACCGGGTGCTAAAAATCTCAACTTGTCTGCACTTGGAATTCCACGCTCAGGATTTTTTGATGCTTCAACAGCATGTATGTATAAATGATTTGCTCCATGATGATCTGGATATTTTTGAATGACCTTCTCGAGTGTTGTAAGCAGTTCTTCCGTCCAGGGCTGCGGTGTTCCATCTTTTAACCAGTAATCCCAGGGATGTAAATCCATTATAGATTCTGCAAACATGGTTGCGGCATCCGGATCATCAGGATATTTTTGATGAAGTTCCCGCATCGCTAAAAAATAGGCAGAATCAAGAGGGGTTCTATCTTTAGGTGGTTCTTTCATATACCTTTTTGATAAAGCCATCACAAAATCTTTTTCTTTTTGTGTTTCTTCATCAAGTAAAGCAATTGCTTTTTGAACTGCTTCATACGCCGTATGTACAACACCCGCATCCATTGGTAAATTGATATTGGGACCTAAGACATACGCCATTCCCCAATAAGCCATTGCGCAATTTGTATCAAGTCTTGCAGCTTCTTTAAATGATCTGAAAGCTTCTTCATGATTGAAACCATAAGCAAAAATAACTCCCTGATTAAAATATTTTTGTGCAAGATCTGAATCAGTAGTTATCGAAAAATTATGTGAGCCAATATTGGTAAATAATGGGGCCTGTCCTGCCGGAGTTGATGTGCATTTGGTGTACAGTAAAAGGAGAAGAAAAAGTAGTATAGCAGTAAATAATATTTTCATAGTTGCCTCCTATGATGATTATGTATGTTATCTTTTTAACAAAACGACTTAACCACTAAAGTGAACAAATGTTTTGGGATGAGAAAATAAATTAATAATTGGGAGTTGTCAACTGTTTCGAATTAAAAAGCATTTTTGAAGTTTATGATTTGCATTCATTAGCCCCGAATGATGAAATAAATAATGTTTGCTTTAATTAAAAACCAAGGTTTTTACTTGGTTGCAAAATCAACTGCAGCTTCGGCGTGAATCTTAAGAGTATTAAAAACCGACAAATGAGTATCCTCTTGTTTTATTAGTAAAGGAATCTCTGTACAGCCGAGAACAATTCCCTGCGCACCTTTTTGTTCAAGATCATTAATTATTTCTAAAAATCTTTTCTTTGATTCCGATTTATAATTTTCCTTAAGTAATTCGTTCATAATGGTATTGTGAATAAATAATCTTTCAGGTTTTTCCGGTACAATAGAAGAAATGCCTGCTTCACCCAATCGCTTCGTATAAAAATCCATCTCCATTGTAAACTTCGTTCCCAGCAATCCAATTGTAGACAGTCCTTGCTTCTTAATTTCAACAGATGTTGCATCAGCAATGTGTATTACTGGAAGTTCAATTTCCTCAACCAGTCTGTCTGCATATTGATGCAGTGTGTTTGCGCAAAGCACAAGGCAATCCGCTGAAGCACTTTTAAGTTTTCTTGCCGCATCAAGAACAAATCTATAAACACCCTCATGATCTTCGCGGAGATTACATTCGTTTATATCGGCATAATTAAAAGAATATAGAATACATCGTGCTGCATTGTGCCCGCCAAGTTGTTTATTTGTTTCTTCATTAATAAGACGGTAGTATTCAAGTGTAGAAACCCATCCTGTTCCACCTATAAGTCCGATTGTTTTCATTTTAATCTCTCGATTGCAAAAACATTATTAAAAAATATTTTGTGCAAGTTGTTTGATGCAAAGTTATAAACGTTTTCTGCCATAAATTTATTTGCGATTTTTTAGCCACCCCAAAAGCGAAACACCACTGGCAAATCCGCTTGCATACAAAGTTATTAGGTGCGGCAGTTTTGCCACGTTACCAATCATTGAATATGCTGTTAATGCACCAACAACAACTGTTATTATAATTCCCACTAATGCTAGTCTTTGTTTTTTATTCATTTGTTTCCAAATCTGAAAATAATTTTTTTACTAGGGTGTTTTCTTTTTTCAGACAGCATCAATTATACTTTTATTGTTTTCCATCTTCCTTTTTTAAATAAAAAATATCCAACAACAGAAAATGCTGATTCAGATATTACAATTGAGTAGTATGCTCCTTCTGCGCCTATACCAAGCTGAATTGCAAGAATGTAAGCAAGAGGAATCTGCAACATCCAGAAAATAAATAAGTTCATTATCGTTGGGGTTTTTGTATCGCCCGCACCATTAAAGGATTGCACAAGCACCATCCCGAATGCATAGAACAAATATCCCATTGCAAAAATGCTTAAACATTTTGATGCGTTATCAATAACTTCTTTTTCATCTGTAAAGAAAGAGGCGATATTACTCCCGAAAAGGAAAAACAAAATCATAATTGTTCCCATAAAAGCCATATTAAACATTCCGGTTCGCCAAACTGCTTTTTCCGCACGATCGGGATTGTTGGCTCCAAGATTTTGTCCCACCATAGTAGCGGCGGCGTTTGAGAATCCCCATGCAGGTAGCAAAGTAAAGATCACTATTCGGATTGCAATTGTGTAACCGGCAAGAGCTGTGCTGCCAAATGTTGAGATGATGCGCATTAAAAATATCCAGCTTGCCGAGCCGATAATAAACTGTGCTGTAACTCCGGAAGATAGTTTAACAAGTTTCCAGATCACCGCGGGTTTAAAGTGCCAGTTATTTTTATGTATTTTAATTAAACCCTTGCCCTTTTTGAGATGATAAAGCTGGTAAACAATTCCAGATGTTCTGCCAATTATTGTTGCAACTGCGGCACCTTCTATTCCAAGTTCCGGGAAGGGTCCGATGCCGAAGATAAACATTGGATCTAGAATAATATTTAATGAGTTTGCAATCCATAAAGATCTCATTGCAAGTGCGGCATCACCGGCACCGCGGAAAATTCCGTTGATTAGGAATAGCAGAATTACAATAAGATTAAATCCTAAATTAAGTTTTGTATAACCCGATCCCTCGCCAATTATGTCTTCCGATGCGCCCATTAATCTCAGAAGATCTTCAGAAAAGAAAATCCCGCAAATCATTATCGGAACAGAAATTAATAGCGCCAGATAAATTGATTGAACAGCAGAAACAGAGGCTCCGTCATTATCCCCTTCGCCAACTCTTCGGGCAATCATTGCGGTAGTGCCCATTGCAAGACCCCAGCCTAGCGAGTATGTTATTGTTAACATTGATTCTGTTAATCCAACAACAGCAATTGCGTTAACGCCAATCTTGCTAACAAAAAATATATCAACGATGGCAAAGAGTGATTCCATGATCATTTCAAGCGTCATTGGAATAGCAAGAAGAATTATTGCGCGGTTGATGCTTCCTTCAAGGATATTTGTGTCGTTGCCCGCAAGAGCAAGGCGGAATATGTTAATTACTGAAGATATTTTTTTAAGAATATAATTCATTAAATATTAGTTTAAGATTTATTTTCCCTTGTAATGAAATCGGATTTTAACTAGAATTTTGTGGTGCGAAGATAACAAATGAATTGATGATAAATAAAGGATTGGTTTTTGTTTTAATAATTAGCTTTACCATAAACCAAAACATTTGTAAAATAACATCGAAATATTTCATAATAATTTACGCGGATAAACTATGAAAACGGCGTTACTTGTTTTGCTTATAAGTGGTGCGTTTGGATATTCAATTTTTATTTTTTTACACGATGATTCTATTACTGACAATACAGAACTTGTTTTATCAACCGGCAACGAGCCTGGTCCCGATCTTCGGCCCGACGAATTGGCATACATCAAAAAAACTTATCCGTTCTACAAGGCTGATTCTGATGTTTACATTCGGGCAATTGAGCAAGCACAAAAATTAAAAAAAGAATCTATTGCAAAACGATTGAGCAAGGGGCTGAGTGCTGTACCTTGGGAATTTGCCGGACCAACAAACATTGGTGGTAGAGTTGTTGATTTAGAATTTGATCCAAATAATCCAAGTATAATTTATGCGGGATTTTCTACCGGCGGTGTTTTTAAATCTTTTGATGCTGGAAATACCTGGCAGCCTATTTTTGATGAACAGGCTGTGCTTACGGTTGGTGATATTGTAATCGATCCAAATAATACTGATGTAATTTATGTTGGCACCGGAGAGGCAAACGGCGGACATAATAATTTTCCGGGCGGTGGAGTTTTTAAATCTACAGATGCAGGATCAACATGGGATTTTCTTGGACTTGAAGGTACTACATCAATCGGAAGAATTGTAATCAATCCGCAAAATTCTAATATACTTTATCTTGCCTCGGTTGGTTCTTACTTTGCACCAAATCCCGAAAGAGGAATTTATAAATCCACAGACGCGGGATTAACGTGGGAACATTCTTTATTTATTTCAGATACGACCGGCGCGGTTGATATTATTATTGATCCAAATAATCCTGATAGATTAATGGCTGCAACCTGGGAAAGAGTGAGAAGACCAAATTCGTCTCATCTATTTGGTCCATCAAGCGGAATTTATAAAACTACCAATGGCGGAAGTACCTGGAATAAAATAACCGCTGCCCCTTTGCCAAATCCAAGCTTAACAAACGTCGGCAGAATTGGTTTAGCAATTCATCAAAATGATCCCAACATTGTTTACGCACTCATTACGGATGGATATAATATTATCAGTCTTTACAGATCAAACGATTTTGGGATCAGCTGGGCTGATGTTGATTCTGATAATGAACTAAGCGGCGGAACTGCCGGATTTAGCTGGTACTTTGGACAAGTTAGAGTTCATCCTACAAACCCGGATATTGTTTATGTGTTGGATGTTGCTTTTATGCGTTCAACTGATGGCGGGAATAGCTGGCCAATACAATATGGTTACGGCGGACCCTCAGAACTGCATGTTGATCATCACACAATGGCTTTTAATCCTCTTGATCCAAACTTTATTATTAATGGCAACGATGGCGGCATAAATGTTTCCACAAACGGCGGACAAACTTTTTCGCAGCCTAAAAATATTCCGGCAACACAGTTTTATGAAATTGGTTTGGATTTCAATAATCCGCAAAAACTTTACGGCGGTACACAGGACAACGGTACAAACAGAACACCTGATGGAAGCGTTGATAATTGGGAAAATATTTACGGCGGTGATGGTTTTTATGTAATTGTAGATTATAATGATTCAAATATTATCTACGCCGAATCGCAAAATGGCGGATTAGGAAAATCAACGGACGGCGGCTATAGTTGGGATTATGCACTAAGCGGTATAAATGATAGCGAACCAAAAAATTGGTCAACTCCCGTTGTGATGGATCCAAATTCATCAAACATATTATATTACGGCACGCACTCACTTTACAGAACAACAAACGGTGCCGCAAGCTGGACAAAGATTAGTCCACAGTTAACTGATTGGGTAAGCGGAAGAAGATTAGGAACAATAACTACCATTGCGGTTGCACCCACAAATTCAAATGTAATATACGTTGGAACTGATGATTCTCATGTTTGGGTATCCTCAGATAACGGCATCAATTGGGTGGATGTTTCTGCGGTTTTACCTGAGCGTTGGGTTACTCGTGTTGTTGTTGATCCGAGTGATGAAAATATTGTCTATGCAACATTCAACGGATTAAGATGGCGCGAACCCCAGCCGCACGTTTTTAGAAGCACAAATATGGGTGCTGATTGGGTTGATATCAGCGGCAACTTACCCGATGCCCCTGTTAATGCTTTTGCTGTTGATAATAATTATCCAAATCGTCTTTATCTTGGTAACGATGTTGGAATGTATGTTAGCTTTGATACTGGGCAGACCTGGGAAGTGCTTGGCGAGGGTTTGCCAGTGCTTCCAATTGGAGATATAAAAATTCATCCGACTGAAAACTTTCTGGTTGCCGGAACTTACGGCAGATCAATGTACAAAATTGATCTTAATCTTGTAACAGACGCGGCGAATGATCTGCCGCAAATTGTTAACAAGTTTTCGTTATCACAAAATTATCCCAATCCATTTAACCCAACCACAAAAATAAGCTGGCAATCTCCTGTTGGCAGCCATCAAATCATAAAAGTGTACGATATAACAGGAAAAGAAATAATGACGCTTGTTGATGAATATAAATCAGTCGGTAAGTATGAAATTAATTTTGATGCTTCGTCGTTATCCAGCGGAGTTTATTTGTACAAACTTATTGCTGGAAAATATTCTGACACAAAAAAGATGGTTGTTTTAAAATAGTGTCAAATGACCCCTCAGGATATTAAATTTAACAAAAATACTGAGGAGACAAATGGAACTAAGACG
>JBGAWM010000091.1:0-10814 GCA_044227615.1 Ignavibacteriaceae bacterium
AATCCGTAGTAGTTTATGAAAAAAATGTACGTCAGGGTGAAGCAATATTTTATTGGGAAAACGGAAACGTTAAAGAAAAAAGAAACTATGTAAATGATAAAGTGTTTGGCACAGTTACTTCCTTTTATGAAAATGGAAATATGAAAGAGCTTTATAGTATTGAAGATGGAAGACGCGATGGACCCGCAACGTATTATGATTCAACCGGTAATGTAATTGAAGATGTAATGTTTGAAAATGGTGTGCGCAAAGGTCAGGAATTTTTATTGGTTGGTGAATATCGCGAAGAAGATTACCAAAAACTTTTAGCACAATGGAATGAACGACAAACACAAAGAAATAATAATAAGGATGATTTAAATTTACCTCCGGTTGAAGAAGACAAAACAAATTTAGATGATGATCCGGCATATTATTCAGACCTTGAGGTAATGCCAGAACCTATTGGCGGAATGAATACTATTTATAAAAAGCTTGTTTATCCAATTGAAGCCAAAGAAAAGAAGATTGAAGGTATTGTTAAGATCAGAGCTTTCATTGAAAAGAATGGTGAAGTTTCTTCTGCACAAGTAGTTGAGGGAATTGGTTATGGATGTGATGAGAATGCAAGACTTTCAGTTTATTATACCCGCTTTAAACCGGGGCTACAAAAGGGTAAAAGAATGAAGGCACAAATGATAATTCCAATCGAATTTAAACTGGATAAGAGCACTAAATAAATACAAACTTATTCTTAAAGATTAAATCTTAATTTTTTAAGTGGACTCCCTTCATCTTCTTCAAATAGATTAGAGAGAACGGTATAGTTGCTAAACTCTCTTCGTATGGGATAATTCTTTCTTTGTGAATCAAATTCTAAAATTCGGTCAGCATCATTCATCTGCAATATCTTTCGAAGCCTTAGATCATCATCTTTAATTGAGTAAATACTTGAAACTAATTTTTCCAGTCTCGTTTCAAATCGGTTAGATTTCATAAAATGCTTTGTAAAATTTCGTGGAGGTTCTAAATTGAAAGAGAAAGTTCTTTCCTCACCTAAAAAATCACTAAGTGAATTATAAATCATTTTTGATCCATTCACTTTCCCTTCATATGAATATCCTGCAATATGCGGAGTTGCAATTAAAACTTTTTTAAGCAGTTCAATATTGATATTAGGTTCGTTTTCCCAAACATCTAAAACTACTTTTAGTTTTTTCTCAGAGGTTATATCAAGCAGATCTTTATTGTTAATTACAGCGCCGCGAGCTGAGTTAATTAATATTGCTCCATCTTTAAGTTTTTTCAAGATCTTTTTATCAAAGAGATGATAGGTTTTATCTATTCCATTATGGCATAGTGGGGTATGAAGTGAAATGACATCGCATTTTAGTATCTGATCCAAATTAACAAAAGATTTTTTATCTCCACTTCGTTGTAAGGGCGGATCATTTAATAAAACTTTCATTCCAAGTGCCTCGGCAAATGCCGCAACTTTACTCCCAACATTTCCAACACCAACAATTCCAAGTGATTTATTTTTTAGAGAAAAATCATATTTAACAGAAAGATTGAGCAAAGCGGCAACAACATACTCCGCAACAGAATAAGCATTGCAGCCCTTCGCATCAGCAAAAGTTATGTTGCTCTTTTTTAGATAATCCAAATCAATGTGATCAGTGCCTATTGTTGCGGTTCCAACGAACTTAACAGGAGTATCGGTTAATAGTTCTTTATCAACATTGGTAATTGAACGGACTATTAAAATATCAGCATCAATTAAAACAGAATTCGTAATTTTACGTCCGGGCAGCAATCTTACATTTCCAAACTGGTTAAAAGCCGCTTTTGCGAAGGCAATATTTTCATCAATAATTAGTTTGAGCATAATATAATTTTTTGAGTAGTATTTCCTAAAATTTTGATTGTGATTTGCACATAATACAATTATTTTTTGCGAGCCAATAAAACAATACAAATTTATAAAATGTAAAAACAAATTGTTTTCTCTAAAATAAGGATTTTCAGATGCTAAGCAGATTATTACAACCAGAAATCCAGTCTCTTATTGAAGAGAGACAGCTTAGTATTCTAAAAGAAATACTTTTAGATTGGACTCCCGCTGATATTGCCGAACTTCTTGTTGACCTTCCTGAAAAAGACAGAGTTATAATTTTCCGTTTACTTTCCAAAGAATTAGCAGCCGATACTTTTGAGTATATGGATTTTGATACTCAAATGGAGTTATTAAAACTAATGGGTAAAGAAGAAAGCGCAGTTATTCTTAATGAAATGGATCCGGATGATAGAACTGCCCTGTTTGAAGAACTTCCATCTGCGGCAGCAAAACAATTAATTCAATTACTCTCTCCGGAAGAAAGAAAGGTTGCCGTTACTTTACTTGGTTACCCGGAAAATTCTGTCGGAAGATTGATGACCCCTGATTACATAGCAGTTAAACCATCTTATACTATTCAGGAAACACTTGATTACATTCGCAAGCACGGCGAGAATAAAGAAACCTTAAATATTGTTTATGTTGTTGATGACAAAGGGAAACTGATTGATGACGTTAAGATAAAAGAATTTCTACTTGCCCCGCTTGATCAAACAGTGGCTGATTTAATGGATGAAAATTTTGTTGCATTACATGTATTTGATGATCAGGAAACTGCTGTTGAAGCACTTAAAAAATATGATAGAGTTGCATTGCCGGTTGTTGACCGTGCAGGAATGTTAATCGGGATTGTAACTGTTGATGACGTATTTGATGTTGCAGAAGAGGAAGCCACCGAGGATATCCACAAGCAGGCTGCTATTGAAGTGTTGGAAGAACCATATGCTGAAATATCTATTCCTCTAATGGTAAAGAAAAGAGCTCCCTGGTTATCACTTTTGTTACTCGGTGAATTTTTAACCGCACTGGCAATGGGATTTTTTGAAGATGAAATAGCCAAGGTTGCTGCACTCGCAATTTTTATTCCGCTTATTATTTCAAGCGGCGGAAACTCAGGTTCACAAGCCGCAACACTTGTAGTTCGTGCAATGGCACTTGGAGAAATTACTCTTGTAGATTGGTGGCATATTATGAGAAGAGAAATATTTTCTGGATTAATGCTTGGCTGTATTCTCGGAGCAATTGGATTTACACAGGTTGCTGTACTTTCAAATTTTACTCCAGCAATTACACCACATTGGTTTTTAATTGGATTAACAGTTGGAGTTACATTGATCGGGATTGTTCTTTGGGGTACACTTACCGGTTCTATGCTTCCATTTATATTAAAAAGATTAGGCGCTGATCCTGCAACTTCCTCGGCTCCATTAGTAGCTACAATGGTGGATGTTACCGGACTTATTATTTATTTCAGTGTTGCAATATTAATCTTAGGCGGAACACTGCTTTAATCTCAAATTCAATAGATTTTACCCCATTTTGGTGCTTCAAAATCAGGATTGATTAAGGTATTATTTTTATATTTACATTACTATTAATTAATAAAGTTCAATAAATGAATTCAAAAAAAAGAACTAAAGGAATAATTTTAGCCGGGGGTTCTGGCTCAAGACTTTATCCAATCACTAAAGTTTATAGCAAACAGTTAGCGCTTATTTATGATAAACCATTAATTTATTATCCGCTTTCAATATTAATGCTCGGCGGTATAAAAGATGTATTGATAATTTCAAACGAAGAAACAATTCCGCTTTACAAACAATTATTTAACAGCGGTAGCACTATTGGAATGAAAATTGAATATGCAGTTCAACCTGCACCAAATGGAATTGCCGAAGCATTTATTATTGGTGAAAAATTTATTGGTGATGATGATGTTTGCCTGGTTTTAGGTGATAATATTTTTTATGGTGATTTAACTTTCTTTTATGAGGGAGTCAAAAAAAATACCGGGGCAACTATTTTTGGTTATCAGGTAAATGACCCTGAACGATATGGAATAGTTGAGTTTGATAAGAATGGTAAGGCAATTTCGATTGAAGAGAAACCAAAGAACCCAAAATCACAATATGCAGTGCCGGGTCTTTATATCTTTAACAATAAAGTAATTGAAATATCTAAAAACTTAAAACCATCTGCTCGCGGCGAATTAGAGATAACTGACGTTAATAAAGTTTATCTTGAAAAAGGAGAATTGCAGGTAGAAAAAATTGGACGCGGCATTGCATGGCTTGATACCGGAACTCCCGAAGCATTGCTTCAAGCATCAAACTTTTTTGGAGTAATTGAAGACAGACAAGGATTGAAAGTAGCCTGCATTGAAGAGATTGCTTACAACAAGGGATTTATAACTAAAGATCAATTTATAGAATTAGTTAATTCTATTCCAAAATCATTATATCGTAGTTATCTTGAAAAAATTCTGAAAGAGGTAAACTAATTGGAGGTAATTAAATCTGATATTGAAGGATTAATAATCCTTAAACCAAAAGTCTTTGGCGATGAACGCGGTTATTTTTTTGAGAGCTATAATGAAGAAGTATATCGCAAAGCGGGAATAGATTATCTCTTTTTACAGGATAATATTTCCAAATCAAAAAAAGGGACAATAAGAGGTTTACATTATCAAGTTGGCGACAAGGCACAGGGCAAACTTTGCAAAGTAATATATGGTAAAGTTTTAGATGTTGCTGTAGATATTCGTTTTGGTTCACCAACCTTTGGAAAATATTTTTCATCAGAGTTGTCTGAAGATAATCACACACAGCTTTGGATTCCGCCAGGATTTGCACATGGTTTCTCCGTTTTGTCTGATGAAGCAATCTTTTCATATAAGTGTACAGCGCTTTACAGTAAAGAAAACGAGCGCGCAATACTTTATAATGATAAAGACCTGAACATAAATTGGAAAGTTGATAATCCAATAGTTTCTGAAAAAGATTTGAAAGCTCCTCTACTAAAAAACATTGCAAAAGAATTTATTTATTAATTTTTTATAACAAGGAAAACAAAAATGCGAGTACCACTTTTAGATCTTAAACCACAATATCATTCATTAAAAAAAGAACTTGATGAAGCAATAATTAAAGTAGCAGAATCACAATACTTTATTCTTGGTCCCGAAGTTGCCGGAATGGAAAAAGAATTTTGTAATTACCTTGGCTGTAAACATGCACTTGGAGTTTCATCTGGAACAGACGCTTTGCTATTAGCGTTGATGGCAATTGATATAAAACCTGGTGATGAAGTTATTGTTCCCACTTATTCTTTCTTTGCAACTGCAGGAGTTGTTTCAAGATTGAATGCTACTCCCGTTTTAATTGAGAATGATCCGGTAACATTTAATATGGATCCAAAAGATTTTGAAAATAAAATCACATCAAAAACCAAAGCAGTTATTCCTGTGCATCTTTATGGACAAAGTGCTGAACTTGATCAGATAGTTGCAGTTGCAAAAAAACATAATATTATCGTTATTGAAGATGCAGCTCAGGCAATTGGCACACAATATAAAGATGGGAGATTTGTTGGGACGATTGGAGATATTGGCTGTTTTTCATTTTTTCCAAGTAAAAATCTTGGCTGTTACGGCGATGGCGGATTAGTTACAACAAACAATGATGATCTTGCCAAAATTCTTACAATAAAAAGAGTTCATGGCGGAGAGCCCAAATATTATCATAAAGTTATTGGTGGAAATTTCAGAATCGATGCCTTACAAGCCGCGGTACTCAGAGTTAAACTTCCGCACTTAAATAATTGGTCTGAAAAGAGAAGGCATAATGCAAATCGTTATACACAGCTTTTTGTTGAAGCAGGATTAGCTGAGGAAACGGGCAAAACAAATTTTGATCTAAAGAATAAAGTACTCCTTCCCAAAGCAGTTTATGAAAAATCCGGCACAAAAAATTATCACATCTATAATCAATATATTGTTCGTGTTGATAAACGTGATGAGATGAGAGAATTTTTAACCAAGAATGAAATTGGAACAGAAATTTATTATCCGGTTCCTTTCCATTTACAGGAATGCTTTAAAGATCTTGGACATAAGAAATGTGATTTTCCGATCTCCGAATTCTCTGCTGATAAATCAATTGCTATTCCTATATATCCTGAATTGAGTGATGAGCAATTAGTTTATGTTGTTGAAACATTTAAGAAATTTTTTAATCAATAAAATAAATGATTTTAAAAAAAATATTTCTGTTTCTTGCTCTTAGTTCTATTGCAGCTGCACAGGTAGTTTATGAGCCATTACACAGAGATGTTTATAATTATCTTTCACGATTAAGTCAAAAATCTATTATTCAGTTTGATGATCAGGTTAGACCTGTTAGCAGAAAATATATTGCTGAAAAGCTGATTGAGGCTTCCGACAAATCAAATGAGTTAACTTCATTAGAAAGAGAAGAGCTTGAGTTTTATAACAAAGATTTTAAACGTGAGCTTGATTTTATTAATAATGTTGAGATTGATTCCGCTCAAATAACTTTAGTTGATTACGATAAAGGAGATAGGCTAAGATTGTTTGGGTATCGAAATAATTTTTTCAGTTTGAATTTGAGTCCTATTTTAGGTGTTAAAATTGGTTCGCGTGATAGTGAAAAGCTGACTCATTTCTGGAATGGAATTTATACTTATGGATATATCGATAAATATATTGGTTTTAGTTTTGATTTTAGAGATAACACAGAAAGCGGAAGTACGATTGACAAAACTAAAGAGTTTACACCTGTAACAGGAGTTGAAGCAAAATCAAGTTTAACTTCTCCTCTCTATTCTCTTGATAAAATGGAGTATAGTGAATCCAAAGCTGTGATTGCAACGGATTGGAGCTGGGGATCATTTGCAGTTGGTAAAGATTTTTTGGAATGGGGGTACAGTGAAAGCGGCTTAATCGTTCTTTCACAAAAACCGCCATCCTACGGCTTTATAAGATTAGATATTAAACCGGTTGATTGGCTGAAGTTTAATTATATGCACGGCTGGCTGTCTTCCGGTGTTATTGATTCCAATTCAATTTTTTATAATACCTCTGGAGGAATTTCTTTTTCTTTTGTTGATAAATTTATAGCAACACATTCATTAATTATTACTCCAACTACCGGTTTGGATCTGACAATTGGAGAATCAATTATTTATGATGAGGAACTTGAGTTTGTTTACCTGATGCCGATTATGTTCTTCCGGTTAGCTGATCATCAATTAAGCAGACAGCTAAATGCAGCAGGCGGTAATGCACAGTTTTTTTTATCGGCTAGTTCACGTGGTCATATAAAAAATACTCATCTTTATGGTACGTTATTTATTGATGAAATATCAATAGATGGATTATTCGATCCAGAAACTCAAAGATATCAGATGGGATTTACTTTGGGCGGCTCGATTACTGATTTACCAATTGATAATCTTACTGCAAAAGTTGAGTACACAAAAATTTATCCGTTTGTTTATCAGCATTATGTACAGACAACCGATTATAAAAGTGCAACATATCCTCTTGGGCATTGGATGGGTCACAATGCAGATTTAATTTTTGCGTCGCTTAACTATCGACTCTTAAGAGGCTTGCAAGCAAAAGTCTGGGGTCAATATATTCGTAAAGGCGAAGACGGTAATGTTGAGCAGCAGTATAATACTATACCGCAGCAGCCGTTTCTATTTGGACTCAGAAAGAATTATGGTTACTTAGGTGCAGAAATAAAGTATGAATATACTCATGAACTTTTTGCTAAATTTAATTATCAGACAACTCACTCTTCAATACAGCAAGAAGATTTAAGTTTTATCGATACTACATTGAATGAGTTTTATTTTTCTGTTTATTATGGATTATAAGTTTAATGGATGAGCTAAAAACAAAAAAAATATATCTCGCAGGTCATACCGGAATGGTTGGATCAGCAATCTACAGACAATTGCAATCCAAAGGATATAAGAACATTCTAACAAAAAATTTATCTGAGCTGGATCTGCGGAATCAATCTTCTGTTGAAAAATTCTTTAGCGAAACAAAACCAGAAATTTTGATTATTGCCGCAGCAAAGGTTGGCGGAATACTTGCTAACAATACTTATCGCGCAGAATTTCTTTATGATAATCTGATGATCGAAGCGAATCTTATTCATTCTGCTTATCTGAATAAAGTTGAAAAAATTGTTTTTCTCGGAAGCTCATGCATTTATCCTAAGCTTGCACCACAACCGTTAATGGAAGAGTACTTACTTACTGATACACTTGAGTTTACAAACGAACCTTATGCAATTGCTAAAATCGCTGGAATAAAACTTTGTGAGAATTATTACAGACAATTCGGATGCAACTATATCTCAGCTATGCCGACTAATCTTTATGGACCCAATGATAATTTTAATTTAGAAACATCGCATGTTCTTCCTGCATTGTTGAGAAAATTTCATGAAGCAAAAGTTGAAGGAAAAGATTCGGTTACAATTTGGGGCACAGGTAAGCCCTTACGTGAATTTATGTACGTTGAAGATCTGGCGGATGCAATTGTTTTTATGATGGAGAATATAAATGCAAAAGATCTTTATGAGAATGGTATTACACATCTTAATGCCGGAACGGGAAAGGATATTTCAATTTCCGATCTTGCAAAACTGATTGCTGAAATAACAGAGTTTAAAGGCAAAATTGTTTATGATTCATCTAAACCCGATGGAACACCCAGGAAACTTATGGATGTAACAAGATTAAACAATCTTGGGTGGAAATATAAAACCGAACTACAGGACGGAATAACTAAAACTTATAATTGGTTTTTAGAAAAATATAAATAGAACAATAGCACGCGGATCAAACTGATTTAACAGATTCAAACGGATTAAATCAGTTCTATCATTTTAATCAGTATACTAATAACAATAATATTACAGTTGGATATGAAAAAAGCTTTAATAACCGGCATAACAGGACAGGACGGAAGCTACCTGACCGAAATACTTCTTGAAAAAGGATATGAAGTTCACGGTATCATTAGAAGAAGCAGTTCTTTTAATACAGGAAGGATTGATTATCTTTATAATAACCCGGCGATACTTAATAAAAAAATGTTTCTTCATTATGGTGATCTTGTTGATACAAGTAACTTAAATCGATTACTTGAAAAGATCCAGCCGGATGAAATTTACAATTTGGCTGCACAAAGTCACGTAAAAGTTTCATTTGAAATTCCAGATTACACTGCACAGGTTGATGCTCTTGGAACATTAAGATTTCTTGATGCGATAAGAGAAGTTGGATTACGAAAAGTAAAATTCTATCAGGCTTCTACATCTGAACTTTTTGGTAAAGCGCAGGAAGTTCCACAGAGTGAAAAAACACCATTCTATCCGCGCTCACCCTATGGTGTTGCAAAGCTTTATGGTTACTGGATAATTGTAAACTATCGTGAAGCTTATGATCTTTTTGCCTGCAACGGAATATTGTTCAATCACGAATCACCAAAGCGCGGCGAAACATTTGTAACAAGAAAAATTACTCGTGCTGCCTCTAGAATAGCCGCAGGGTTGCAAAATAATCTTTCACTTGGTAATCTTAATGCAAAAAGGGACTGGGGCTACGCTCCAGAATATTGCGAAGGAATGTGGCGAATCCTTCAATACAAAAAAGCAGAAGATTTTGTTCTTGCAACAGGACAGACTAACACAGTAAAGCAATTTGTAGAATTTACTTTTAAGCATCTTGGAATTGATTTGGAATGGAAAGGTAAAGGAGTAAATGAAAAAGGAGTTGTCAGCAAAGTTGATTTTGAAAAAGCAAAATCACTTATAAATTTTAATAAGAACTCAAGGTTTTATAAATACGATTTTACAACTAAGTTAAAAAAAGGTAAAACCGTTGTTACAATAGATCCAAATTACTATCGCCCAACAGAAGTGGAGCTCCTAATTGGTGATCCTGCAAAAGCAAAAAAACTTTTGGGCTGGAAAGCAAAAACAAAGTTTGAAGATCTTGTTCAGATAATGATAAAATCTGATATGGATAAAGTTTTAAGAAGAGGATATTAAAAAGTTTTTTATTTCACTAAACATTCGAGGTTAACATGTTCGATTCAAATTATAAATTCACTTGCGTGGATAGATTTTTAAAGTACGTAAAGTACGATACTCAATCAGATGAAGAATCAACTTCATTCCCAAGCTCAGAAAAACAAAAAATACTTTCTAAAGATCTTGCCGAAGAATTAAAAGCTTTGGGATTAAAAGATGCACATATGGATGAGTGGGGATATGTTATGGCAACTCTTCCCTCTAACACAACAAAAAAAGTTGATCCAATTGCATTTATTGCGCACGTTGATACTTCTCCTGCCGTTACAGGTAAGGACGTTAAACCAATGATCAGAAAAAATTATCAGGGTGGCGATATCAAACTTGAAAATGGCGGCTGGGTAATTTCTGTTAATGATAATCCTGACCTAAAAAATATGATTGGATTTGATATCATCACTACAGATGGGTCAACATTGCTTGGTGCTGATAACAAAGCTGGTGTTTCAGAAATTGTTGATGCGGTTAATTACTTGCTGACACATCCTGAAGTAAAACATGGTGACATAAAGATTTGCTTTACTCCAGATGAAGAAGTTGGAAGAGGAACCGAAAAAATTGATTTGAAAAAGCTTGGCGCAAAGTATGGATACACAATCGATGGATCGAGCAGAGGTGAATTGGAAACAGAAACTTTTTCTGCTGATGCTGTTGTGATAAAATTCTTTGGGAAAAATATTCATCCCGGTTATGCAAAAAACATAATGGTTAATTCGATAAAAGTTGCTTCGTACTTTATTGATAATCTTCCCAAAGGAACATTATCTCCTGAAACTACCGAGGGCAGAGAAGGGTATGTTCAT
>JBGAWM010000092.1:0-10786 GCA_044227615.1 Ignavibacteriaceae bacterium
AGTTCCTGAATGAACTTAGCCTCAATAGTACCAGTAAATCCGTAATCGGCAAGCGTTGAGTAAAGTTCCATATCCAATGAATCAGTACCGTCGGGATATATGTTTTGAAATCCCAGTAGGAATAATAGAATCGTAGTGAAAATATAAAGTGCAAGCTTATTGGTGCCGTGAACATGAATCGAACGCTTTAGTATAAATGCCATAAAATCTCCTTATTGATTTTATTTTTATAATCTTTTGTTCCTCTCCTCACATACGGAAAAATCAATTAATTTCTTAAAAAGTAATTTAGTTAAGACTCACTCTTAAGCTAATGTAATAGTATAATAAAATAAATAAAAGTGACTTTTTTTGCTTTAATAATTGAATTTAATCACGCGGTATATTTCGGCGATTTCTCAAATAATCTTAGCATCTGAAAATATTACGATAATAAGCCTAGTTTTATTAGGGTACATTGAAAATGCATTTTTATACTTCAGTGTAACCTATTGTATAGCAGTAACCTTAGCACACTATCTTGAGAACCTTAAACAAATCATCTCAATTGGTTAATATCTAAAGTTTATTGTACTCTTCCAGCGCCATAACTTCCACCTTTGCTTTTAAATCCGCAGGCAGTATTACTCTCTCATAATATTTGCCGTCTTTACCTCATTGCCGGTTTAAACTACGTCTCAATTCTATAATAGTTCGATTATCCCGCTAATGCGGGACGACTTCATTTCATTGCGTCGAAAGTCCTGCGAGACCTTGAGCAGCCCCGCCTCCTTGCGGAGTCAATTCTATTTTTGTAAAATAATTTTCAGTTATCAATTAACAATGTACAATTAAGATCTTCTTCAATTATTCATTTTTAATTATTCATTGTTCATTAAAAAAGAGTTTATCTTAGTATTATTATTTCATACCTACGGTATTTCAATTTATTTGATCATCCTGTTTCTACAAATATTGCATCCCGCTGGGATGAAGAAAGATAAATCCCGTTACGGATTTAATATTTGTAGGGCAATAGACAAGACAAACAAAAAAAAATCCCTTTAGGGATGATATATGATATTCTCATCATTCTGAAATCAAATCAATCAAATAATTTACGCTGAAAGAAATAGTAACCAGGTTGATGCTTAATAGCTGATGCGGGACGACTCCATTTGATTGCGTCGAAAGTCCTGCGAGACCTTGAGCAGCCCCGCCTCCTTGCGGGCTCAATTCTATTATAGCACAGCCACAAGACATTTGATAAAAACAAGTCTAATTACTCATATAGTGCTTAGGTGATATACTCATTTTGTTTGCCACACGATTGGAAATGGACGGGCTTTCATTTCTATTTTATTGTAGTGTTAGGTCATATCAACTCTCTATCGAACCCATCCCTCGCCTTTCCTCCCATAAACGGGAACTGCGTCTTTACCAAAGGGAAGGGAATAAATGCTTTTGAAGAAGCCTCACTCCGGCTCTCTCCAAAGGCGAAAGAATTGGAAGGAGATTTGATGAATGGGGTGGTATTGTGGTGTTATCTTAATAATTTCAGAACCAGTTACGAAATGGTTCTATGGCAGTCGAGGAAACATTAAATTAAAAAATTATTTCTTTTTTCTTCTATCGGGGAATTTGGCTAATCTGATCCGGGAATATGATCTTGATTTAATTTCAGGGTGAGGTTCAATAGCTAAAATTGTAATTTGACTTTTTTCGGGACCATAAGCCCAGAATATTCTACCTGCTGCAGGTACTTTATTTTCTAAATAAGATTGAAATACTTTGGAGCAATATTTAGCAGTAAGTGAATCTATTTCGTGTGTAGCAAGGCTGTTGGAGCGAGGGTTTGTTTCTAATAATTTAAGAGTTTTAATAAGCTAGTAAAAAGTCTTTTTTCTTTGCCGCTTAGTTTACCATTCTCAAACTTTACTGAAAGATCATTCCAGTAATTTTCTACATCAGGAATACCAAGAACAATTTCTAAATTCATTTATTATTCGTATTTCTTGAGATTAAGTGATTTGGATACTTTACCTTTTTTCATATTTGAAACAGAGTTATCAATGATTTTCATAGTGCTCTTTGGGATGAGATTAGGGTCAACCAATATGCGTGGACTAAGTACAATTTTGCCATCCTTATAGACTTGAACGGCGTAGTGGTGATGTTTTGCACCGCGAATAGTCAATCTTTTTTTTGTATCGATTGTTGCTGTGTATTCGTTTTCAATTATTTCAGACATAATAACTCCTTATTTATAAAAGTGGGAAATCCCACCTGAAACATAGTGGGAAATAAAATTAAAAGCAAGAATTTAATGTGATAATTTTATGTAGAGTTTTTGCCGTTGATTGTAAGAATGTCACGAAATGGTTCGTGACAGCCAAGTAATAAATAAAGGGTGATGGGGATAACCATTTTTAGTTGGCCTACCGGCCATATACCATTTACAATCAAACTGCTTGCTCAATTTATAAATTTCATCTAAACAGTCTCTTAGATGTACTCTTCGTTCAATAAGTGTTCCCCATGCTGCCCATATATCACAATGACCCGAAATCAATACTCTTTTAATAAAGCTCAGATTTTTTCTATGAATTTCTTCATCACGATTTTTATGAATTTAATCAATATATCTATTCCTTTGGGGGTAGAGATTAAGCATAATCCAGCTATCATATTGATTAAGACTTATGATTCTTTCAACTGACTTTAAGGTGTTGTCTAAGTTATCTGGAGTTGCTGTGCTTGGATTTACCCCAAAACAGATTAGGGTTTTGCTTCCTTTTGTTCCCAAAACATACCGGATATTATTGCTGGCATCAGCTTCATATATCCATTTAGATTTATCATAATTCAAAGCCATAGACCCTCAATGATTATTAGTCTAACAACTAAACTCTTACTCTCAATCCTCCATCTTTGCTTCCGTCGGAAAAGTTGCTCGGATGGTTGCTTTAAGTTCCTCAGCAAATTTCTTTAATGAATCAGGTTCATTTTTCCATCGGACTGTTAAATGATGATTTGTATCGAAATGTGTTAACTTAGTTTTGAATTTTTCTTCTTCACAGATATAAATGACAGGCATTCCCAATCCTTCTGCATAACCGGCTTCCCAGTAAGCACCGTTATTATCATCAGTTAAATCGGCAACTAAAAATTTTGATTTCCTAATTTCAACTCTGAGTTTATCATCAATAAGTCCAGCTCTTCTTTCTTCGTCCAACCTTCTTATCTCAAAACCTGTTTTTGAAACAGCATCTTTAATTACTTCATTGAAAATTCTAACAAGTGTTTCATTCCCGAATTTCATTGCCATGAAAGCGAGACGACTAACTTTGGATGTTCTTTTTATTTCATCAAATCTTTCCCAACCCTTAAATGTAATTTGTGCAACCAACTGGTCTACCTCTGGATTGCGCTTACCTTCATAAATTGAATAAGCAAAACCTTGATGTCTTATGTAGCCTTGCTCTTTCAAATAATCTGCTATGTAAACTACATTCGGCTCATCTACAGCTCCAATTACTGATATTAAATAAGAAATCGGTATGGTGATGTATGCATCTGGTTTATTAACATTTTCACCAATCCACTGTAATAATCTATTCGCCTGTTCATTTGGTTTTGGAGGAATGAAAGGTGTTTCAAGAATGCTTCGCATCAATTTTAGATCAATATATACAGGAGTGACTTCGTTGGATTGGTGCTGTCTTATCCAATAGCTGACTGAGTTGACTATATCAGCTAATTCGCTTCTTTGAAACATTGTTAATGCTTGATCAGTTACCTCATAATAACCACATCTTGGACAATTTACTTTATATGTATCTCTCTCAGATGGCTTGCTTCGAGTAGTCTCAGAATTACAGATTGGACAAATATCGTTTCTAATTTCCATCTCTACTCTCCCCATACCTTTGCTATTTTGTCTTTTATTTTTTGCTCGAAGATATTTTTAAGTTCAACATTAGATACAATAATTCGTTCTTCATTCTGAATCTGTTTCACCACATTTATCTGAGTTTCTAAATCTGGCAGAGGTATTTTTATCTGTTTTAGAATTTTAACCGATGTGACATTTTGGATTGCTGCACCATAAACATAGCTATTTAATGCTGACTGAAATAAATTACTCTCAAGGATATATTTAAGGTAGCTATTATTCAGATATGTGTTTGCTGTTAATTTTAATAAAGCCTGATTGATTATACCAGGCTTAATGCCTTCTGGTACAATTGCAATTTTACCCATCGTTCCAGAACAACTCATTATTAGATCATTCGGTTTTAATTCAAATCCTGACATTTCCTCAAACTTTTCTTTTGAAATAAAATATCGAACATTGGAAAAATCATCGGCGATAGCGTGGCTTTGTTCATAAACAGCATAACCATCCTCAACAAAGATTTCTTTTTTTAGACTTCCGCCAAATGGCCCTCTTTTGAAATCACACACTTCCCCCAACTCCACCATTGGCCATTCAGGATCAATATCAATTAGTGGTTTGTAATTTTCTACTACTTGTCTTGCACCATCAATTATTTTTTGCCAGCCTTCTATCTCTGCAACTATTTCTTTTTGTATTTCAAGTGGCGGTAGTGGGATTTCAAAATCATAAATGATAGAAGATTTCAAATTATGAATATTGGCACCAATTGTGGTTTCAGAAAGATAATTTCTGAATTGATGTGATTTTAATATTTCAAATAAATACTTTGCGATTAGTCTGTTTGTATTGCATCTTAATGAAGCCATAAAACCACCAAAATATAAATCCATATCTTCTTTTATGTATGCAACCTTACCAACGTGCTCTTCACTACCACTAGCAGCACAAATCAATATATCATCACGCTTACATTTTTGAGAATCATTTAATTTTAGATTCGGGTTGATCAGTTTTACATCATCAAAATTCAAAGAAGATGAATCAAGCGAAATGTTATTAGCTCTTAAAACTTTTAAGCCATCCTTATCTACTTCATCTGACTTAGTATAGGTAACACCACGAATGTATTCACATATTTCTTTCAGTTTTACATATGGATAATTCGAGTCACTAACAATTTGAGATTTATACCTCTCGCCGCTCAAATTCCAATCATCATTCTCAGCTATCTTTTCTTTAGTGGCAATGTTCCAAAGATTATTGGCACCGAATTTTTCAGAAAGAATAGATTCCGCACCAAGTGCGGAATTACAACAAGAGATATATTCTTTAACCAACTTTACCGCAGTTGGCAGTTGGCTTTTGTTGTTTGGTCTGCGTTGTGCACCAAGATCAAAACCATCATTTTCAATTTTAACAAAAAGAATTTTATCTGTTTTCTTATTCAGTGCTCTATCAATTAAAAGTATTGAAGTTTTGACTCCCGAATAAGGTTGGAATACACCAGCAGGTAAAGAAACAACAGCAAACAAATAATTTTCAACAAGCATTTTTCTTAATTGCTTATATGCATTGCCTGATTGAAATATTATACCTTCGGGAACAATGATAGCAGCTTTACCATTTGGTGTTAAATGCTCTACCATATAATCCACAAACAAAACTTCACTTCGGTTAGATTGTATTGAAAATCTTTTATGTGGTTTTATTCCGCCTTTAGGAGACATAAACGGAGGATTAGCAAGAACTATATCTGCATACTCGTTCCAATTGTCTTCGCTTGTTAGTGTATCATACTCAAAAATCTTAGGGTCAGTAAATCCGTGCAGATACAAATTAACAAGTGAAAGTCTCACCATATCAGGTGATATATCGTAACCTTTGATATTCTTCGATAACTTTGCTCTTTCATCAGGCGTAAGCTTATCACCACTGTATCTTTTTACTCCGCCCGCACTAAGTTCTGATATGCTAACATCAGTTTGTTCAAATGCTTCTTTATCTTTTTCAGGAACAAAGTTGGTAGAGTTGTGTTTTAGAATATGTTTGTAAGATGAGATTAGAAATCCAGCCGTACCGCAGGCAGGGTCAAGAATTGTTTCATCTTTTTTAGGATCGATAATATCAACCATAAAATCAATTATGTGGCGTGGTGTTCTAAACTGCCCAGCATCCCCTTGGCTGCCAAGAACTGAGAGCAAATACTCAAAAGCATCGCCAAGTTTTTCAGAATGACTGTATTCAAAATCATCAATTATCTTTAAGAAACTTTTAAGAGTTTCAGGGTCACGATACGGCAAATATGCGTTCTTAAAAATATCACGGAATAGTTGTGGAATGTTCGGGTTAATGTTCATCTTCTGAATTGCTTCAGCATAAAGAGTAAGAACATCAAAACCGCCAAGATCAGGCGCCATTAACTTTTTCCATCCGTACCGATCAAACTCACCAGAGAAGAATTTTCTTTTACCGCCAAGCTCTTCAGCTTCAGCGTCCATATCATCCATAAATTTATAGATGAGTGCAATTGTTATTTGTTCTACCTGTGATTTTGGATCAGGAACTTTACCTACTAAAATATCTCTTGCAGTATCTATGCGGCGTTTTGTTTCGTTATCTAACATAATTTCTTTTTGTTTGGGCTAAAGCCCTTCTATGTTTTTTGTTACTTACTATCTCCGTCCTAAAGGACGGAGTTACTATTTTTTTGTTATTACTTATCATCTGCGTCCAAAGGACGGGGTTATTAGCTACATCTTCTCCACGCTTTCAGGATGAAACCATCAACGTTCGTTGAAACTACGCCCTTCTGAACTTGCTTCTATCTATATCTTGCATTGTGTATATAACTACGCCCTTCAGGGCGTAGATGACTGAATACCCACAAACTGCCTGAGCTTTAGCCCAATGTCTTATTACTTAAGGACGGAGTTATTAAATCTCTTTTTTCTTAAGTATAACTACGACTTTCTTGTCAGGAATATTATATCTCGCATTCCGAACATAACTACTCCCTTCTGAATATGGTTACTATATCTGTATTCCGTATATAACTACGCCCTTCAGGGCGTAGAGAACTGAATACCCAACAAACCACACAGGGCTTTAGCCCAAATATTCAAATCCATACTTCTTCATAAACTCTTCATACTCTTCAGAAAAGCTTTTCTTCTTATGATGCTCTTCCTGATTTCTGATATATTTTCTCAGAACATCAACTTGAGATTCGCTGACAGATACAGCAAAATATTCATCAGCCCATTCGAACTTGGTTTTAGTAATTTTATTTTTATTTATCCAATAAGAAACTTCCCCCTTAATAAGATTAACAACCTTAGCTATATTTTGTTCACTGCCTAATGAAATAAGAATATGCAAGTGATCAAAAGATCCATTTATACATTCAATAAAAATTCCTTTCGATTTGGCATTCTCAAGAATATGTGCAATTACCTTTTCACGAGTTTCTTTAACAAGAAATGGCTCTCTGTTTTTTGTGCCAAACACTATATGTACCCAAATTTTTACAAATGGCATTATTGTTTTTCCTTATTAAAGTTTGGGCTAAAGCCCTTGTATTTTTTTTGTTTCTTACTATCTCCGTCCTAAAGGACGGAGTTATTAGCTACATCTTCTCCACGCTTTCAGGGCGAGACTATTAACTTTCTTTGTGTAAATACGCCCTTCTTGTCAGGAATACTATATCTCGCATTCCTCACATAACTACGCCCTTCAGGGCGTAGAGAACTGAATACCCAATACACCCGGGCTTTAGCCCAATATCACATAAATTGATTGAGTGAAACATAGTCTTTAATGTATTCAGGAATTACTTCACGCCATTGTTTTGGTACGGCTTTATAATCCTGCATTGTAAAACTTGGGTTAACATTTAATTGTGTCAGTTCTTTGTTGTCAATTATTTCTCTTATACGGTTGCTGGTTATGTATGCTTTGAAGTAATACTTAATTGCATTTATATCTTTCGGTTTATCTGGTTTTCTGTCAAGTATAAATTTTTCAAATTCTTCTTCGAGAAGTTGGTCTTTTGATTTGAATCCGGGAATTAGACCGAGTGCTTTTTCTACTACTTCACGTAATGAAATCCTCCTATCAACTCCGGCAGCTTTTCTTAGCTTTTCGATAGTATAGAAATGCTCCGGTCTGTTCATTATGTTCTGATTGAGATATTCTATCAAAGAATCCCAGCTTCTTTTTTCAACATACTCTTTGATAAATTTATCGGAACGAACCCTGTCTTCAAATTGCTCAAAGAACATACGGTCTATCTTCATTCCACTAAGACCGATTTCTCTTTCTTCTAAAACTTTAATTAAATCTGGATCAACATATTCATATCCATCTATAATAACAGGCGGCGGCGTATCGACTGTACCCGTTTGTTTAGAGGGTCGAGGAAGTTTTAAGATTTCATCATAGTTATATTTTTCTTCAAAGTATTCACAGTTAGCAAAGAAGTCAAAAAGTTTATATTTCTTTTTTTCTGGCTCGGTAATCTGCTCTTTTAGTTCATTATCAAAAAGCTGTTCTGTAAAATTATGCTTACGTGTTCCTCTGCCTTTTATCTGTATAAAATCTGTTGGTGAAAAGATTGGCCGCATTAAACAAAGATTAAGAATATCAGGGCAGTCATAACCTGTAGTCATCATTCCAACTGTTACACACACTCTTGTTTTACTTGTTTTATAAGTCGGGAGAAAATTGCCAGTGCCACCAAGATTGTTGTTTGTAAAGTTTATTGTAAACTGCTGTGCATCAGTAATTTGAGAAGTAACCTGTGTTGCAAAATCAGAATTGTATTTACCAGGATACATTTTATCGGCTAATTCATTTAATAATTGAGTTAGCTTGGCAGCGTGATTTTGGCTTACAGTAAACACAATAGATTTTCCTATTTCTTTTGTGATTGGATCAACTAAAGCGTTTTCTAAAAATGTTTTACAGAAAAGCCTATTTGTGGGTTCAGAGAAAAATTTCCTTTCAAAATCTCTTTGAAAAAATGAATCTTCTGCTTCTTCTCCATCTTCGCTATAAACAACAACAGCATAACCTTCATCAGATAAAAGTTGAGTTGTAACATCAGTCCTTGCATCTACCACAATGGGATTTATTAAATAGCCGTCATTAACACCATCAATAAGAGAATAGCGGAATGTCGGCTGTCCTGTCTCGCATCCAAAGGTTCTGTAAGTATCAAGCAACATTCGGCTTTCAAATTCACGTGGGTCACGTGTGTTGGATTTTGTTTTATCAAACCTTTTGAGATAGTCTTTTGGTGTTGCTGTTAATCCAAGCTTATAACCAATAAAATATTCAAACACTGCTCTGGAGTTTCCGCCAATGGAACGGTGAGCTTCGTCAGAAATAACTAAATCAAAGTCTGTTGGCGAAAATAATTTCTGATATTTATTATTAAATAAAAGCGATTGTACTGTGGTAACAACGATCTCTGCTTTACGCCAATCATCACGATTCTCTTTATAAATAACAGATTTGAAATCATTCTTAAGTTGGTTAATAAAAGCTTTGTTTGCCTGATCCTCTAATTCTAAACGATCAACCAAGAATAAAACTCTTTTTGCATTGCTGGTCCTTAAGAACAATTTAATAATAGCAGCAGCAATTAAGGTTTTGCCAGTACCAGTTGCCATTTCAAATAAGAAGCGGCTGCTTCCTTTGCTTACTGCATTTTGAATTGAATGAACTGCACGAAGCTGATACGGACGTAGGAATTTTAATTTATTCTTTGTGATAAAATTATTTTTAAGTGATTCATCTTTATAAGCAGGATTTTCGTAGTATGTAGGTAATTGAGTAAGTGTTATGTAATCATCAAGCACACGTTCATCAATTAACTTTTGCGGATTAGGCTGATGCTCTCGATAAACTTTTACTGATTTTGGATCTGGAAATTTAGTTATTACATAGGGATTGCCTTGCTGAAGATCCCAGAAGTAATGAAGATTACCATTTGATAGAATTACAAATCTGCAATTTTGAGCTTTAGCATATTTGCGCGCTTGTTCTTTGCCAACCAAAGGATTTTTGTCTTCAGACTTAGCTTCAAGAACAATTAGTGGAAAACCTTTATCATCAAGTAATAGAAAATCAATAAATCCATTTTTAGTTTTATCAAAGTCCTCACCAAATTCATCAACTAGTTTTTGGGTAAGCTTTACATTGTTTTCAAGTTGGATATTAGCAGGTCCAATTTCATTATCAAAAAATCTCCATCCAGATTCTTCCAATAACTTATTGATTTTAATTCTTGATTTGGCTTCTTTAGGGTTCATAGCAAAACAAATTTATTGATTTAATTTCAATATTCACCTTTATCACCACCCTTGAAAAAGGAGTTAGAAGGGATGTTTTGCAAATCGTATATCTTATGATAAACCATCTGCGGAAAAATAAGGAAAAGATTTGTGAATAATAAAATAATTTTAGATAGATATTAGTAAATACGCATGTATAATGCTTCAATGTTTTTAAAGAAGATAGTTGTTCCGGGATCCCTAATTCTTACTTTTTAAAATGCTAAATCCTGTGCTCTTATTTAAAGGGGAAGGTCGGGTTAGGGTTCGTTTTTCCTCCGTCTCTATCCAGCAGTAATTGCTTCATTTATACGCTATTGTTCCGCTATTTATACGCTATACTTACGCTATTCATACGCTAAAGATACGCTTTAAAAATACGTTATTCCTGTTTATATTTGTATGTAAATTCTTTTAAATCTTTAATGTGAGATATTCAAAATGGCAATTGTAACTAAGCGTATTCTTGGGGATCTTCATGGAAAAATGGGTGAACAGATTTTCAAGATGCGATATGGACAACAATTTTCTCATCCAGCCCCTTCAAAGCATAAGATGAGTAATTCTACAG
>JBGAWM010000093.1:0-10783 GCA_044227615.1 Ignavibacteriaceae bacterium
GTAACGCAAATTGCCGTGTATGAAGGTGAACTTAGGTTCACTCATCTTAATGCTCACATCCAGCAAAAAGGTATTTTAACACCTGAACAGATTTTAACTTATGAAAGTTTGAGAGGGTATTAGAGTTCAAGTTCAAGTTCAAGTTTAAGATCAACTTATTTAATGGCTTTGTGTATAGTATGAAAATTGAGATGTAGGTTTTAAGGAAAAAAAAGAAAGTTAGAGATTCCTTCAGCATAGACTTTAGAAAATAGAGCTTGACAACAAATTCTAATTCAGTTATATTTCATTTGAACAATTGCTCAAGTATATGATTAAATATAATGATATAGTTTGCGAAGTCAATTTCATTGATGAGAAAAAAGTAAAAGCAGTTAAGAAAAAATTGCCAAATGATTCTATGATAAATGAACTATCCGAAACTTTCAAAAGTCTGAGTGATTTTACAAGATTAAAGATTTTACTTTCTCTTGTTCAAGATGAATTATGCGTTTGTGACATCGCAGCTTTAACAGAAGTTTCTGTTTCTGCTATTTCTCATCAGTTAAGGTTATTAAAGAATAACAGATTGGTGAGCCATCGAAAAGAAGGGAAAATGGTTTATTATTCTTTGGATGATGAACACATAAGCAAAATTGTAAATGAAGCTACTAAGCATTGTAAAGAAAATATTAAATAAAATGCTAATAGATAGGAATATTCCGAAATCAATCGGGACAAAAGTAATTGCAGTTATTATTTTAATTATGATTACTCTTGCCTTTCTTCACTCTGAAACTGGATTGTTTGCTTTTGATGGCGACAATCACGGCACGCACGATTACTGCGAAATTGTAAAGAATTCAAACACCCACTCAAATATTGTACGGATAGAACCCCCTAAACTTGAATACAACAAAGACATCTGTTTTCATTGTTCTGAAAAATTTGAGGCGCAAGCACTCCAACCCTTTTTTGAAATTAAAGATCAAAATTTAAAAGCAAATTGTTTAACCGATCTATATCTATTCAATAGTACCTTTCTGATTTAGCCAATTCCCCTTCACTTTCTGTAATCCCTTTACGGGATAAATGTCTTTAATCAAAATAATATTTGGAGAAATAATGCGTTTAATTAGTGCATCAATTCTCTTGCTGATGTGTTTCAATCAAATAAATAATGCACGGCAAGATGATTCAATCAAAGTAAAGCAAGAAGTAATAACTTTACAGGAAGCTATTGACACGGCTTTGTCTAACAATCCAAACTTAAAAGCTTTTGTTTATGAAATTTCTACTTTAGAAAAAATAAAAATACAGGCGGGACTGAGTCCAAATCCCGAAGCTGATTTTGAAGCTGAAGATTTTTTTGGCAGAAAAGAATTAAGTGGAGTTAAGGGAACCCAATTTACTCTTTCGGGCAGCCAGCTTTTTGAACTTGGCGGAAAAAGAAGAAGCCGCATTAACCTTGCAGAAAAAGATATTAATTCTGCTCAAGGCAATTATGAATTAATTAAGCTTGATGTGATTGCACAGGTAAAATCGGTTTTTTTCGATTTATTCAAAATTCATCATCAGATAACACTTCAGCAGAAATTTATTCAAATAAATGAAGAGATATTAAAGACAATATCAGAACGGGTAAAAGCTGGAAGAACTTCTCCCGCTGAAGAATCAAAGGTTAAGGTTGCTTTGATTAACAGCCAAATAGAATTGCAGCGTCTGCAAAGAAGTTATTCATCGGTTCAAACAAGATTAAATTCTTTATTGGGAACAACCGGAAAAAATCTTGTACCTTCGACAGATTTGTTCGAGAACCTTTTTACCCCGCCAAACAAGGAAGAGATTTTAGGAGATTTGGAAAACCTTCCCTCAATAAAAAATCTTAATAATGAAACTAATATTAGAAAAGCACAGCTTCAGTTAGAGGAATCACAAGCAATTCCGGATTTAACGGCAAGTTTGGGGGTAAGATATTTGAATGAACTGAAAACCAATTCCTTTGTTGCAGGACTTTCAATTCCACTTCCCTTTTTTAACAGGAACCAGGGAAACATTCAATCGGCTGAAGTGAGAATTCAGCAAATGGATGAGATTATAAGAGCGCAGAAGCTATCGGTTATTTCATCTCTTAATACATCTATTAATAATCTTTTAAGTGCGTACAACAATGCTGTTCAGTTGAGAGAAAGTATTTTGCCAGAATCGGAAAAAGCTTACAATATAACAAGGGATGGATATTTGCAGGGAAGATTTGCATTTATTGATTTGCTCGATTCGCAGAGAACATTATTTGAGACCCAAACACAATACTTGCTTGAGTTGTCGGATTACTATAACTCGTTGATAGAAATAGAAAATGTAACAGGAAAATCTTTTTTAAAATAAAAAAATATGAGTGAACTAATGGAGAAAAATAAAATTAAGTTAACAGTATTAGTAGCAATAGCCGTATTACAAATCTTTTTCATTATTGGCTGCTCTAGTGATGAACCCAAAAAAGAAAAAACTAAAACAGAAGATCAAATCGAAAACGTTGTACATAGTGCAGCCATAAAGCTTACAGACAATGACCTAAAAGAATTTGGTATTGAAATTAAAGAAGCTGGGCCTGGAGTAATTACAAATCATATTGACCTTACCGGTGAAATTAGAGCTGAACCTTCGCGCCTTTCACACATTATACCTCGATTTCCCGGAATAGTTAAGGAAGTTTATAAAACGGTTGGTGAGAAAGTCAAGCAAGGCGAGGTTCTTGCATTAATCGAAAGCAACGAAAGTCTCACCCCTTATGAAGTCCAATCTTTGGTGGCAGGAACAATCATCGAGTTACATATGGCAAAGGGTGATTTGGTTGGTGGAGATCAGGTTGCTATTACTGTTGCCAATCTTGAAAAGGTTTGGGCAACACTCAACATTTATCAAAGAGACATTAATAAAATAAAAGTTGGGCAGCGCGCTTTGGTTTCTTTTGGGTCTGAAGAAAGAGAAGAAGCAGGAACAATCTCTTATGTTAGTCCGGTTGTTGATGAAAAAACCAGAACAGCATCAGCAAGAGTAATACTGAATAACAATTCGGGTAAGTGGCGTCCGGGAATGTTTGTATCATCTAAAATATATGTAAGCGAAAAGAAGGTGCCGATTGTTGTAGAAAAAACTGCTCTTCAAACGCTTGAAGACAAAACTGTTATATTTATTAAAAGAGGGGAAGACTTCATTCCTCAACAAGTGAAGTTAGGAAATCAAAACGATGTGAATGTTGAGATTACTTCCGGGCTTCAGGCAGGTCAGCATTATGTATCGAAAGGTTCATTCACTCTCAAAGCCGAGATTCTAAAAGAATCATTCGGGGGCGAGGAATAAGGAGAGAATATGAATAGAATAATTGATTTTGTACTACGAAACCGGCTTTTAATTCTTGTGCTTGCAATTATAGTAATGGCTGCCGGATATTTAAGCTACAAGCAGCTTCCAATTGATGCTTTCCCGGATGTTTCACCGGCGCTTGTTCAGGTTTTTACGCAGACTGAAGGATTAGCCCCAGAAGAAATTGAAAAATATGTAACCTACCCGGTTGAAACTGCGATGAATGGACTGCCAAATCTTGAACTCATCAGGTCTGTTTCAAATTTTGGGTTGTCTGTTGTTAATATTTATTTCGAAGATGGGACAGATATTTATTTTGCAAGGCAGTTGGTTAATGAACGACTAACAGAAGCACGTGAACAAATTCCTCCAGGTTTCGGCGAACCAGCAATGGGACCAATTTCTACAGGTATGGGTTTAATTCTTTTTTATTATTTGGAAGATGAAAAAGGCAAATACAGCTTGGAAGAGTTAAGGACTATACAAGATTGGATAGTAAAATATCAGCTTCAAACTGTTCCGGGTGTAACTGAAATACTTGGAATCGGCGGTTGGGAAAAACAATACCAGGTAATTGTCAATCCCAACTCATTACTTCGGTATGATGTTACTATCAACGATGTTGTAGAAAAAATCAAAGCGAATAATTTGAATGTCGGCGCGCAATTCTTAGAGAAAAACGCAGAAGAATTTATTGTTCGTTCAACCGGACTTACTTCTAACATTGAAGACCTTGAAAACATAGTCCTAAAATCTGAAGATGGAATCCCAATTTATTTAAACCAGGTAGCAGATGTGAAAACAGGCGGAGCTATTAGAAGAGGTGTTCAAACAAGCAACGGTATTGGAGAAGTTGTAGCTGGGATGGTGGTTAAATTGTTCGGTACAAACTCTTCAACAGTAATCCAGCAAGTTGAAGACAAACTGACTGAAATAAATAAATCTCTTCCCGAAGGTATAAAAATAGTTCCATACTACCAGCAAAAAACTTTGGTGGAAGCAGCCGTAAAAACAGTAACAGATGCACTGCTTGAAGGAATTGTTTTAGTCCTTATAATTTTAATGGTATTCCTCGGTGCGATAAGACCCAGCTTAGTTGTTGCAATTGCAATTCCCTTTTCAGTTCTATTTGCGATGATTGGAATGAAATTTTTCGGAATTTCTGCCAACCTTATGTCATTCGGCGGCTTGGCAATTGCAATCGGAATGATGGTGGACGGCGCTGTTGTTATAGTTGAAAATACAGACCGGCTTTTACGAGCAAGCCACCCGGGCGAATCAAAAATTCATATCATCGCAAAAGCTAGTAAAGAAGTTATCAGACCAATCACATTTGCGGTAGTGATAATAATTATTGTTTTCCTTCCGTTATTTACACTTCAGGGAGTTGAAGGAAAAACATTTAAGCCGCTTGCTTATACAATTGCCCTTGCAATGTTTGGCTCTTTGCTTTTCGGTGTTTTTGTAGCTCCGGTTCTCTCTTCATTCTTTATGAAAAAACATATCAAAAAGAAAAAAGACAATCACGGAGAAGGTAAGGATGAAGAAGAACAAATCTGGATTTTGAAACTGTTGATAAAAATTTATAAACCGGTTGTAACCTTCTTTGTCAAAACAAGAATAGCTGCAATTGCTCTTGCAGTAATTTTATTAATTATCGGAGCGCTCATATTCCCACAATTAGGTTCTGAATTTACTCCAACTCTTCAGGAAGGAACATTGGTATTAAGAATGATGATGGCTCCTTCAATATCTCTGACAGAAAGCACCCGTCTTACACTTATTGCCGAAAGAAGGTTGATGAAAATTCCGGAAGTTACCGGCGTTGTAACAAGAATAGGCAGAGGTGAAGTGGGAGCTCATACAGATCCGGTGAACAGTGCCGAAATGTATATCTTGCTAAAGCCAAGAGACCAATGGCGAAATAATGCAACACAGCAAGAACTTGAGGAAAATATAAGGCGGGATTTTGGTGAGATACCGGGTGTATTAACAAACTTTACACAGCCAATACAAATGACCGTTGATGAATTATTGGAGGGCGTTAGAGCAGAACTCGCTATTAAATTATTCGGGGATGATTTGGACAGATTAAAAAGCAAAGCTGATGAAATCGCTGCTCAAATAAAAAAAGTTAATGGTGCTGCAGATGTGCAGGTTGACCAAGTTTCAGGTGCACCGCAATTAAGTATTGTTATTAACCGTCACGAGATAGCACGTTACGGAATAAACGTTGAAGATGTTCAACAAGTAATCAGAACAGCAATCGGCGGTGAAACTTCCGGACAAATATTTGAAGATGTAAAACGATTCGATATTTATGTGCGCTTTGAAGAGGAATTCAGAAAAGATATGAAATCTATCGGCACTTTATTAATTGAATCGCCTTCCGGTATTGAAGTGCCATTAAGTCAGTTAGCAGAAATTAAGGAAGTAGTTGGACCTCGACAAATAACACGCGAGAAAAACCAGAGATTTATTACTATCCAATGTAATGTAGTCGGACGTGACATAGTTTCATTTGTTGAAGAGGGGCAAAATGTAATTGACAGCAAAGTGAAGCTTCCACCAGGATATTTTGTAACGTGGGGCGGTCAGTTTAAGCTGCAGCAGGAAGCTAATGCAAGATTAGCAGTCGTAGTTCCAATTACACTGTTTATAATTTTCATAATGTTGTTTTCAAGTTTTAATTCTCTAAAAAATTCACTACTGATTTTCTTGAACATACCGTTGGCATTAGTTGGTGGGATTGTTGCTTTATGGATTTCCGGGCAGAACCTTTCTGTGCCCGCATCAGTTGGATTCATTGCTCTGTTCGGTATTGCACTGTTGAACGGAATAGTTCTGGTAACATATTTAAATCAGTTACGAATGGAAGGATTAAATATTGATGAAGCATCAATTCAGGGAGCGTGCTTAAGAATAAGACCGGTCTTAATGACTGCCCTTGCAGCAGCGCTGGGAATGATACCTCTTCTGTTTGCTACCGGAATTGGAAGTGAAGTGCAAAGACCTTTGGCAACAGTTGTAATTGGCGGGTTGGTTACTTCAACCGCTTTAACATTATTGGTTGTTCCGGCATTATACAAGTGGTTTGCAATTAAGGTTACTGAAGGTGAAATGTAGTCTGTTTTTAATAATTTTTGTAGCACAGATTATTAATCTGTGCTACTATAAACACAAGTTTGGAGAATAAATATGAAAGAAATAAAAGCTATAATCAGGCAATTCAAATTAGATGATGTAATAACCGAACTGCATAAGATAGAAGGACTGCCGGGAATTACTATTTCTGAGATTAAAGGATTTGGAAAAGGTAAAGGAAAAAATGCTGAAGTAATCCCGCCGAGGCGGGATGAAGGTCTGCACCAATTAGTTCCAAAAGTAAAGATAGAAATTGTTGTTCATAATAATTTGGTTGATGAAATTGTAAATACAATTCAAAGAACAGCACACACCGGAAATCCCGGCGATGGAAAAATATTTGTGGTTATTGTCGAAAACGTTATTAAGATTAGAACTAATGAACGTGATGAAGTAGCTATTTGAAAACTCGAATTAATTTTAAAATGGAATTATTATGACCGGTTTATCACAAATAATAATCGGTGCATTTTTACTTAGCATTGTTCATGCATCCATACCAAACCATTGGATTCCTTTGGTTGCTCTATCAAAAGCGGAAAAGTGGAATGAGAAATTAACCCTTGGCATCACAGCAATTGCGGGTTTTGCACATACGCTAAGTACAATAATTATTGAAATTATAGTAGGCTTTTTTGGTTATGAATTATCCGGTTCCTATTCATTTATAGTTGGGGTTATTGCACCGAGCATACTGATACTTCTTGGAATTATTTATCTTATTCTGAGCTTAATGGATAATAAGTATCATCAGCATCATCACTCGCACGAAATAAATATTGAAGATGCGAAAAAAAAACTACTATAGCAATAATTATTACGCTTACTATCTCAATGTTTTTTTCTCACTGTCTGGAAATTGAAGCATATTTTTTTGTGGCAAGCAAACTCGGTTGGCAGGGAATTATTACTGTTTCTGTAATTTATACAATTATCACTATTACAGGAATGCTTCTGTTTGTATGGCTTGGGATGATGGGTATAAAAAAAATTAAATCTCACTTACTCGAACATCACGAAAAAACAATTACAGGAATTCTGTTAATCGTTTTAGGAATTGCCGGATATTTTATCACATAGTGATGGCTATGCCAAAAGATAACTAAAGTTAAAAATATATATGGAATACAATTATAATCACTCACACGAGAAGTTTAATTACAACAAAGCATTTGCTTTCGGAATCATACTAAATGTAATCTACATTATTGTTGAGTTTGTTTATGGTTTGAAAATAAATTCAATGGCGTTGATTGCAGATGCGGGACATAACTTAAGTGATGTTTTAGGATTAATGCTTGCCTGGGGAGCTGCATATCTTGCTAAATCCGTTCCTACAAGAACCAGAACATACGGCTTACGTAAATCAACTATCTTAGCTGCGCTTTTTAATGCAATAATTTTATATGCAGCAGTCGGTGCAATTATAGTTGAAGCTGTAAGAAAATTTATTTCCCCGGAACCAGTTCAGGGCATAACTATGATGACTGTTGCGGGAATTGGCGTTGTGATTAATACGCTTACCGCTCTTCTCTTCTTAAAGGGGAAAGAGAACGATATAAATATTAAAGGCGCATTTTTACATATGGCTGCAGATGCCGGAGTTTCGCTTGGCGTGGTACTTGCCGGTTTGATGATTAACATTACAGGTTTGTATATTTTTGATCCGATTATAAGTTTGGTTATTGTGTTTGTAATTACAGTCGGAACCTGGGGATTATTAAAAGATTCAATACATCTTTCAATGGATGCGGTGCCGAATAAAATCAATGTATCTAATGTGAAGAAATACTTAACTTCTTTGCCGAATGTTAAAGATATTCATGATTTGCACATTTGGGGAATGAGTTCAACCGAAACTGCTTTGACTGCTCATTTAGTTCTAGAAAAATTTCCGGATGATAATCAATTGCTTGAAGATATAAATAAAAAATTGCAGAATGAATTTGGGATTGAGCATTTGACAATTCAGTTAGAGTTAACTTATGAAATAGATAATTGCGCGAAGTGCTGACAAGGAGCTTTTTTTATAAAATTAATGAGGTGATCATGAAATATTTTTTTTGGAGCGGTTACTGTAATAGCACTCATAATTGTTGGATACCTTATTTTCATTTATTCAGGTATATATAACATCAGCGCAATGGTTCATCACGACAAGCTGACTCTATGGATGATGAATACTGTAAGGGAAAATTCAATCAAACATAATGCGGATGATAAAATAAAAATGCCTGATCTTTCAGATACTTCTCTAGTAAAGATGGGTTTCGTTCATTATAGAGAGTTGTGTGTCACCTGTCATGGTGCGCCAGGTATAAAACAGAGTGAATTTGCTGAAGGGCTTTATCCTAATCCGCCAATGCTTTCCAAAGTTGCTAAAGATTGGACACCTCAGCAGCTTTTCTGGATAACTAAAAACGGTTTAAAGATGACAGGAATGCCTGCGTTTGGACCAACTCACACTGACGATATGATCTGGGCAATTGTTGCTTTTACAAAAAAGCTTCCGACATTGACTAAGGAACAATACCAGGTTCTTGATAATGAAACGAAAGACGAAAGTGACGAAGCGGATGAACATACTCATTAAATACGGAACCTGTCAATAAAAATTAATAGAAAATTATTTTAATTATGCAGCAGTATTTAATGATAATGTATCTGTTTAATGTTTATTCGTTCAAACCTGAGTATCGTTTTTTGCATGAGTTGATTAAAGATAACTGCAAATCTTATGGCGCAACGACCTTTTCCCAAACTGCTTTGGGTTACTTTATTTATGGCGCAATACCTGTAGGTATTGCCATAGGCGCTGGAACTGATGTTGCAGTTGAGTCTGCAGATATAATTCTTGTGAAGAATAATCCTAAAGACGTAGTTTCACTAATAAAATTTTCAAAAGCAACGTACAGGAAAATGATTCAAAATTTAATTTGGGCAACCGGATATAATGTTATAGCAATTCCACTAGCCGCTGGAGTTTTGTATTCGGTAGGAATAATATTAAGTCCTGCATTAGGTGCAGTACTAATGTCTGTGAGTACGGTTATTGTAGCGATAAATGCAAAACTTTTAAAAGTGCAGCACTGAAAATGACCCATCAGACATTAGTTCTGATAGTTCGTTTCAATGATCTACAAATTGGACTTGCAGGTAAAAATCCTAAGCAGCTATTTTTTGTGCGAAGAGAATATTCAATCGTTTTCTTTGATCTGTAACAAAAGGAGTAATTGATTTTAGATTTTCGTTTTCAAATGGTTCTTTATTAGCGATTTCCAAAATATAATCCATTCCCGATTCAAGATTCTCTTTGAATACTTTAAGATAGTTTATCCCGGTTTCGTTGAGTTCTGTTGTTTGTAGAAGATTCTCAAAGTAATTAACATACAATTCCACCTCCTGGCAAAACATGTGCGGTCGATCTTTAGGCACAAGCGATTCGCCTCTACCATAAATATGATTAACCATTTCTTGTAATGTATAATCTTTATTGAACCAAACTATATTTGGACCCGGACAAATTGCTTGAGGTGTTTGCCCTCTTTTTTGAATACCAAGTGCAAGAAGCGCACTGTTCCCCAGATGTTCGCACAAACAAACTTTTTCGGAAGTCTTAATTTTCAGTTCATCTTTTTCGGAATCAGAAATATTTAGTTCAGAAATAGTGCTGAATTTTTTTATAAGAAATTCAGTTGAAGCAGTACAAATCGGTTTATCAGTAAATTGTTTGTCGGACATGAGAAATCCTTTTGGACAAGTTGATCCTGGTTTTGAGTGAGTAGATTTTTCTTTTGTCCAAATTTCCGACTTGGTATTTCTCATATTATTAAATAGAATAGCAAGCGGTGAGGTATTGCTTAAATATAGACCACCCTTCTTTGCTTTTTCAAAAATAGCGCTATCGACACAAGTTGATTAGGGTGCTAATAAAAACAGACTCCCCCACCCAACTGAATCGTAGCTTAAAAGATTGACTTCACTTGAAATTGAAGTCTCGAATAAAAAAAAATTACTTAGTGGAGATTTCTTCATCGGAGTTAAGTAAAATTAATAAGAAGTTGAATTCAAAAAACCTTCCATTTATTTCGCTAATGAAATAGTAAATACTATTCAAAAAACAACCAACTCCGGCAATCCCGGTAATGGGAAAATATTTGTAGTTAATTTAAAGAATGTGATAAATATTATAGCGAATGAAAGAGGAGAAGAAGCGATATTGATAACATTGCATATATAGCTGAGGATACAAATTTTAAATACAAATTAGTGGATTGACTATTGTTCTATTAAT
>JBGAWM010000094.1:0-10338 GCA_044227615.1 Ignavibacteriaceae bacterium
AGAGAAGCAGGTTCTTATGGAAAAGATTCAAAAGGATTTTTGCGTGTTCATCAATTCAATAAAGTTGAAATGGTAAAATTTGTTAAGCCGGAAACTTCTTACGATGAATTAGAATTACTTGTAAAAGATGCTGAAGATATTTTGCAGGCATTAAATATTCCGTATAGAATTTTAATGCTGTGTTCCGGTGATTTAAGTTTTTCAGCAGCAAAATGTTACGATATCGAAACATGGTCACCAGCAGAAAATAAATGGTTAGAAGCATCATCCTGCAGCAACTTTGAAGATTTTCAAGGGCGTAGAGCAAATATTCGTTTTAGAAATGAACAAACTAAAAAACCAGAGTTCGTTCATACACTTAATGGCAGCGGTTTAGCAACAAGCAGATTGATGGTTTCGCTTTTGGAAAATTATCAGACGCCAGAAGGAAAAATTGTTGTACCAAAAGCTTTGCATAAATACACAGGGTTTAATGTAATTGACTAAAGTCATGCTGTCCCGAATCTTCGGGATCAGCATCTTACAAAAATGCAAAAGATCCCGATCCCGATCCCGATAAATCGGGACGGGATGACAAACATTTTAATGATTCAAATCACCCCGAAATAGCTTAGGGGTTTTTATATTCGCACAGTGATTGAGCAATAAAAAAAGTATCTTACTCTAAATCAAAATCTTACACTTACTCGTTATTAATGAAAAACCTTTTAACACTTAAAAAATATTTTATTAAGTATAAAACCAAATTGTTGTGGGGAATGCTTTTTATCCTTATTTCAAATGCAATGACGGTTTACCTTCCTATTTTACTTAAAGATTCGATCAACGAGATTCAAAAAAACGCAACATCAGCGGTGCTTTTAAGATATGCGCTTTTGATTGTTGGAACTTCAATAGTTGCTGGAATTTTTAGATACTTAATTCGTCAAACAATAATTGTTGTATCACGAGAAATTGAATATGATTTGCGCGGTGATTTTTGGGAACACATTCAAAAACTTCCACTGAGATATTTCCAGAACAACTCAACGGGCAATATAATGTCTCACGCAACTAATGATATTAACGCTGTACGCGGATTCATTGGTCCTGCAGTAATGTACTCAATCGATACTGTTATAAGATTAGTAATCGTTGTTGCTATAATGATATCATTAAATTTTACGCTTACAATTTATGCTTTATTACCGCTTCCAATTTTATCGTATGGAGTTTACAGAGTTGGAAAACTTATACATGAGAAGTACACAAAAATTCAAGAAAATTTTTCTCAACTAACAACTCGTGCACAAGAGAATTTTTCCGGAATCCGTGTAATAAAATCTTATGTGCGTGAAGCGAATGAAATAAAAAGATGGAATGAACTCAGTCAGGAATTTCTTCGTAAGAATATGAACCTGGTCCGCATTCAATCACTTATCATGCCTATTTTAACTATTATAACTGGAATCTCAATCATCGTTGTAATTTGGGTTGGCGGCACCAAGGTTATCAATGGTGAAATGAATCTTGGTGAAATGGCTGCTTTTGTAATGTACTTATCAATATTAATCTGGCCTGTCATCGCTTTTGGCTGGGTAATGAATATTATTCAGCAAGCAGAGGCAAGTATGAAACGATTGAATAAAATCTTTAACGAACCGTATGAAATTCAGGACTCTTCTTCAACTGATTTGTCTGTTAAAGAATTAAAAGGTGAAATTGAATTAAGAAATGTTTCTTTCAAGTATTTAGATTCTTTACCAGAAGTTTTAAAAGAAGTTAATCTTAAAATTCCGGTCGGATCAACTATAGCAATAGTGGGGCATACCGGCTCAGGTAAAACGAGTTTAATAAATTTAATTCCGAGACTTTATGATGTAACATCGGGTGAACTTTTTATTGATGGCAAAAATGTAAAAGATATTCCACTTGATGTGTTGAGAACTAATGTTGCTGTGGTTCAGCAGGAATCATTTTTATTTTCAGATTCTGTTTATGGAAACTTATCTTACGGTTTACGCGAAACTGATAAACAAAGAGTTGAAGAGGTCTCTCGCATTGCTAGCTTTGATAAAGATGTTCAGTCTTTTCCAAATGGATATGATACAGTGGTTGGCGAAAGAGGAATTACTTTTTCCGGTGGGCAAAAACAAAGAGCATCGTTAGCAAGAGCACTTGCCACAAATCCCAAAATATTAATTCTTGATGATTCATTTTCAGCTGTTGACACTAATACCGAAGAAGAAATTTTAAAAAATCTTAAAGTATTTATGAGAGACAGAACAAGTATAATTATCAGTCATAGAATTTCTACTGTTAAAGATGCTGATAAAATAGTTGTTCTTGAAAAAGGAGGAATAGCAGAAGAAGGCACTCATGCAGAACTTGTTGGAATGAATGGAATCTATGCTGAATTGCACTACAAACAATTATTAGAAAAAGAACTTGAAGAACTGAATTAAAAAGCAGCCTCTCCCAAACCCTCTGACTTGTCATGGCTATGCCATCCTAAGGAGAGGGCTTTAGGAAATATAAATTAGAATACTTTAAAAGTCCCTCTCTTTATAAGAGAGGGATTTAGGGTGAGTTAAAAATGGCTTTAATTTTTAGATAGAATTTAAATATTTTTTATGAGCGACAACAAACAAGACGACGAAATATTAGGGAAGGCATACGACTCTAAGTTAATGAAACGGCTTCTTACTTACATTAAGCCTTACAAGAAATATGTCATCATCGCTATTCTGTTAAATATTTTTGTTGCTGCACTAGGTCCGCTTCGCCCTTATCTAACCAAAGTTGCAATTGATGATTACATTGTGCACGCAAACTATAATGGTTTGATGATAATTGCTTTGCTGCTTTTTGCATCACTTATTCTTCAAGCAGTTGTACAGTATTTTTTAACTTATTACACACAATATCTAGGACAAAGAACACTTTACGATATCCGCACACAAATTTTTGAACATACTCAAAAACTTGCATTAAAATATTTTGATAAAACCCCAATTGGCAGACTTGTAACCCGCACCACAAATGATGTTGAATCATTAAGCGAATTATTTTCATCCGGAATTGTAATGGTATTCAGCGACGTGTTTATCATCATCTGGATTTTAGTTTTTATGTTTGCAATGGATATCCCGCTTTCATTGGTTACTCTTTCAGTATTACCAGTTTTAATTTATGGAACATTTTTATTCAGAAAAAAAGTTAGAGAAAGTTATCGAGATGTTCGGTTTCATCTGGCGAGATTAAATTCTTATATGCAGGAACACGTAACAGGAATGAGTGTTGTTCAGATTTTTAGAAAAGAAAAAGATGAGTTAAAAAAGTTTTCGGGTATAAATGCAGATCATCGAGAAGCAAATATTAGATCTATATTTTACTATGCGTTGTTCTTTCCGGGTGTTGAATTACTGAGTTCAATTGCTATAGCATTAATTGTTTGGTACGGGGGCGGAGAGGTTGTGCAGAAGAGTGTTGGAATAGGGGATCTATTTGCATTTATTCAATTCACAGAAATGTTCTTCCGCCCAATCAGGGATCTTTCTGAAAAGTATAACATAATGCAAACATCTATGGCTTCATCAGAAAGAATTTTTAAACTTCTGGATAACGATACATTTATTAAAAATCCTGAAAATCCAATTAAACTAAATGGAGTTAAAGGTGATATTCAGTTTAAAGATGTTTGGTTTGCCTATGATGATGAAAATTATGTTCTAAAAAATATAAACTTCAACATAAATCCCGGAGAAACAGTTGCGATTGTTGGACACACTGGAGCCGGCAAATCAACACTTATAAATATTCTTACAAGATTTTATGATATCAACAAAGGCTCAGTTTTATTGGATGGAATCGATATCCGAGAAGTTGATAAACGTGATTTAAGAAAATATATTTCAATTGTGTTGCAGGATGTATTTCTCTTTTCGGGTACTGTTGAATCAAATATCAATATGGATAATAATGATATTAATTTAGAGAAGATTATCTATGCAGCAAAAACTGTTGGAGCTGATAAATTTATTTCTAACTTGCCAAACAAGTATTCTGAAGAAGTAAAAGAACGCGGTGCAACTTTAAGCGTTGGGCAAAAACAATTAATTTCTTTTGCCCGTGCTTTAGCTTATGATCCAAAAATCTTAATTTTGGATGAAGCAACTTCAAGTATAGATACCGAAACTGAGCAGTTGATTCAAACTGCAATTGAAAAACTTTTAGTTGGAAGAACGGCTATTGTTATTGCTCATAGACTTTCAACAATACAAAATGCGGACAAGATTATCGTTTTACATAAAGGTGAAATTAGAGAAATCGGCAATCATCAGGAGCTTTTGGCAAAGCGCGGAATTTATTATAAGTTGTACCAGTTACAATACAAAGATCAGGAATTAGCAAAATCCAATTAATACATAATCTCAATGGGAGATATAATGGAAAAAATTAAATTTAATACTCTTGCCCGCCACATTTACGAAGAAGAAAGAAAGTATCCACAAGCTACTGGAGAACTTTCTGATCTTCTTCATGATCTTTCACTTGCAGCAAAAGTAATTTCATTAGAAGTTAACAAAGCAGGTCTTGTTGATATACTTGGTTTTACCGGCGATGAGAATATTCAAGGTGAGCAGGTAAAAAAACTTGATGTCTATGCTCACGAAATGATGATCAAAGCGATGGATCATGGCGGACATCTTTGTGTTATGGCCTCTGAAGAAGAAGAAGATATAATTCACATTCCGGAAGAATTCCATATCGGCAAATATGTTCTCCTTTTTGATCCTCTTGACGGTTCTTCAAACATTGATGCCAACGTAAGCATTGGAACTATATTTTCGATTTACAGACGAGTATCGCCGGAAGATGGACCAGGCACCATGGCAGATTGTCTTCAGACAGGAATTAAACAGGTTGCAGCAGGATATATTATTTACGGCTCTAGTACAATCTTTGTTTACACTGCCGGCAACGGTGTGCATGGTTTTACGTTAGATCCTTCTTTTGGTGAATTTATTTTATCACATCCGGATATTAAAACTCCAAAGAAATCTAAAATTTACAGCATCAACGAAGGCAATTATCTTTATTGGCATCCGGGATTAAAAAAATATATTAAGTGGCTTCAGGAAGAAGATAAAGCTACAGACAGACCGTATTCATCACGTTATATTGGTTCAATGGTTTCTGATATTCATCGAAATCTTTTATACGGCGGTATATATATGTACCCTGCTGACTCAAGAAATCCCAATGGTAAACTCAGATTAATGTATGAGTGTAATCCTATGGCTTTTATCGTTGAGCAAGCCGGCGGTAGAGCAACAAATGGAAGACAAAGAATGTTAGAAGTTCAACCAACTTCATTACATCAGCGTACACCAATTTTTATTGGAAGTGAACAAGATGTTTTGTTAGTTGAAAAGTTTATGCGCGAGTATGAACCTATTGAGGTGAAGTAAGAAGCTTCACCCTAACCCTCTCTCAAAATAGACTGTGTGATAACTCTTTAATAGTCATTTCGAAGGAGTCTTCGACTGAGAAATCTGTATAAATTGTAAGACTTCTCCCGTTGGTCGAAGTGACAAACTCAATTTTCACACAACCTCAAAAGGGGAGTGGCTGTTAGATTTTATTTAATTTTAGTTAGTTCCTCATCAAGTTTTTTTGCGAGTTCCTCTTTAGATATTCCTTCATAATTTATTTTAGAGGTTTTTAATAATATCTTAGGGGCATCGCCTTCACCATTCAAATACTTAAACAAACAATATGACAATCTGTTTCTATCGTTTGGGGTTGGGATATATTCCTTAAAAGTTTCTACCATTGTGTAAACTTTAGATTCAAGTGAATCTTCCGGTGCCTTTTTAACTTTTGGAGGAGGCAAAGTTGTCATAAATCATTCCTTATTAAATTTTATTGCGTAAAATTAGGCACTAAATCAAAAAGTTCAAATCATTTTGTGGATATAACTTTTCTAAATGATAAATTTGTGTAAAGATTAAATAAAGATTTACTTGACAACCGCAGAATTATCAAAACTTAATAAAATTCTGATCATCAGGCTCAGCTCGCTTGGAGACATACTTCTTACCACGCCTTTTATACGTGTTATCAAATCGCAATTTCCAGATATTAAAATCGATATGTTGCTAAGAGAAGAGTATGCAGATGTTGTAAAGTTAAATCCATACTTAAACAAAAAATTCTTATTCAAAAAAGATGATAAAAGCAACAACGTTTTAATAGAACAATTAAAAAATACTAATTACGAATTAGTAATTGATCTGCAAAATAATCTTCGCTCTAAAAAAATTGTATCATCATTAAAGACAACAAGTGTAAAGTTTGATAAACGAAGTTTTGATAAGTTTTTATTGGTGAATTTTAAGATCAACAAACTTAAAGAAGCACTGCAGATTCCGGTTAGATATTCCAATACAATTCAAAACCTTAAATTGGATAAAGGAGGACTTGATCTTTTTACCGATAAATATGCAAACGAAGAATTAATCGGGAAAAACAATCTCATCGGATTTTGCCCGGGTGCAAGACATTTTACAAAGCGATGGCTAAAAGAATATTTTATTGAACTCGGTAATAAAATAACAAAGAACGGTTACACAATTGTTTTATTCGGAGGAAGGATTGATAAAGAAATTTGCGAGGAAATAAATAAAGCAATTCCCGGTTCTATCAATCTTGCAAACGACGATGATCTTTTGCAGACTGTGGCAGATATGAAATTATGTAAAGTAGTTGTTTGTAATGATTCCGGTTTAATGCATACAGCTTCAGCAGTTGGCACAAAAGTAATTGCAATTTTCGGATCAACTGTAAAAGAACTTGGATTTGCGCCATACAACTGCAATAATTTAATCTTAGAAAACAATTCCTTAACTTGCCGTCCGTGTTCACATATTGGGCGTAGTAACTGTCCAAAGAAGCATTTTGATTGTATGAAATCGATTAAACCGGGTTTTGTGTTTGAGAAAATTCAATCTATAATTTCAACTCAATGAATATAATTTTTTACATATTTTATAATTTTATCGTTCTCCCATTTCTTTATTCAGCTTTGCGCATTGGTGGATTGTTCAATAAAAAAATCCGCACCGGAATAACAGGAAGAAAACGTGTTTATGAGGAGTTGATACTAAGTGCCACAAGTATTAATAAAACAAAAAAACTTATCTGGTTTCATTCATCTTCACTTGGCGAGTTTGAGCAGGCAAAACCAATTATCGAGCGGCTTAAGCGTGAAAAAGATGTAAATATCCTGATCACTTTTTTTTCACCCTCAGGTTATGAGAATTCTAAAAAATATCCTTATGCTGATTTGATTTCTTACATACCGTTCGATACTAAATCAAACACTGAAAAATTCATTGCCATCACAAATCCAACCCTTGCAGTTATAATGCGATATGATGTTTGGCCTAATATGATTTCATCTTTAAAGAAAAAGAACATTCCAATCTATTTAGTTGATGCCACGTTAAGAAGTAATTCGCCCAGAAAGTACCCTTTGATAAAGTCTTTTCATAAAATATTATTTGGTGATCTTACAAGAATATTAACCGTTTCGGAATCTGACGCAATAGAGTTTAAGTCTTTTGGCTTTGATGATAAAAAAGTAAGAGCAGTTGGTGATACAAGATTCGACAGAGTTTATCAAAGAAGTCTTTTAGCAAAAGAAAAAAGACTTATAAGCTATAATGTCTTAAAAAGTAAAAAGGTTTTAGTTGCTGGCAGCACATGGGAGCAGGACGAAGAAGTTATTTTTCCCGCTTTTTTAAAACTCGCATCTGTTGATGATAATGTAATTATGATTGTTGCCCCGCATGAACCAACATTGCTTCATCTTGAAAAGATTGAAAATGAATTTGCTGGTAAGTTAAAGACAATTCGTTTTTCTCATCTTAATAATTATTCTGATGAGCGGGTAATTATCGTAGATTCAATAGGTGTTTTGCTTACACTTTATACTTATGCGGATGTGGCGTATGTAGGTGGAAGTTTCAAACAAAACATTCATAACGTATTAGAAGCTGCGGTTTATGGCACTCCGGTGTTATTTGGTCCAAAGATTGAAAATTCACAGGAGGCAAAAAAACTTGCGGAAGTGGGAGGAGGGATTATCGTAAATAATAAGCGGCAGGCATATAAGAATCTTAGAAAATTATTTAGCGATGAATCTTTAAAAAAGCATGCAGGAAACATTTCTGCTGAATATGTTCAATCGAATATTGGTGCCACACAAAAAATTCTGGATACAATTTATAAAGTGATTTAATTAATCACATATATCTTTCCATCAAAATATTTAAATGATGTTTTTCGTGTCCGACAGTCATAAACATCAGGGCTAGTACTGTTACATCATATCCGCTTGCATTCCCTCTGTTCTGTAAAACTGATTTTTCGAAACTACCGAATAAAATAATATTCGATTCACGCACTAAGCGATACTCATAAACTAAATCAAGCAGCTGTCTTTTATTAAAATTAGCATTACGCACATACTCATCCTGATCCATACCGGGTAAAGGTTTAGATTCACCGCGGGCAATACATAATGCACGATAAGAAAAGATTCTTTCAATATCCATCATATGCCCGATAACTTCTTTAACAGTCCATTTGCCCGCAGCATAGCTGTAATTACCTTTGGCTTCAGAAAACGAGTTAAGAATATTTTGTGATTCCAGATTTTGTTCTACCAACACTCTGAATATATCATCACCCTTTACTAAATCAATATATCGCTGATAATATTCACCGTAATCTCCCTTAACCGGACGCATAAATCCTCCACCTGATATTTTAATTTACTATTTCCATATTTCAATTTTAAATTCGCCTTCTGAGTTTGCTACTGCTCTCATCATGCTTTTTGTATTAAAAGGCATTTCGTAATTGCCGTCTTTATCGATGGCAATAATACCACCGCTTTCGGCCGGCAATATTTTATAAATCATCTCATCACAAGCTTGCTTTAAAGTATAACCTTTATATTCCATTAGTGCAGAAATGTTAAAAGCCACAGTGTTGCGGATAAATAATTCCCCAATACCTGTAGCAGAAACTCCACAAGTTTTATTATTGGCATAAGTGCCTGCATTTATTAAGGGAGAATCACCAACTCTTCCGGGAGTTTTATTTTGTCTGCCTCCTGTAGAAGTTCCGGCAGTTATGTTTCCATATTGATCAAGGGCAACGCAGCCAGCGGTTTCACCTTGCTGCCTGGGAAGATTGGATTTAAGCCAGCGCTGATATTTTGTTGAATCCCGAAAATATGAATTGGGAACAATATCAACGCCAAATTGAATTCCAAGATCATCTGCGCCTTTACCTGCAAATAAAACATATTCGGTTTTTTCCATCACTAATCTTGCAAGTGAAATTGGATTTTTTATAATTGTAACACCTGCAACTGCTCCGCATGAAAGATCTTTACCTTGCATAATAGATGCATCAAGTTCATGCTTACCCTCGGAAGTAAATACTGCACCTTTACCTGAATTAAAAAGAATATTATTTTCTAAATAATTAATTACTTTTTCAACAGCATCTATGCTTGTGCCGCCATTAGCTAAAATATTTTTGCCAATATTTAAAACTTCAGATAAGGAAGAGAAGTATTGCTGTTTAAGTTCATCAGGAGAATCCTCCGGAAAATATCCAGCCCCGCCATGTATTACAATCGTATATTTTCCACTTTTGGTTTGGGCAAAAAGATTTAGATTAGCTATTAAGATGAATGATATAATAGAAAATATTATTATAGTATGGTTGATTTTTAAGTTCAAAACAGGCTCCGCTCTAGTTTAAATAAATAACGAGTTATGAACAGTTACAACTTAATAATATTTCCATTCATTTTCTTCTTTTTAAATACCTCTCCGCATTTTTCTGTTTCAGAAAATCTTATACTGCCCGAAGAAGGAGAGCATGAAATTTATTTTATTAAACAAAACTGGCATACTGCAATTGTCTTAAATATAAATGATCTCGATACCTCAATCTTTATAGAATATAATTCCTTTAAAGATTTTAAGCTTATCGATATTGGATGGGGAGATGAGGAATTTTATCAGTATCCGGGATTCGATTCAGGTTTAGCATTTAAAGCTTTATTTTATGCTACTCCAAGTACGTTAAGGATAGAAGGAATAAATCTTTTAAAAGAGGATTTTTTTAATCTTTCACAAATTGTAATTCAGCTTAACGTAACTGATGAACAATTTAAAGTGATTTGTGATTATGTAAATAGTGTCAAATGACCCCTCAGGATATTAAATTTAACAAAAATACTGAGGAGACAAATGGAACTAAGACGGACCG
>JBGAWM010000095.1:0-10179 GCA_044227615.1 Ignavibacteriaceae bacterium
GAATAATTCTTCGTGAAGCATTTCTTGTAACAATTCTTGTTGAGATTGCCATATCTTCGCTCGGAACATCTTTAAAGAATTTCATTTTTGGATGAGTCTCTAAAGCATCACGAACTTGTTTGGGAGGATTAGTCCACTCAACTCCGCCGTACAATCCTTCAGTGTTTTGTCTAAAAACAACAGCATTTACTAAAGGCTCATCAAATCCACCTTGTGCATTTCTGATAATAAAATTTAAAGGGTTACCTTTGAATGATTGGCAAGGACGAATACAAATATCGAGATTAAACTTTTGTCGTAATCCAACGATAGGAGAGAAGTAAACATATCCTTTCCCTTTTAATGATGGATCAAGCTCTTTGTCAGCAGCATCTTTAGGTTTAGAAGTGATTGCTCCAAACAAACCAATTTTATGTTTTTCAAGTAAATCGATTGTGCGTTGAGGAAGCGCATTACCCTCACTGCACCAAAAATCCCAGCCGATATCTCCATGAACATATTCGGCATCAAAACCGACTGCATTTAAAACTCTTATTGCTTCCGGAAGTACTGTTTTACCAATGCCATCGCCTGGCATAGCAACGATTGTTCGCTTCATAAAATTCCCTATAAAATTAGAAATTATTTACAGACGAAACTTAATTATTTGGCAATGTGTAAGCAAGAAAAATGTGCTTACTTTTGCTCTTACAACATTAAAATTTAATTTTAACAACTAAAAATATTAAATTGATTCCTGAAAAGTTTTTAATCTAAATAATCAATTGATAATCGAAAATAATTCTGAAAAAAACTCGTTAATCCAGCAGCTTGAATCACTACTTGCTTCATCGTTGGATGTAATATTTAGAATCTCGCCAACCGGTAAACTAAATTATATCAGCCAATCATCTTTTCATTTACTTGGATATTATCCCGAGGAAATTCTCGGTAAATCTATTGCGGATTTTATCCTTCCAGAAAAAATTAATGAATACTTTAAAGAGATGTCTATTCTTTTTAGAGAAAATAGTTTAATCACTTTTAGAGTTGATTTACAGCATAAAAATGGTTTGCAAATACCGACTGAAATTACCGGCAAAGTTGTTGAAATTGACGGAAAATTAATGGGACAGGGTACAATTAGGGATATCAGACAAAGAATTGAAACGCAGCAAAAACTTGTAAGTTCCGAAAATATCTTTAAGGCAATATGGGAAAATTCAAAAGATGGAATGAGGCTGACTGATGAGGATGGTATAATTGTATTATGCAATAAGGCTTTTGCACAGCTCTTTGATAAGAGTATTTCTGAATTATTAAACAGACCAATTAGTGATTTGTATTATGAAGAAAAAGAAGAAGTTTCAATTGCTAACTACAAGCAGAATTTTATTAGAGGTATGGTCAATGATTACCTTGAGTCGAGTGCCATACTTTGGAATGGTAAAAAGTTATTTTTTGAGATTTCTAATTCGATGATAGAAGTCGCAGGTGAAAAGAGATTTATACTTAGTATTTTTAGGGATATTAGTGAAAGAAAGTCCAACGAAGAATTACTCGGAAAAAAGGGAAGGCTCTTACAAGGGATTGCTAAAGCTACCAATGCATTAATTACAGACTCAGCATATATTGATGGCTTTAATATAGCGCTTGAAATATTAGGTGAAGCCGCTGAAGCTGATCGTGTTTACATTTATAAGCATGTTGAAGATGAGGAAACCGGTGAACTTTATTTTACTCCGCTTTTTGAATGGACTGCTGAAGGAGTTCACTCACAGTTGGAAGATAACTTGTTAGGAAAACTATCCTACTCAAGATTTGCATCATTAAAATTTTATGAAGCATTTTCAAACGGCGAAACACTCAAGTTCATTATTAAAAATCTTCCCAAGGAATATCAAGAAGTATTTATAGATGGAAATATCAGATCAATCATTTTAGTACCAATTCTGATTGAGGGCGCTTATTGGGGATTTATAGGTTTTGATGAGTGTCATTCAGATAGAATCTGGAGTAATGATGAAGAATCTATTTTAAGTGCTATGGCTGCTACAATTGGTGAAGTGTTAAAGAAAAATAAGTTTAGGGAAGAACTAATACGTAAAAATGCCGAATTAGATATCGCTGTTAGAGAAGCTGAAAAAGCTGCCAAGGCAAGAAGTGAATTCCTGGCACTTATGAGTCACGAAATCAGAACTCCAATGAATGGTGTAATTGGAATGACGGGATTGCTTCTTGAATCCATGCTGACTGAATCGCAAAAAGATTATGTTAATACTATTAGACTTAGCGGTGAGCAGCTTCTTGTTATTATTAATGATATACTTGATTTTTCAAAAATAGAATCTGAAAAGCTTGAGCTGGAAGTACAGCCATTTGATCTGCGGGAATGTATAGAAGATTCGATGGATCTTATCTCAACAAAAGTTGCTGAACAGGATATTGAACTATTTTATAATATTGATGAAAATACTCCTTACGCAATTAAAGGTGATATCACACGACTGAGACAAATTCTTACTAACCTTTTAAGTAATGCTGTTAAGTTTACTAATAAGGGAGAAGTTGAAATTTCAGTTTCTTCTCAACAACTTGACTTTAAAGAATACCTATTAAAGTTTAATGTTAGAGATACCGGATTAGGAATACCTAAAAACAAGTTGAATAAACTATTTCAGCCTTTTAGTCAGGTGGATTCATCAACTACTAGGAGTTTTGGCGGGACGGGTTTGGGGCTCGTTATCAGCAAAAAACTTGTTGAATTAATGGGTGGTGAAATAGGCTTTAATAGTGTTGAAGGACAGGGAAGCAATTTTTATTTTACGATAAAAACTGAATCGGTTACATCTGATAAAAAAGTTTATTTATTTGAATCATCGCCGCAACTGCTAGGTAAAAGAGTTTTAATAATTGATAAGAATAAATCAAATGGAATGATGCTGCACAATCTTGTTAAACGATGGCGAATGAGTTCTGATTTAGTTACTGATCTTTCCAATCTTGATTCAGAACGTGAACTTTATACTGATTTTGACCTTTTCATTATAAACACCTCGGGACTTAATAATGAAGTAAATATGCTTATCGAAAAAATTCAAAGTTTTATTCCTAAAAAGAACATCGGTTTTATACTAATTAAATCACAAAGTAAAAATTTAGAAATTGCAGAGTCTGATTATAATCCATTCTGCAAAATGCTTTCTAAACCTGTTAGAAGAAAGCAGCTTCACCAAGCCATACTAAGTTTTATTGAATCCAAATCATCCACTAAAAAAATTTCTACTTCTGAAAAAGAATATCAGCAAATTACTACAACAGATAAAATAAGAGTTTTGCTTGTTGAAGATAATAATGTAAACCAGATGGTTGCCTCACGTATGCTGCAGCGAATAGGTTTTAATGCTGATATTGCATCAAATGGAAAAGAAGCTGTTGATGCTGTTGAATCAATTGAATATGATATTGTTTTTATGGATATATCAATGCCTGAAATGGATGGACTTACTGCTTGTTCAATTATTAAATCAAATAATGATCTTAAAAAAATGCCTGTCATAATTGCGATGACTGCAAATGCAATGTCCGGTGATAAAGAAAATTATCTTAAAGCTGGTATGGACGATTACATTAGCAAGCCCGTTAATTTAGAAGAACTCAGAAAAATAATATCCAAATGGACAAAGAAGTTTATAGAGGAAAAACATACTGAAACACAAAAAGCAATAGAATCTGAAATAGAATTAAGATTAATTGATGAAAAGAAAATTTCATTCCTGCAAGACCTTAAAACAAATACAGACCTGGAGTTCTTCAAAGAGATGTTAGATATCTATACCCGAGAAATTCCTAAGAATATTGAGTTTATTCGAAATGCAATTTTTCAGAACAATCCTGATCATCTAAGATTTTATGTACATAAATTAAAGGGTTCATCACTTACACTTGGAATTGAATGTGTGATTGATAATTTTAAAACACTTGAAGAAATGGCTCTTGAAAATAATATAAGCGAGGAATCATTGAGAGTATTCAAGAAAGTTGCTGAGCAGTTTGAAATGATACTTGAAGAAATAGTTCTTCTTAAGAATAAATATTCGGGTATAAAATTTTCTTAATAAATAAAATCAAATCTGATGTCTCCACCTCAAAAGAAAAGAGCGCCTTTAAACCGCACAATCAATATCAGTGATTCTGAGATTGAGTTGTATAAAAAAAATCTTGTGAAACTAAACCATAAATCAGAGTTAAAAGATATTAATGGTAAAATTATCAATCAGGATTTGTTTGAATTGATTGATTATTTACCGGATAATTTTGTGGATTTACTTTTCCTTGATCCTCCTTATAATCTTAATAAAAATTTTGCATCTGTAAACTTTAAAGAGATGAAGGATGATGATTATGAAATCTGGATTGATAGCTGGATCTCCAAATTAGTAAGAACGCTAAAACCAAATTCTTCAATATATTTCTGCTGTGATTGGAAAACTTCAATACCTGCATACAATGTTTTGAAAAAATATTTTTTAATCCGAAATAGAATTACCTGGGAGCGCGAAAAGGGAAGAGGTTCAAAAGATAATTGGAAAAATTCTTATGAAGATATCTGGTACTGTACTTTATCCAAGCAGTTTACATTTAATATTGATGCTGTAAAACTTAAACGAATGGTAAGAGCGCCTTATAAGAATCTAGATGGTACACCGAAAGATTGGCAATCTGAAATAGGTAAGAATTATAGAATAACTCACCCATCAAATTTGTGGACCGACATTTCGATTCCATTCTGGTCTATGCCTGAAAACACTGACCATCCAACACAAAAACCCGAAAAATTGCTCGCCAAACTTATTCTTGCAAGCACAAATGAAAATGATTTAGTGTTTGATCCATTTCTTGGTTCTGGAACCTCTGTTGTAACGGCTAAAAAACTTAACCGCAGGTATTGCGGAGTTGAAGTTGATGAAATATTTGCTTCATTAACTTTAAAGAGATTAGATATAGCTGATAGAGAAAAATCTATCCAAGGTTTTGCAGATGGAATTTTTTGGGAAAGAAATAGTTTAACAGAACAGAAGAAAAACAAGGGCTAAAAATAAATCGCTTATTGTTTGATAAGTTTAAATTCTACATTTTAACAGCCCAAGATTTTAAGATTAGGGCACCGGTTAACAGGTTAATACCCAACCCCGTCAGGTCCGGAAGGAAGCAGCGGTCAGTATATAATTTGTGTAACTGTGTGCCCCTTTTTTTTTACGGTAACTTGGTACTGTCATTTCGAAGGAGTCTTCTGCCATAGGCATCCCTTTGGGAGACTGAGAAATCCGTTGAGTTACATTTCTCAGAGTTCTCCCTTTGGTCGAAATGACAAACCAAAATGAATTTCCTAAATATGAATGATCGGCGGAATAAAGTATATCAATTTACCTCTGCCATACTTTATGCTATTATCAAATTCTATTTTTGCGAGAGAAGCGGGGGGAAATGCAAGGTTGAAATTTCCGGATCCGCAAAAATTATTTATATGTATTGATAAATCCGGTTGATGACCAACTACTATAACATTTTTATATTTAAGTGAATTTAAAAGATCAATTAAATCCGAAGTTCTGCTTCCTGTTCCAAGATTGTTATCTTTAATCACATTAGGTACTTCTTGAAGATTGGAAGAAATTATATCAGCCGTTTGAATAGAGCGTGTAAGTGGAGAAGTTAATACAACATCAACTTTGCCGACATAATTTTTCCATGCCTCAGAAGCCTTTTGAATAACAAACTTACCTTCTTCAGTAAGCTCCCGTTCAAAATCTTTTTTATTCAGAGAAATATTTTCTGCTATGCTATGTCTTATTAAATATAAATTCATTCGTGGATATCGTAGTTAATAGAAATCATTGTTATCATTTGATGGAAATCCATTAGATCTTTTGTAAGCTGTTTACCTGTTTTGGAGTTCATCAATTCATTCATTTTGTCTTTGGATTCAAATTCAATTTCACAGATGTAAGAATATTTTTGATCAAGTAATAAATTACTTTCCACTCTTGCAAGCCTGGTTTGTCTGCCGGAAAGCTCTGTTAGATGGGCTAAAATAACATCTTTAAAGTGGGGAAGAGCTTTATCGTTCTCAGATTTGTGCAGGAAAAATAATTGTTTGTACATCAGCACTTTATTAAAAATGATTTTATGATATCTTCGTAATGAACTTTGTTTAATTCATAAGTTGATTTTGGTGTTTCAAGTATCAAAAGAATTTTTTTCGCCGGACATGAAAACTCGTACAACTGATATATGTTTTTATTATCAATCAGCTTATCAGAATAACGGATCCCAATATTTTCTTCACTCTGGTTTTTTAGTACTTCAGCAAAATAATCTTCTGCAGATTCAGTTGATCTTATCGCAGCAAGCGAAATTGCCGCACCCATTTTACCGCTAATGAACTTTATTCCTTTAAGTTTATGCTTTACAAGATTTGATATAGTAATGTTTCCAACCTTATTCCAGGTGCTGTCAAGAGCTATCTCAAAATCATTTTCACTTATGCTTAATTGATTTGAATATAAAACTACTCCTCCATTAAAAAATCTAAGAATTGATTCTGCATCAGTAATTTGCGGATTCTTTGTCTGAATGTTTAGAGTTCTTATTTCCTTGTAAACAAGGCTATCAAACAGGTTCTTATCACTAACGTATTTCTCAATTGCAACATTGTACTTAAAAACATCTTTAGAAGTTTTTTTGTTTTTTAAAGTTGGATAAGAAATGCTTGTTACAATTGCAGTATCAGAAATAAAGGATACAATTTGTTCCACTTCTTTATTTGGAGTATTAATTTTTGTGAACTGACGGAAAACAAGCTCTGATGAATATTGTTCAAGCGAGTAATAAGAAATTCTATTTAGTTGGATTACATCTTTAGAATTAAACTCTTCAGTAATAACAGCAAATCTTCTGGATCCTGATTTCTTGAAATTTAAATTGAGGTAACCATTAAGTGATTCATCTTTTATTATAAGGTTCAAATCCTTATCAACAACTGCAAATAAATTGTAAACCGGATTTTGATTTTCGAGAAGCAGAGTGTAATAATCTGAATTGTTTATCTCAATACTATCAACTTCAATTTTATTAAAGGTGTTTAGCTTGGCATCAAACGTAAATAATCCATCAGTTATCTTTTTACTATTGGCATCACCATTAATTGAGTTTTTAACAAGCTGGTAAAAACTTTGTCCATTAAAAACAAAAGGTATTTCATCAACTTTTTCTGTACAGGCAGTTACAGCAAAAAGAATAAAGACAAGCAAATATATTTTAATTTGATTTAGCATTTTATCTTATTTTCTCTAAAGCAAAGATAAGGAAACTTATAGATTTTCTATATTGTGAATTAATGGTGTTCAAAATTTAAATCTACCCATAAATATTATTCTGAGTCTAACTTAAAATGATTTTTTAGTAAATCAGCTTTTTTCTTCCCAACAATATTTTCTAAATCTTCAATCTTAGACTTTTTAATTCCTTCCAGACTTCCAAATTTTTCAAGCAAAAGTTTAGCAGTTTCAGTTCCGATACCTTTTATATCTGTCAGTTCAGATTTTATTGTTCTCTTACTTCTCCGCTCACGATGAAATGTGATCGCAAATCTATGTGCTTCATCTCTTACTTGTTGTAATAATTTTAGTCCTGAAGAAGTTTTAGGAATAAGTTCAGGATCAGATTTTTCTGGCAAAAAAACTTCCTCAAGCCTTTTTGCTAAACCAATAATGTTGTAATCCTTAAATCCGAGATTATCAAGAATCTCAACAGCGCTTGAAAGTTGTCCTTTACCGCCATCAACCATAATTAATTCTGGTAACGGTTGATTTTCTTCAAGTAATCTTGAGTATCTTCTTTCAATAACTTCACGCATACTAGAAAAGTCATCGGGACCTTCAACCGTTTTAATTATAAATTTTCTATACAAACTTTTCTTCGGTTTTCCATCTTCAAAAACAACCATACTTGCAACTGTGTCAGTACCCTGAAGGTTTGAAATATCAAAACATTCAATTTTTCTTGGAAGATTTTTTAATCGCAAATCTCTTTGCAAAGCTGAAACTGAATAAGAAACATTTCCAAGATTTTTCATCTTCTGAAGCTGGATTTCTTTCAGTTGAAGAATTGCATTTTCTTTGCACATCTTTATTAAAGATCTAAGATCACCTCGTTGAGGCACAATTATTTTTACTTTTTTCTCGCTTTTGGTTTTTAACCACTCAATCAAAACTTCTTCATCATTTGGCTTAACTTCAAGTACAATTTCTCTTGGAATTTCTGTTAATTCACCATAATAATATTTTATCGCTGAAGAATAAATTTCTTCAATCTCTTCACCTTCTTCTATTGAGAGTTTAAGTTGTTTTTTACCAATTAACTTTCCATCACGAATATTAAAAATAGCACAAGTTGAATCTTTACCTTCATAAGCAATTGAGATAATATCACGATCTTCAAAATCATCACTAACAATTTTTTGCCTGGAAGAAATTGAACTCAGCTGATCAATTTTATCCCGAAGTTCAGCAGCTTTTTCAAACTCAAGATTCTCAACTGCACTTTGCATTCGTGATTTTAAATCTTTAATCAAATCTTCAGTTTTACCTTTTAGAAGTTTGATAACTTCATCAACCATTTCGTTATATGCGGTAGCCGAAATTAAATTCTCGCAAGGTCCATCACATTTTTTTATATGATAGTCTAAACAGACTTTAAACTTCTTAGCATTTATATTTTCTTCGGTCAAATCAAGTTTGCAGCTTCTTATTTTAAATATTTTGTTAATCATTCCAAGTGAAGCTTTCATACTTCTCACATCAGTGTAAGGACCAAAATATTTTGATCCATCATTGTAAACACTTCTTGTTGGATAAATTCTCGGAAACAATTCGTTTGTAACTTTTATAAATGGGAATGATTTATCGTCTTTAAGATTAACATTGTATCGCGGCTTAAGCTGCTTGATTAAATTGTTTTCAAGTATCAATGCTTCAAGTTCTGAATCAGTTACAACCAACTGAAAATCTTCTATTTTGCTAACAAGTGCAATAGTTTTTGCCGAGCCGGGATTTTCCTGGAAGTAACTGCGAACCCTGTTTTTTAGATTCTTAGCTTTACCAACATAAATGACTTTACCATTCTTGTTTAAGAATTGGTACACGCCCGGTGAAGAAGGCAAGTTTTTTAAGTTAGTTTCTAATTTAGGATTCACAATTAATCAAATGTTTATTTGAATTAAAGATAATCAAAGTTAAAATAATTTGATTTTTAATAAAAATTTTAATTAAGCAATAAAAAACCCTGAAGTAACAATTCAGGGTTTTGATATTAGAATTTTTGAATATTTTACTTGAGCAGAATCATTTTCTTTGAGCTAATGAAATCTCCCGCCTCGAGTTTATAGATGTAAACTCCACTCGCAAGGTTGCTTGCATCAAATTGATGTTCGTAGCTACCTGCACTTTTATATTCGTTTACAAGTGTTGTAATTCTTTTTCCGAGAATATCAAATATTTCAAGTTGAACTAATCCATCATTTGGTAAATCGAATTTTATTGTTGTAGTTGGATTGAATGGATTAGGATAGTTTTGATGTAGTGAATACTCTTTTGGAATTATCTTTTCTTTTTCATCTGAGTTTACACCAAACTTTGATTGAAGTATATCATTCAGTTTTGATAAATAATCCGATGTACCTTTAACAAGATACTTACCACCACCAATTTTACCAAGCTGCGTGTTTGTTGTATCAATATTTAAAGCTGTTGTTAATATATCTATTTCTGCATAAATAGCTTCTTCACTGTTCGGGTTTTGCTGAATGATGTTATCGAACTTAGATATTGCAGTTAGATATTCTGCTTTGCTTACATCACACAGAATTGATTTTTGATTGAATGCTTTAAGAAGTAGTGTATCTGTTTCAACTTCCAATATTGAACTATAAGCATTTTGCAATTCTGAAAAGTAAGAAGCATTTTCTTTTAATAATTCGCCAATTTCATAAAGTTTATTGTAAGCAAATAGTTTTTCTGAATTGGTAAAGTTGCCTTGAACGATTGATAGATAATATGTCTTTGATTCTTCAATTTCACCGCTGTAAAAGAGTTTATCAGCTATAGCATAGTTTTCTTCAAGCGCGCTGATTTCAGTTGA
>JBGAWM010000096.1:0-9926 GCA_044227615.1 Ignavibacteriaceae bacterium
CTTTTTCTTTCTAATTTTAATGTACAAAAAATATTGATTTTAACACTAAATGCTAAACGCAACGGTAATATTTCTAAGGGGAAAAAGTTCCTTACACTCCAGAATTTTTATGTCCATTTATACAATTAATAAAAAATTATTTATCACAAACTTAATTCATCAATGATGAACAACAAACTAATATAGAGGTATTTTATGTCTGACTACACAAATAAAATATTGGCTGATGTCAAAGCCAAAAACCCTTCTGAACCGGAATTCCATCAGGCAGTTGAAGAAGTAATGGGTTCACTTGAACTCGTTCTTCAGCGCCATCCGGAATATCGCTCAATGAAAATTTTAGAAAGAATGGTTGAGCCGGAAAGAACAATTATATTCCGCGTGCCCTGGCTCGATGATCAGGGAGAAATTCACATCAATCGCGGGTACAGAATCGAGATGAACTCCGCCATCGGACCTTACAAAGGCGGATTAAGATTTCACCCATCTGTTACAATGGGCATTCTTAAATTTTTAGCATTCGAACAAGTATTTAAAAACTCATTAACCACATTGCCTATGGGCGGCGGTAAAGGCGGATCTGATTTTGATCCTAAAGGAAAATCCGATAACGAAGTTATGAGATTCTGCCAGAGCTTTATGACAGAACTTCAAAGACACATTGGTCCTGATACAGATGTTCCTGCCGGTGATATTGGTGTCGGCGGAAGAGAAATCGGTTTCTTGTTCGGACAGTACAAAAGATTGCGCAACGAATTTACAGGTGTGTTAACCGGTAAAGGAATTAATTGGGGCGGTTCTCTTGTTAGACCTGAAGCAACTGGTTATGGTGTAGTTTACTTTGCACAAGAAATGTTAAAAACAAAGAAAACAAGTTTTGATGGAAAAACTGTTGCTGTATCCGGATTTGGAAACGTAGCCTGGGGTGCTGTTCAAAAAGCAACGCAGCTTGGCGGCAAAGTAGTTACTCTTTCCGGACCAGATGGATATATTTATGATCCGGATGGGATTAAAGGTGAAAAAATTGATTATATGTTAAAACTTCGTTCAAGCAACAAAGATGCAGTTGAAGATTATGCAAAAGAATTTAAAGTAAAATTTGTTCCCGGCAAGAGACCTTGGGAAGTTAAATGTGATGTTGCTCTTCCTTGTGCTACACAAAACGAATTGAACGCAGATAACGCAACAGAATTAATAAAGAATGGCTGTATGTGTGTTTGCGAAGGTGCCAATATGCCTACAACTTTAGATGGTTATAAAGTATTTAGCGATGCTAAAATTCTTTATTCACCCGGTAAGGCTTCTAACGCAGGAGGAGTTGCAACTTCAGGCTTAGAAATGTCACAAAACTCTATGCGCCTACCATGGAGCAGTGAAGAAGTTGACAAGAGATTGCACGAAATTATGGTTAGAATACATGATACCTGCATTACTACAGCAGAAAAATATGGTAAACCCGGTAACTATGTTGATGGCGCTAACATAGCAGGGTTCCTAAAAGTTGCTGATGCAATGCTGGATCAGGGACTTGTATAGTAATTAACAGTGTAGTATGTACAATTAAGGCGATTCGAAAGAGTCGCCTTTTTATTTTAGAAACTCCATTAATCCTCCTAGGCTTTCTTTCGGAACAAAACTGCATCGCCCCAATATTCCATTAAAAGAAAACTGAAATCTCGTCTCAATTTTATTATATTTTAACCATCAATAAAACAATCTCATCTTATTTATGGAAAATAGATCAGCAAAAATTAAACAGCTTAGTTTAGAAGACGTGTTCGGTTCACGAATAAAGAAATTTCAAAAACTGATGCGGTATAAAATCCGCGAGATACTGCTTGTTTCAAGCATCTATGATAATTATCTCTTTGAAGAAGACGGCAGACTTTACGAGTTGATCAGAGAAGAATATCAGGCACTGAATTTAAGTTTTGCTCCGGAACTTATACACGTTACAAGTGGTGAAGAGGCACTTGAAATGTTAAGCGATACACATAATTATGATCTTATTATTACTACTCTGCACATTGAAGATATGCACGTTATAAAATTTGCACAGATGGTCAGGCGGTCAGGGATCAATCTGCCAATAATATTACTTGCTTATGATAATCGTGAAAGAAAAGAACTTACCACAAATTATGATACTTCAATCTTTGAAAGAATTTTTATTTGGAGCGGTGATTACAGGCTTTTAATTGCAATTGTAAAGTATATTGAAGATCGGGTAAATGTTGAGAACGATACAAAGAATATCGGTGTACAATCAATAATTGTAGTAGAAGATAATATAAAGTTCTATTCATCATATCTGCCAATTATTTTTAGTGAAGTGTTTCAGCAATCTCAAAGATTGGTAAGAGAAGGTGTTAATCTTACGCACAAGTTTTTAAGAATGCGTGCCCGCCCAAAAATTTTACTCTGCACTACCTACGAGGAAGCCTGGGATTATTATGAGAAGTATCAGGAGTATGTTTTAGGACTTATACTGGATGTAAATTTTAAACATCACGGCGTAAAAGATCCGCAAGCAGGAATAAAATTTGCTACCTCTGTAAAATCACAGCACGATGATATTCCAATCTTATTACAATCCAGTGACGCAAGTTTTAGAGAAAAGGCTTATCAAATTGGTGCCTCATTTATGCATAAAAATTCGCCACGATTATTACAAGAGCTTAGAGAGTTTATGCTTCAAAATTTTGGCTTTGGTGATTTTGTGTTTGTAAATAATGCAGGGCAGGAAGTTTTTAGAGCCGCCAATTTATCTCAGTTAGAAGAAGCATTAATAAAAATTCCTGATGAAAGTCTGGTCTATCACGCTTCAAGAAATCATTTTTCAAAATGGTTAAAAGCCCGTACGGAATTTTATCTTTCATTAAAATTAAGACCTCATAAAGTTACAGATTTCAGATCGGTTCAGGGCCTGCGTGATAGACTTCTTACTTCGCTTCAGGAGTATAGAAAAATGCAGCAGAGCGGAATAATTTTAGATTTTAATAAAGAGATGTTTGATTCAAAAAATAGTTTTGCCAGAATCGGCAGCGGTTCAATCGGCGGTAAAGCCAGAGGATTAGGATTTATTAACACGCTAATAATTAATTATGGTCTTAAACAAAAGTTTGATGATGTTGAAATAAGTGTTCCATCGGCAATTGTTATAGGTACAGAAGTATTCGATAAATTTATAAGCGCAAATAAATTAGAACATCTTGCATTTACAGATGTTGATGATCTTGAGATAACACAAAAGTTTGTGGATTCAAAATATTTTCCGGAAGATATTATTGCGAAGTTAAGAGAGTTTCTTCAGATCACTAATTGTCCTCTTGCTGTAAGGTCATCAAGTCTTTTAGAGGATTCACAGTTCCTTCCGTTTGCCGGAGTTTATGAAACTTATATGATCCCTAACAGTAATTCTGATATTGAGGCAAGGTTAGATGAACTATTACAATCAGTAAAAAGTGTTTATGCTTCAACATTTCATAAAAAGGCTAAGGACTATATAAAATCCACTGCTTACGGATTAGAAGAAGAAAAGATGGCTGTGATCATTCAAAGATTAGTGGGAACGAAACGAGAGCAAAGATTTTATCCTGATTTTGCAGGCGTTGCAAAGTCTTACAACTTTTATCCGATAGCACCTCAAAAATCTACAGATGGTATAGCATTGGCTGCACTTGGTTTAGGCAAAACAGTTGTGGAAGGAGGAAACTCAATTCGATTTTGTCCCAAATATCCAAAACATATGCTTCAGTTTTTTTCTGCAAGAGAAACTTTAAAAAATGCGCAGCAAAAATTTTATGCATTAGATTTAAATGGTAAATTGGATCATCATCCGGATAGTATTGAAGATACGCTCGTTAAAAGTTTTGACTTATCTGATTCTGAAGAAGATGGAACACTCTATTCAGTCGGCTCAACGTACTCGGCAGAGAACGATGGAATTTATGATGGAATTTCCCGCAATGGAGTTAGAGTTGTAACCTTTGCTCCAATATTAAAACATAAAATATTTCCATTACCAGAAATTTTAGACCTTCTACTCGATTTTGGCTCATGGGGAATGGGAACTCCTGTTGAAATAGAATTTGCTGTCAATCTTAGCGTACCAGAAGGTGAACGAAAAGAATTTGCAATGCTTCAGATGCGCCCGATGGTTCTTAGTCGTGAAAGTGAAGAACTTACGATTGGTGAAATAAAAGATGAAGATACAATTTGTTACAGTAAACAGGTATTGGGTAACGGAGCAGTAAATGGATTGTACGATGTTGTTGTTGTTGATTACGAAAAATATGAGCGCGGTAAAAGTAAAGATGTTGCAATGGAAGTAAGTAAATTAAATTCAAAACTTATTGCGGAAAGAAAACCGTATCTATTAATAGGAGTTGGCAGATGGGGCTCGATGGATCCGTGGCTAGGAATTCCAGTTACATGGGATCAGATTTCCGGGGCATCTGTTATTGTTGAATCAGGCTTAAAAGATATCAGTGTTACTCCATCTCAAGGCTCACACTTTTTTCAAAATCTTACTTCATTCAGAGTTGGTTATTTTACTGTCAGCTCTCAGGACAAATCAGATTTTATTGATTGGGATTGGTTAAACAAACAAGAGGCGGTTGAAGAGTTTAACTTCACACGTCATTTAAGATTTGATAAACCCATTAATGTTAGAATGAATGGACATGAAAATCGGGGTATAATCTTTAAACCCGGAGTAGATATACTTGAAGTATAAAAATTTACATCTTGCCTTTTTGATAGAGATATTTGTTGGACTTGGAACCATACTTTCAATCAGCATAATTGGTCCTAAAGGGTTGGCGGCTCTGGCAATATTAACCATTCGCCCTTTTATATTGAAAAAAGAAGATATATCAGATAAAAACAATTACCTAAAGTTTACTTATAAAGTTTTGTCAAGCAGTTTATCAATAATTTTTATAATGATAATTTCAGTTATAATAATTTTACAATTCTTTCCCATTTGGAAAGCAAAACTGCCGCCCGTCGAAGCGATCTTTGTTGTTCTAATTCCCTTTTTTCTGCTTACTCATGGAGTAATCGGCATCATTAATTTATCCACCAAAGAGTAGTATGCAGGAATTTTTAATTATACAGGATATTGTTGTAATCCTTCTTGTTGCCTTGCCGATTATCTTTCTTTTTAAGAAAATTAATCTGCCCAGCATAGTCGGATTTTTAATTGCAGGAATGCTCATAGGGCCCTACGGATTTAAATTAATAAGATCTGTTAATCAAATTGAAGCAATGGCAGAAATTGGTATTATACTTTTACTTTTTACAATCGGGCTGGAGCTTTCTTTTACACAAATGCTGCGAATGAAAAAGTATGTTTTTGTAGTTGGAGGTCTTCAGGTTCTTTTAACAATATTAATTTCTTTTATTGTTTATTTGATCATCGGTTTCACTCCCCAACAGTCCATCTTTTTTGGGATGTTAATTAGTATCTCCAGTACATCGATAATATTAACATTACTTTCTCAGCGAAATGAAATAGATGCGCCGCACGGGAAAATTGCAGTAAGCGTTTCTATCTTCCAGGATCTTGCTGTTGTTCCTATGGTTCTACTTTTACCTTTGTTAAGTGCAACAGAAAAATCTTCAATGGGTACAATAGTAGCTCAACTGCTTATTGCATTTGGTGCTGTAGTTTTTGTTTTTGTGGCGGCAAAGTTTTTAATGCCAAAAATCATTTTTCAATTAGCAAAACTTAGAATGCGTGATGCATTTACAATTGGTATAATACTTTTGCTTTTGGGTACAGCTTATATAACGCACTTATTTGGTTTATCATTTGCAATCGGTGCTTTTATTGCCGGACTAATTTTATCCGAATCAGAATACAGCTACCAAATAGTTTCTGATATCTTACCATTAAAGGATGCATTTAATAGTATTTTTTTCGTATCAATAGGATTGTTATTAAATATTCAATTCGTTCTTGAATTTCCTATCATTGTTATTTTACTAACCCTGGGTGTAATCATAGCAAAAGCACTGATTATTCTATTTATTGTTATGATGATTAAGTATCCAATTCGCGTTGCAGTGTTATCTGCCTTAACTCTTGCTCAGGTTGGTGAGTTTGCTTTTGTTTTAGCTCAGGAAGGTGCTAATTTAAATTTAATAAGCGGTGATTATTACAATGCTTTTTTAGCATCTTCTATTTTTACGATAATACTAACACCTTTTTTATTTAAGCTTTCTCCTTCTATCTCCAACGCAAGCGGCAGTTTAGAAAGCACAAAAAATCAGCCTGCAGATAATCAAAACCTGCATGGTCACGTAATCATTGCAGGATTTGGATTGAATGGTAGTAATCTTGCAAGAGTATTAAAAGAAACAGGAATTAAATATATCGTAGCAGAACTTAATCCCGATACAGTTAAAAAGGAAAAAGTAAAAGGTGAAAAAATAATTTATGGCGACATAAGTAAAGAAGAAGTTCTAAAAGCTATTAAGATCGATAAAGCAAGTATAATTGTTTACGCAATTTCTGATCCTTCAGTAACTAAAATGTCTTTACAACTTGTAAAAAAACTAAATCCTCACATTTATGCTTTAGTAAGAACCAGATATGTAAATGAGGTTGATGGACTTAAAAAACTTGGCGCAGATGAAGTAATTCCTGAAGAATTTGAAACCGCTTTACAAATTTTCAGAAAAGTTTTGGAAAGATATCATATTCCTCTTAATGTGATAATGAAACAGACTACAATTCTTCGTGAAGAATCCTACAGCTTTTTACGAAAAGAAGGAATGGACATTGCATCATTTACTCACCTTGATGAAATACTTGCTCAAGGACTTACAGAAACATATTATGTTAATGAAGATAACCCACACATCAATAAATCCCTTAAGGAATTAGACCTGCGTGCAAAAACAGATGCGACGATAATTGCAATTGTTAGAGACGGTAAAACAATTTCAAATGTATCTGCACAGGAAATTATAAAAGCAGCTGATACTCTTGTAATTTACGGCACTCATCTCTCAGTGGATCGGGCGATTGATTTGCTTGATGCAAAATAAAACTTATCTTTTGTTCTTCCTTTAATCATCAAATCTTGCCGATCATTAAGAAAGCATTTAATATAAGGTAACCATAAAGTAATTTTGAGTGTCTAATGGATATAATCTAAGAGGAGCTTTAAATGAAAATATTTACTAAGTATCTAGTCGCTTTAACGATAATCTTTGCCATATCATTAACTCACACTTTTGCCTCATCAAAACACGATGACAAGAAAGTAATCCACGAAAAAACCTTTCAAATCGCAGCGGGTAAAAAATTAAACGTTACTGCCGATGTTGGTGATGTTATTGTTACGGTATGGGATAAATCTGAAGTGTACATAAAAGTGACTGGCAATGAAAATACCGAAGATAAATTTGATTTTACCTTTAATGGCTCAACTGATGAAGTAACCGTTACTGCAGAGAAAAAAAACGGTTGGAACTGGTTTTCAAATATCAGTCTAAAAATAGAAGTAAAAGTGCCAAAGAATTTTAACATAAATGCTAACACATCAGGTGGGGATATAAAAATTGGCGGAGTTAACGGCGGTATTTATTTAAAAACTTCCGGCGGTGATATTTGGGGTGATAGATTTGAAGGAAACTTTTTTGCACATACTTCAGGCGGAGATATTAATCTTTTCTGCAGCAATGCAAAGATTGAAGCTAACACATCTGGCGGTGATATTGAACTTGAGTATACAGGAGTTAATCAGGGTATTGAATTAAAAACAAGCGGTGGCGATATCGATGTTAGAGTGCCGGCTGATTTTGATGCAAAAGCATTGTTAAGAACTTCCGGCGGTGACGTTGATTGTAATTTGGTAATGAACAATGTTACCAAGCTTAGTGAAACAAAAATTGAAGCAAATATTAATAAAGGAGGCAAACCCTTAATTGCAGAAACATCCGGTGGAAATGTTACGGTTTATAAAAAATAGTTTTTTGTTTCATCTCATCTCCCTAAGCGCATCGTAAGATGCGCTTTTTTTTATTCCCAATTGTCATCACGAGTCCCGAGCCTTCAGGACGAAGTGATCTGCCAAATATTTTAGATTGCTCCGTCGAAGACTTCTTTGAAATGACATTTTCTTGTTTTTTTCGTTTCTCGCTTTGCTTCTTTCGTTTCTCTTTTTCCGTTTGACATTAACCCAACTCTTTTGAATTTTAATCCACAACAAATACAGTTATTAAGAAATGTCTAAAAAATTTATATACAAATACCTAAGTGAAGATGAACTTAAATCAATCTCTGCAAAGATAGGAGAGGTTGAAAAAACTACTTCCGGTGAGCTTGTAATTACAATTAAAGAAAAACGCGGGTGGTTAGAAAAAACTAAATCAGTGCGCACGCTAGCAGAAAAAGAATTTATTGATGCAAAGATTGGTAAAACAAAAGGGGCAACCGGTATTTTAATCTTTATGCTTTTTAATGCAAAAGAATTTTGCATACTTGCCGATAAAAAAATCAATGAACTTGTTGAGCAATCCGTGTGGGATGAAATATCAAGCAGTATGAGTTTAGACTTTAAAAAGGAAAATTTCTGTAAAGGTATATTAAACGGAGTAGACCAAGCAGGCAAAATTCTTGCTGCTCACTTCCCCATCCAGCCGGGTGATGTTAATGAACTTTCTAATGAAGTGCGGGTTAAGTAAAAATTAATTTCTTCTTCCAATTTCTATAATTGCTTTCCCTTGATAATTTCCTGCTATTGCAACTATATCACCCTTAAAGCTTAATCTTGAATAACCTTTAAGATAATTGTTGTTATATATATGCCAGGATTTCCCATTGAAGTGTGCAATAAAGCCATAATCTCCATCTATAAAAATATCATTTATACCATTTCCCCTTATTGAATTAGTACCAACAGGTTGTAATACTATTTCATTCCAGTTGCCAAACTTATTAACATAAACACCTTCACCGCATACATATAAAAAGTTTTCGTTGTTTGTCCATGCTGAGTTAAGTCCTATATCCCTATCCCAACTTATCGAATCAACTTTGTCATTGGTTATTTTTAATATTTTTTTATCCTGAGGTGGATTGAATACTGAAGAGACCGGGCAATAAACAGTGCTTGTCCCATTGTCAAAAATTCCCCAAGCATCATTTATATTTGTTGTTATTCCACTCTCAATCTTTGTCCATCTGCTGCCATTATAGTGTGCAATGTTACCATTGTTACCAACTGCGTATAAATCATTACTGCTGCTACCCCACATTTTGTTGATTGCACCTGTTAATAAAGGATTTATTCTGCAGTCTAGATTAACTGAATTTCCATTAAACCATCCTATGCTGCCGCCATTAGTAACAACAATGTTATTTGCATCAAAAGCCCAAATTGCTGTAAGTGGTTGGTAGGTTACTGCACTACATGCACCATAGTAATAAATTCTTTTAGGCTCCCAGTTTTGTCCATTCCAGTGTACAGCGTTATAAGCATTTTGGTCAGGATTGCCAAGTGAATCGTTCATATAAATCTCACCAACTGCCCAAATATCGTTTTCGTTTATTATTGCAACATCGTAAAGTGTGCTGCTGCTGTGCTGCCCAAAGGTAAAAGTTTGCCAGGTAAAGTTGTGGCTTGTGGTGTCTAAGGTTGTAAAAGTAACGGGATTGCTTTTTACTTCTTTGCCGTCTTCGTAAGTAACTGCATCAAACTTGTATGCAGTATTCGGCTGCAGGCTATCAAAATAGAATAGTGAATCTGATTGAGCAATTCTTATTGTTTTAATTATTTCATCGTTCTTTTTTATATAGATATCTGCTGTCTTATCATTGCTTCCAATCTGCACTTCAATCCAGGCTTCTGTGCAGGAGTAATCCCTCAATCCCAAACCCAGAGATGCCTGAGAAAAATCATAACCTTCAT
>JBGAWM010000097.1:0-9926 GCA_044227615.1 Ignavibacteriaceae bacterium
AAGTCACTATATTACCGGTATTAACAGATATCCTAATAGAACTAATGCTAATAAAGATATTCTACAAATGGTCGATGATTCAATAAACTATGGCGAATTTGATAACTGGACTTATGTTAGGGATTACAATCATTTAAATCAACCAGATAATATTATAGATATGATTGTTGTTATTTGGCGAGGATTAGTATTCTGTGAAAATTGGACTGGTGAGTCTTCATTAGGAGGCGGGCAGGAACTTTGGGTTGAAAATCATCAGAAAAAAATAAGAATGGGTTGCGGCGGAAATTCAGATTATGGAATTTTTGGTTCAGGAGTTACTATCCAGTATTGGGGTGAAAGAACACGTGAAAGAAACTTTAAAACTGTTATACATGAAATAGCACATTGGTTAATTCAATCAGGGCATCCTTATAAATTTGTTAAGCATACATTTTGGGGTATGCTAACTTTAGCAAGAGAGGGTATCTGTGCAAATAGTTTTGAAAGAGAAAAACTTAATTGGTTTGATGCGACTTTAATTAAGGAAACGAACATCTTTGCGCAGCTTAGTGATTATATTACTACTCCTTCAGCGTATAAATATTATCCATCTAATGGAAATTTAGGCGAGGTCTATTATTTTGAAAACCATCAGCAATTAAGTATTTATGATGATGGTATAGCTAATTCAGATGATAAAGGTATTTTTATACTACATCAACAAAATGGATCATATCTTGGGGACTGTTTAAGGCTTTTAACTTCGAGTGGTTTTTGGAGATGGGACTCACCCTACTATACAGACTGTTGGAATAATAGTTTGCCAACATTTAAGAAAAAATCAGTAAATAGAAAAGGGTTTGGCAACAGAGATAAAATAACTTCCGACAATTCTGTTTGTGAATTTTTATATTCATATATAAATGATAATAATGAAGCTGAGTGTAATGATTGGCTTCACGGGTATGGGATGAACAATGCTTTCGATACGTCTTATAATGATGTATTCTCTCAGTTCAGTAATCCTCCTGCAAATACATGGAGTGGTCAGTCGACTGATTTAAGTATGGAAATTGTAAGTGAAAGCGGAAATATTGTTAATGCAAAATTTATTTTATTCAACACAATGGAGGTTAAACCATCAAAACCTGCCATTGGTCTTGATCCGAAAAAAAATAATCAACAATATAAAAATGGTTGGATCTATTTAGCCTGGGGTGCGGATGTATGGGATGATTTTCCGATTGAGCCTGATTTTGATTGTTCAGAGTTACAAATAAAAATTAATTCTGGGGAGTGGAATACCATATATACAGGTGAACAAAGATACTGGGGTGACAGCACTTATAATTTTGATTCGACTGGAAATATGCAAGCACAACTAAGAGTACGGATTAGGAATACGAATCGGCAATGGTCAATTTGGTCTAATGCAGTAAATGCTAAAATACAGTCGCAGATGATAAGCTCAATAGATTCTAATGCAACCCAATTAAACGATTTGACCATAAAAGAATTTTTACTTTTCCAAAATTATCCAAACCCATTTAATTCATCCACAAAAATAAGCTGGCAATCTCCAATTGAGGGTTGGAACTCCATTAAAATGTACGATGTCCTTGGAAATGAAATTGCTGTCCTATTAAATGAGTATAAACAAGCAGGGAAATATTCCATTCTCTTTTCCCAAAAGGATATTCATAATTTTCAACTGTCAAGTGGTATTTATTTTTATCAATTAATCATCCAATCCGAAAAAGATAATACACCTCATTATAAATCCTCTCAAAAGATGATAATATTAAAGTGAAAAAACATACTGATTCTAATTAGTGTAATTATAAAACATCAAATTCGTGTACTTTTTCTTTCAGATAAAATTCTGAAATTCATTATTTAAAATTTTAACTATGTCTGTGATTTCTTTAGTTTTAGTAGCCCATCATATTTTGCACATTGTTTTAAAGAAGAATTTGGTTTTGCTCCAAGCGAATTGGTTAAGTAAAAATTTCCACTGTTAAAATCTTTTCATCACACTTCATTTTTTTAAAAAATTTAAGCCCTATTAAAACTTGCAACATAGTTATTACTATTTGAAACATACCTGATAGGCAGCCCCATTCATTTTTTTGTTTATTTGCACCAGTTCTTTTAATCAATAAAAACTATCATAAACACAAAGGAGTGTGCTATGAAAAACTTAATTTTTGCTTTCGTTTTAATTTTTGCAGCATTTTTTAATGCTTGTCAGGAAAACTCAATTACTGATCCTATCACAAATGAAAACTCTGAAAAACATATTGACTATAAAATTAATCCAGGCAGCAATACAATAATCCTGGATACCTGGCTTTTGGATCCCAGCCAGGGTCCTGGTCCATGTTCTGCATTAAGGATTTCAGGAACAATTGATTTTGGTGTTAGCAGTAATATTGGAAATCAAATCAGCGCTAATAATAGGTATAATACCGTGGTTAAGATGACAATTAATGCTCAGCTAAAACCACCTGTACCTGTTGAGAGACCTATCAGTTATAATACCCCTCACTATTCTGTTTATAAAGAAACATTAGACTATATAATGCTTGATCCATTTGGTGCAAGAGAATATCTGCTTATTAAACAATATGAAATAACCGGATGCGACAGGTTACATCTAGTTTGCACTTTTGGTGTAACAACAACGCGAGTTATACTTAGAGATATTAAACTTTGCTGTGATGGTCAAACAATATATCCCGCTCTTGACTAACGAATAATTATAGTTCTTATCAACTGAGGGAAAAAATATTGTTATATGATGCTAAGACTAAGCTGAAAATAAAAAGATTGGTTGAGGAATGGAGACGTTGGGTTGATCATTTAAAAAGTAAAAAAGATGTAAAACTCATTGGTAATAAAACCAATGAAAATTAAATAATCATAAAATCATTTAGGAGGTTCTATGAAAGCTTTATTTGGCAAACTTGTTGCAATTCTCGTGGTACTTGTTCTAACATCAAGTATCAGCGCACAGTGGAGGCTGGTTTCATCGCCAGCAAAAATTGATTTTAATTCTGCTGTTCAATTAACAGATACAAAAGCATTTGTTGTCGGTAATAATGGAATGCTATTAGGAACAAACAACAGAGGTAGTACGTGGCATAAAATTAATCTTAATTTAAGTGCCAACTTAAACTCATTAAAGTTTATTGATGACTATGCAGGATTCGTAGTCGGTGATAATGGCATTATACTATGTACAGATTCACGCTGGAGAGGGTGGGAAAATATATCGGTTGCCTCTAACTACTATAACAAAGATGTATCCTTTACGAATGAAATGCATGGGGTTGTTGTAGGATATAAATATTTGTATAGTGGAGAGATGCCATTATCATATGCTACAATATTAGTTACTAAAAATGGTGGTTTAACCTGGACCGATAAATCACCTATGCTTACCGGTAAATTCAATTCAGTTATTTTCTTTGATAAGGATAATGCGATTGCTGTGGGTAGTGCTGGCTTAGTTGCATTTACAAATGATCGCGGTGAAAACTGGTTTTTCCGAAGAATCACCACCTCTGATTTAAACTCAGTTAGGGTCTGCCCCGGAACCGGTTTAAAGGTTATAGTTGGAGATAATGGTGCATTATTTGTTTCAAAAGATGAAGATAGATTTAGATGGATTAATTATTCATTAGGCAGATTTACGGATATTAAAAGCATTTGCCAGGATGCTTCCGGTGCATTTGTAATTGCAGCTTTTCAAAGATCTACATTAGATAATAATATGATTAGTCGTTCGGTAATTCTAAAGTCAAACGAAATTAATGGGCCATGGACTGCAGAATTTGCGATAGATAACACAGTTTTAAAGGCAGTAAATTTTTGCAGCAGTAATTCTGCAATAGCAGTTGGGCAAAAAGGTACAGTAGCAGTATACCATAAAGATTTAATTCAGGATACCGTTATTTGTGTCGATTCACCAGCAAAAATTGAAATGCAAAATTATCCAAATCCATTTAACCCATCTACTGTAATTAGCTTTAAACTTGCAGAACAGACAAATGTAGAGCTTAAAATTTATGATGTTTTGGGAAATGAGATAGCAACTCTTGTTAATGAATCTAGACCTGCGGGTAATTATGAAGTAGAATGGAATGCTTCAAACTTACCAAGCGGAGTTTACATTTATAATTTAAGAGCCGGTAATAATGTTCAAATGAAAAAAATGCTGCTGCTCAAATAAAGCATACTCCTCCTCCCTTTTCTCCCCTCTATTTTTATGGAGGGGAGGAAAGATGGTGAGTTTTCTTTCAGCCACGGAATGCTCCGTGGCTTTTGGTTTTGTTTGGATCAGGCTCATTATTGTAAAGTGAGAATGTATTAATAGATTCTCTAAAGGGTTTAGAGAAACACTAAAATAAATTATAAGGAGAAAAGTTATGAAGAGCATCAAATTATTCTTGACATTCTTTTTTTACGTATTCCTTTGCTTACAAACACATGCACAGCAATGGACTGCAGAGCAGCAGGAAGTCTGGAAAACCATAAATGCACAATGGCAGGCGGATAAAGATGGAAAAAACTGGGTAGATGAATTTGTTCATCCTGATTGTTTTGGATGGAATAACTCTACTCCAATGCCTTCTGATAGAACAAATATTAACCGTTGGTTTAATACTTACCTTAAAATTTCAAAGACTATAGAATTTCAAATAACACCGGCAACCATTATTGTCAAAGGCGATTTTGCCGTTGCCCATTATTATTACGTTATTCTAAGTGAAAACTATGATAAAAAAATAGAAAGAGAAATTGGTCGATGGACAGACATCCTGATAAAAGAAGGTAATAAATGGATGTTTATTGCATGGCAAGGCGGAGCAGATAAATCGAAAGATTAATTAATGTAAAGTTAATAATCCTTCTCCGTTATCCTGAGCAAAATCAAATAACGGAAGGGTAGGCCTTTCCTATAATAAATTAATAGATTCTCTAAAAACATTAGAGAATGGCTTAAACAAAATAAAAATAGAAATGTTCTCGGTTGTCACGTACCATTCCGCTTCATCAAATCCAAAATCATTTCAATTTTGTATTAAAGATTGATGCAACTAAATTTGCCCCAACATTTATAGATATTAAAGTTCAAGGAGTTTGTTTTAATGGCTAATAAAGAAACCGGAACGATTTTTTTTACTGATAAAGAGGACCCGGGAAGTTTTTCACTTTCAAATCAATTTGCTGAGCATCTTGAGTTTACATTAGTTAAAGATAAAAATACTGCCACCAAGATAGATGCATATTATGCTTTATCTCTTGCTGTGCGCGATAGAATGGTTAGAAGCTGGTTAAGGACTCAAAAAACTTATCACGATAAAGATACAAAGCGGGTTTACTATCTCTCATTAGAATATCTGATGGGAAGAATTCTTGGCAATGCACTTATTAATCTTGATTATTATAATGAGTGCCGGGTAATTCTTGATCGTGATGGATATGACCTTGAAGAAATAACAGAAACTGAACCCGATATGGGTTTGGGTAACGGCGGCTTGGGAAGATTAGCTGCCTGCTATCTTGATTCAATGGCAACCCTGCAGCTGCCTGCTTTTGGCTACGGGATACGATACGAGTATGGAATTTTTGAGCAGGATATTGAAAATGGCTACCAGGTAGAACGTGCTGATAATTGGCTTCGCGATGGAAACCCATGGGATCTAATGAGACGATCTCTTACCTACAAAGTACAATTTTATGGTAAAACAGAATCATACAATAAAGGAAATGGTGAGCTTGGTTTTAAATGGGTTAATACTGAAAATGTTTTTGCGGTGGCGTATGATGTTCCTGTTCCCGGATACAAAAACCAAACAGTAAATAACCTGCGCTTATGGCAGGCAAAGGCTGCAATCGATTTTGAGTTTTCTGATTTTAACAAGGGAAATTATATTGAATCGGTTGCAAGTAAAAATGATTCAGAGAATATATCCAAAGTACTTTATCCAAATGATACTTACGTTGAAGGAAAATTTTTACGACTTAAACAGCAATACTTTTTCGTATCAGCAACTCTTCAGGATATAATTCGAAAATATAAAATTGCTCATCACACATTTGATAAATTTTCTGAGAAAACGTGTATACAATTAAACGACACACACCCAGTAGTTGCAATACCGGAATTGATGCGAATACTTATTGATGATGAAAATCATAGCTGGGATGAAGCATGGAATATTACTTCAAAAACTTTTGCATATACAAATCACACAGTTGTGCCCGAAGCGTTAGAGGAATGGTCTGAGCAGATTTTTGGAGAACTGCTTCCGAGACATCTTCAAATCATTTATGAAATAAACAGAAGATTTTTAGAGAACGTAAAAGCAACATATTCTCAAGATCAAAGCATACTGGATAAGCTTTCAATTATATCTGCAGGCAAAGATAAATGGGTTAGAATGGCTAATCTGGCTATTGTTGGAAGCTTTGCTGTTAATGGTGTTGCCGCTCTTCACACAGAAATTTTAAAGAAAAGAATTTTTCCGGACTTTAATAAAATTTATCCTAAGAAATTTATTAATGTTACAAACGGAATTACACCGAGACGCTGGCTTGTAACTGCAAATCCGCTTTTAACTCAATTGATAATTGAAAAGATTGGATCTGATTGGATTAAGGATCTTGGTCAGATAAGAAAGATTGAAAAGTTTGTAAACGATAAAAAGTTTATTGAGCAATGGCAAAAAATAAAATTAAGTAACAAGCAGGTTTTAATTGATTACATTGAAAAAGAACATAACATCAAAATTAATCCGGATTCTATTTTTGATGTACACATAAAAAGATTCCACGAATATAAAAGACAGCTGCTTAATGTTTTTCACATCATAACACTTTATAACAGGATAAAAAGAAATCCAAAAATTAAAATGGTTCCGCGTACAATTATATTTGGCGGTAAAGCTGCTCCTGCATACCACGCTGCAAAAATGGTTATCAAGCTAATAAACTCAGTTGCAGATATTGTGAATAATGATCCTGATGTCGGCGATAAATTAAAAGTAGTATTTCTTAAAAATTATTCGGTATCACTTGCAGAAAAAATTATTCCGGCTTCAGATCTTTCTGAACAAACTTCTACGGCAGGATTGGAGGCATCAGGCACAGGTAATATGAAGTTTGCTCTTAACGGTGCTCTTACTATCGGAACTATGGATGGAGCTAATGTTGAGATACGTGAAGAGGTTGGTGATGATAACATTTTTATATTTGGTCTTCTGGCTGATGAGGTTGTTAAACTTAAATCTAACGGATACAATCCGAAAGAGTATTACGAAAAGAATGCAGAGCTAAAGCATGTTGTTGATATGATTGCAACAAACTTTTTCAGTCCAAAAGAGTTTGGAATATTTGATGATATGATTCGTGGATTGATGAATGTTGATTATTATTGTCTCTTTGCAGATTATCAATCCTATATTGATGCGCAGGATAAAGTTGCTGCGTTGTATAAGAATACAGAAGAGTGGACAAAAAAATCTATTTACAATGTTGCACGAGTTGCAAAGTTTTCCAGCGATAGATCGGTGCAGGAATATGCAAATAAAATCTGGAAAGTTAAACCGATAAAAGTTAATCATAAATAAAATATTGGAGTTTGATGGATTACGAATTAAATCCCCGCACGCGAATTGGACACGTTCATTTAACCGTTGCCAATCTTGATACTGCATTATCATTTTACAGAGACCTGCTTGGATTTCAGGTAACAGCAAGGTTTGGTAAGAATGCAGTTTTCCTGTCATCCGGAAATTATCATCATCACATTGGACTGAATACCTGGGCTGGTGAAAATGCTACTCCCGCACCCGAGGGACACACTGGTCTTTATCACTTTGCAATTCTTTATCCATCAAGAGAAGATCTTGCAAAGGCTTTTAAACGAGTATGGGAATCAAATTATCCAATTGAAGGAGCTTCGGATCACGGAGTTTCTGAATCAATCTATATAAAAGATCCCGATGGAAATGGACTGGAATTGTATTGCGATAAATTGGTTGAACAATGGCCTAAAGATGAAGATGGAAATCTTGTAATGGTTACCAAGCCTCTTGATGTTCCTGATTTGTTAAGTGAATTAGATAGGATGTGATTTTATGTTTGAGTATTTAAGAAAATTATTTTCAGATGATCACACTTTAGTAATTCAAAATGTTTCTGGTTCATCCTCAAATCAAAAAAATAAAAAAGTTGAAGTTGCTGCCTGTGCGCTTTTTATTGAAATTGCAAAAGCTGACGGTGAGTTTACTAAAGATGAAAGAAATTTTATTATATCTGAAATGAAATCTACTTTTAATCTTGATGATGATTATGTTAATGATCTGATGATGCTTGCTGAAGAAAGAGTTAAAGAAAGTGTAAGTCTTTATGAGTTTACAGGAGTAATAAACACATCATTTACACACGAAGAAAAAATTGAATTGATTGAAAGCTTGTGGAAGCTGATTTACAAAGATGAAATGCTAAATCAATATGAAGATCATCTTATAAAACGTATTGCCGCTACTATAAACATTGAGCATAAAGAGATAATTAATGCTAAGCTTTGGGTAAAGCAACAGATGGGGTTAAAATAAACTGCTGCCCTCAAACTAAATTAAAAAAGCATCCGCGCATCTGAACACTTAACTTTAATTTGCCGGGGCAGCAAAAATTAATCTTCTTGTCACCCTGAACTTGCTTGCAGCAGGCAAGCTCGTTTCAGGGTCTTTGTAGAATTTATTAAAGATGCTGAAACCAGTTCAGCATGACTATAATCTCTATTTAGCCAACTCTTTTTCAATTGCTGAAGTTAATTCTTCGCTGGCAGGTTCAACTTTACTTGAATACCTTGAAACAACATTTCCAACTTTATCAATTAAAAATTTCTCAAAATTCCATTTAATATCTGCCTTACCGGTTACTTCGTTATTTGTCAACACTTCATATAACGGTGATTTATCTTTCCCGTTTACATCAATCTTATCAAACAATTTAAAAGTAACATCAAACTTTGAGGAACAGAAATTTTTAATTTCTTCATTTGTCCCTGGTTCTTGCTGTCCAAACTGATTGCAGGGGAAAGCCAAAATTTCAAATCCCTTGTCTTTATACTGTTTGTAAATTTGTTCTAATCCGGTGTATTGTTTTGTAAAGCCGCAATAACTTGCAACATTAACAATTAATAAAACTTTGCCTTTGTAATCCGAAAGGTTAACTGATTTACCATCAATATCCTTTACGGTTATTTGTTTGATATTCTTATCCATTTGATTTCCCTTGCTTTCGTTTGATGCGTCTGTTCTTGATATAAAAAGAAACAAAACCGCTATTGATAAATAAATTATTTGAGTGATTATTTTGTTCATACTATTCTTTCTTTTAAGTGTTAACCCAAATGCGATTAAAAAAGTTCAAAAAAAAATAATTAATTGTTACGGACTAAATCCATTACAAGACAGGAAGTGAGGGGAGAGCTGCCAAGATTTTTTCTTTTTGTGTGAAGGTACTTACCTAAAAACTGTCCGAGAAAAAATGCTCCAATCAAAATTGGATAGGTGTAAAACTCAAATCCGATATTCGAAAAGATTCTTGCAACGATTATAATTGGAACGGGAATATGTATAGCCAAAGCCCATTGGAATCCATATTTCTTAACGTTAGCCCGCCAATATCCGAAAGGCAGATTCAATAAGAAAACAAAAATTGTAACAAGAATTAAATTCATTTGTGGATCAGTTTTTTTGATGAGCCAACTTAAGAAAATATTTATGTGTGAACAATTCCAATTTTTGAATGGCAGCGCAGTCTGCCGATGCGAATCTGTCCTGCGATTGGATTTATTATTTATAAATAAAGTTTTGAATAAATGAGAAATTTACTTCCGTATAATAAAAGCGCAGGTTGGGAAACCC
>JBGAWM010000098.1:0-9437 GCA_044227615.1 Ignavibacteriaceae bacterium
TTGAATGTACGATTGCGAAAATCAGCTTTACCTGTCATCTGGTCAGCAGTTTCTGTGTAAAATTTTACAGCATCTTTTTTATTGGTAAAAATTTCACCAACTGCTGTACCGTAAACAACAATGTTTTCATCTAAGTAAGAGGCGAAAGTTTTCAAATCACCTTTTAGATAAGCATCCCAGTAAGCCTTATAAAGCGCAAGGACTTCTGCTTCAAGTTTTTTTGTTAGTCTCATTTAGTTTTACTTCACTTTTATTACAACAAAAGTTACATCATCATCAGGTTCTATCCCGTTGGACCATCGAGATGCAGAGTTGTTTAAATATTCTACTATCTCTCCGGGTTCCTTTTCTGCCGATGATTTAAATTCTTGTTTAACTCTTTCATAATCATATTGTTCATTCTTTTTGTTCTTCAATTCCGGCAAGCCATCGCTAAGTAATAATATTGTATCGCCCGAAGATATTTCTAATTCTTTTATTTCATAAGGAAAGTTTTTCATTGCTCCGAGTGGCATTCCGTTTAACATTATTTCTTCAACCTCTTTTGATTGTCTTCTGTAGATATATAATGGCGGCATTCCTGCGTTGGCAAACTCAAGTTTGTTCGATTTTATTTTTAGCATTAAAAAAGCCATCATCAATCTGCCAAGCTCAATTCCTTTCAAAGTATCACTGCTTTGATTAAAAAATGTTTTTATATCCGGGCTTGATTCACCGGATGAGAATAAAGCCTTTACCATCGAGACAATAATCCCTGCTTTCATTCCGTGTCCGGTTGCATCACCAACAGCAAAGGTAAGTGTTCCATCTTTATCAACATTAAAATCATAATAATCACCACCAACCTCAGTAGCAGTTTTCATATAAACAGCAATATCAAGATTTGGTAATTGCGGCAGCTCTTTAGGAAGCATTGCCAATTGTAATTGTCTTGCATCTTCTAACTCTTTGGTTTTCCTGTCGTTCTCTGCCTTTATTATTTTTGCTTGTTCCTCAACCGCTTTTCTCTTTTGTTCAAGCTCTTCAATTGTTTCCTCAAGCAAAATTGCCGTGGTCTTCTTAACCTTTTCAGTTCTATCAAGTTTAAATGCAGTTATCTCTAATTCTTTATCTGCATTCTTCAATTCTTTAATAGCTGATTCCTTTTCCTCAACAGAGAGGTTAGTACTTTGCTCAAGAATTTTTAATATGTTTTGAAGCTTCTGATTCATTTTAGGCTTTATAAAATATTATTTGGCTCATTACTTCTTTTGTAAAGAAACTCACCCTAAATCCCTCTCTTAAAAAGAGAGGGATTTTTAAATTAGTTTCAAATCTCCCCTTCTCTTTTTAAGAGAAGGGGCAGGGGGATGATTTCGCTTGTTTTTACTATTAATATAAACGATTATTTTATTTTTCTTTTAATACAACACAACAGGTTGTAAGGTTATGCATTTCTAAATTTCCACCGGTTGCTCTTGCCAATTCTGCGTTACTGAACATCCCCACCATCGGAACATTCCAGATTTTTTTTAGACCTTCAATCTCCATATTCATCATAGGTCCAAATACAAGAATTCTGCCCGCACAGCTAAATACAATTATTGCATCTGCTTCAGGCATCTCTGTATTTTTCAAGTCTTCGGCACCTTTAATTACGGTTTCCATCACATCAAAATCGGGAGGAAGTGAGAATTTTATTTTCGAACCCTGCGGAACTGATCCGCTGCAATAGAAAGAGCGGTCGCTCCAGTCAACAAGGAGACCGGGACGCATGACAGGATCACCTTTTTCACGCTGCAGTTGCAAGGGCAGATTTGCAGCAATCTCAAGCATCAACCCAGTATTGTCAGGGGATACATTTTTCACACCGCCATATTTTACAGTAAGATCCAATACAGGAATATCATCAACCGTGTACACATGATTGCCTTCACTTTTTGTTACTGTTTTCTCTGTTCCTACGGCTTTCCATCCACATGTTGCTTTTCCTTTAATGAGGATTTTTTCTTCATCAAGAGCAAGGGCAACAATCCCCTGGTTGCTTGCCTTTCCATTGGTAAAGACAAACTGCTCGGTGAAGGTATAATCATCGGAAGCCATACCGCCATAAACATTCACATCTTTGCCCACCACGTCTTCGAATCCAAAAAGCAACTGCTCAGCATCCGTTTCAAGGTGAGAGGCGGAAATAAGGAATGCAGGTTTCAGGAATTTTCCCTTTGCTTTTTTAGCTATGCCCGAGGCAATTTCGCGAAAGTTTTTTTCATGAAAATCATCGAGATATATCTGGAAGTGGTCCTTTTTTATATCAAGCAGTAACATCACCACTGTTCCTTTCTCCGTCACTTCATCAAGGAACTCACCGCTCGTGGTAGCACCAAAAATGGCAATGTCTTCAGCATCAAGCAACTTGCATATCGCATCTCTATCCTGGCTAACCGACAGGAACACAATGGCAAGCGCTGGTTTAAATCCATCAGCCATACTTTCTATTAACGCAGTTTTAATTTCTTCGGGAGATTTTCCTTTAATTGATTTTGATTTCATAATATCACTTTTTTTATTAAATAATTTTTCAAACTGTCACACTTCTACTTTCTTAGTGTGACACTATTTTTCCTTTAATGCCACTAGGCAGCATGTATTGTTATGATAATCATATTTGCCGGTTTTTGATTTTCCATATTCACCATAGGAAAAAAAACCTGCCATTGGCGCATCCCAAATTTTTTGTACCTGCTCTATCTCCTCTTTTATTACAATCCCAAACGATAAATATCTGCTCACACATGAAAACATGATCAATGCATCGGCTTGCAGCTGTGTATCGTTTTTAATGGTTTTACATTCTGCTACGACTGTGTCGATGGAATCAAAATCTGGTGGCATAGCAAACTTGATTTTTGACCCTTGGGGCACTTTTCCGGAACAAATAAGTGAACGTTCTTTACGATTGGCAAACATGGCTGTACGTATCACCGGATCTACATTTTCTCGTTCCACTTGCAGTGGATAATACCAGGAGCTTAGAAATGAAACGATCTCCTTATCGTCATCCTGTTTGATCTCAACGCCAAGGAAATTCATTAACGTATCCAATGCCGGTTTATCGTCGATGGTATACACAATATTACCTTCACTTTTCGTAACTGTTTTTGTGGTACCAATAGCTTTCCAGCCACAAGTTGCGATACCTCTAACATCTATTCTATCTTCATCAATAATAAGTGCTACCAATGCGCAGTCTTTGCTTTTTCCATTGGTAAAAACAAATGTTGATTGAAGCGCTAAATCATCTCCTGCCTTACCTCCAAATATGGTTACTTCCCCGTCAGCCGATGAGGAAGTTTTTCCAAAACCTTGTATGATGCCCTCAACAAATGGCTCACCATCTAAGGATACTCCACTGTTTGCTATTATAAAAGCAGGATTGGTAAAGGTTTCTTTTCCTGTAATAGCCAGTTTGTTTGCGTCTTCTAAAGCGGTCTCTTTGCTTGTTTCAAGAAATTCTATTTTAAAATAAGCAGAATTTATATCCAGTAACATTACCACAACACTACCTTCCTCGATTTCACCGTCTATAAATTCACCGGCAGTGGTAGCACCAAATATCTGAATGTCTTTTTCGTCAAGTAATCTGGAAATTGCTTCTCTGTCCTGTTTTACAGAAAGAAATACAATGGCTAATGTTGGATTAAATCCATCGGCCATACTTTCTGACAATGTAGTTTTAATTTCTTCAGGAGATTTCCCTTTTATTGATTTTGCTTTCATTATATCTCTATTTATTAATTATTTGATTTTCTTTTAAGGCAACCCAGCTTACAGTTGTTCCCTGGAATTCACAACGACCTCCATCTAACTTTCCAAATTCACCCAGCGAGAAAAAGCCTATCATTGGTTTGCTCCAAGTTGATGCCAATCCTTCTATTTCTGTTGAGATCAATGGACCAAAAGTGCCTAATCTTCCTACGCACGAAAAAACAATCAATGCATCACAATCCGGCATCTCTTTTTCTTTAATGATCCGAGCGCTTTCAACGACTTTGTCAATCACATCAAAATCCGGTGGCAGAGAAAAACGAAAATGCTGTCCTTCTTTTACTTCACCTCCCATCATGATTGACTGATCGGCAGTATTGAAAAGTAGAGCAGGTTTCATTATCGGATTTCCTGATGCTCTCTCAAACTGTAAAGGATAGCCTAGATCTGAAGGAAGGAGCCCGCTTGCCTGTGTATTTGAAATTATTACTTCATCACCTAAATATCTTTGAATGACATTCATTGCCGGTTCATTATCAATAGTAAAAACCCAGGAGCCTTCACTTTTTGTAATTTTTTTTGTTGTCCCGACCGGTTTCCATCCTGAAACAGCCAACCCGCTTATTGAAACTTTGTCCTGATCAAGAATGAGTGCAAGTAATCCTGCTGTACTTGATGCATCATTGGTAAAAACGACCCCTGAAAAATCAGCCGGATCACCACTAACCCCACCCGCAATCATGATATCACGGCCTGCCGCATCCGTCAGTCCTCTGATTAGTTCATCGTTGGAAACTCTGAAATCCAATGGTGAAATGATGAAGCATGGATTTGTAAAAGTGTTCTTTCCGGCTGCACCTGCTTTATACCCTGCTTCGTATGCAGAAGATTCCTGATAATCGTTTAGAACTATCTTGAAATTATCCGGTTTTATATCCATAAGCATCACGACGATATCGCCCTCTGTAATTCCTTGTTCGGTAAATTTCTGGGGTGCAGTGATCCCGAAAATCAAAATACCTTTTGTTCTAAAAATTGAACGCACCTGTTCAGCATCTTCAATGTTGCTTAAAATTATGATAGCAAGTGTTGGTTTAAATCCATCAATCATACTTTCTGCTAATGCTGTTCTAATTTCTTCTGGCGATTTTCCTTTTATTGATTTTGCTTTCATTTGATATTCTTTTTTTACTTTTCTTTTAATACAACCACACAACAAGTGTTGTTGTGGAATTCGTGCTTACCTCTTTTTGATTTTCCATATTCACCGTAAGTAAAGAAACCAATAAAAGGTGCGTCCCAAATTTCCATTACTCGTTGAATTTCATCACTTGCCATTATACCTAATGAATAATAGCGACTGACACAGGAGAACATAATTACGGCATCTGCTTCAAGCGCGCCTTGATTTTTCATATCCGAGCATTCATTGACGACTGTATCGATGACCTCAAATCAGGGGGCACAGAAAAACGGAATTTGGTGCCCTGTTGCACATTGCCCGCACAAATTATTGAGCGGTCTACAAGATTTCCCAATTGGGCTGTTCTCATTACAGGAGGCGCCTCATCTCTTTCAAGTTGTAGGGGGTAATTAGCTCCGAAATTGACTATGGAATCTGTAACACTACTCATGTCTTCCTTATTGAGCCCAAGATATTTTATTACCAGGTCAAAAGCCGGCTGATTATCTATTGTATAAATAATTTTACCAAAACTTTTAGTAACGGTTTTGGTTACACCTACAGGCTTCCAACCGCAAGTTGCAATACCATTAACATTTACTCTAGATTCATCAATTACTAAGGCAACCAATCCTAAGATACTGTATTTATCATTTGTAAAAACGATAGGTCCGGTTAAAGAAATATCATCTCCAGCCATGCCGCCAAAAATGGTTGGTACTTCATCGTAGCCATCTTCAATTCCTTTGATAATTTCCTCCCCATCAATATTTATCCACCCCGAAGCAATAATAAAAGCAGACCGAACAAAGGTGTTTTTACCGGCGGCGCCAAGTTTTTTTGCCATTTCATAAACTGAACTGTTACCCGTTTCAAGAAATTCTATTTTAAAATAAGCTGGATTTATATCCAGTAACATTACCACAATACTACCATCCTCGATTTCACCGTCTATAAATTCGCCAGCAGTGGTAGCACCAAATATCTGAATGCCTTTTTCGTCAAGTAATCTGGAAATTGCTTCTCTGTCTTGTTTTACAGAAAGAAAAACAATCGCTAAAGTTGGTTTAAAACCGTCAGATAAACTTTCTGTTAACGCATTTTTAATTTCTTCGGGCGATTTTCCTTTAATTGATTTTGCTTTCATGAATTTTTCTCAATTAACTTTTTTCTTTTAAAGTAATCCAGCAACAAGTATTATTGTGAAATTCCTGCGGACCTTGGAAAGACTTTCCTATCTCACCAAAACAGAAAAGACCAACAATGGGTAAATTCCAAACATTTTTTACTCCATCGATCTCGTTTGAAACTAACGGACCTAATGAGTAGTACCTACCTATACAAGAAAACATAATCATAGCATCAGCTTCAGGTTGGTATTTTTCTTTAATCTGTTTACTTTCTTTCGTCACTTTTTCTATTATGTCATTATCCGGGGGAAGTGAAAATCTAATTTTGGTCCCATATGAAATTGGTCCCGCTAACAAGATGGATCGTTCATTTTTATCAAGATATCTTATTGCTCTTGTAATTGTATTACCATCATCTCTTATCAATTGTATTGGATCGAAATTTCCTACATTATGAATAATATCCTCTTCCGAAAAATCATCGAGTGTTATACCAAGGAATTTTGTCATAATATCTAAGGCGGGCTCATCATCTATAGTGTATACCTTACAATCTTCACAATCTGTTACCGTTCGTATAGTGCCAATTGGTTTCCAACCATGAGTAGCAAGACCCTCTAGTTTTATTTTTTCACTATTCACAATAAGACATATAATTCCATCTTGTGCGGTCTTATTGTTAGTAAATAACTGAGTCTGTGTACCACGTAAATCATCGCCAGAAATGCCACCGAATATAATTGATTCTTTTCGCACAGCATCGTTAATACCTTTAATTAAAGTCTCACCGTCGATTAGGGATCCACCAGCAACAAAAATGAATGCCGGATAGTTAAAGCATTCTATTCCTTTTTTACCAATTTCACTTGCGGTTCTAAGTTTGCTTTTACCGTTCCTTTCCTCAAGATGAACTTTAAAGTCGTTTTTGTTAATATCTAGAAGTAAAATAGCGATAGAATCTTTTTCCAATTCGCCATCGATAAACTCACCAACTGCAGTAGAACCGAAAATCTCTATCTCTTCTTTGTCCAGAATTTTACAAATAGTGATTAGGTCCTGTGAATTGGATAGAAAAACAACTGCTAAAGTTGGTTTAAAACCGTCAGATAAACTTTCTGTCAATGCAGTTTTAATTTCTTCCGGCGATTTTCCTTTTATTGATTTTGCTTTCATAACGTCAATACTCTTTTAGATTGGTTTTATAATTAATATTCCTATTTCCACCAGAGGTATTTTTCCAATATCATAACGGAAATAACTTGCCACTTTGTTTTCTGCTGCCAATTTTTTACGGATATTTCTAAAGAATTTAATCATGATACTCCATCTATGTCTTCATCAATAAATTTTATAAGTTTTTGTATTTCTGCATAAAGTGCCTCATACATATTAAGAATACCATAATTATTATTTGCTGCTAATCTGAGACCATTTCTGATAGTCATATCTTTTAAGAAAATTGCTGCTTGAGAAGCAAGTTGTTGTCTTTTATCCTCTGTTATTACATTATCAATTCTTGTTTTTTCTGCTATTGATTTTTCAAAATCCAAAAAAGGACTGATTTCAAGAATAGGCAAAGAGCGATCATATAAGTAGTTATCGTATTCACGTCTCATATGCTGACGATAAATTACTATTGTTTCATTTTTATCTTTTGTACTTAACAAATAGAACTTAATAGAATCATTTTTAATAATGTTTAAATTTCCGGAGCTAATCAATTCATCTAACGTATTTGTTCGCGGTGTAAAACTTGTCCAACCATAAACATTCCATAATAATTCGTAAAATGATTTTAACTGGTCTATTGTTTTTGGTGGTTGAATTTTTAGCAATGTGATTGCTGAAGCTATTTTATTTCGCCGATCAACTATCATTGAATCCAAATTAACTAAATCAGTTTTTAAATCTAACTTTAGATTTTTAAGATATTTTATTTCATTGTTTCTTTCTTTTCTCGCTTCATTCCAATTATTAACCTGAAGCGCTAATAGAATTCCAACCATCACCAGAATAATTTCTCCAGTTGCATAACGGAGATAACTGGCTACTTTGTTTTCTGCTGCAAGTTTTTATCTAATATTTCTAAATAATCTTATCATTTGTTTTCCGTTTTATTACTCTTCCCAAAATTGGTCTGAAGCTTCAATTACAAGAACTATATTTACCTTAGCCCAAGGGCACTGTTGCGTCACCTTTAAGAGTCATTTCTAAGGAGTCTTCTGCCATAGATATCCCCTTGGGAGACTTAGAAATCTTTTTACTATAAAACATAAAAGATTTCTCTCCCGATGAATCGGGATGGAAATGACGCCGATTAGAATTCTGCAACACAGCTAATAATCTAGGCTATTTAAAAATCTTATTTAACTTTTATCACAACGAACGTTACATCATCATCCGGGTCCTTGTCATTTGTCCATCTTGAACCGACTTCTTTCAAATACGTTATAATACTTTCAGGTTCTTTTTCAGCAACTTCTTCAAAAGAATTCTTTGCACGTTTGTATCCGAATATTTCGTCATCTTGATTATGTAACTCAGGAAATCCATCGCTCATTAATAATAATGTGTCTCCGGTAAACAATTCCATTTCTCTTAACTCATAAGGAAAATTATCCATCGTACCCAATGGCATACCTTCCATTAAATGTTCTTCTATTATTTTGTGCCTCTTTCTGAAAAGATAAACCGGCGGCATTCCTGCTGCTGACATAATCAATCTGTTGTTTTGAATCTTCAGCATCGTCATACTCATTGCAAGTGACTGAAACTGCATTTGCTTAATGCATCTTGTCATTTCTTTGAAAGTAAAAATTATATCCGGATTAGCTGCATAGCTGTTGAACAAAGATTTTGCAGAGGTAACCATCGTACCTGCTTTCATTCCGTGTCCGGTTGCATCCCCGATTACAACAGTTAATGTTCCATCCATTGCTACATTAAAATCATAATAGTCTCCGCCAACTTCTGTTGCAGTTTTCATATAAACAGCAATATCAAGATGAGGTAATTGCGGAAGAGTTTTCGGAAGCATTGAAAGCTGAAGCTGACGTGCCTCTTCGAGTTCTTTTGTTTTTCGTTCATTCTCTGTTTCTGCAAGCTGTGCACGAAGGTTAGCTTCTTTAATTGCGGTAGCATTTCGTTCTTTTGTTAAAATTCTTCTTCTTTGGACCCGATCTATTCCAAAGACTACTCCGGCAAATAAAAAGAAGTATCCAACATAAGCTGAAGTAGTCCTCCACCAGGGTGGATTAATAATTATTCGTATAGATTTTCCTTCATCATTCCAGATTCCATCTCCGTTAGAACCTTTTACTCTGAATGTATATTCGCCGGGATTTAGATTAGTATAAGAAGCAAAATTTCTGTCTGCTGCT
>JBGAWM010000099.1:0-9247 GCA_044227615.1 Ignavibacteriaceae bacterium
AAAACTATTTTCTTTCGTAAAAGATATTGTATTCGATCCTTTTGCTGGAAGCGGAACGACTTTAATAGAAGCACAAAATAACAATAGAATTGGGATTGGTGTCGAACTTGATAAACATTATTGTAAAGTTGCAACCGAAAGAATTATTAAAGAAACAGGAGCATTAGAATTTATTGACAAATCATAAAACTCAAAAAGAGCTTCTAATTGAGTTCTTTGAAAAAAATCCAGATCGAGATATTAAACATCCAGAAGTTGTAGACTGGGTAACATCAGAATATTTTGAAAGAACGGGTCAAGTATTTAGAGACCCAGATAGAGGGATAAGACAATTAGCGCAAAGTGGATTCCTTATCAAAATAGCCAAAGGTACTTATAGATATGATCCAAAATCAGTAAAAAAAATACACTTAGAAGATTTTACAGCTTCACAGAAAAAAATCATTTTGGAAAGAGACAATTTTAAATGTGTGATTTGCGGACGTGGTAAAAAAGATGGTGTTGAACTTCACGTTGACCATATAAAGCCAAAAGATTTTGGGGGTAAAGCTACAATTGAAAATGGGCAAACTCTTTGTTCACAGCATAATTTTCTTAAAAAGAACTTTAAACAAACAGAAACAGGTAAAAAAATGTTTATCAGGCTTTATGAGCTTGCAAAAAATGAAGGCAACAAAGAGTTGTTAAATTTTTGCTCAAAAATACTTGAAGTTTTTGAAGAAAATAATGTTAACGGACATATTGTTTGGAAAAGATAATTTAATATTCCAAATTTTGTTTAACGCCGTGTTATCCCGCAGCACGGGACAAGTTGTTAAAATGCAACACTGCCGTATAAATTATTTTTTTTAATCCCGCATTTAGCGGGAGTGATTTCCATTTCATTTAGTTTACAAACTTATCACAGACAAAAGAACGTCAATTAAAATATTTACAAAAACAAGCAAAACGTTTTGGATTAACGCTTACACCTCAACTACAAGAGTGAGTTCATTAGCAGCAACTTGTTATGCTTCTTTATTTCAAATATGACTCTACTAAAATTCCATTAGTTGTTTCTCTAGGATTAAATACCGCTGTATTTCCATTATCTGCTATTACCATCCGCTTGTAAACTTGCAAATATTCGTTACCTTCAAATCTACCATAGTCATCTTCCACAGGAATCACTAATATTTTTTCAAAATCTTTATATCCATCTGCAACGCCTAATTCCCAAGGAACCCATCTCGACTGAACGGCATTATTTGTCGCTAATAGAAAAAAGTAATTGAGTTCTTTTATTTTATTTTTTATTCTGATAGCAGTAGTTCTGTCTGTGGATTGACTTAAATCTGAATCTTGTAAATCGATATAAATACCTAAGCCTAATTCAGCTAAATGATTTTTTAATCCATTTGCTATATCAGAATCTTTATGGCTGTGTGAAAGAAAAACTGTATACTTAGTAACAGAAGCTGATTTTTTAAGTATTCGATCAGCAGACTCGTTAAATTGATAAGTATTATAACTTCTTAATTTTTTTTCAGAAAAATATGCCATTTTCTCCTCTAACTATTTAGCTTGATCTTTTTGCAATCCATTGAGTGTGTTCTCTAGAAAAAGCATTCTCTGTATCTATTACAAAGTCTGAAAATTCTTCTTCAGTTTTTACTTCTTCAGAAATTCCTCTGATAGTTCCTATTTCGTGAGCTGTTAATGCATATGATGATGTTAGGTCTTGGTATCTTTTTAATTGTATCCAAGTTAAAGATGAAACAGCAATTACGGCAAAAATATCAATAGGAAGTTTTTCTAAAGAAGGGGCGCTTATTTTTATAATAGCAAGTACACCAGCAACTGAATTAAAAAGAATTACTAATAGAAACCATATTAAATTATTTTTTTTGTTAATTGTATATTTTTTTGCATACCACTTCCTTTGTTCATCAATTCTATTTAATAAATAAAAAGAAATTCTATCCACTAATTTCAGATTACGTACCTCTAACATCTTGGGAGTAATTTGCTCTTGTTCACTTACTTCGCCACCTATCAAATCTGCTATGGAAGTATTATTTTTTAACAATTCACGAAGAAGGTTTCTAAATTCTGCTTTTGCTTGCCCATCAGTTTTTGAATCATCGTATGGTTCTGATTTCATCATAAATCGCCAAGTTGCAGTTTTTATTGACTCAGCAATTGCTCTACAGGAATACCATTTTTGATCATATTTTTTCGTTAGTATAATAATTAATAAGAATAAACCTATCAGGAAAAGTGATGCTGTCAATATTGCGAGTAATTTATAATTATCAAAAAAAGCAGTGGTGGTGCCAAGAATTGCAATTATAAGGTAGCTGACATTTAGTGAAATAAAAATCTTTTGCGTTTTATTAGACGCTAAATCCGTTGCACAGAATAATGCAGGATAATCATTATCATTCATCATTAAGTCCCAAGTTTTTATAGACAGAATCATTATAGTATCGTGGTCCATTGTCTGTGTGCTGGCGACGTTTATATTCAGATGGGAAATTGTCTAATGAATATTTAATAATTTTCATTTTGAATGGAATATGAACAACATATTTATCTTTTATTATTGGTGGACATAAAATAGAATCTTGAGTCCGTTTTCCATTTAAATTTACTGCAATGATAGGTAAATCTAGCCCTATTGCAACATCTAACTCCCATCTTACATATTTGTATAAATTTTTTGTGCTTTCACCAATAAGTACGATGACTTGAGAAGCATTATTAAATCGCTTTTTTAAATTAGCTTTAATATATTCTTCATCATTTGCTCTGCTAGTCATTGCATAAACATCGTGTGCATCTTCAAAATTAAAATCAATGTTTTCTAGAACATTCCAACCTTTCATTCTGGCATATGCCCACCTATCATTATCCCCATCAAAAATAACATAGGTTTTATCCTTATAACTCATTTATTACCTCTTTTTTTATTGAAGCATAACTATTATTTAACCCGCCGTATTGCTTGATAACATTCCGGCGGTGGGAATGTTATCTACTATTAAAAATTTAATTTTCATTCTATTTAATAATCTTTTTGCGTGATAACATTCCATAATTAGAGAATGTTATCCAACGGACGTTTTACTTCCGTTCCTGTTTTCATAATTAGTGTGCTTAATTTTTCTATCCTGTTTTCCAATTTCACAAAAACATCCTCATTTGTTTGGTTAAACTTATAGCCTGTTTTTGTTTTTATCAAGTAATTCTTAAATGTTTATTAATTATTTTTTTTACAAGCGCGGCAAAATCCTCCTATTTAGAGTATTTAATATAGAGGCAAATAATTTTTTATTAGATACAGAATGATTTCCACTTACACACCTATTATACACCTATTGCTCACCTATTATACTCCTATTATACTCACATCCGTGTCCTGAATATAAAAACCCCGTCTAATTTTTAAGCGGGGTCTTTATTAAATAGCTGAAGTTACGTAAAAAGAATTTTAAGGTCTTATATCGTCACTTATTTTAGAACAGTGGATACCCGCTTTCGCGGGCATGACATTCATTATTTCCTGTTTTGCGTAACTGCCGTTAAATAATATTTTTTTTCAAAAGCAATGCTTATTTGAGAAGCAGCATCTTCTTTGTCTGTGTAAAATTACCTGCTTGTATTTTGTAAAAATAAATTCCTGATGATAATTGTGAAGCGTTAAACTCAACTTCGTATGTCCCGGCTGGTTTTACTTCATTAACAAGTGTTGCAATTTCATTACCGAGATTATCATAAACTTTTAATTTCACATAAGCGTCACCCTTCGACAAGCTCTGGGTGACAGATGGAATTGAGTAATGAATTTTTGTAGTTGGATTGAAAGGGTTGGGGTAATTCTGAGATAAAGTAAATTCAATTTCATCTTTTAGTTCAACATCAATAATTTTTGAATATTCAAAGCTGCCGTTATAATCTACTTGCCTCAATCTATAGGAGTATTTGCCCGGCAAAATATTTTTATCGGCGAAAGAATATTTAATTATTTCGGTGGACGTGCCACTGCCTTTAACAAAACCAATTTCAATAAACTCTGCGTCGAATAATCTTCTTTCAACTATAAAACCGTTGTTATTAATTTCTGAGGAGGTAGCCCAATTAAGATTTACATCGCTATTAATTAGTTCTGCCGTAAATGAAGAGAGTTCAACCGGAACCGGGGGGACTGGTAAAATTAATTTGTATGCACTGCGTCCGTGCGTCCAGACTACAAGCTTTCGTGTGGCATTATCAAGTGTAAGATCATGGCAAGGAACCGTAGCCGGAATTCCATCTGCCAAGATACCCCAGGATACCCCAAGATTTGTTGTAAAGAAAACTCCGTCATCTGTGGCAATGTAAAGCGAGTTATAATCCAGAGGATCAATGATAACATCATTAATAGGTGCATCAGGAAGATTTCCATTAATTGGGATCCAGGTGTTTCCAAAATTACTTGTTCTAAAAATGTGTGCACCGGTTGAATCAATCTTGTACCCGGATAAAGTAACATAACATACATTAGCCGAATCAGGGTGAATTGTAACTCTCGTAACCCAGCGGTCCGGCAGTCCATTAATAATTTTTGTCCAGTCAGTTCCGCCATTAGTTGTTACCCACACATTCGCATCATCAGTCCCGCAATAAATTACATTTGGATTTGATTTGGAAACATCAACAGTAGTAATTGTTCCAAGGTTTACGATATGTCCATTTGCTAAGTCCGGACTTATTGGCGTCCAGGATTGCATACTATTAGTTGATCTATGGATTCTATAAGTTCCGCAGTAAAGTGTAGAAGGAATATTTTTATCCATCACAAAAGGAGTCATCCAGTTAGTAAATGAAAGGTCTAACCCTGAGGTAGCACTTAAGAATGAATTTCCTCCATCAGTTGATCTTCCTAAGCCGCCATACTGTGAAGATGCATAAATTTTATTTGGATTTTGATAATCAACTAAGCAGTAAAAGCCATCTCCGCCGTATATAACCTGCCAGTTGTTTAAGCTTCCGTTGACAGTTCTTATCGTGCTGTTATCCTGAGTGCCTCCTAAAATATCTTCAGGGTTACCTGGATTAATTTCCCCGGCGTAGAATTGGCTTATTGGAAGAGTCGCACTTGGTATCCAGACTGCTCCTCCGTTAGTTGAATGATCTATTCCTCCATCATTCCCAATAACAACATAATTAGGATTTGACAAACTGAAAGCTAATGCGTGATGATCTACATAAGAATCATTAACAAAATTAAAATTAGTACCTCCATTTGTTGACTGCATCATATCCAATCCGCCGCAATAAACAATTTCCTGATTTGTTGGATGCACTCTGCAAATTCTATTGAACCATGCATAATTACTTGAGTATGCAACAGATGAATTTTTTAATGTCCATGATACCCCGCCGTCAGTTGATTTGTATAATCCTCTGCTGTTACCGTTGGCATAAGCCGTCAGTGCATAAATTATATTGGGATTGGATTTGGAAATATCCATTGATATTCTGCCAAGGTCTGAGCTGTTGGATGGAAAACCACCGTTAACAACTGACCAGCTTACACCCGAATTGGTTGAGACATACAAAGCAGTTTTTGGACCGCCATACTTTATAAAATCTTCTCTTCTCATTCTTTCCCAGCTTGCTGCAAATACTTTAGAGGGATTATTAGGATCTATGACTACATCAACAACACCTACTGAATCACCGAGATAGATTACATTATCCCATGTAATTCCGCCGTCTGTCGATTTAAATAAGCCGCGCTGATCATTCTTTTTTCGTAAGGCACCAAGTGCGGCGACATAAATTTCATTTGTGTTTAACGGATTAATTGCAATTCTCCCGATGCTGTTTGTTTCTCCAAGCCCAGTATAATTCCAGGTTACTCCGGCATCGGTAGATTTATAAATTCCTGTTCCCGGATAATAACTTCTTAATGAGTTTGCTTCACCCGTTCCGCAGTAAATTATATTTGGATCAACCGGATCAATTGCAATATCACCAATTGAAGTTGTATTTGTGTTATCAAAAACAGGAGTATAAGATTGACAGAAGTTTTCAGATTTCCATACCCCGCCGTTTGCAGTTCCTACATAAACTATCTGAGGATTAGTCGGGTGGATAGCAACTGTAGTAATTCTTCCTTCTATATTTGTGGGACCTGCTGACTCCCACACTAAAGTCTGACCAAATTTAACAGCAGATGTATTATGCATATTCATCTTTACATATTCGATTGCATTTAATCTTTCTTCATTCGGAATTTCATCAAAAGGATAAGCACGCTGCCGCTCGAACCAATCATCAGCCGGAACAAATGAAGGTAGTTTTATCTTTTCGGGAGTTTGATTTAAATACAGATAAAAGCTGATAGCCCCGGCCAGAACCATTATGAAAAAAATAGATAAGTGTTTCATGTTAACGCTCATTTTTTAAATTAAAATAAATTCGGGAATGCGCTTTATATTTCTTACTTAATTAATGTCATCTTTTTAGTCTGAACAAAAACTTGTCCCGAACCGGCTTCGGGATCACCAACCTTTAATTGATAAAAATACACACCGCTGGGCAATGTAGAATGTAGAATGTATAATTTAGAATGAACTCCTGCATCCTGAAATTCATTTACTAAAGTTTCTATTTCTTCGCCAAGTGAATTGAATATCTTGAGTGTTACAAATTGTCTGCTGCTAATTGTATATTTAATATTGGTAGAAGGATTAAATGGATTTGGATAATTCTGCTCAAGTGAAAATTCTGTTGGTGAAGTTATTTCAACTTCAATCCCGAAAGCATTCGGGAAATATTCAAAACTTCCATCAAAGTCAATTTGTTTTAATCTGTACTGATAATTTCCTGCAGAAAGGTTATCATCAACGAAAGAATAACTTTTTGGTTCGGTAGTTGTACCAAACCCGGGAACAAAACCAACTACCTGCCAATCCGTTTGATCTTTGACTTTTGACATTTCATTCCTCTCTATTTCAAATCCGCTGTTATTTGTCTCCGTTGCAGTTTGCCAATTTAGCGAAACATTATTTTGCTGTGCTGTTGCTGTGAAGGAGGCAAGTTCTACAGGGACTATGTCGGAGGCAATGCGCAATAAAACTACTTGTTGAGCGTGATCTGAGACGGGTAAGTAAGGCTGATTTCCCGTTGCAATATAATCACCATTAGATAATTGAATGATAGAATAAAAATCTGTATCCAACGAACTAAAAATATTATCACCGGAGTAACTCTCTATTGATTTTGTCCATAAAGTATCGCCTAACCCATCTGTTCTAATAATCCAGCCATAATCAACATCCCACCCACCAGAACCACAAATAATATACCCCCCATCAATAGTTTGCTGAACGGAATAACCGATATCATAATCATTCTGATAATCGTAAGTTCTTGACCATATTTCGTTGCCGAGTGAGTCGGTTTTGAGTAGCCAGACATCCCCTGCCACACCCGAAGTAGGATTGGCAATTGTTCCTGTCACAATATATCCACCATCACTTGTTTGGGAAACCGATTCAAAGTAATCAGAATCATCGCTGCCAACAAATTTTCTTGTCCAAAGTGTGTCTCCCATCGAATCAATCTTTATTAGCCAACCATCGCAGTTTGCATTACTAGGCCCCGTGTTACATCCTGTGGAACCCGATACTATAAAACCTCCATCCTCTGTTTGTTTAATATCAAAACCCCGATCATCTTCGGGTTCTCCGCCATAGATTTTATTCCACTGATAATTTCCCATTGAATCAACTTTAATAATCCAAACATCCTCATCAGGATTGTATGTTCTTACACCTGTCAGCGCATAGCCGCCGTCAGTGGTTAAGTCTATAGAATAGCAGATGTCAATACTAACATCACCAAATGTTCTTGTCCAAAGAGTATCACCGAGTGAGTCTGTTTTTATCAGGTAGTAATCTAATCCACCGACTCCAGAGGAGTTTGTAGCTCCTCCAATTATAAACCCTCCATCCTCAGTTTGTTTAAGCGAATAGGCATAATCATCGCCCAAACCTCCATATGTTTTTGACCAAAGTATATTTCCATCGGCATCAGTCTTAATTAACCATACATCAAATCCTCCCGCACCGTAAGAGCCTGTATAACCTGCTATGGCGATGTTACCATCATTGGTTTCGACTACACTTTGTCCAAAATCATCCGCTGTATTAAGACCAAAGTTTTTCTTCCACAAAATATCTTGAGAATTTATGTTCTGGTAAAGCGTAAATATTATTATAATAATTATTATGTTTTTCATTTTATTTGCCTCGCTGTCAGCTTAAGGAGTTGTTAAATTATGTATAACACAAAATGTACTGTCAGCACTACCAACTCTCCAATTATTATTACTGTAAAAGACAGCAGTGCTATCAGTATCAAATTCCAGAACGGGGCAATCGTCCTGGTCCTGTAACGGATCATATCCTTCAGGGCTATAAAATGTATTATTCTTTATACTGCCCCATTGTGGTGTATTATAAGGTGATGGGTCTGCAAAGTCGATTCTGCACGTGGGGTGAAGAGGATCTAATGATTTAATCTTACTGCCTTGCACTGAAGAATAAAAATGCCCGATCCTTGGATGCGCATCTTGTGTAATATTAAGTCCGGTGCCGCCAGCTACTGTGCTGTTTATTACCTGTACTAATGGTTTCTCTAACAGGTATGCCACAGTATCTTGACCATAATTATAATATATTGAATCCCATCCCCCTTCTATGCCTGATTTTTTAGCCTCCACTGTATTTATATTACAAGCTCTAAATGTAGCCTGTCCGGTTTTCCATACTTCTATTGAGTCACCATAGTAAGGAACCCAGTATGAGCTATCAGGATTCTTAAACATCTGAACTCCATCACCTTGATGTAAAGCATCGGGTTCATCTATTCCTGTATAATAAATTATTGAAGTATCAACAGTAATTCTATAACCAGCTATCTGCATTCCATCCCAGCCTGACTGCATTATGTAGGACTTCCTGAATGTTGCATCATCACCAAACAACTTTACTCCGCAGGGTGATTTTATTGTGTCTTCCCCAAATGCCGCCCAGCCGCAGCTATCTACATAATTATTGTAAGAAAAAAAATAACTTGAGGCTGCGTCAACTCTTATCCCGAAGCCGCGAAAGTATCTTATCTGAATATTTTTGATTGTGATGTTATCAGCATTAACAAGATCAACGCCTTCTATACTCCACCCCAAAGGATCGCTGCCGTCGGACGAGCCTTG
>JBGAWM010000009.1:0-90842 GCA_044227615.1 Ignavibacteriaceae bacterium
CGGTCCGTCTTAGTTCCATTTGTCTCCTCAGTATTTTTGTTAAATTTAATATCCTGAGGGGTCATTTGACACTATTTTAATAGTAACATCTTTTTTGTTTGAACAAAATCTCCCGTTTGCAAACTATAGAAATAAAGTCCACTCGGTAGATTAGCTGCATTCCAAGTTATCTCATAAGTCCCAATTGGTTATATTTCATCAGCAAGAGTTTCCATTTCTTCTCTAATATGTTTGTGATTGATTATGGACTTCTAAATTATGAATTGGTACTACCAGGATAGTTCATTTCTTAAACTTCTCTCAAACTAATTACCCCTTTACAGTATTCGATTATTATCTTAACTGTCAGCTATTTGACAACTTATATTAATAGATTCATCTACTTTTACAACCAAAATAGTTATTTTACCAAGACAATATTTTTAAGGCAATAATGAAATTCTTTTCAAAATATTTCACCTGGCTACAAAAAGATGTTCCTGTTGGTGAGGTTGAAAAATATCCTAAAATTAATGAATGGGGTGAAACTTCTGCTAAAGGAATTTTTATAATCGGCGATCTTACAGGAATTCCACTTCTCAAACTTGCAGCCGAAAGTGGTAAAAAGATAATTGAGCTATTCAACAATGATCCTGAGTACAAAAAGCTCAGACAAAGTAAATCAGATAACAGCATTTATGATGTAATCGTTGTAGGTGCTGGTCCTGCTGGCATTGCCGCAGGAATCGAAGCATCAAAAAAAGACTTTAGTTTTAAAATTCTCGAATCTGCAAAAAAGTTTAATACAATTGTAAACTTTCCCAAAGGTAAACCAATCATTGCTGCACCTGATGATTTTCAACAGAAATCTGACTTAAAAATTAATGATGGTGTAAAGGAATCCTTACTTGATGAATTAAACGAGCAAATAAAAAGTATTGATCTGCCGATTATAGAAGGTGTAATGGTTGAAAAGATTGAAAAGGGAAATAATCACTTTAAATTAATTACTAGCGAAGGTGATTATAAATGCTTAAGGGTTATACTGGCAATCGGAAAATCAGGTAATGCAAGAATGTTAAATGTACCCGGTGAACATCTGCCGAAAGTTTATAACAGATTAATTGATCCAAATGATGCTAAAGGTGAAGATGTACTTGTAGTTGGTGGTGGTGATTCAGCGCTTGAAACTGCTATTGCTGTTTCTCATTGTGCAAAATCAGTAAGTCTTTCGTATAGAAAATCATCTTTTGCTAGACCAAAAGAACAGAATGAACTTAAGTTAAAAGAATTGGTTGAGCGGGGTAAAATTAGTCTACTGTTTGAAACGAATGTAAAGGAAGTTAAAGACAATTCAGTAACTCTTCTTGATAAAGAAAAAAAAGAAATTGAAATTGAAAATTCCATGATATTTACGATGATTGGTAAAGAACTTCCGACTGATTTCTTTAAGCGAAGTAATATTAAAATGGAGGGGGAGCTATCTCTCAACTCTAAATTACAATTTGCTCTGCTTCTTTTGTTTGCTGGTGTACTATACTTTGGTAAAAGTAGTGCTGATTATTATGAAAGCTTTTTTGGAAAGCAGGATTCCTGGAGTTCGATATTTGGGAATGTTCTTTCCTCGGAATTTTGGAATAAATTTATTTATCTTCCGTTTTTAATTCTATCCAACATTTTTAACGATGCAAAAATTTGGACTGTAACTAAATATATAAATGCTTTTATAGCGTATTTATCTTTTATAGCTTTTATCATCCTTGGTGTTTATCTGCTGTATAAATTCCTTAAAGATTATCGTCCTCAAATAAAATATGATTGGCAGACATTTAAGTATTTTTATTTCATAACAATTGGAATCTTCTTTGCTGTTGTATTCTTTGGAGGAAGATATTTTGGTGTTGAGTTTCTTGGTAAGTCCCAGTCATTCTGGTACACCGGATTTTATTCGTTGACAATTTTGTTGTTCGGGATTCGTAGAATTAATGTGAAGCCAACTACGTACATTAAATACCAAACCTGGACATTGATTTTGATTCAAGCCTTACCGTTATTTTTTCTTCCTGAAATTATCTTGCCATATCTTGGTAAAATCGGGGCACTTGGTTTGCAAGATGGATTTATTCTTACACAGGTATTTCCCGGAGAAAGTTATTGGCGCTCTTATGGTTTTATTTTGGCCTGGCCATTAAACTTTAGTAATCTTTATAATTCTAACATCACAACGTTCTGGATGGTATTTAGTTTATTCCAAACTTTCGTTTTCATTCCTTACATAGTTTATCGTTGGGGTAAAGGAGCTTATTGCGGCTGGATTTGTTCGTGTGGTGCACTTGCAGAAACACTGGGAGATGAGTACAGAACTTTAGCTCCACATGGACCTAAAGCAAAGAAATGGGAAAATTTTGGTCAATGGGCATTAGTAGCTGCGTTTGTTATAACTGGGTTCAAGCTTGTATCTGTATTATATGATATCAATATCCCGATCATTAATGAAAAGATTTCTTACACGGCAGATTTTTTACATAAATTTTATTACCTCGGTATCGATGTAATATTTGCTGGAGTACTAGGTGTAGGTGTTTACTTTTTTGCGAGTGGAAGAGTATGGTGCAGATTTGGCTGCCCGCTTGCAGCCTGGATGCACATTGTGAGTCGTTTTTCTCGATACAGAATTTTTGCAGATAAAAAGAAATGTATTTCCTGCAACATCTGTACAAAAGTTTGTCACATGGGCATTGATGTAATGAATTATGCCAACAAAGGTATTCCGATGAATGATGTGGAATGCGTTCGATGTTCTGCGTGTGTTGTTAACTGTCCAACTCAGGTTTTATCTTTTGGTAGTTTGCCAAAAGCGGATACTGATAATGAACTTTATAAAAGTATTCAATTGCCGGTTCTTAATAATAAGGATTGGAAAACCGGATTGTAGAAGATGCAGTACAAGTATTCAATAATAATACCTACACTTAATGAGTTTTACTTTTTGAATAAAAATTTAGAACATATTAAATCATTAGGTTTCGATGCTGAAATTATTGTCTCTGATGGGGGAAGTACTGATGGGACAATTGAAATTTGTAATCACAGTAACTTGAAATTAGTAAAATCAATTTCTGGCCGAGGTGCGCAGTTAAATGCGGGAGCGAACGTTGCTACAGGCGATATTCTGATTTTTTTACATGCTGATACTTTTCTTCCAAAGAATACAGTCAAACTATTGGAAGATTTTTTTTCGGACGATAAAAAAATAATATGCAGATTTAAATTAGGATTTGATTACTATCATAAATTTTTAGATCTGTACACAAAATATTCAACATATGATACACAGTTTACTCGTTTTGGTGATTCAGCAATTATTATTCGAAAATCATTCTTTGAGGAATTAAATGGATTTGATTCCAGAGAAACATTTGAAGATGTAGACTTCTTTAATCGCGCATCTAGGAGTACAAAAATTTTCGTTCTTGATTCTATTGTTAACTCTTCTGCAAGAAGATTTATCAAGGATGGGGTTATTAAAAGGCAACTATTTAATATTTTATTATTCACCGGGTACATTTTTAACGCAAAGGAGAAGACTTTAAGTAAAATGTATAATAACAATATTGGTAAAATCAGAACTGATTCAATAATTATTTTCCTTCGCTATCCTAAAATTGGTGAGGTTAAAACAAGACTTGCAAATACAACTTCGTCAGAGTTTGCAATGAGATTTTATAAATCTTGTGCAGAAAATATAGTTAAGAATGTTAAAAGAATTCCGGGCATTAACCGCTTTGCATTTTATTCAAATGAGGATGAAAAAGAAAAAATAATAGGTTGGTTGGGAAATAAGTTGTTCTTTTCACCTCAACAAGGTAAAGACCTTGGAAATCGAATGAAAAATGCTTTTGAAAAAGTATTTTCAACCGGAGCGCAAAAAGTAATCATCATTGGTACTGATATTCCTGATCTATCAAAGGAAGTTATAGTGAATGCATTTAATCTTTTGGATTCAAATGATGTTGTTATTGGTCCTTCAAAAGATGGAGGATATTATCTGCTTGGAATGAAAAAAATCTATCCGGAATTATTTGAGGAAATTGAATTTAGTCTTCCCTCTGTTTATACAGAAACGATTAAAAAAATGGATATGTTAAATCTAAATTATTATAAACTACCTGAATTACAGGACATTGATACAGAAGAAGATTTGGTTCATTGGCTAAATAGTAGTTCGGTGAATACAATCAAGCACGAAATAAAAATGGCTTACGAAACGAATTAGAGAGACTTTGAATGAAAATAAAATATTTAATAATAATCTCAACTTTACTTCTTGTTTTAACATCCGGACAAAAATTGCTGGCTCAAGATCATCAAATATTTACAGACATTTTAAAGAATTATGTTAAAAATGGTTTGGTAGATTATAAAAACCTTAAGAACGACAAACAACTGGGCAAGTATTTATCTGAACTCTCAAACACAAATCCTGATAAGTTAAGCAGAAATGAAAAGTTAGCATTCTGGATAAACGCTTATAACGCATTTACATTACAAATTGTTCGGGATAATTATCCAATAGAAAGTATAACTGATCTTCACACAGGTGGAAAAGTAATCGGTTATTTGTTGGGTAAAACTGTTTGGGATAAACAATTTATCACTATCAATAATAAAAAATATGCTCTAAATGATATTGAACATAAAATATTAAGAAAGATGAATGAACCCCGAATTCACTTTGCAGTTGTTTGTGCATCTATTAGCTGCCCGGAATTACGTAACGAGGCATTTGAAGCCGATAAGATTGATACTCAATTGCAGGAACAAACAACAAAATTTATAAATGATAAAACAAGAAATCATTTTGATGTTAAAAACCGAAAAGCATACATCTCAGAAATATTTAATTGGTTTGGTGAAGATTTTGGTAAATCGGATGAGAACATTTTGAAGTTTATTGCAAAATTTGTTTCTGAAAATATTTCAAAGGATATTAAAGCAAATATTTCTAAGTGGGATATTTCTTACAATGAATATAATTGGGATCTTAACGAATTAAATTATGGAGTTATAAAGTGAATTATTACGAATCAAAGGACCTAGGACGCTTTGCAGAAGTCGGAAAATTTAAACCCGAACTAATGAAAAAATTTTTCGATTACTACAATACCGTGGTTGGAACAGAAGGTTCTTTAACCAAAAGGGAAAAGGCTTTAATTGCATTGGCAATAGCACATTTTAAACCTTGTCCATATTGTATTGATGCATATACCACAGCCTGTCTTGAAAATGGTTCTAACCCGGATCAAATGACTGAAGCGATTCATGTTGCTGCAGCAATGGCGGCAGGTATAGACCTTGTTCACGGTGTACAAATGTTAAATCATTTAGAAAAATATGGAGCTTAAGAGGAAAAAGTAAAATGGGAAATAATGCGCTACATCTTATAGTAAAAGAGAAATTTGATTTTGAAGAAAAAATTAAAGAGAATCGAATTGATTTACCTCCGCTCTCGATTGATACTCTTCAGGTAAACGTTACACTAAAATGCAATCAGGCTTGTTTACATTGCCATGTTGATTCATCACCCAAACGAACAGAGCAGATGAGTAAAGAAACAATTGATAAGTGTCTGGAAATTCTTGCTGAACATCCTCAAATAAAAAATCTTGATATTACAGGTGGTGCACCAGAGCTAAATCCGCATTTTGATTATCTTGTTTTAGAAGCAAAGAAACTTGGAAAACATATTTTAGTTCGCCACAATCTAACAGTTACGATTGACGGTGATCCAACTACAAAAGAATCGAAATTATATCTGCCAAAATTTTATGCCGATAATCAAGTTGAGGTTATTTCATCTTTACCATACTACCAGGAATACTTTACCGATAAACAAAGAGGCAAAGGAGTCTTTCATAAAAGTATTGACTCTTTGCGAATGCTTAATGAAGTTGGATACGGCGATGAAAACAGCAATCTAATTCTGGACCTTGTATATAATCCTGTAGGGGCATTTCTTCCCGCTTCGCAGCAATCACTTGAAGCGGATTTTAAAAAAGAGTTATGGGAAAAGTATCAGGTAAAATTTGACAGACTTTATACAATTACAAATATGCCTATCCATCGTTTCAAAGAATCACTTGAACGTTCCGGCACTTATGAAGAGTATATGGAAAAATTAATTAATGCTTTTAATCCTGCCGCTGCAGAAGGAGTAATGTGTCGTTCATTGCTAAGCATTTCTTGGGATGGGAAAATATTTGATTGCGATTTTAACCAAATGTTAGATTTACAAGTTTTTACAAATAAACCGATGACTGTGTTTGATTTTGACTTTGAAACACTTTTAAGAAGAAATATAATTTTTGATTCACATTGCTTTGGTTGCACTGCAGGTGCGGGGAGTAGTTGTGGAGGAGCTATCTCTGAATGATCGAAGGGAAAAAAGTAGTTGTTATTATTCCCGCTTACAACGAGGAAGAATCATTACCGCTAGTTCTTTCGGATATTCCCGGTTTTGTTGATGAGATAATCGTAACCAATAATGGTTCAACAGATAAAACTGTTGAAGTTGCAAAAAAATTTGGAGCAACTGTTCTTACTGAAAATGAAAAAGGATATGGTGTTGCTTGCCTTAAAGCTATTGATCACATCAAAGATAAAAATTACGATATCGTTGTTTTTATTGATGGTGATTACAGCGACTATCCTGAAGAAATGAATATAATAGTTCAACCTATTACAAATCATGATTACGATTTGGTAGTTGGTTCACGAATGATTGGTACAAGACAAAAAGGAGCAATGCTTCCACAAGCTATATTTGGTAATTGGCTTTCAACTTTTCTAATTAAAGTTTTATGGAATTATAATTTTACTGATCTTGGACCTTTTAGGGCAATTAAGTATTCATCTCTGCTTAAGCTTAATATGCAGGATAGAAATTTTGGTTGGACTGTAGAAATGCAGATTAAAGCCGCAAAACAAAAAATGAAATGTATTGAAGTTCCGGTTAGTTATAGGAAAAGAATTGGTGAATCTAAAGTAACAGGAACATTAAAAGGTACCGTAAAAGCTTCTGTCAAAATTCTTTATTTGATATTTGTTAGTCTTTTTAAAGAATAAAATCATTTCGGCATCTTTTTGTTTGTCTGAATTATGACAAACTTTAGACAATTCTTCCTCTACATTTGTTAAGGTTTTTAATAATAAATCTGATCTAAGAATAATCATCTTATAAAAATAATTGGAGTAAACAATGAAAATTGGATTTATCGGTCTCGGTAAAATGGGATTTAATATGGTTCAGCGTCTCCTGAATAGTGGACATGAAGTCGTTGTTTGGAACAGAGAAATTGAGCCAATAGAAGAGTTAGCAAAAAAAGGCGCTCATCCATCACAATCTATAGAAGACTTAATTCATAAACTCCCCGAAAGAAAAGTTGTATGGCTGATGGTACCTTCTGGTAAGCCCGTAGATGAAAATATTGAGGAACTGTCTAAGCATCTGAAAAAAAACGATATCATTATTGATGGAGGAAATTCCTTCTGGAGAGATACTCAAGCGCGAGCAGAAAAATTGGCACAGCTTGGTATTCACTATTTAGACTGCGGTACAAGCGGTGGTGTTTGGGGTTTGCAGAATGGATATTGTCTGATGTATGGGGGCGAAAAATCTGCTGTGGATTTTACTGAACCAATATTTAAGTCTCTTGCTCCTGAAAATGGTTACGTCTATTGCGGACAATCGGGAACTGGTCATCTTGTTAAAATGGTTCACAATGGAATTGAATATGGAATGATGCAGGCTTATGCAGAAGGTTTTGAAATTCTTGAAAAGTCTCCTTACAATATTGATATAACAAAAGTTGCAGATGCCTGGCAATATGGTAGTGTTGTTAGAAGCTGGCTTTTGGAACTTGCTGTTAATGCTTTCAAAGAAGATCCAAAGTTAGAAAAACTTAAAGATTACGTTCAGGACAGCGGCGAAGGAAGATGGACCGTGCAAACAGCAATGGATTTTAATGTTCCTGCTCACGTTATTACTGCTTCTCTTTATACAAGATTTCAATCAAGGCAGGAAGAATCGTTTGCCATGAAAGTGTTAGCAGCATTAAGAAATCAGTTTGGCGGACACGCAGTTAAATCGAAGTAAGAGGATGCGTATGAATAACACTGACAATCACATATATGCCATATTCGGGGCATCGGGTGATCTTACAAAAAGAAAATTGGTTCCGGCTATCTATTCTCTTTTTGTGCAGGATCTGCTTCCGGAAAAATTCGTTCTGCTCGGAGTTTCTCGAACCGGATTCAGTGATGAAGAATTCAGAAGTAATATGAAATCATCTATTAATGAGTTTAAAGAAATTGAAGATGATTCGAAGATTGATGAGTTTGTAAAAAAAATATTTTACACTCCTATTACTTTTGATGACACTACTTCATATAAAAATCTGAATAAAAAAATAAATGAACTTAGAAAAAACAATGGTATAAGCGGGAATACTATATTCTATTTATCTACTCCACCAAGTTTGTATGGTACAATTCCGCAGCATCTTGCGGCAGTTGGTTTGAATGTACAGGAAGATGGCTGGAAAAGACTGATTATTGAAAAACCTTTTGGATATGATCTTGATTCGGCGCTCAATTTGAAAGATCAATTATTAAAGGATTGGAAAGAAGAACAGATATTTAGGATAGATCATTATCTTGGCAAAGAGACAGTACAAAATCTTTTAGTTACTCGATTCTCAAACGGAATTTTTGAGCCATTATGGAATAGAAATTATATTCATCACGTTGAGATTACGTCTGCAGAAAGTATAGGCGTTGAAAAACGCGGCGGGTATTATGAGTCATCGGGTGCATTGCGTGATATGGTACAGAATCATTTATTGCAGGTTGTTGGGTTAACTGCCATGGAATCTCCCTCATCATTAGAACCGTCTGCAATACGAAATGAAATTTTAAAGGTATTTCAATCTTTACGCCCAATTAAAAAAGAAGATGTGAAGAATAATGCAATCAGAGGTCAGTATATTTCTTCTCATATTAAGGGCCAGGCAGTAAATGGATATCGTGAAGAGGAAGGTGTAAATCCCGAATCAGTTACCGAAACTTATGCTGCATTAAAATTTTTTATTGATAACTGGCGATGGGGCGGTGTTCCGTTTTATATTCGTACTGGAAAAAGATTGCCAACACGTGTAACTGAAGTTGTTATTCACTTTAAGCAAACACCGCATTTTCTCTTTGCTAAAGATGAAATGCATAATTCCTGCAATCAATTGGTTATCAGAATTCAACCAGATGAAGGTATTCTACTAAAGTTTGGAATGAAAACACCGGGTGCCAGTTTTGATGTTCAAAATGTAAATATGGATTTTCATTACTCAGATCTTTCAAACCAAAGAATTCCTTCTGCGTATGAACGTCTTCTTTATGATACCATGAAAGGTGATTCAACTTTATTTGCGAGAACTGAAGAAGTATTGGAAGCATGGAAATTTTTGACTCCGGTAATAGAGTGCTGGAAGAATGAAAAAGATGTTCCATTGTTTGGTTATCCAGCAGGTACCTGGGGTCCCGAACACGCCGATGATCTAATTGAAGGAAAAGATATGCATTGGCGATATCCGTGTAAAAATCTATCTGATGACGGAGTTTATTGTGAATTATAAAATCCATATAGGTAGATCGATTGAAGAACTTTCTGAACAATTTGCAAAGCTTCTGATTGATGGGGTAAATGATTGTACAGATTATTTCAACATTGCATTATCTGGTGGCTCAACTCCTAAAAGAATATTTGAATATTTAGCTTCAAATCATAACAACACAATTAATTGGAGTAAGATAAATTTTTTTTGGAGCGATGAACGCTGTGTTCCCCCAAATGATTCTGAAAGTAATTACAAAATGGCTTATGAAGCATTGTTGAGTAAGCTGCCAATTCCCTCATCTAATATTTATAGAATCAAAGGAGAAAATGAACCTCTGTTGGAAGCAGCCAATTATAGTGCTGAAATAATAAATCATCTAAAGAATGAAAATAATTTTCCGAGGTTTGATTTGATCATGCTTGGACTTGGGGAAGATGGTCATACTGCATCGATATTTTCGAATCAACTCAATTTGATAAAGACAAATGAGATCTGTGCTGTTGCAACTCATCCAGTCTCAAATCAAAAAAGAATTACTTTCACAGGAAAGCTGATTAATAATGCAAAGAATATTGTTTTTATAGCCTCAGGGAAAATCAAGAGCAAAATTGTAAACGATATTCTGAACAATAAAACTGATTCAAAAAATTATCCAGCGTCTTTTATAAAACCTATAAACGGTAATCTTATCTGGCTGCTTGATAGAGAAGCCTCGATCTTATATAAGGAAAATCAAAATTGGAAATAGGTAATAACATCATTTTAGCTGGAGATGTTGGTGGCACTAAAACTCTTCTTGCACTTTTTAAGTATGATGGTAACCATATCACAGAAATAAAATCGAAAAAGTATTCAAGTAGAGACTTTATAGAACTTGAAATTATTTTAAAAGACTTTTTACACAATGAGCAAATAATACCAGCTAGTGCGGTATTTGGTATCCCCGGACCAGTTGAGAACGGAAAATCCAAATCAACAAACCTTCCATGGACTATTGTAGAAAATAAACTCATCGATATTTTAAAAACCCCGAAGGTAAGAATTGTAAATGATATTGCAGCAACTGCTTTTGAAATTCCATATTTGAAAGCTGATGAAATAATAGAAATCAAACCTGGTAAAGTTAATAACAGAAATCAAAGATTTGTTATTGTTGCCCCAGGTACTGGACTAGGTCAAGCTTTTCTTCTTTGTGAAGGGAATAAAAAAATTGTAATAGATTCAGAAGGTGGCCATGTAGATTTTGCCCCCACCAACCAATTGGAAGAAGAACTTTATATCTATTTAAGTAGAAAGTTTGAACGTGTGAGTTATGAGAGAATTGTTTCTGGAAATGGGTTAATAAATGTATTTGATTTTTTAGTTGAATGTGGGTATGGATCATTTACTGAAGAAACTTTTGAAAGGATGCTTGTTGAAGATAAAGCTGCAGTTATATCAGACATGGCACTTTTAGAAAAAGATCCACTTTGTGAAAAAACACTTAACATTTTTATTTCAGTTTTAGGTGCGCATTGCGGAAATCTTGTTATAACTCTACTAGCAACAGGCGGTGTTTATCTTGCAGGAGGAATCCCTCATAAAATATTACCAAAACTTCAAACAAAAATATTTGAAGAAAGTTTTAGCAATAAAGGTAGGCTGTCTGAAATTGTTAAAGCAACACCGGTTTTTGTATTAAATCATAATAATGCTGCAATAAACGGCGCTGCTAAAATGGCGTTAGAATTATTAAACGAAAATTAAGAGAAGATAATGAATCATAATTTAGATCAACTTTGTATCAATACAATCCGTACTCTTTCTATGGATGCAGTTCAGGCAGCTAACTCCGGTCATCCCGGCACACCAATGGCTTTAGCTCCTGTTGCATACACCATATTCGATAAGTTTATGAAATTCAATCCTCAAAATCCCAATTGGATTAATAGAGATAAATTTATCTTATCCGCTGGTCACGCATCGATGCTTCTTTACGGCACACTTCACATAACAGGATATGATGTTACTCTTGATGACATCAAAACATTTCGTCAGCTTCACAGTAAATGTGCCGGTCATCCGGAGTACGGACACACACCCGGTGTTGAGACTACAACTGGACCACTTGGGCAGGGTGTTGCCACAAGCGTTGGGTTCGCAATTGCACAAAAGTGGCTTGCCGCCCGATACAACAAACCAAATTATAATTTGATTGATTATAAAATTTATGCGGTTGCAGGTGATGGCTGTATGATGGAAGGAATTTCCGGAGAAGCTGCTTCAATTGCCGGGCATCTTGGTTTGGATAATCTTGTTTGGTTTTACGATAACAACCACATTACAATTGAAGGTAACACTAGTCTTGCTTTTTCAGAGGATGTTGCAGCGAGATTCATTGCTTATGGGTGGAATGTTCAGCATGTAGGAGATGCAAACGATTTGGAAACGTTGAACAGAGCAATAATCATTGCAAATAATGAAAAAGGAAGACCATTATTAATTATAGTTGATAGCCACATTGCTTATGGTGCACCAACAAAGCAGGATACACACGGCGCTCACGGCTCACCTCTGGGTGAAGATGAGATAAAAGCAACAAAGAAATTTTATGGCTGGGATCCCGAAAAGAAATTCTTTGTTCCGAATGAAGTTATAGAATATTCAAATCGTATTATTGAAAGAGGGAAGAAGCAAAATGAAGATTGGAATCAACTGTATTCTAAATATGAAATTAATTATCCTGAATTAGCAGCAGAGCTAAAGCTGATAATGAATCGTGAAATGCCTAAGGATTGGGATTGCTGTATTCCAGCATTTGAAGCAGGCACAAAAATATCCGGCAGAGCTGCCAGCAGTAAAGTATTAAATGCAATGGCAGATCATATACCTTTTATGATTGGCGGCTCCGCAGATCTTTCTCCATCCACATTAACAGATATAAAAAGTGCTAAGAGTTTTGAAAAGAATAATTACAGTGGAAGAAATTTACATTTTGGAATTCGTGAACACGCAATGGGATCAATATTAAATGGAATTTCGTTGAGCGGATTAAAAACTTTTGGCTCAACATTTTTAGTGTTTTCAGATTATGCACGTTCATCAATTCGACTTTCAGCTTTAATGAATCTACCAGTAACATACATCTTTACACACGATAGCATTGGAGTTGGCGAAGATGGTCCAACTCATCAACCTATTGAACACGTTGCATCGTTAAGAGCTATTCCAAATTTAGAAGTAATTCGTCCGGGAGATGCAAATGAAGTTGCCGTAATGTGGAAGTACATAATGGATTCTAAAAACACTCCGACTGCCTTGATATTAAGCAGACAGGATTTACCTGTATTTGATAGAATAAAATATTCATCTGCCGAGGGTGCATTGAAGGGTGGTTATATTTTGGCAGATAGCGAAGGAATTCCGGAGGTAATATTAATTGCAACCGGTTCCGAAGTTCAGCTTGCCATTGATGCTTATGAAGAATTGAAGAAAGAAAAGATTAATGCTCGCGTTGTAAGTATGCCTAATTGGAATTTGTATGAAAGACAAACACCTGAATATTGGGAATCTGTTCTTCCTTCTAAAGTAAAGGCGCGAGTTGCGATAGAAGCCGGTTCCACGTTTGGGTGGAGAAGATTTGTTGGACTTCACGGAGACGGCGAAGTACTAGGAATGAGGACATTTGGGGCATCAGGAAAGATTAATTCCCTTCTTGAAGAATTTGGTTTAACCGTTGGTTCTGTGGTTAAAACTGCTAAAGAAATTGTAAAAAAAAATAAATAGTTATTGTGAGCCTTAAGGATGAAGCAATCATAAAGTGTTTGGCAGATTGCTTCACCCACTAAAGCGGGATAGGCAATGACGAATGCAACAAGGCTAAATTCAAATAATTGTACCGCGATAATAATATTCACTTCATAGGCTATTAAATCTTCTAAACTGTCGCCCATTTGACTTCTTCAATGAGCGGATTTTAAGATATTGGACCCAGTTATTAAAGGAAATTCATTCCAAACATCAAAAGAATTTAATGGAGAACAAATGTTAAAACTAAATCAACTTGCTTCACTTGGTCAGTCAATCTGGTACGATTATATTCGCCGCCAATTTGTTACTCGAGGTGAACTTCAATCATTAATTGAAAAAGGTTTAAGAGGTGTCACCTCTAACCCTTCTATCTTTGAAAAAGCAATTGCTGGCAGCAGTGATTATGACGATGATATCAAAGAACTAATCAAGCAAAATTTATCAATTAAAGATATTTATGAAAAGTTAGCTTTAAAGGATATTGAAATTGCTTCTAATCTTATGTTTCCGGTTTATGAAAAGACAAGCAGTTTAGATGGGTATGTAAGCATTGAAGTGAGTCCCGAATTGGCGAATGATACTAAAGGAACAATTGAAGAAGCAAAACGACTTTACAATATATTAAATAGAAAAAATGTAATGATAAAAGTTCCGGCAACACAAGAAAGTTTGCCGGCAATAACTGAATTAATTGGTTTAGGTATCAGTGTAAATGTTACTCTAATATTTAATTTAGAAAATTATAAACAAGTTGCGGAAGCATATATAAAAGGATTAGAATTACTATTCGAGCGGGGAGGGGATATTTCGAAAGTCTCTTCAGTCGCATCATTTTTTATAAGCAGGATTGATGTTGCAGTTGATAAGCAATTGGATAAACTGAATGTTGAAAATCTTAAAGGAAAAATTGCAATCGCAAATGCAAAAATTGCTTACCAGGATTTTCAAAAAATATTTCATACACCTAGATGGAAGGCTTTGGAGAAAAGAGGAGCGAGAGCACAAAGATTACTCTGGGCAAGTACAGGCGTAAAAAATCCTCTTTATCCAGATACAATTTATGTTGATGGATTGATAGGTAAACAAACTGTTAACACCGTTCCGCCAACTACATTTAATGATTTTATGGACCACGGCAGTTTAATTGTTACACTCGATGAAGACCTGGATGAAGCAAATGAGCAACTAAATGAATTAAAAAATCTTGAAATTGATCTCGACAATATTACGAATCAATTGCAAGTTGAAGGTTTAGCATCTTTTTCTAAATCTTTTGAAAATCTGATGGATTCAATTTCAAAGAAAATTGAATTTATTAAAGAAGATAAAAAGCAATTCAAAGTATTTTCTAACGGATATGAATCCGCAATTGATAATGCTGTTATGGATTTAAAGATGGAAAGAATTGTAGAAAGAATTTGGGAAAATGATTTTACAGTTTGGAGCGATAGCCCAAATGAAATTACAAACAGACTTGGCTGGTTAAAAAGTCCGGATGTTTCATTAGAAATGTCTGATGAAATTATTGAGTTTGTAGAATCAGTAAAGAAAGACGGATATACAAACGCTCTTCTGCTTGGAATGGGCGGCTCAAGTTTAGCTCCTGAGGTTTTTAGTAAAACATTTGGAACAAAAGCAGGTTATTTAAATCTAGAAGTTCTGGATAGCACTCACCCTGGAGCCGTTCTTGAATATGCCAAGAGATTTGATCCGGTAAAAACTTTATACATTGTATCAACAAAATCCGGCGGCACAGTCGAAACATTTTCGTTTATGAAATTCTTCTATAACCAGACTCTTAAGGTTGTAGGGAATGAAAATGTTGGAAAGCATTTCATTGCCATTACTGATCCATCAAGCGGACTTGAAACTGCTGCGAAGGAATTAAAATTCAGAAAGATATTTTTGAATGATCCGAACATTGGCGGAAGATATGCAGCATTGTCTTTATTCGGAATTATTCCAGCTGCATTAATAGGAGTTGATATTAAAAGACTTTTAGATAATGCCCAGATTATGATTTGCAATAGTGAAGGCGCAAATTGTCCAATACACGGGGATAACACTCCGGCCAAACTTGGAGTTATAATGGGCGAACTAGCAAATCTAGGTAGAGACAAAATTACTTTTATAACATCAAAACAGCTTTCGTATTTTGGTAATTGGGTGGAACAGCTAATTGCTGAGAGCACCGGCAAAATCGGGAAAGGAATTCTTCCTGTTGTTGGAGAAGAAGTTCTGACACCTGATAATTATTCGAATGATAGATTATTTGTTTACATTCATATTGAAAACGATAATTCACAAGATTCAACTGTCAAGGAATTAGTGAAAACCGGTTATCCTGTTGTAGAAATCGTGTTGAAAGATATATATGATTTAGGCGGAGAATATTTCCGTTGGGAGATGGCAACGTCGATTGCAAGTTGGAGAACGGGGATAACACCTTTTGATCAGCCGAATGTTGAATCAGCTAAAATTCTTGCAAGAGAAATGCTTACCAAGTATTCCAAAGAGGGAAAGCTATCACAGCCAAATCCAAATTTTGAAATTGAAGGAATTAAAGTTTATTCAAATGATGATTCAACTGATTTTAATTCGCTTATAAGCAATCAACTTGGTAAGGATGTAAATGATTTCAGAAAACAAGGTAATCAATACATTTCTATTCACACATATGTAAAGCCTGAAGAAGCTGTTGATAAACTTGTTCATTCTTTCAGGACATCTGTGCAAAAGAAATATAAATCGGCAGTTACGGTTGGATACGGACCAAGATTTCTTCATTCTACGGGACAACTTCATAAAGGCGATGCTGGTAAAGGTGTTTTCATCCAGTTTATATCTGAAAGTGACAGTGATGCATCAATTCCTGATAATGCAGGTGAAGAAAAATCGACAATGTCTTTCGGTACCCTAATAAGAGCTCAAGCCTTTGGTGATAGAAAAGCTTTAAAAAATGCCGGAAGAAAAGTAATTACATTTTTATTTGATGATTCAGATAGTAAAAAATCTATCGATAATATAATTAATCACTTTAATTTATGATTTATAAAAAATGCTGAATGTATTTCATATCTGCTTGCCGCAGATAAAAAATAAAATAAAATTAACTAGGCATATAAAAATTGCATTGTTTGTAGGGACACTGCTCAATTTTATAAATCAATATGATAACATTATCAGTTTAGAATTGCATAACATAAACCTTATCCGGATACTCATAACTTACAGTGTTCCATTTCTAGTGTCTATTTATTCAGCAGCAACATTTAACAACAAAGAAATTAAAAATGATTAAAGCAGTTATCTTCGATCTTGATGGTACGCTTGTACAGACAGAAATTATAAAAGCTCATTCATACGCAAAAGCTGTTGTTGATTTATCTAATAATGGAATTGCTGAAGAAGAAGTTGTGCAAAACTTTAAAAACTATGTAGGGTTATCAAGAAATGAAGTTTCTAAAAATCTTGTGAGAGATTATAAAGATAAATTAAAAGGACAATCTACTAATCTTGAAGAAATAGAAGATGCACTGATTGAAAAACGATTGGATATCTACAATAATATGCTTGAAGATCCTGAAATTCTTCCCAGATATTGCTGCAAAATGACAATGGGATTTCTTCACTCAGTTTTTGAAGATGGTTATTTAACAGGACTCGCAACTATGTCGCATTGTATGCAGGTTGAAAGAGTTCTGCAGATTATGAGTATCAAAGAAAAATTTCAGTTTGTAATTACCAGAGATGAAATTGAAAATGCAAAACCTCATCCAGAGATTTACCTGCGTATGAAAAATAAATTGCAGGTAGAGCCCGAGGAGTGTATTGTAATTGAAGATTCGGTGGCAGGAATTAAAGCAGGGCTTAGTGCTAATATGAATGTCTTTGCTGTGACTAATAGCATTACCAGGGATTCAGTTTACAAATCCAAACTGCTTGATAAAAAATTTATAATTGATAATCCCGCAGAATTAAAGAAAAGAATTTATGATTTTATTGAGGGTCAAAAATAAATATGATTGAAATATTTAAAACAAAAGCAGGTATTGAAGTTCCGGCTGTAACGACTACTCAAATGATTGAAATTGATCGAATAGCTATGGAAGAGACAGGTCCGAATCTTTTTCAGATGATGGAAAACGCCGGACGAAATATGGCTGAACTTACGATTAAAACTTTGGGCAAAAGTTGGAAGCAGTCAGAAATCCTAATCCTTGCTGGAACAGGAGGAAATGGAGGAGGTGGGATTTGTGCGGCAAGACATTTAGCAAATAGAGGAGCTAATGTCTCGGTTTGTATAACTGATTTAGAAAAGCTAAAAGATGTACCAGCTTATCAACTTCACATTCTTAAATCAACATCAGCAAAACAAATTTCATTTAAAGAATTGCATAAAAAAAATCCCGATTTGATCATTGATGCCATCATCGGTTACAGCTTATCGGGAAAACCTAAAGGTATCTATGCTGAAATGATTGATTGGGCTTCTGGCAAATTAGGTATTAGAATTTCGCTGGATGTTCCCTCAGGTGTTAATGCTACATCCGGAGAAGTAATGGATACTTTTATTAATCCTGATTTAACAATGACACTTTCATTACCTAAAAAAGGTTTGATTCCTGCAGTTACCGGTGATCTTTATCTTGCTGATATTGGAATCCCTAAAAGTGTTTATAAAAAACTGGGACTGAATTATCAATATCCCTTTAATGAAAAATATTACGTGAAGTTATTCACGGTATCTGCTAATTAAATGTTCAATCAATATAAGCATAAGGATCATTAAGCGTGATTATTACATTATTAGTTATTGCTGCAATTTTTCTTTCATACAGTAATGGGGCTAATGATAACTTTAAAGGTGTAGCTACTTTATTTGGAAGTGGAACAACAAATTATAAAAAGGCAATTAATTGGGCAACCATTACAACTTTTTTGGGTTCTGTTGCAGCGATTTTTCTAGCTACAACTTTAGTAAAAAATTTCTCCGGTAAAGGATTAGTTCCAGATGAATTAATTTTAGAACCTATATTCGCTATTTCGATTGCATTTGGTGCGGCCTCCACAGTATTTCTGGCAACTAAAATAGGTATGCCTATTTCAACAACACACGCTCTCGTAGGAGGATTATTTGGAAGCGGATTCATCGCAGTTGGAACAGATTTCAATTTTTCCAAATTGGGGGATACTTTTTTACTTCCACTGATAGTCAGCCCAGTAGTGGCTTTAGTTATCAGCTTGATTGCATATCTAATATTTAGAAAAATCAGAATCGCTTCAGGTATAACAAAAGAAACTTGCTTTTGTGTTGTTGATGAATGCGGCGTCTCCTCATATAACTCTTTTAATAGTGAAGCAATCGTAGTTGATACTGATGTTCATAAAAAGATAATAATGGGCACTAATCAGGAGTGTATTACTAAATACAATGGGAATATTTTTGGTTTTAGTGCGCAATCGATCTTAGACTACGCTCATTATCTTAGCTCGGGGGTTGTAAGTTTTGCACGAGGACTTAATGATACTCCTAAAATTGTTGGATTACTTTTGGTAATAGATACTATTGATATAAAATATGGGATGATATTGATTGCTATTACAATGGCTGTTGGAGGTTTATTGAATGCAAAGAAAGTCGGGGAAATAGTTAGTAAGAAAATTACTTCGATGGATCACGGGCAAGGATTTACCGCAAACTTGATTACCAGCTTATTAGTTACAACAGCAAGTATTCACGGACTTCCCGTTTCCACTACACATGTTTCAGTTGGCTCTATATTTGGAATTGGTGCGGCTACAAAAAATGCAAATGTAAAAGTAGTTTATAATATTCTCCTCTCCTGGTTATTTACATTACCTGTAGCTGCAATATTCAGTGCCTTGATCTACTTAGTAATGGGAAAATTATTATAATTTTTTAGAGTTATAATATTTCAGGAAATAAGTATCAATCATCATTGATTATTATAAATTTTTAGTAAAGATATGAATACAGAAAATAAAAGAATACAATCCATTAAAACTGACAATACTCAATGGCGTAAATGGGGACCTTACCTAACTGATCGCCAATGGGGAACTGTGCGTGAAGATTATTCACTAAATGGAATGGCGTGGGAATACGTTTCACACGATGATGCCCGCAGCAAAGCTTACCGATGGGGCGAGGAAGGTATTGCAGGCATTAGTGATGATCAGCAGCTTATTTGCTTTTCTGTTGCAATGTGGAATAAAAAAGATCATATCATAAAAGAAAGATATTTCGGTCTAACCGGCAATCAAGGCAACCACGGCGAAGATGTAAAAGAGTATTATTACTATTTGGATAACACTCCGACTCACTCATATATGAAGATGCTTTATAAATATCCTCAAGCTGAGTTTCCTTATTCGTTGCTTGTTAATGAAAATAATAAACGTTCAAAAACTGATCCCGAGTTTGAATTAATTGATACCGGAATCTTTAATGAAGACAAATACTTTGATGTTTTTGTTGAGTATGCTAAGAACTCCGAAGAAGATATTCTTATCAAAATTACAGCACATAACCGCGGTAAAGAAAAAGCAGAAATTCATTTACTTCCGCAAATATGGTTTAGAAATACCTGGCGCTGGGGAAAAAGTAATCACATTCCCGAAATGTATTTATCAGCGAACAATTCAATTAAAATAATTCATAAACAACTTGATGAATACAATCTTTATTATGAAGCCGAACCCGAAATATTATTTTGTGAAAATGAAACGAACAATCAGCGTTTATATAACGCAGAAAATATTTCAAAATTTGTAAAAGATGGAGTTAATGATTACATCACACAAAAAAATAAGCAAGCTGTAAATCCAGCTAAAACTGGAACTAAAGCAGCATGCAATTATGATTTGCAAATAGATAGAGGATCTTCCGTCTCAATTAATTTAAGATTAAGCAAAGTTTCACTTCAGAATCCATTTAATGATTTTGATAAGATATTTGAGCTTAGAAAAAAAGAAGCTGATGAATTTTATGCAGCTATTCAAAAAGATATTAAAAAACAAGATTCTAAAAATGTTCAGAGACAGGCTTTTGCCGGGATGCTGTGGAGTAAACAATATTTTTATTATGATGTAGAAGAATGGCTAAACGGAGATAAGGGACAGCCCAAACCCCCAAAGCAGCGTCAAGAGGGAAGGAACAAAGATTGGGTGCATCTCAATAATGCTGATATCATTTCTATGCCTGATAAATGGGAGTATCCGTGGTATGCAACTTGGGATTTAGCCTTTCATTGTATTCCACTTGCAATGATTGACCCGGAATTTGCAAAAGATCAGCTTATTCTTTTTACTCGTGAATGGTATATGCATCCTAATGGCCAATTGCCGGCATATGAATGGAATTTTTCAGATGTTAATCCGCCTGTTCATGCCTGGGCAGCCTGGCGTGTTTATAAGATCGCTCAGAAACTCCAAAGCAAAACGGATACTGATTTTCTCGAAAGAGTATTTCACAAATTGCTTTTAAACTTTACTTGGTGGGTGAATAAAAAAGATCATGATGGTCATAATATTTTTCAAGGTGGTTTTTTAGGCTTAGACAATATTGGTGTTTTTGATAGAAGTACACAGCTTCCAACGGGCGGGCATATTGATCAATCAGACGGAACGAGTTGGATGGCAATGTTTTCTATTAATATGCTCAGAATTTCTCTGGAGCTTTCTAAAACAAAACCGATCTATCAGGATTTAGCAACAAAATTTTTTGAACACTTTTTATATATCGCTCAATCAATGACAAATATGGGTTGTAAAGGCGTTGGTCTTTGGGATGATGAAGATGGTTTTTATTATGATGCACTTCATATTGATGGCAAGATCTTTCACATGAAAATTCGCTCTATGGTTGGATTAATACCATTGTTTGCTGTTGAAGTGTTAGATCCTGAACTAATGAAACATGCTCCAGATTTTGTAATGAGATTAAATTGGTTTCTTAAGAACAAACCGGAAATGGCTAATCTAGTTTCAAGATGGAACGAAAAAGGTTCTGGTGAACGCACTCTTCTTTCACTGCTTCGTGGTCATCGTATGAAAAAATTATTGAAACGAATGCTTGATGAGACTGAATTTTTATCTGATTATGGAATCCGTGCTTTATCAAAGCATCACGAACAAAATCCTTATCAGCTTAATCTTGATGGAAAAGAATTTGAGGTAAAATATACTCCAGCTGAATCTGATAGCAGGTTATTTGGAGGTAATTCAAACTGGCGTGGACCAATCTGGTTTCCAGTTAATTTTTTAATAATAGAATCATTACAAAGATTTCATCACTATTACGGAGATGATTTTAAAGTTGAGTATCCAACGAACTCAGGCACATACTTAACTCTCAAAGAAATTTCAAACGAGCTATGTGACAGGCTTAGCAAAATATTTTTGCAGGATGAAAATGGCGTTCGTGCAGTTTATGGTTACAACAAGAAAATTCAAAGCGATCCTCACTTTAAGGATTATATTTTATTCCATGAGTATTTCCATGGTGATTATGGTACTGGTGTTGGAGCTTCACATCAAACAGGGTGGACCGGTTTGATTGCAAAATTGCTTCAAACATAGAAATAATATTTGCAGATTTATGAATAAAATAACAAAGGAAGTCCTAGCGGACTTTAATAAAGCATCCAGATTAGAATGGATTGAAGCAAATGGGCTTGGTGGATATGCAAGTTCTACCATAATCGGAATGAACACTCGGAGATATCATGGTATACTTGTCGCTGCTTTTAATCCGCCTGTTGAAAGACAGGTCGTAGTTTCAAAACTTGATGAAACTTTGATCATCGGCAACAAATCCTTTGAATTATCTACTAACCAATTCCCAGGGAAAATTCATCCAGAAGGTTTTAATTATTTATCTGAGTTTAATATTGATCCTTATCCAGAGTTTACATTTGAAGTTTTAGGTATAATTCTCAAAAAATCAATTATCGCTTTAAATGGTACTAATAAAACTGCTGTCGTCTATGAAGTAATCCATGCGGATGAAGAATTTCAACTTAATGCTACACCTTTTATTGCAATGCGAGATTTTCATTCACTTAGAAAGTTTGATAGTTCTATTCATACAGAATATTCTTTCCAGGACAAAATAGTAGAACTTAAAATTAGTGACTTCCCACATAGTCTTTTTATAAGTGTCACAAGCGGTGATTTTGTTGCTGAACAAGATTGGTTTTATAACTTTGAATATCCTGAGGAATTGGCACGAGGCTTGGATTTTCGGGAAGATCTTTTAAAGGCAGGATATTTTAGAGTTAAATTAAAAAAAGGAGATAAGTTTGGGTTATTGTTTTCAACTGCTTCAATAACAAAAGAATGTTTCTGTCTCGTTGAGAAAGAAACTGCAAGACGAAAGAGATTGATTGAAGGAGTTGAAGATGATATAATGAAACAACTTACACTTTCGGCAGATAAGTTTATCGTTAAACGGAAAGCGATGAATAAGACTATTATTGCTGGTTATCATTGGTTTTCAGATTGGGGTCGAGATACCATGATTTCTTTACCCGGTTTAACTTTAGCAATCGATCGATATAATGATGCTACCGATATTTTGGAAACTTTTGCAAACTCACTCGATAGAGGAATGATCCCGAATAGATTTCCTGATCGTGGTGAACCACCTGAATACAATACAGTTGATGCAACGCTATGGTTTTTTATTGCAGTAAAAGAATATCTAGACGCTACAAATGATTTTTATTTTGTACGTGAATCAATCTATCCAAGATTAAAAAAGATAATTGAGTGGCATGAGAAAGGAACTCGTCACAATATACATGAAGACTATGATGGGTTACTTTATGCTGGTGAACCGGGAGTGCAATTAACCTGGATGGATGCTAAAGTTGGGGATTGGGTTATTACACCACGCCAAGGCAAACCTGTTGAAATAAATGCTTTGTGGTATAATTCTTTGATGATTGCTGCGTATCTCGCTGACATTTTTAATGATGCTGAATGCATTACTCTTTATAAACAGAAAGCTATTAAGATTAGTAAAAAGTTTAACGACACATTTTGGAATGAAGAAGGTGGTTATTTATATGATTACGTTGACGGTGACCACAAGGATTTATCATTTCGTCCGAACCAATTATATGCTATTAGTCTACCTTATAAATTAATAGATCGAGAACGAGCGAAAATAATTGTTGATAAAATTTATGCTAAATTATACACACCATTTGGATTAAGAAGTCTTTCTCCGGATGATAAAAATTATAAATCAATTTATTCTGGAGATCAATATTTTCGTGACTCTGCTTATCATCAGGGAACAGTTTGGGCATTTTTACTTGGTGCATTTGCAGACGCAATTGAGTATGCTTACCCTGAAGTGAAGGAAGAAAGAGTAAAAAAAATAATTGAAGATTTCATTCCACATTTATCAACTGCAGGATTGGGAACTATATCAGAAATATTTGATGGCGATTATCCACATGAATCAAAGGGATGTATTTCCCAAGCTTGGAGCGTAGCTGAATTTTTGAGAATTTATAAAAAGTATGGAATGAAATGAATCCTCAATTTCAGCAAATGATTTTATATTCATCAATATTTGCTCTTCTGATTCTTGCACTAATTTTAATTGAGCAAAAGTATTCTCTCAGAAAAAGGAATCACGCACTTATTCCAAGACTTATAATAAATATATTGATGAGTGTTTTATCTTTTCTGATTGTTTATTTTTTGATATTCCCTGCACAAACAAAAACTTTAGAGATTACAGCGACCAGTGGTTTTGGATTAGTCCGATTTATTCAATTACCGAAAGTTGTGGGAGCAGTTATATCTTTTCTTTTAATGGACCTTGCTTTTTACTATTGGCATAGAATTAATCACAAAGTGCAATTTCTCTGGCGATTCCACAACGTTCATCATTTTGATCCTGATCTTGACGTATCAACAGCGTTTCGTTTTCATTTTGTTGAAATTGGTTTGTCAACATTATTTAGAATCATCCAGATATCCTTTATTGGAATTAATCCAGCAATTTTTATGATTTACGAATTAGCTTTTACTGCAAACACCATATTTCAACACAGTAACGTAAAATTACCTATTAAATTTGAAAGGCTGTTGAACAAAATTATCGTTACTCCACGAATGCATGGAATTCATCACTCAAATTATCAGGAAGAAACAAATTCAAATTACTCAACGGTATTTAGCTGGTGGGATGTAATACACAAAACTATCAGATTAAATATTCCTCAAAGTGAAATTACAATTGGAGTGGCCGGTTACTCAAATAAAAATGATAATAAATTATTTAATGTGTTTATATATCCATTTAAAGCTCAGAAAAATTATTGGAAAGCGTCAGATAAAAATTTTCTCATACGAAAGACAAACAGTAACTCAAAGAAAACTTATCTTGAAGAATGAACAATCATCAAAGGAATATTTTATGAAAACAGTATTTTTAGTAATCAACATTTTATTCTGTTTGACAGTCTCATTTTCACAAATTAAAAATCCCAAAGACATTCCATTCAATTGGAACACAGATACCACATTAACTAATATTGATCTTTCGGAGGTAATGGTTGTCTTGCCGCGTGGAAGTTTTGTTGTTCTTAACAATCCCAAATTCATCAGCAAAGATGAGGGGTTAAAATCTTTCATATCAAAAGAGCCAGTCCTTTCTGTTGATATAAACGGAATTGCAAAAGCATATCCGTTAAACATGTTATCAATTCACGAAATTGCAAATGATACTCTGTCAGGAATTCCGATACTTGCAACCTTTTGCCCTCTTTGCAATGCCGGAATTGTATTTGACAGAAGATTAAAACATAAAGGCAAAGAATATTTGCTGGATTTTGAAGTGTCCGGAATGCTTCGCAAAAGTGATATGGTAATGGCAGATAAGCAAACAGAAACCTGGTGGCAGCAGCTTGAAGGAAAGGGAATTGTTGGAACACTTGAAGGTGCTGAACTTTCTGTAATTCCATCTCTTGTTATTTCTGTAGAAGAATTTTTTAATCGTTATCCGAATGGTAAAATCCTTTCGAAGAATACCGGTATACCAAACGCAGAAGAAAGTTACGGGATTAATTTTTATAAAAATTATGATGACCCTAACAATAAACCTTACGACAGATTTTTTTCTCCCGACGAAGTTGATCCAAGACTACCGGCTATGGAAAGAATTGTTGACATAAGAAGCAGCGGCGAATTTAAAGTTTATCCTTTCTCGGCTGTTAAGAAAAATGGAGTTATAAACGATCAGTTTAATGGAAAGAATGTTGTTCTGTTTTATCAACCGGGAACAATATCTGTGCTTGATGAGAAAGAAATAAAAAATTCCAAAGATGTTGGTATGGTTACAGTATTTAAGCCTTATGTTGATGGTAAGCTGCTTAAGTTCAAAAAAATAGGTGATAAGTTTATTGATGAGAACACAAATTCTGTTTGGGATATAACGGGAAGATGTATTGAAGGAAAGTTAGCTAGTAAAGAATTAGAAATTGAACCACACGGAAATCATTTTGCATTTGCGTGGCTTGCTTTTCATCCGGAAACAAAGATTTATGGTGTTGAATAAAAAGTTATTTAAGTGCGAATTTATCTTGTTATAAATTACTCATCTGCAGAAGTGTCGGAAGGGCGACAGTTAACTGTAATTTATTCTAATATGTTTACAATTGAAAACATTGACTAAAAAATATTTATAACACGAAAAGGATTCAAAGATGACAGATTTCAAAGTGCACACAATCGAAACGGCTCCGGAAGGTTCAAAGGAAATTTTATCCGGCGCATTAAAAGCTTATGGCTTTATTCCTAATTTGTACGGAATTATGGCTGAAGCTCCGGCTGCATTAAAAGCATATTCCGGACTCAGTAACAATTTTGAGCAATCATCATTTACTGCAACTGAAAAACAAATAATTCTACTTGCAACAAGCTATGTAAATGGTTGTAATTATTGTATGGCTGTTCACTCAACCATTGGGCAAATGTTTAAGGTGCCACAGGATATAATAGAAGCATTAAGAACCGGTGAACCAATAGCAGATGCAAAGCTTGAAGCGCTTCGTAAATTTTCTCAAACTGTTGTTGAAAAAAGAGGATGGGTAGAGGAAGAAGATATAGATGCTTTTTTATCTGCAGGTTATTCTAAGAGCCAGTTGCTCGAAGTAATTGTAGGAGTAACTCAAAAAACATTGAGCAATTATATAAATCATATCGTTAAAACTCCTTTGGATGACGCATTTGCAAATAATAAGTGGGAAAAAGTTTACGCTTAGATAATAATTGAAATTAAAAAACTGAAATTCCCGACTATGTTAAAAACAATAACTGGTCGGGATTTTTTTTGTTACTTTATACTTGACTATAATTCTATTTGAAAAGTCAAAATTTAATGAAAGTTCAAAAATGCAGAGATTTAAAATTCACACTGTAGAAACAGCACCGGATGCCTCAAAAGAAATGTTAACATCCTCCCAAAAGAATGCTGGCTTTATTCCTAATATGCATGGAATAATGGCTGAATCACCGGTTATGTTAAAAGCGTACAAAGAGATTGGGAAAATATTTAGTGAGTCTTCATTCACAACTATTGAACAAGAAGTAATTGAAATGACAATCAATCAGGTAAACGGATGCACGTATTGCGTTGCAGCGCATAGTTACTTTGATAGATTATCAAAATTTCCAGAAGACATTTTAACGGCACTGGTTGAAAACAAATCTTTGGATGATTCTAAATTGCAAACGTTAAGATTATTCACAAAAGCAGTTGTTGAAAAAAGAGGATGGGTACCACAAGAAGAAGTTCAAAAATTTTATTCAGCAGGATATTCAAAGGGACAATTATTAGAACTGATAATTGGGGTGGCACATAAAACAATCAGCAATTATTTAAATCATATTGCTGAAACACCGGTTGATAAACAGTTTGAAATATTGAAATAGATATTAAAAGACCTTGATTAAAAGTTATTAATCAAGGTCTTATCGTTTTAAGCAGACAAATATTATTTCCTTATAATCCCAGTTCTTTTCGATACACCGAATCAGCATTCGAATTTTTCTTCCAGTAATCGAGATTAATTGAGTTAATCAACCTGGCTTCTGTTGTCATTAACTTTTTCTCTCCTTTAAATATTAAAGGATAATAAGTTTCTTTCCATCCTAATATCTTGTGCGGCAGCTCTTTTTCAAAAAGTATCTCCAAAGTTCTTTCATGCTCCAAATATTGAATATTGTATGAATAAATTTCTTTTCCTGTCGTATCATCAGTTACAGAGATCAATTCTGCTTTTGCGCTTAGAGCTTTCGGATCTAAATGAACAAATCGTAAATATTGTGATGAGGGAATAATCTCAATTTCACCAAGCGGCAAAGCGTTTAGATCAAGTCTGATTGTATTCCATAATTCATCTTCAAGAAAAGATTTTTCTATGTTTTTATTTTCATCTCCAGATTGTTGGAAGTATGAAAATGAATTAATCTCAAATGAATCATCCCGATTATTTAACTGAAAAAATGACTGACCGCACCAATCCTGACTGCTTGTTGTAATTTTATAAGGATGTTCCGGATTTGTCGTAAAAGGTGTAAAGACAGAGGTCATTAATGAATAAGGATAAATACCAGTGTTAAAGGTACGCTCTAAATTAAGTTTTAATACATCTACAAATTGTTCCTCAGTCTCCTTTCCATCAAACTTAACCTGTGTTTTAGGAAGGAATGGTTCTGTTACAAAAATCATAACAGCCCTACCTTCTCTTATCTCACCATAGCGTACCTGCTTTAACTCGAATGAACTGATTTCAGCTTTATTATTTTTCCAGTATGAATAAACCGGTTCAGGAAGGGATTGTGAAGAAGTATTCTTTTCATTATTAGTTTCAAAGTTAGATCCCATTAAAGTAAAGAATGTTAGAAATCCGAGTAAGAACACACACGATAATAAAGTAACTTTTTTCACTATATCTCCAGTTTTTAAGCCCAAATCTATTCGTGCTTGGAATACTTATCTGTCGGTAAAGCGACAAATAATAAGATTCCATTATCAAAGCTCTGTTAATGAACTTTATGTCAAAGACGGCTCCAAGTATTGCCGAGCTTTTATATTACTATTAGTCAGATTGTTGACATTTCAAATTAACCCGGTGCTTTACTTTTGCATACGATATAACAGTCTTAATCATTTATATCCAAATATCATAAACAAGTATAGAAGTTAGAACAAAATGAAATACATCCTGCAGTTAACAATGCTAATACTATTAAGCCAAACACTTTTTAGTCAGTCTTTAGTTGAGTTACTTAATGAAGGAGATGATTTTTATGACAAATTTGATTTGAAAAATGCAGCATTAAATTATGAACAGGCATATAAGATTAATCCGAAAGATTATACTACTCTTCTTAAAGTAACTCAGATTTATAATGATCTTGGTGAAGACTACTACGAACTTAAAGATGAAAAAAATGCTGAAGTGGCAGTTAAGAAAGCAGTAAAATATGCGGAATTATTCGCAGGCAATTTCCCGGACAGTGCAAAAGTTTATGCTTTGCTTGCAATGTCATACGGAAATCTTGGTTCGTATGAAGGCGGAAATGAAAAAATAAAATTGGCGTACAAAATTAAAGAGAATGCTGAAAAATCAATTAAAAAAGATTCAAGGGATTATCTGCCATATATTATCTTAAGTATTTATCATAGACAGATAGCAAGCTTAAGCTGGTTTGAGAGATCTTTTGCAAATATATTTTTTGGTAAAGTGCCTGATGGAAGTCTGGAAGAATCAGAAAAGATGATGATGAAGGCATTAAGCATTCAGCCAGGGATTGTTATTGCGATGTTTCACCTTTCACTAACATATAAAGAAATGGATAACGAGCAAAAAGAAATTTATTGGTTAAAAAAAGTTATAGATGCACCGATAAAAAATTTTAGAGATAAGTATGCTAAACGAAAAGCAAATGAAAGACTTAAAGACCTTATAGGTTAAAAATGAATTTTAATTAAACACTTAATACACAACTGAGAGATTTTTTAATAAATAAATATAAAGAAGGTGTGACATGAGAATCATAAATACATTTTTCAAAAAACTGTTTCTGTATTCAATAACAGTTTTGGTAATATCAACCATTTTCCCATCAATAAAAGCACAGACAATTAAAAACCCGATTGAGGTTACGATAGATGCGATAAGCCCGACAATAGTTCCAGGTCAAAAATCTGCAATTCAAATCATCTTTAAAATACCTCGCGGATTTTGGTTAGGAGATAGTGATTTATCTTCACGAATTCCTCCTCCGGCTTTTATTGAAATGCAGTCAATAGAAAATTTTAGTTTTGAGGAACCACTTTTCCCTGAACCGAAAGTGGAAGGCGTTCCAGTTCATAAAGGTATTACTCACGTTTATGAGGGAGAGATACGTGCAGTTGTTCCATTTACTACAAGTAAAGATTTAAAAGACGGTGAATATACAATTACAGCATCTGTTACATATACTCCCGGCTTGAATGCAGGCAGACTTACAACGCACGTTGATGAGAAGCATAGCGTAACAGTTAAAGTTAGTTCCAGAGGTCAAATAGTAAAAAGTGAAATTCCAAAACCTTTCGTTGGTGAAGTGCCGGAAAGTTTTTTCGTTGCTGAAGAAATAACGGAGGTGCCTGAACCACTAAATACTATTCTGTATAGATGGCCAGAGGATTCGTGGGTAGCTGAATTTATGCATTGGTCACAAATAGATCCTGAAAACCACGGTAAGCACATCCAGCAGGTTATAGTACCATTTTACGGGTACACAGAAAATAATGGATTGTCAGCTGGTATGGGAATATCTTTACTTAATGTTACACGAGAGGGCATTATGACGGGGCAAACTCAGGTAAGAGGATTTTATAATGAGTATGTGGGAACAACTTTCGCTTTTGAAGCGGTCAGTTGTCCGGCAGCTTATTTTAATTATTGGGTATCAGGGCAAATTTCTTCGGGTGGACAGAATAAATCAATTTCGGTTCACATTGAAAATTTAACTTTGGGTGATGATGATAGATTTGGTTATGAACTGTTTGCTGATGCATTTCAAGATCCTCGGTATAGATTCTATGGATTAGGACCGGATACAAAAGAAGAGGATAAAACAAATTATGCTCACCAGGAAAATTCAGCGCTGTTAGATATTTTTTGGATGCCTATTGATCATATTAGATTTACTATTGGAGGAAAAATACGTAATGTAGATGTTTTAGACGGCAATGATAAAATTCGTGAAATTATGCCCTGGACAACTGATTTTATTGGAGAAGGCGGAAAGTTTAGCAATGTGCCGGGTATAAAGGGCGCTACTGTTGCGGGTGGAAGAGCAAGCATAATATATGACGGAAGAAATTCTGAATTTGCTCCATCCGCGGGTTTTTACGGAAGATTAACAGCAGAATATAATCACATTACTGAACAGGAAATTACGACGCCAGAAGTTATTGAAAACTATGGTCGATTTTATGCTGACCTGAGACAGTATTTTTCAAGTGCAGATCAATTAATGACATTGCTTTTAAGAGCAAGCGCAATGTTTACAACCGATAAGAATATTCCATTTTTTGAACAAGCTAAATTAGGTGGTGATTTTTCGAACAGAGGATTTGACAACAATAGATTTTTTGGACAGCATTCTGTTTTTGTAAGCATGGAATTTCGTTATCAGATTATGAGCATAGTTATTATGGGAATTCCAATGGATCTTGAAATGTCGCCATTTGTGGATGCCGGTCAAGTATTTGATGACAATGGATTTTCTGGAAGATTTAATGTTAATCCGGGTATGAGCATCAGAATACTAAACAGACCTAATCTTGGTATTGTTGGAAACGCAGCCTTCGGGCAGGATGGTTTAATCTTTACAGGTGGAGTTGCACTTCCATTTTAACAAACTGTTTTCAAAAGGAAAACCAATAGCTAATGAAAAAGAAAAAGATATTATTTATTTGTGGTTCAATGAACCAAACAACAATAATGCACAAAATAGCATTGCAGATACCTGAATGTGAACACTATTTTACACCATACTTTGCTGATGGTTATGTTGGATTCTTAGCAAAGCATAACCTATTGGATTTTACAATTCTCGGTGGTGAATTTAGAAAGAGAACTTTGGAATATCTTTTTACGAATGATTTAAGAATTGATATTGGCGGTAAGAATGATGACTATGATTTAATTTTTACCTGCAGCGATCTGATTATTCCAAAGAATATTCTGAATAAAAAAATTATCTTAGTTCAGGAAGGAATGACCGACCCTGAAGACCTGGCATACTATCTGGTTAAATATCTTAAATTTCCTCGATGGCTCAGTACAGCATCTACAGGACTTTCAGATAAGTATGATTTATTTTGTGTTGCTTCTGAAAACTATAAAAATTTATTTATTAAAAAAGGTATCAATCCTAAAAAATTAGTAGTAACAGGAATTCCAAATTTTGATAATTGTGTGAAATATCTTGTTAATGATTTCCCGCATAAAAATTATGTGCTTGCAGCTACATCTGATATGAGGGAAACATTTAAATATGAAAACAGAAAAAAGTTTATTAAAAAAGCTGTAGATATTGCAAATGGAAGGCAATTGATATTTAAATTGCATCCTAATGAAAATATTGAGCGAGCTTCAAAAGAAATTAAAAAGTACGCACCTGATGCAATAATTTATGATAAAATAAGAGCTGAGGTGCTAATAGCTAATTGTGATACTTTAGTTACACATTATTCTTCAGTGGTTTATATAGCGCTTGCTCTTGGTAAAGAAGTTTATGCTGATGTTGATGTGAACGAATTATCAAGCTTGCTTCCAATACAAAACAGCGGCAAATCAGCTGAAAATATTGTATCTGCTGCTAAAAAAATGCTAGATTGGTATGATGAAAAGAGCTTCATTAAATTGCCTGTCACAATCAAGAAATATGCTGAAAGTACTAAGTATCATTTTACACACAGTCCAACACAATCTCAGTAGTAGAGAATGAAGAACTTACATAGTAACTTTGAAATACAATTTATCTATAATGCAAAAACCGGAGTTGCTAATTCTTTGTTTGATTTAGCTCATAAAATTATTTCTCCCGATACTTATGAATGTAACCTTTGTAAAATAACTTACGGTGCATTTACTGAGAACAAAAAGTTTAAAGAATTAAAAGAAAAGTACAACATTACTCTCTGGCACATTGATGATTATGAAAAGAAATATAGAAAAGAATCATCTTATCCGTTGATTATTACTCGGGATAATAACCAAAAAGAAATTAGCCGTATTGAAACGGATGAAATTAATCTTCTAAATAGTGTTGATGAACTGGAAAATTTAATCGAATTAATTTACCAACCGGATAAAAATAAGTAATGGATAATCTGTACAAACGTATTTTTATTTTCTTTTATCTCATTTACATTTTCTCAAATACATTTGCACAGGTAAACACTTCAACAGATTCTATCACTATTATTCCCAATCAACAGTATAGTGCTTCAGATTTTGGTGAGATTTTTTTAGGAGAGCATTGGCGGGATTTATGGACAACTCCTGTTATAGTGCGGATATTAAATCTTAAGGAGTTTGAAGGCGGATTAACACCTTTAAAAGAAGGAGGTGGTAAGCAAACAAAATCACTTCATTTAATAGATGCCTCCGGTAAAAGATGGAAGTTTAGATCTATTGATAAAGATCCATCGAAGGTATTGCCGGATTATCTACGCGAATCAATTGCTGAGGATATTCTTCGGGATCAAATTAGTTCAGCAAATCCATATGCACCACTTATTCTGCCTAAATTACTTGAAGCTGTGAATGTAACACCTCTTGTACCAATACTCGTATACTTTCCCAATGATAATAATTTGGGTGAGTACAGACAAGAGTACGCAAATACATTAGGTTTTTTAGAGCCGCATCCGGATGATGCTTTTATTGATGAAATTGAAATTGATGGTGCTGTAAAAGTTAAAAGTACTTTTGATGCGATTAAGGAAATTGAAAAAAATGCAAATCAAAAATTTGCGGCAGAAGAATTCCTGAAAGCCAGATTAATTGATATTCTTGTTGGTGATTGGGACAGGCACATGGACCAATGGCGATGGATAAAAGTTAAAGATTCCAACGATGTAAGATGGCTACCGATTCCACGTGACCGAGACCAAGCATTTGTTAAGTATGACGGTATACTTCCTGCAATTGCATCTTACTATGTCCCGCAACTAAATAGTTTCGATGAAGACTATCCGTCTATAAAAGATTTAACATGGAATGGTCAGTTTATTGATAGCAGAGTTTTAACAATTTTAACTAAAGACAAATGGGATTCAGTTACAACATTTGTGAAATCAAAAATAACGGATGAGGTTATTAACGAAGCAATTAAAAATTTACCTCCAGAGGTTTATGTTATTGCCAAAGATGAGTTATCAACAAAACTAAAAAACAGAAGAAACAAGCTCACTGAAGCTTCGGAAGGGTTTTATAAAGTTGTGAATAAATATGCTGAGATTTTTTGCAGTAAAGAAGAGGATTATGTTGAAGTTGAAAGAATTGATGATAATTCTACCAGCGTAAAAGTTTTTAGTAAAAATGATGTAGAATTGAAAACTAATTCTAACCCCTACTTCTTTAAAATTTTTAATAATCTTATAACTAACGAGATAAGAATTCATTTAAATGATGGTGATGATAAAGTGGTTGTTAAAGGAGTTGTATCTGAAAGTCCGATAATCAGGGTTATTGGCGGCGGTGGAAAAGACGAACTAATTGATGAATCTATTGTAGAAGGATACTTTCTTTCAATCACTCCTTTTAGATCCGCGAAGAACAGAACATATTTTTATGACAGCGGCAAAAAAACAAATATCAATTATTCTGATGGAACAGTTTACGATGATAAAAAATTTGTAGAACCAGATGATGTAATTGAAAAATATGAGCCATCTCATTTGGACAAGGGACATAGATGGTTCCCTCTGCCCATATTGGGATTTGAATCGAACCGGGGCTTCTCACTTGGTGCTTCTGTTCAGCGAATACAATATGGATTTAGAGAATATCCATATAAAAACCAACAAACTCTTTCTGCATTTTATTCAACCGGTTTTCAGAAATTCACAATAACTTATGATGCCGATTTTTACGGAATTACCGAAAATAGTTTTCTAAACATTCTTATTTCAGGAACTGAACAATTTATCACCAGATACTATGGTTATGGTAATGAAACTAAATCATCTGATGAACTTGAGAGGAACGATTACTATAATGTTGATCAGCAGCTTAAAATTTTTAGTCCTACTTTTAGTTACAATCTTTCAACTATTTCTACTCTAAATCTGGGTATATCGATATTTCAGACAGAAACAAATGCTAATAATGATTCTTTAATTAATAATTCTAAATATGGTAATTATGGTATAAACCGACTAAACTTTTTAAGTATAAATTTAGGAGTTGAAGTCAATAACATAAAAAATATTCGCTTTCCATTATCAGGTTATTCAATTAGCTTTTTAGCCAGAATATTTCCCAAAACTTTTAATAGTTCAGAAAGTTTTAGTTCAGTTGAAACTGATTTGAAATGGTTTTATTCAATTAAGAGTATGGATAACTTAATTATTGCGCTGCGAATGGGAGGCAGAAAACTTTGGGGTAAGTATCCTTTTTATGCGGCTGCAACCTTAGGCGGCAGAGAAAACCTTAGAGGTTACTCATTCAAAAGATTTTCTGGTGATGCTTCATTGTTCGGTCAATTAGAGCTTCGAAAAGAATTGACAGAAATTAAACTCATTCTGAAAAGTAAAATGGGGCTATTTTCCTTTTTGGAATTAGGAAGAGTTTACGCAATTAATGAAAATTCAAAAAAATGGCATCCTTCTTATGGGGCAGGTGTATTTTTAGATTATCTTAATTCAGCTTTGATATTAAATTCATATGTGGCGTTCTCGCCTGAAGATACAATATTCAGTTTCGGATTTGATATGCCGTTTTAATTTTGCAGCTAATCGAAGTGGGGAAGTGATTCATATATTTTATACTGGCTTCTGATCAATTCAGAATTATTGTTAATACCTGCTATGACAAACTTATTGTTTTGAGTCTTATTTATAATCCTAGCTTTAACATTATCATTGAGTTGAAAATCAATAAAAGACTGCAAATAATTTTTAATCCTTTCATCAAAAATGGGTAAAGCCACTTCAATTCGTCTGTTAAGATTTCTCCTCATAAAATCCGCTGATGAAATAAAATACTTTTTGTTTCCGTTATTATGAAAAATATAAACTCTGCTGTGTTCAAGAAATCGATCAACAATGCTTCTCACTTTTATGTTTTTGCTAAGACCATTAACTCCCGGTATCAAACAGCAAATTCCACGGACAATAATTTTTATCTTAACTCCTGCATTCGAAGCCTCATAAAGCTTATCGATCATTTTCCAATCTTCAAGACTATTCAGCTTTAAAATTATCTCAGCCTTTTTCTCTGCATTAGCATTTTCAATCTCATTGTCAATCAACTCGTTTAGACTTTTTCTCAGATTAAATGGTGCAACAAGTAGATGCTCAAAATTTTCTTTTTCACTTTTACGGCTTAATATTTTTAATACCCTTTTAATATCGGATCCAATGGATTGATTTTTTGTAAACAATGCAAAATCGGAATAAACTTTAGCAGTGATCTCATTAAAGTTACCTGTTGCTATGTAGGAGTAAAAAACATTCTTTCCGTTTTCATTTCGTGCTATTAAACAAAGTTTTGAATGTACCTTAAGCTTAGGAAAACTATAATAAACCATCACCCCTGCTTTTTCCAATGTCTCTGCTGAAGAAAAATTTAATTCCTCGTCAAATCTTGCCTTAACTTCAATAAATGCTTCAACTTTTTTACCATTCTTTGCAGCAGCTATTAATTGCTCAACAATTTTAGAATTGTTTGCCAAACGATAAAGCGTGATGCCAATAGAAGTTACATTTTTATCATTTGCAGCTTCGCTTAAAAATTTAATTACATAGTTATATGATTGATAAGGAAAATTTAAAAGTACATCTTTAAGAGTTATAGATTTAAAGTATGAGTTATTATTCTCGAATGTTTTTGATGGCAAAGGTTTTAATGGTTCATAAACTAAATGTTTAAGTCCGAAATCCGGGAAATCAAATAAATCGTTAAGATTATGATATTTACCGCCGGGCATTAAGTCTTCTTTGGAAAGGTTTAATGATTCTTTAATAACTTTAAGAAAATCCTTCGGCATATTTTTATCAAATAGAAATCGCGAAGGAGCACCTGTTTTTCTTTTGGACAAACCCTTTTTAATCTTCTGAAGAAGATCACCATTGAATTCATCATCAATATAAAGTTCAGCATCTCTGGTTAATTTTATAGAATAGCAGCTATCAACAACATAACCGGGAAAGAGTTTTGATAAATTTGTTCTTATTAGGTCATCAAGTGTGGTTAAATAATTTTTGCCATCTTTAGATGGAAGAACAGCAAATCGTTTTTGTTTTTCAGTCGGGATTTCTACGATTGCATATCTATATCTTTTCTTTGCTTTTTCTTTCCCAACACCAGTTGATTTCTTTTTTTCCAATCTTACAGCAAGGTAGATGGATTTATTTCGTAAAAAAGTACTGATATTATTTTTATCTAAAAGTATTGGTTGAATTAAAGATGAAATATTTTCATCAAAATAATCACTAATATATAATCCCTGAGCTTCATCATAATTGGATTCATCGAGAAGAAATATGTTTTCTTTACTAAGCAACGGAATTATTTCATCCCGGAATATTATCCCGAATTCTTCTTGCTGCTTGTGAACAGTCCTTTTTATTTCCTGTAATAATTTGTTTGGTTCAAAAGGCAAATCTTTAGCTGATTTCTTTTGTAAGTCAAGCAGGCTTCTTAATGATGCAACTCTAACGCGAAAGAACTCATCAAGGTTTGAAGAGTAAATTGCAAGAAACTTTATCCGTTCTAGCAATGGTAAAGATTTATCTTTTGCTTCCTGTAAAACTCTATAATTAAAAGAAAGCCAGCTTAATTCTCTGTTAAAATATTTTTGCTCTTTCATCGTGCTTGCGATTCTCTATTAAATTCCCAAATTGGTTGGATGAGAAGTTAAAAACACTGCAACACCAAAAGCTATAACAGAAGCAATTATCCCATACATAAAAATGGAGTATGCTAATCTCAGCTTAGAGTATTTATCTCCAAGCACTTTTCCCAGGTGAAAATAATCCCGAATCATATTGCTGTAAAGAAAGTCGCTATTATTTATCATCTCTGTCATACCCCACTCAAAAGTTTTTAAATCCATTTTACAGAAGTTTCCAAAAAACATAAGATTCACATTCCTTTTTTCAACATCTTCAGTTGTAAACTTCCCTGAAGTAATTTTGGGTCTTGTTACAGAGATCGTTATCACCAGAGTAGTAAGTGCTGTTAAAACCAAAACAATTGTAGGAATAATTAGTTGGGAATTTGTATCAAGACTTTTAACAAGAAAAGCTGCTACTGCCGTTAATAGTAAAGTATTAATGCTTATTAAAATATTTGCTTTGCTGTCAGCCATTGTACTGAATTCAACATGTGTTCTTATAGTATTACGAAACATGGTCTCAACACCTCTGCCAGCATTTTTATCTTTCTTCTCTTTTTTTGTTTCCTTTACCAAATCAGATTTTGAGAATTCGGTAGTTTTAATTTCATCCATTAGTTCATCCCTTTTTGTTTTTAATTTTAAAATATTTTTTAGTCTTTTCTGCTCATAATTTGCTTTAGCATATTCTGTGTAAAAATTGTTACTAGATATAAAATATAGATTGCTTTCAACCCATTCTAGCTCACTAAAAACTTTGTTTTTTAAAACGTTTTTTTCTGATCGTAGTAATTGTGATTTAGAATAGAAACCTTTTTGACCAATATGTAAAATATCTGAATCTCGTAATACCATTTGAGGTAAAGTTGTTGGGGTCATTTTTAAATCAGTTATATAAATAAGATCAAGAACTTTCATTATTTCAGACTGTTCTAATCCGTAAGAAGACAGGAATTTTGATGCAATTTCTCCGCTTTTCTTTTCGTGATTATTTAAATAGGTAATCCAACCTACGTCGTGAAATATTGCTGCAAGTTTTAAAATGTTTATCTCAGATTCATTTAGGTCAGAATTTTTTCCTATTTCAACAACATTGTCAACAACTTCAAGAGCATGATTGAGGTTGTGGTAAGTAAAATCTTTTGCTTGATTACTTTCAAAAATTTCTGAAACAAACATTTTAGCACCGTTAAATAAATCTTGCATACTGATATGTAGGTTTAATGATTATAATTAAAATTATTGTATTATAATTTGATCCTTTATAACCATTTAAATTGTCTTACTTAAGACATAACTTACTTATAAAATAAAGATAGTTCTTATAATTCCTTCTTATTTTAATGAAAGGGAGACTTAAATGAGTAATCTGGAAAAAAGCACTGGACAGAGATGGATGGATTTAGGTGATGTTATTTCCTTTGCAAACGGAATCGTAAAAGAAATTATTATCGACAAAATTAAAATTGCGGTAACACGAAAAGGGGATACGTTTGGTATTATTTCGGGAGTATGTAATCATGTCGGAGGGCCACTTGGAGAAGGTAAATTAGATTCAGATTATGTTGTTTGTCCCTGGCATTATTGGAAATTTCATTTTCAAACCGGTGAAGGTGAACCCGGCTATGAAGCTGATAAAGTACCATCTTATGAGTGGAAAATTGATAATGGACATTTATTGGTTGATCTTGGTTCTAAAACAAAAAGAAGTAAAAGTCCTCACGAACCTCATTCAATTGCAAGACCGGTTAAGCGCGAACCAGGTAATGTAAGATTTGTCGGAATATCAACAACCGCAATGCATAAAGATCATCCGCGTTTCAGCACATCAGACTTTCTGCTTGAAATGGCACTCGAACATGCAAAAGAAAAAGGGTGCGAAACAAAATTAATTAAACTAAATGATCTTAACTTCAGAGCTTGTGAAGGATACTATTCGAAATCCGCTCATGCCTGCACCTGGCCTTGTTCAATAACACAAATGGATCCAACTGATCAACTCGATCAGGTTTATGAAGCATTTGTTCACTGGGGGGATGCTTTTATAATTGCTACACCTATTAGATGGGGAGTTGCAAGCAGTCTTTACTTTAAAATGGTTGAAAGAATGAATTGTATTCAGAATCAGGAAACTATTGCAGGGAAGCATTTACTAAAAAATAAGATTGCAGGATTTATCATTACAGGAGGACAGGATAATGTTCAGGGAGTTGCCGGAAATATGATGAGCTTTTTTGCTGAAATTGGCTGCCAGTTTCCACAGTTTCCTTTTGTTGCTCATACGAGAGGATGGAATGCTGAAGATATGGAGAATAATATTGATTATGTCGAGAATAGTGAGTTGCTGCATGAGGGTGTAAAGGCTCTTACTGAAAGATTGTACGCTATGGCTGATCTTGTAATTAGTGGTAAAGCACCGGAGCAAAGGTTTGAAAGAGGTGGTAGAAAAGCAAATAAATAAAAATCAAGTATTGACTGAAGCCAGATAAGGGGTGTAGTGAATTTAATTAATTCCCAATCAAAAGATTATTTGAAATTGAATGATTGCCCCGTGCTTTAGCACGGGGATAGGAAAGAACAACACACTAAATAAGGCTTTAGCCCAAATAATAATATTGGGATAAAACCCGAAAAAATTATTTATTTATTCCTATATCCCGATCTAAAGATCGGGGCTATTGATGTGACAAATAATAGATTTGAATTAAAACTATGATTTCATATTTATAATAATTCCGAAAAATTTATAATTAAAAAACTGTTTAATTACTTTTTCAGTTTCATCGTTGTTAGGTGCGTAAAGATCAAATCCTTCACCAAAAGTAAATCCTTTATATTCTAAATAGCTGGGCCACTTCCACCAATAAATTCCATTTAACCATTTTTCATTTTGAATTGCTTTAAATAATGTTTCATAACATCTTGCCTGATTATTTAAATGAACTTCATTCCTTCCATCCTTTTCAAGTGCAGTTTTCCACGGAGCTTTTGAACCCCTGAAACCGGTTTCTGTGAAGATAACAGATTTGTTATATTTTTTATGAATTGCATTTATACGATTAATAACTGATTCGGCTCCGGTTAATAATTCATCATCAGTTGGATTATCTTTTGAACTTAGCGGATAGTATTGGCTTAATCCTATATAATCAAAATGTTGCCAGAATGTTAACTTTTCAAATTCATCACCCCAATTTGAAGCATAAATAATCTTACCATTATAAATTTTTCTGATCTTGTTTGTCAGATCAATCCACTCGTGTTCATGTCCGATTGTGGTTTTTGATAATTCATTTCCGATTACAAAAAGCGGGACATGATACATCTCTGCAAACACTGCATAATGCATTATCCATCGTTCATAATAACTAAAGAAAATTTTCCAGTCACTGTCTGATTGCATTTCAATTACTCCCGGCCAGTTACTTTCCCCAAGATAAATGTGAGGTTTCAGCATTGCAGTCAGATTAAGTTTTTTGGATGCGTTCATTAAATGAATCATGCTCTCAATACTTTCGCCACCGGCAAATTCCCAGTATTTAAACTTAACTGGTTTATTTGGATCGCGCATATAAGTAAACGGCGTCATCGAAAAAGAATTAGCTCCGATTTCTTTGATTTTCTTCAGAGACTCAACTGCTTTTTGTGAGGCGTATCCATTATAAATCTGATAACCAACATGTGCAAAACAAAATCCCTTTTGAAAAGAGGGAAGCACGATTTCATCCATCCATTTATCTTCATCAATTTGTGTTTTGTAGGTAGAAGATAATTTTGATAAATAAGAATACCATTCTTTTTCTAACTTTATAATTTGATCAGATGAAAAAATCCAGTTTGAATAATTCGATAAAAAGTATTCTTTGCCGTATTTCTTAATAAGGAAAGCAGTAAAACTTCCAGCAAGGGGTTGATAAATCAGATATGAGATAAACTCGAGCTCATTGTTATCAGTCAAATCCTTTAGTGCTGGAATGTTTCCGGATAAGAATATTTTGCTTGCCCAAAACTCATAACCCTTCCCGCGCCAATTATCAGACAAATATATTGACAGCCCATCTTCAATAAATTTAGTTTTTACTTTATCTGAAAAATGTTGTGATAGCAATAAGGCATTTTTTGAAAAATCATTTCCATTTATGTAATCATTCACAACAACCTGAACTGTAGAATCCTTACTGTTTATGCTGTTCAATTCAGTGCGGCCTGTAATTAATCCCTTATCTTCAAAACTGTTATAAATGTGGAGCGTTAATTTTGGTGAATTTGCCGGTTGATTAAAAAATCCTTTAGTGACTTCAAAAAGAGAATCAGTTTTGTATGCTATATTTTTAATATAATTAATATCATAGTTATCGGAATGAATTACATAATTGTAGTAAGGACTTATATTTAATTCGTGCCTGTTTTGGAAAAAATTTCTGATTGAAGAATCATCAACAATCCAGTTATGATTATCATCATATTTCAAAAAACCAATAAGTTCTCTTTCCCCATTTTTTGAAATACTTATATCACCAATAAAATCAAATGAGAGATTCGAGAAAATATAATCATTACAATTACCACTAAATAGAATTAAAAGTTTGTTGAGGTTGAAGGGATTCCGCGAAAGAAGAAATATTGTTTCGTCCGGACTATCGTAATTTTTATTTTCAAAAGAAAAGCCGTTTGATTGAAAATTGACAGGCAATTTATCATCTATTGTCTGTAAAATTTTATTGGATTTAGAAGATCCAATTAATATGATTGCAGAGTTTGTTAATTCCTTTTCAGAAACCTCATCAGATCTTTTTACAGTTACTTTAGGAAACCAGTAAAATCTTTTTAGGTTGTTGATTGCCTGAAGAAATTTTGTTGAATCTGCAAGATCATCAACTCCATATAAAAGCAATGCACCATTGCTTGATAAATCATGCAGAAGAGTTCGTTTTTCTTGGTTTAAGGAATTATTTTTTTCGTGACCCGATTCAGATTCAGCACTTGAATTGTAATTACAATAAGCTGCTAATAGACTAATCAGAATAAGAATTGCTGAAAATATTTTCTTGCCACTCAATAAATACCTCAATCATATTTTAAATTGATTTTGAAAATTTTGATAACAAAACATAATCTCTTTAAATGGTAACGGAAATAACCAGATATTGTGAATTAAATCCTTCATTGCTGTGAAAGAATCCGGCGTTGGAAATATGCCTGAATAAATAACTTATTTCAGCAGAGAAAGATTCAGTTTCAATCAAACGTGCACCTATGGAAATCATATCACTAAAAATAAAATGCCCGCCAAGATCCCGATTGCTTATGTTGTGGTTATTAATATAGTTAAATCCGATTCCAGCTTTTACAAAAGTATTTGTAATTCCTAAATCCAGGTCATATCGGAACATAGGAGTCAAACCTAAAATCATTGCAGTACTATTGTTGTGTGAAATGAGCTCAAGATTTGCTGCTCCATTTACACTAAAGTTGCTCAAACTTGCACTAAGTCCGGGAATATTATAAAAAGCAATAAGCTGTTTAGTTTTTATATCGCTGTAAAGACTATTACCAAATCCAATTGAAAAATTTTCACCTGAATCAATTGATTGTGCAGCAGAAATCCCTGTTAATAAAAACAGAATAACTATTGTAATATATTTTATGTACTTAGTATTCATGTTAATTCCTTTCAACTTTGATTTTTACTTGCGTAAAAATATTTTTTACGGCACGTATTAATTGTAAGGTTTGTGACAAATTCTATTATTTAACTATCAATCGTGAATTTGACATTGATTTAACATATAATGTCGTTTGTCTTGCAATTGACAGACTTGAGAGCATAATCAATCTATTTTTCCGTCAGAAAATTTTATTAACAATTTATAACGAGGTTCAAAATGAAATTCAATTTCTCAGTCAAGTCAGCTTTATTCTCGGGGGTTGCAGCTACAATAGCTATGACCGTGTTCACCTTAATGGCACCTTTAATGGGAATCGAAATGGATATTCCTGCAATGTTATCAGGTACAATGGGTGCACCTATAATTATTGGATGGGCCGCGCATTTTATGATAGGAATTATTCTAGCATTAAGTTTTGCTGCTATTTACTATCCCAAGTTTGGTTCTAAAAACAAAATAAAATCTGGTATAATCTTTTCTATTATACCATGGTTGATGGCACAGGTAGTTATTATGCCAATGATGTCAATTATGGATGGCGGAACTTACTTTAATGGATTCTTTTCAGGATCAATCGTTTTAGCTGCAGCAAGTTTAATGGGGCATTTAGTATTTGGAGTAGTATTGGGCCTGCTCTATAAAACTGATGCAATCACAGAACTTAAAGCTCAGAAAGTATTTTGAGGTGTATCATGAAAATCCAATTAAATAAAAATCAGAAAAAAACAATATATATTGGTCTGGCTCTAATCATAGTTGTTGTGTTAGTATGGGTAGGATTTGGAATGGAAATATTTACTAAAACTCAGGTGATTGTTGAAAAAACAGATGAACTATTTGGCACTACTTATAAAGAATTTGAGGATAAGTTTATATTAGGACTGGATTATACTGCAGCAATTAGTTTTGCGGTTTTGGTAATCAGTTTAATTATTGCATTTTTTCAGAGAACGAAAAAAGAAAAGGATTTATAGGATGAAAAAGATTTTTGTATTTGCTACAGCACTTATAATAGCTGTATCTTTATTTTATGGTAACTCAACTAATCCGGTTGAAAAGAAAAAAGTTCTGATACATATCTTATCTGATATAAAGAAAAACGATGGACCACCCTGCGTTGCTGTTGATGTGGCATTAACAAATTTGGAGCTTGGAAATAATGTGGAGGTTTTATTTGATGCAGATGCAGCCTGGAATATTAAGAAATCAAATGACGGGAAGAATGATTATGACAGATATGAAGTACCGGCTGATTTAAAGAAATTGGTTAATGATCAGCTTAAATCTCCTGATGTTTTAAAGCTAAAGAATTTTGGGGAGTTTCTGCAAATGCTTCATAAAAAGGGAGCAAAGATTACAATCAATGGTACCTGGAATGTCCTGACCAGTGTTGAAAAGGATGTAAAGGGTAAAACTAAAATGCCCGATTATGTGCAGCCGCTTGCTCTGAAAGAATTAGTTTCAAACATTAACAATTCTGATGTTTATTACAGATATTAAAAAAGAAAGATTAATTTATAGAGACGGGTTTAAACTCGTCTTTATAAACTTTAATTGATGAGAAATAAAAATGAGCAGTGAATTAAATTCAACCTTATACTTTCCGGATATCAGCGGGTTTACAAGTTTTGTAAACAATACAGAAATTGAACATGGACAGCATATCACTGCAGCTTTACTTGAAGAGATAATAAATTCAAATTACCTGGATTTTATTGTTTCTGAAATTGAAGGTGACTCTGTCTTATTCTTTAAGGCAGAAAGCACGGACGAAATAAGAGAACTAATTGAGCTTTCACTGCATATTCACAAGAAATTTCACGAGCGCAGAAAACAATTAAACGCATCAACTAATTGCAGATGCGGAGCGTGCAGTTCAATTGTTAATCTGAAATTAAAATTTGTCATTCATATTGGCGAAGTGAAAAGGATCAAAATACATAATCACGAAAAACTTTATGGACGCGATGTTATTATTATCCACAGGCTGCTTAAAAATAATATCGCTGAAGATGAATATATTCTGCTTACAAATTTTATCAACACACAATTGCCTGATACTTCAATATATCCTCAGCTAAGTGAAGCAAAACTTTTTACGCAAAAGATTGATAATCTGGGATCAGTCGAGGGTGTGTATTTTATTATTCAGTAATCTCAGTTCCCATTTTTTATCCTCTCCTTTTTTTAAAATCATGCTTTTTACCTTTTTGTCGCTTTCATGACAGAACTAATTCATTCATACGGTTAGTTTGGTAACAGAGAAAAAAATTATTTACAATTAATAGGAGTTATAGTATGTACAAATTTTTAGTGACCGTTCTGTTAATCTCTTCATCTGTGCTTTTCGCACAAGTTCAAATCACAAATACAAGTATTTACAAAACAGCCGAGCAAATGCTGCTTGCTAATGAAATTAATGAAAGCGGTGAGCCTTATGCAGAGGCTCTTGGATATAATTTAGATGATCTGGATCCATTTGTATTAAATACTCCGGATTCAATAACCTACACTCTGGGAATAGAAAATTATGAGTATTCACGTTATCAATTAGGTACTGTTATTTCAAGATCAGGTATTGGCTTACATATGATCTGGGCACCGATGATAGTTCAAATGGCAGCAATGGAAACTGATCCTAATTTTGATGGTTCTATTACCGGAACTCCAAATGGATTTAAGGAAGATGATGAAATGATGAAAATGGTAATGCACTTTTCAATGCTTGCTAACCATGCACCTCCGGGAAATCCCTGGCCACAGTTTGCTGAATTTATCAGCGGAGACCCCAATTTACCTCAACCAATTGATCCAGTAAATTTTCACTGGAATGATTTTTCTACTTTACGTTGGAATAGAGACCTAATGGATAAAACCCTGAATCTTGCAGCAATGGGACAGAGCTTAATGAAGCAATATTTATGGGCACAGGATATGCTTGGCGCATTTCACGATTCGGATGATATTGGCATTGATGCTGACGGAATTATCTCACCGGACTCTGCAGGAAGTATTCATTTTGATCCTGATAATAACGTCTTTTACGGTGGAAATCATCTTGATGGATTTGTCGGGCAGGTTTTAACTGCCGAGGGTGCAAACAAAACTATGTTTTTGATTAATTCACTTGCTTATGATGGGAACACACTTGGAAGCGTTGATCCTATGACTTACGATCCTGTAAATGGGATAAAATACTTTCCACATAAAATTGCTGTAACAGAAGGACAGGTAAGCTCAACTATGCCTCCCAAAGCATTAACATTTAATGTTACCGATGCATCAAGTAATCTATGGGATCAGATTTCATATTTATGGGGCACAATAAATTTTCAAAATATGAGTGATCCTAATAATTCAAGTGATCCTAAGCATCTGGCTTATAAATCTGTTTTCGATGGAGATCCTTTCCCGGCACCTATGGCAGTCACAGGAATGCCAGGAATTTTTGATTTGTTTATGGGAACAAGCAAAGTTCTTACATTAAATATTTCTGCAATGCACTTTAATTCAACTGAAGGAACTTTGGTTGATGAAGCAAATCTGTCAGGTGGAAATGTTGTTCAGGGCAATACTATAACTACTTTTAATGCCGGTTATTCACTTGTAGTACTAAAGCAGGTAGCAGAAGAGTTTAATGGTAATATGCTTGGAACAATTGCCAATGATATTGTTACATCACAAGCTAATTATTTAGTAAATAATCTTCTTGATGGTAATGGAAGATTTTATAATTCTTATACAATCGGAAACGGTGCTGATAACTCTGCTACAACTGTTGAAACTCAATCGGCAGCCATAAGAGGATTATTAGCTGCGTATCAGTTAACTAATGATAATACTTTTCTTAATTCTGCCCAAAATGGATATAATTATCTGATCAGTAATTTTTATTTACCGGAGTTTAATGCATTCAGAACAACAGACGGAAATAATCTGGCTGTTTATACTCCGTTAAACTTTGCTGCTCTTTCAGGTGCGTTAAGAGAATCTAATTTAGTTTTAGGCGAAGCTGAAGCACCAATTATTTACACACGATTCTTTAAGGTTGTTGCTAATAAAATGCAATTATCTGAGGAAGGGAATAGTGGAGAAATTGGTAATGATTCGGATGGTGATGGAGTTCCATTCATACCGGAACAACCGAACAATTTACCGCCAGTTTTTGCAGCTGAAGCAACATTAAATTTAGATGCAACCGCAGTTGAGGATAGTAAATTATTACCAGACAATTTTGCATTAGAACAAAATTTTCCTAATCCTTTTAACCCGAGCACTACAATTAAATTTTCTTTACCAGCAGATAATTTTGTAACTCTAAAGGTTTACAATTTACTGGGACAGGAAGTTGCGACTCTGGTTAATGAAAATAAAGTCGCAGGTAATTACAACATCAACTTCAATGCATCAAATTTATCTAGTGGTGTTTATTTATACAGAATTGATTCAGGTAACTTTACATCTATTAAAAAATTAACACTGCTCAAATAAATTTTAGTTATCAATTAAATCTTCAATTAAGCCCGGTTATTAACAATCGGGCTTTTTTTATTTAAGGATTGTCATTCTCAAGACAATTAACAAAAACTGCGGACTTTATTTTTCTCACGAAAATAAAAAAGGAAAACAATGGCTACACAAATAAAAATAAAAAATCTGCCTGAAGGATATCAAAGTATAATCACAAATGGCAAACACTCTATTGTTGGTGATGAACCTATAACATCTAAAGGAACTGATCTCGGACTAAGTCCTTCCGAACTTGTTCTTGCCGGACTTGCGTTGTGTAAAGCTTCCACTGTAAGATTTATTGCAAAGAAAAATGGCTGGGAAATCGGAAATGTTGAAGCTGTTCTTACCCAGGAAGTCAGAAGGGAAAGCAATGGATTGACACCTAACATAAAAATTAAAATAAAAATTGAAGGAAATCTTTCCGATGAACAAAGGACTGAACTATTGGCGCAGGCTGATAATTGTTATATCCACAGGCTGTTAAAAAGTGAGTGGAATATTGAACATGCTGAAGCTCTCGAAGAAAAAGTTCTTGTTTGAAGCATTAGGAATTATTTTCAGGATAATTACGGTATTGTCTGAATTACGACAAACGAAATGTACTCAATAAAATAACTTTACACCAGAAATTAAATTCATTTAAATAAATATAATTCAATAACAAAGGAGACTCTAATGAAAACAAAACTAACACTTGCCGCTTTAGTAATTTTACTTTTCGGCATAAACCTCAGTGCGCAGACATTCTCTGCCGATTCAAAGGACGGCAGAAACCAGGCATCTTTTACTTCAGATGCACCATTTGAAAAAATCGTTGGACTATCAAGCGGGTTAAACGCTACAGTAATGATAAACCCTAATGATGTTACACAAAAACCAATGGGTAAAGTAATAGTTCCAATCAGTAATATTAAAACCGGAATTGATCTTAGGGATGAACACTTGCGAGGTGAAATGTGGTTGAACGCAGCTAAATATCCTAATGCTGAATTTCAACTTACAGGTATTAAAAATCCTTCTTCAAAATCTTTGAACGATGGTCAAAAAGTTAAAGCAACTCTTGTCGGTAAATTTTCTGTACACGGAGTTACAAAAGAAATAGAAGTGCCTGCTACTCTAACCTACTTTAAGGAAAGTGAGAGAACTAAAGCTAAAGCTCCGGGTAATCTTCTGGTGGCTAATGCTGATTTCAAAATTAAGTTAGCTGATTATGGTGTTATGATTCCTGATATGGTGGTTGGAAAAGTAAGTGATGAAGTTGTTATTACTGTAAACTTTGTAGCCAGTGATAAGAATGCTGGTGGAAATAATCCATGCGCAGTTTGTAATCCCTGCTCAATGGATAAAGGCAAATGTAATCCTTGTGCAATGAAGGATATGAAAAAAGGACAGTGCAATCCTTGTGCAATAAAAAAATAATAAATATTTAGCTTATCTTTGATTCCGGCTTTATCATAAACAATGATTAAGCCGGTTTAATTATTAATTAAATAGGAGATCAATTTTTGAAAGATAATTACTTTAGCACAGTAAATGATGTTTATAAAAACGCAGCAGAAAATCCTGATGTAGGACTTTGCTGTACTACAACTCCAATCTGGCAATTACCAGATTTACACATTCCACCCAAAATGCTTGAGATGAATTACGGCTGTGGATCTACTGTAAACCCAAGAGATTTGGTTAACAATCCAACTGTATTATATGTTGGAGTTGGTGGAGGAATGGAACTTCTTCAATTCAGTTATTTTACAAGAAAGCCCGGAAATGTTATCGGTATTGATTCCGTTGTTGAAATGTTGTATGCGTGTAAAGAAAATCTATTAAGAGCAGAAAAATTAAATGATTGGTTTCAACTAAATTTTATAAACTTAAAATCAGGTAATGCACTTGATCTTCCGGTTGAAGATAGTTCAGTTGATGTTGCAGCACAAAATTGTTTGTTCAATATTTTCAAACAAGAGGATTTGAAAAAAGCATTAAGTGAAATGTATCGTGTTTTAAAACCGCACGGAAGATTAATATTATCTGATCCGGTTTGTGAAACAGAGATGTCTCAAGAGCTTAGAGACGATGCAAGATTAAGAGCTTTATGTTTAAGCGGCTCAATTCCGCTAGCAGACTATTTAAAATTATTAGCTGAAACCGGATTTGGAACCATTGAAGTAAGAGCAAAAAGACCATACAGAATTTTGTCACCAAACCATTATGCAACTGATAAATTAATTTATATTGAGAGTGTTGAGATTTGTGCTATCAAAGATACAATGCCAAAAGATGGACCTTGTGTGTTTACTGGTAAAGCAGCAATCTATTATGGCAAGGAAGATTTTTTTGATGATGGTAATGGTCATTTGTTAAAACAAAATCAACCTTTGTCAGTTTGTGATAAAACCGCAAAGGCGCTTCTTAATTTAAATAGAGACGATATTTTTGTAAGCGAATCCACCTGGTTTTATGATGGCGGCGGATGCTGCTAATCAAATTAGTTATGCTGTTCGCCGCGGCGAATTATTTCAGCATCTAAATTTTTGAATTATTGAGACCCTGAAACAAGTTCAGGGTGACAGATTATTATTCCTTGACAAACAATTATGACAAACAGAAGAAATTTTATTAAACAGTTATCGACCTTAACAATAATGGGAATTGTGGCAACTAACACTGCCGCAAAGTCATTGATAAAAACAGCGGTTAAGATTGGTAATGACTTTAAACGAAGAGTGATTGATATAATTGAAAGCTTAAAATCAGAGGGATCGAATGTGGTTATTAAAGTTATGAATGGTAAAACTTATGTTTTCGATCCCTATAATCATTATCCTTACGATGGCGGAATTACTGATGAGAAAACCGGCTGCAGAATTTTCTTTCACGCCCACAGACCAAATGAATACGGGCACTTTCATACTTTTGCAACTGATGAAAATGGCGATTTGATTCATCTTGTTTTAATCTCTATGGATAAGCAGGGAAAACCAATCGCACTTGCTACAGTAAACCGCTGGGTTACCGATGATAAATATGTTAAAGCTGATGTACTGAAAAATTTATTGGATAATTTTCAAATGGATTCAAATCTTTTTGTTGAACGAAGAGTTGTTGAGTTCGTTTATAATATTCTTAATGCATACAAAGATTTGATTTATGATTTGTTTGATGAAAGAGATAAATGGATAAAAGATTATGTTGATAAAAACTTTAACGAACCTTTTGAAGATAGAGAGTTTGAAATATTGTCTGAAAGAAAGATAGAATTGATTAGCTAAGATTACTTCTTAACCGTTTTCACATAATCCGCATAAAACCAAATGCGTGGTGTTAGCCCAGGATTATCTTTCCCATAATATCCCCAACCGATTATTCTGTAATGATTATCAATAACAGACTCTTTGAAGTATTCAATCTTCAATGGGTTGTTTAATTTCCGCTGCCAGATGATTGTGTTATTGCCAGGATATTTACCATCGTGAATTACTTTTTCTGATGGTTTATTTACAATACATTTTAGTTTATCATTCTCAACAAAATTTATTGCACTGCTTCTTATTGTATCTTTGCTTCCGTCAGCTTTGGCAATAATATCAATTATCTCACCTTCCTGGCGATAGGGATTTATTGATCTGTAAATATGAGTTGCTTCAATTACTGATTGGAGTTTTAATGATGGTTTATTCAGGATATTAAAATCAATTTCTTGTGGTTGTGCAATTCCAGGCTGCTGTCCGTTTTCATCAATAAAAACTTTGAACTCACCCTGCCATTTCCCATCCAGTGGTTTAAATACATTTGACAGTTTTTCATTTGTCTCCGAGTTATTACCGTTGCAACCACTAAATATTAAAAAAGAAATTAAAAGAAGTATGGATATTTTTTTCACGACATTATTTCTAAATTTTTTTACACAGCGCAGCAGCTTAGTTTGTTCACATCTTTATCAAAGCTGATGGCTGCTATTTTTACTCCTTCGGACAACGTAAGATAAGGATGAAACATTCGCTTTAACTCTTTTACAGTAATTCCATATTTGATTGCTAAAGAAATTTCCATTAAGAGCTCAGATCCTTCCGAAGCTAATATTCTTGCACCTATTAGTTTATCGTTTTCTTTATTGCGAATCAGTTTTATAAATCCCTTTATATTACGTGCTGCAAGTGAACGCGGAACATCTTTAAGTTGTATTGTTGAAACTTCATAATCAATTTTATTTTCATAAGCTTGATTTTCGTCCATTCCAACTCCAGCTACTTGTGGATCAGTAAAAATAACCCAGGGGAAAACCGAGTAATCTTTTTTAGTTTGATTTTCTCCAAACATATTTTGAACAGCTAGTGAACCCTCATAAGCTGCGGAATAGACAAATAGATATTCGCCGGTTACATCACCAGCCGCATAAATATTTGGAATAGATGTTTGCAGATATTCATTTGTTTTTATGAAACTATTTTTATGAATTTCAATTCCTAATTCTTCTACTCCAAAGTCTTTTGTATTTCCTATTCTGCCAGTTGCAACGAAGATATGAGTTCCTTCAATAGCTTCATCGTCATCTTTCACCGAAGCATTAATAAATATCTTTCCATTTTTCTTTTCAATCGATTTTATTTTTACCCCGGTTTTTATTTCTATCCCTTCCTCTTCTAAATATTCTTTCAGTGTTTCAGTAACATCAGGCATTTCATCAGGAAGAATTCTGTTTGATCTTTGAAGAATTGTAACTTTAGAGCCAAGTCGTGCAAACATTTGTGCGTTTTCCAGCGCTATATATCTTCCGCCGATTACAATCAAATGTTCGGGAAGTTCTTCCAATTCATAAAGAGTTTCATTTGTCAGATAGCCAGCCTCCTTTAATCCCGCTAAATCAGGAACAAATGTGGTCGAGCCGGTGGCAATTAAAATATTTTCGGAAGAATATTTTTTGCCACCTGCTTCAACAGTGTTCTTATCAAGAAATTTTGCGTAGGCTTTAATTATAGTAACGTTTTCATCATCTTTCAGAACATCTACGTATTTATGCTCTCGTAAACTTTCAACCAATTCGGTTTTTTGTCGGATAACTTCTTTGAAATCAATTTTATTATTGCCTGGTTTTATTCCGCTAAAGTTTGGGTGATTTGCAATGTGAAATTGTTCTGCTGTTCTTATCAAAGTTTTTGATGGAACACAACCGACATTTACACAAGTTCCGCCAATGGGCAGTCCGTCGTTAATCATCAGAACTTTTTTCTCAAGTTCACTTGCTTTTATTGCAGCGGAGAATGCTGCCGAACCGCCGCCGATTATTATTAAATCGAATTGAATTGATTTTTCGTTTTCCTTTTTTATTTCGCCCACGACTTTGTAATGTCCGGTGGAATTAATTGCATCAATAATTTCTTTAGCTGTTATCTTCTCGTTGTCAAACTGAAACTCACCTTTCTTTTCGGGATAGCTTACAGATTTTGAAACCGCTCCATCAACTGAAGAAACTTTCTTCTCAATTGTCTTCGCGCAGTGGTCGCAGGTCATTCCACTGATTTCTAATTTTATTGTTTGTATTGTCATTATATTTATCCTCTTTGAGTTCCTTTGTGAAATCCTTAGAGTTCCTTTGTGGTTAATTCATTTTTTACCACGAAGGAGCACAAAGTTCATCACGAAGTAGCACTAAGTATTAATTATTTGTTGATTCAATATTTTTAACCTTGTATCCAACTTTATCTTCAACAGCTTTTTTAAGCTGTTCCGGATTAACTTTTGTTTTATCATACTCAACATATGCGATGCCTGTTTTATATGATGAAGTTGCACTCACAACACCATTTTCGGATTTAAGTGCATAATCAACAGACTCTTCACAAGCAGTGCAGCTCATTCCTTCAATATCCAACTTTGCTTTTACGATATTATTCGCTTGAACAATTACAACATTTGTCTTTTCAGAAGGGAATAATGCTTTTGAATAATATGGAAAAGTTATCAGCAATGCGCTTATGGCAGTAATAATCCAAAGAAACTTTTTTGAATTTATGAATTTAGGTTTCTCATCAGTCTCACAATTACAACTGATGTCGTTAGCCTTTTTCGGTTTATACGCTCTATAGAAAGCGTAGCCCAAAACAATTATCGTTGATCCAATTAAATATGGGCGTAATGGTTCGAGGAAAGAAAAGGTCGTAGCAATTCCACCAAGTCCTCCAAGTACAGCAAGCACTGGAGTAATGCAGCAAAGTGATGCGAGTAGTGCGGTAATAATTCCGCCGCTGGATAATAATTTGTCTTTCATTTTTATATTTCCTTTAATTTTTAAAGTTACTATCATCGCGATCTTGATTTTAAGCGGGAGAAGCAATCTGCCAAGTACTATAAGATTGCTCCACTCGAATTCGCTGCGGCGAATCGTTCGCAATGACGATCTCAGTTGCTCAAAATTCTATTGAATCAAGTATCGGACATTCGTCAGACGAAACTTCTTCATTTACACATTGCTTAACCAGTTTAACAAGAACACTTTTGATTTTTTTCAAATCACGTATTCTATTATCAACATCTTTTAGTTTATGTTCAGTCAGATGTTTGACATCGCCGCACTTTGCTTCCGAATCAATTCTCAAACCAAACAACTCTTTAATTTCTCTAAGAGTAAAACCAAGTTCTTTAGCCCGCTTAATGAAAAGCAATCGCTTCAAATCATTTTCATCATAGACTCTGTAGCGCGAATCTTTTCTCTTAGGTTTAGGAAGCAGTTTTAATTTTTCATAATAACGAATTGTTTCAACATTAAATCCTGCTTCTTTGGCTAACTGACCGACAAAATATCCAGGCATTTTAAAAGTCCTTTTTTACTTCTAAATAAATATAAGCACCGTAGTATGGTACGGAGTCAAGTGGATAATGATTTTTTATTTTTTTCTTGATTTGGAATTATCATATCTGTCCAAAACAAATTATAATATTTCGTCCTGATGGGACTTCTAAATAGATAGAGGGCAACTATACTACAAATATATTGTCCCTATCGGGACATATACTGTTTATTCTGAGCGTTTTTTATTGATAGTCCTGTTAAGGACTAAATATTTATAGAAAACAAAACCCATTATAATTCCAAGTCCCGTATGGGACGAAATAGGGGATTGAGGTTAAGGTTATTACAATTAATATTGAACTATAAATTCTATATTTATTTCTTCGTATAAAATTATTTTGGACACTAATTGGAATTATCATAAAACGGGAGAAATAATAACAAATATCGAACAAGGAATTTTGAATATCGAAGTGAAAACAATTAAAATATTTTGCGGGATTTAATACTTCATTATTCTGTGTTCAGTATTCGATATTCAATATTCAAAAGAGATTTAATATTTATAACCCTTAATCTCTTCTTCAGAAAATTCCACTCCAAGACCAAGTGCAATTCTGTTAACGAAGTTGAAGTAACTGATGATAAGATTAATTGCAAGAATATCTTCATCAGTCCAACCTCTATTTTTAAGTTCATCTATTTCAGATTTTGTAACTGTTGAAGGGTTAGTCGTTAGTTTTGCGGAGTGTTTAACTGCCAATCTGAATTTTTCTGAGAATGAATCATCATCAAGTGTTGAAATAAAATTATTAAGCCGCTCTGTGTTTTTCCAGTAATGATTTAATGCTTCAGCATGGTGACTAACACAATAATCGCAATTATTATTTTTTGAAACGACCACCGCAAGAATTTCTTTTTCTTCGCGAGTAAGAGTTGTTTTGCTGAACATTATTGATAGATAAAGCTCAAGATGTTTTATCATTGTATCGGGCATCAGGCTATGAATCTTCATTATATTAGAAAGTTTCCCTCTTGAAGAGCTAATTTGCTCGTAAACTTTTTTAAGCTCACCTTCGGCTTCATTTTCATTAATTACTTTTATATACGGCATTTTTGCAAGCTCCATTATCATATTGTTTTTGCAAGTAGGCAATTAATTTGTCCTCATTAAAATCGCCATAAGAATAAAGTTCTTGATTAACGAATAATGCAGGACAAATCTGAGTTTTTGGATTAGGTAAATCTTTTATATTTATAACTGAAAGCAGAATTTCCTTTTTGCCGGCAGCTAATTTATTCAAAGCTCGTTCTACCCTGCCGCAAGCATTACAATTATCTTTTATTATTAATGTTAAGTCCATTTTTTAGCTCAAACTTAAACAGCAATAAAATAAATAATTGTCATAAATAAGACAGTTTACTTTTTCAGGAAGGATTTTAGTTTTTCAATATTATTAACTATTAGTTTTTTCCTGTCAAAATCAATTATTTTTTTCTCTCGCAAATCGGTTAAAACATCATTAACAGTTTGTCGGGCACAGGCAGTCAGATCAGCAATATCCTGATGTTTGAGGAAAGGTTTAACAAAAATCTGATCACCGACTTTTTTCCCATTGTCATCAGCAAGTTTGGTAATAAATGAAACTACTCTTTGTTTTGCATCTTTAAATACAAGATCTTCAATTCGTTCGGAGTAACTTTTAAGTTTAAGCCCAATTATTCTCGTTAGTTTAAGATTTAACTTTGGATTTTCTTCTATAAATTCAGAAAAATCATCCTTATTAATAGCGCATATATAAGAAGGCTCAACTGTCATAGCTATATCAGTTCTTTCACCTTCACCAAGATATGCCATTTCACCAAAAACTTCACCTGGATTTATGAAAGCCATTATCATCTCTTTACCATCTTCGCTGTATCTGCTAATCTTAACTCTACCCATTTTTAACATAAATATCGAACTTGAAGGCTCATTCGGGAAGTAAATCGGTTGATTTTTATCAATCTCTTTTTCCTTTGCAATCTTGTTCAGTTCCATCATGCTATCTTCTTTAAGATTACTGAACAAGTTGAAGTTTTCTAAATACCAAAGTTTTGATTTATCTGCCATTGAAAATCCTCTGAGTTGTTAGTACTAAATTAATGACCACATCATTTAATACCTAAAAAATAAGGAAAAAATGTCAGCTATGCGACAGTAGTTAAGATGAATGAAATGCATTTTATAATTGAAACTTAGAGAAGAAAAATGAAATACATTTTGTCTGCTGCAATAATATTATTTGGTTGTATCGACAGCTTTCCTCAGGCTTGTTGTTCTGCGGGAACACCAATGCTGGGTTCTCTTGAAACTTCAACCACAAGTAGAAATAATTTGCAATTAAATTTAACTTACGATTATAACACTCTTCAAAGTGTCTTTGAAGGCTCTACCCAAATTGACGATGATACCAGAGAAAGAGTTACAAACTCCGTTTTGTTTGAAACCACTTATGGATTAACTGACAAATTTACATTAACCGGATTGTTTTCATTTATAAATCAAAGAAGAATAATAACAACACCTTCAGGTTCAGAAAATCTGCTATTTTCATCAGGCTTTGGTGATGCTCTGCTGTTACTAAAATACGAATTGATTTCTCAAACGATTCTAAATCAAAGACAATTAGCTATAGGATTAGGTCCAAAAATTCCAACTGGTGCTTCTGATGTAACTCAAAATGGAATTTTGCTTCCTGCTGATATGCAGCCCGGCAGCGGCTCATGGGATTTTGTTTTTTGGAGTTACTATTCTGAAGGATATATGCCCGATCTTCCTTTAAACATTTTTATAAGTGCTTCTTATAAATTAAATACCTCTAATAATAGATTTGCTAATTCTGATGCCGGATATAAGTTCGGTAACGAATTTGTTTCTTCAATTGGTGCTGGTTACAGAACTGATTCATTTTTTGATTGCAGTTTAGCATTTCGATTCAGATCAACAACTGTAGATCAGTTTGGTAAAGAAAGTGTTCCGAATACAGGCGGTATTTGGCTGTACGCAGTTCCGGGTTTAAATATCAAACTAATGGATAATTTAGTTGCTAGGTTTACCGGGCAGATTCCAATCTATAGAAATCTTGAGGGCACACAGTTAACAACTACTTACACTTTATCAGCATCATTTTTTTATAATCACACTTTTTAATAAAGTTAGGAGAAGTTATGAGAACCTTAGCATATTTAATTTTTACATCAATAATGTTTATTCTGGCTGGATGTGATGATTTAAGTACCGATTCAGCAAACTTATCCGGCGAGTGGTTGATACCCAAAGATCAGATTTTTGATGGCGGACCGGGTAAAGATGGAATTCCTGCACTAACAAATCCGCAATTTGCTTCTGCTTCATCAACAAGTTATTTAAAGAATGATGATCTGGTTTTGATCATAAAAATAGGTAATGAAATAAGAATCTATCCGCATCCAATACTCGATTGGCATGAAATAATAAATGATGAAATCAACGGAACTAAGTTTGCTTTAACATATTGCCCTTTAACAGGTACTGGAATTGCATGGGACAGAGTAATCAATGGTAAAGAAACCACATTTGGAGTGAGTGGATTATTGTACAACTCAAATCTGATTCCATACGACAGAGCATCGAACAGTAATTGGTCGCAGATGAAATTACTAAGTGTAAACGGAAGTTTGCTGGGTACATTTGCAAATACATTTTCGCTCATAGAAACATCCTGGCTTACAGCAAAACAGATTTTTCCCTCTGCAAAAGTTGTAACAACATCAACGGGATATTCCAGATCGTACGGTACATATCCGTATGGTGATTATAAAACTAATAATGGTTTACTAATCTTTCCGGTTTCTCCTGATGATTCAAGATTACCAAGAAAAGAACGTGTGCTTGGTGTGATAGCAAATAATGAAACTAAAGCATATCGATTTCAAGAAAATGGTTTCAATATAGCTTTAATATCAGATGTAATAGGTGGAAAATCTATAAGCGTTGTTAATAGTAAGGGTCGTAATATTATTGCCGCATATCAAAATGAATTGGAAGATGGTTCTACGGTTAGTCTTTCTTCAATACAAAATGAATTTCCAATTATTATGATTGATGCAGAGGGTAATAAATATAATTTGTTTGGAGAAATTACTGATGGACCAAAACAAGGCAAAAAATTAAAGTCAGTTACTTCAATGGTTGCGTACTGGTTTGCATGGGGAGCTTTTTACCCTAATACAAGTATTGCAAATTAAGTTGTGTTGATTAACTTGATAATAAATTTATAAATAACCGGTAATCTGATATGAAAAATAAAATCAATTTATTCTTATTAATAATTCTTATTTCATTCATTGGATGTGTGCAGCCTGAGTCAACGGTTTCATCACAGGGCGGCAACAACTCTCCCGTAATAGAAAATGTATTAGTTGATCCTGGATTTATAAACGTTGGAACAACTGCTACAATTAAGGTAAATGCCACTGATCCTGATGGCGATCAATTAAATTATGGATGGTCTACAGCGTTAGGCGATATTATCGGAAGTGGCGCTGAAGTAAGATACACTGCTGCATTTTGCTGTGTGGGTTCAAATATTATTACTGTAACTGTTTCCGATACTAAAGGTGCCAAAGTTTCAAAAGATATTTTAATTGAGATAAATCCTTAATCCAATGAAATCACATTATTTATTTTTATTGTTTTTTTTGTTTCTATTATTCAATTCTACTTTAAATGCTCAAGGATGCTGTACAGCAGGCTCAAGCACTTTTGGTGGGTTGGAAAGAGGAATAAGTAAAAATGGAAATTTGCAATTAGGTGTTGGCTTTGTTAATACTGAATTAAATATAACTTATGATGGCAGAGAAGAAATTCCTGACCCGCTAAATAGAACATCATCGGTTTCATCTTTTAATTTAGAAGTTGAATATGGAATTGCAAAAAAAGTATCAGTTTTATTATCAGGTTCTTATGCAATAAAAAACAGAGAAACCACAGTAAAATCAAATATTGATAATTCTAAGGAGGTAATCAGTTTCGAGGGGAAAGGAATTGGCGATTTTATTATACTTGGCAAGTATGAAATTATCACACCATCAATTTTATCTCCGCTTGGTTTAACACTTGGTGGTGGAGTTAAATTACCCGTTGGAAGTTATACACAGGAGGTTGATGGCTCACGTTTAGCAATTGATTTACAACCCGGTACCGGTTCAACAGATGTTTTATTGTGGGGAAATTTTTATAAAGGATTTCAACCCATTAGCCTTGCGTTCTTTCTTACAACACTTTACCGTTATGCAGGTTCAAACCTTGATGGCTACAGATTTGGCGATGAATTAATCTTTTCAATTGGCGGTGAATACTACATTACTGATTATTTAACTTTCTCCCTATCCGCAAGAGGCAGATTTTCTGATGAAGATTACTGGGGTGGCAGGTTTTTACCAAGCACAGGCGGAACTTATTATGATTTACTTCCAGCACTAATTTATACTGAAGGCTCATATAATTTAAAAGTTTTCTATCAAACTCCGTTTTATAGAAATGTGCAGGGAATACAATTAACAAGTTCCAGCATTGTGGGGGTGGAACTTCTTTTTAATTTTAACTTAAATAAGGATTGAAATATGAAATACCTTTTACTCTTATTTATAACGATACTCTTAACCCAATATTCTTCTGGAGAATCAATGATCGATGATAAGAAAAGAGTTGCTGAGTCAGCCGAAGATATCTGCCCAATCAAGGTTGGAGAAAAGATTCCGTCAGTAAATGTTAGAAACACTGATAGTGAAAATGTTGACCTTAACAAATTGACTTTAGGTAAAAAAACTGTTCTAATATTTTATAGAGGCGGATGGTGTCCATATTGCAATCTTCAATTAGCTGATCTTAATAAAATTGAAAATAAATTATTAAAGTTTGGATATCAGATTGTAGCAATAAGTATTGATAAACCTGAAAAGCTGAAAGAAAGTTTAGATAAGCATAAATTAAATTATACACTTCTTTCAGACAGCAAAGCAGAAGCATCAACAGCATTTGGTTTGGCGTTTTATGTTGGTGATGATTACAATAAAATGTTGTTAAGTCATAATATGAACTTAGAAGAAGCATCCGGCGAAAAGCATCACATCCTACCAGTGCCTGCGGTTTTTATTGTTGATGAGACTGGTACAATTCAATTCGAATATGTTAATCCTGATTATAAAGTGAGATTGAATGTTGAAATATTGCTCAAAGCTGCTGAGCAGGACAACAATTATCAAAATAACGAATGAATCTCTTCATTTTATTTTTAATACGTCATTAAGAATCAATCAAACTGTCGTTAGTCAGACAATTAACTGATAATCATCGTATTAAATTTATTATGTAATTACAGTGGGTCTCTATTTTATAAATAAATACATCATTGTAACAATCTATTAACATATTTATTAATTAAATTCAGGAATTTAAAATGTTATCAATAATTCGAAAATCTTTTGTTGCTTTGTTAGTAACACTTAGTATGGTTTTATCCATAAATGCTCAGAATACAAAAAGCGCTGATAAAAAATTCGAACTGGATGGTTACTGCCCAGTTGCATATTTGGTTATGGAAAAAAGCGTTAAAGGTGATGCAAAGTATTCATCTACCTATGAAGGCAAAACATATTATATTGCTAATGCTGATGCAAAAAAAATGTTTGATGCAGATCCTAAAAAGTATCTTCCCAAATACGATGGTTATTGTGCAACTGCAGTAGCAATGGGGAAATTGATAGAATCTGATCCACAACTTTTCTCTGTCTATAACGGAGCTACATATTTGTTCTCAAACAAAATGGCAAAAGAATCTTTTGACAAAGATCCTAAGATGACGATCAAGAATGCTGATAAAAATTACGCTGCATTATCTAAGAAATCTAAATAAGTAATTGATCTTTTTACATCCCGTATAAATTTATGCGGGGTTTTTTATATTGTGATCCGTTTGCCTGACCTCCCCCTCCCAAATGAGATCCAATTGTTAAATAAGGATCAAAGGAGAAAAAGATATAGTCCACGATAAATTCACGGGTGCTGTAGCCAAAAGGGTGGTAGGGTCCTATAAGCCCCCATCAAAAACCAGATCGACCTCGATTAAACTGAGTATTAAGATTTTTCGGTTTCTGGGAGCAAATCGGGTTTCTAAAATATTTTTTGTTATAAATATTTTCAAGCTAAAAGAGGCAAGTGCCTCTTTTAATCTGTAACTATAGCAATCCATCTATCATCCCAGACTTTCAAGAACTCTTTCCAATTCCATTCGTTAAAAATATAACCGAGTGACGGATCCAGAATGAATATTCCCATTCTAGTATATCCATAAATAATACTCCAATGTAATTTGTACATCGATATTAGAATAGGGAATCCATTATCAACAGCTTTTTTAATATCCCTACGAGAGGCCTTCCAATTTTCTTTTACAGTTAATCCATTTTTCCTGAATAAACCAAAAATTGATTTTTCTGAAGTGCCGTTCTCATCCGTTTTTAATTGCTTAATAATTTTACCAAGAGATATTTTCTTGTTGTAATAATTTACAATCATATAAGTACAATGAGCACCGCAGGAATAATTATCCAATTGAATTGATCTTTTCATTCCCCGAATGATTTTTGCTGATTTTGATTTCTCTTCAAAAAATTTAATTACGTTAAGTGTTCTGTTAATTACCGATCGCAAAATATTTGCCATTCCACGCTCCATAAAAAATGCCGGACATTCATCCGGCATAACCATTTTGATTTATTTTACTTCTTGCAATAAACAGAGTAACAGCAAGAGACTTCGCATCCATTAACCCGCCGAGTTCATTCTGGATCCTAACTGCGTCTCTGCAGGAGGTTAACATCAGGTCATAGAAATTATCATTGGTGTTTCCGTTTGTTGATTCAGATTCTTTGCTTCCTGTTTTTATTACAGAGAATTTTATAATAATCTTCTTTCCGTTTTGTCCAGCTTCTTTTGTTAAACTGAATCTATCACCTTTTCTAAGATCTTTAAGTTTCTCGTGAACTTCTTCCGGTGCAAATAATGAATACTCGATTCCTGATTGATCCTTAACAATATACAGAAAGTAATCTCCATATCTAGATTGACCCTTAACGCATTCATCAAATAACAGCTCTAAGTGTACGGTCTTGTTCAGTTCCAACTCCAGTTTCTTTCGTTCTGCCATTCTCTTCCTCTCTTTCTTCTCTTAGTTTATATGAAAATTCTTCCTTGCCTTCAATTACTTTAATTCCTGGAGGGACAGGCTTTGATTTAATGTAGTTCTTGATTTTATTCAAATCAGGTTTAACCTGTTCAGGAATAATGGTAAGCATCTCAGGTTTTGCTCTCTTCAAGAAAAGTTCAAGATTTTCTATCTCTAATTTATCTGGCTTCTTGTACATCTTGAGTGTACCGTTAGGAAGAGCAATTGTTTTCTCTTTCTTTTCTTTTATGAAAGCTTCCAGCTTCATCTCAAGCCATCGTATCTTTTCCTGTAATTGTGCATTCTTATGAAGAACAAAACTGTTAATCATAGAACATTCTTTCTCCGATTGTGAGAAGTTGTATTCAATCTGTTTTGTAAGCTGCTTTATCTGAAGCAGGAGCAGATCGAAATAAGCCTCAGTCTGCTCATCTTCTTTAACTTCAGCTGCCTGAAGCAGCTCATCTAAAAAGTTTACTTCCAAAATCTTATTCCTCTTATTCTCTTTGTTATTATTACAATTATTATCTCAATTACAATTCTGCCTGCAGTCTTAGCTGCTTCTTTTAACATTCGTTTTCTGCTTTCCCGCATTCTTGACCTTCACTTTCTTATCGTCGCTAAGTTCTTCTTTAAGTATTTCTATGATCGACTCTGTCAATCTCATTCCGATTCGTATCAATTTCTTGCTTTCCATATTCTCTTTTCCTTTCTAAGTATTGTGTAACAGCTTCATTAACTAATTTTGTCATTGGTGTCTTGCTTTCATTTGAATGCTTAAGCAGGTAGAGTTCTCTTACAAGTGCTGGTTTTATCTTTGGGCTATATGACATATTAAAAACTCCTTGATAATTACATTATCTACTATGAATTTTTTAAGTTAAAATATCCTCAACCGCGAATGCGATTAAGGATATGCTAATACTTCCTCGGGTCTGAAATAATCCAGGAACAATTGTTTAAGTTTTATTATGATGGTTCTAACGGCTTGATATGTGAGCTGGAGGATTTCAGCAATGTCTTTTGCTTTATATCCTTGCATTAGGTGTGACAGAATATTTTTCTGCTGTTTGGTAAGTGTTTGTTGCCAATTTTTGAAGTCTATATTGAATGATAGCTGCTCTTCAACGGATTCTTTCTTCCACGGTTTGTTAGTCATCCAGTCGTCGAACTCTACAATTTCTGTATCAACATCTGGCCGTCTTCTGTAGAATGAGAGGGCATCCAATGATGATGTACCTCCATAACCCTTTTTACAAATACTCCTAACGTCCACCTGCTTTGCACGAGAAGTAACAAAGTATTTGTATTCCTGTTTCTTAATTTCTTTTCCGTTGCGAACATCATTCTGAAATTTTTCATAGGACTGGCAAACGAGTTCCTGAATTTTATCTTTCCTTCGTTCTGGTTCTTCATACCTGAGTACTGCATAATAGGCCTGTGTTTTAACAACAGGATATAATTCTTCCCAGGACAATAATTCCTCCTGTAATAGTTAAAGATTCATTACATTTTTCTTATACCCGATTTTTGTAAAATGTTTGTGATAGATTGGAGTTGTGAGGGAGTCGTAAAAAATGTTAAGAAATTACAGGATAGCTATTAATAGAAAAGATATGATGGCTGGCGGTGCTTTCCGAGAAAGTAAAGGTTTATGGAATGAAAATTTTAATAAATGCAATTCACTCTTCTAATACTTTCACGCTTTCCTTCAGATAATCTGGTGAGAGATGTGCATAAATCATAGTTGTCTGAAGATCTTTGTGACCGAGCAATTTCTGCACTTCATACAAAGACCTCCCTTTCATAACAAGATTACTAGCAAAGGTATGTCTTAATTTATGAACATCGCCTTTCAAACCAAGATTTTTCAAAGCAGTTTTTAAGCAATGATATGGTTTGTCTGGATGAATCTTTGAACCATATTTTGAAGTAAATACATACTCCTTATTTCTACCCTTCTGTTTTTTAATAATTTCTATTGCATTCTTATTCAATGGAATAACTCTTGACTCGCCTGTTTTAGTTTTCCAGGAACCAGAAGAGACAATAACAATATTCGGATTGTCGCCCTCTAGTGTGACATGTTCCCATTTTAGATTAATCCATTCTCCCTTACGCAAACCAGTATGTACAATAAATTTTAACGGATTTACCCAGTACTCATCTAACTCTTGCCAGATCTTTTCAAGTTCTTCATTCGTAAAGTATTCTACAATATTTTGTTTGATCACTTGGTAAGGTTTTGTATTCTTAACGATGTTTGTTGTTAAATAACCCTGTTTTATTGCATAGTCGAAAAGTTGTATTACTATTGTTCTTAAACCATTTACAGTTTTAGGTTCCCATTTTTTATTGTTAGTAATTTTATTCTCAAGAAAATAATTAAAGCTTTCTTCAATATAATTGCTTTTAATCTCATTAATATTAAGCGATGGACTAGGAAAAAATTTTTCCATGTATTCGATGAACTTATCAAGATAATTCTGATAACGTTTAAGCGATGCAGCTCTGATATGGTTTCTTTTCGATGAAAGAAAATTTTTGCTTAGTTCATTGAGTGATATATTCTTTTTATCTAGCGGTGAAATGTCAAATTGACCAAGCAATAATTTTGCATCATATTCACGTCGGATATCTTCAGCTTTTTTCTTATTGGTTCCGACTGTTATTCTATGTCTCGTTCCATTAAGAGTGAAGTCAAGGTAGTAGGAAGTTCCATTTTTACTACTTCTAGGTTTAAGCCTAACTTTAGGTACAGCCATAATAATCCTTATTTTTCATTGTTCTAAAATAACAAAATGGCACAAATCTGGCACATTCTATTTTGCTAGACTTGTTAACTCATTTAATTATATGGGATTATAAGGAATGTGCGGAGAGTCAGGGATTCGAACCCCGGAAGGACTTGCATCCTTAACGGTTTTCAAGACCGCCGCATTCAACCGCTCTGCCAACTCTCCGAGAATTGTATGTTTTAAGAACAAATTTGAGTGGCAAATATAATCATACTTGCTGTTTCTGCAAACTGATTTTGGCTATCTTATAATTAAAATTCGTAGGATTTTATATGAATCTGCATGATTTGACTCCCTTTTTTCAACTACTATCAAAAGAAAGTGCTGAGATTATTAAAAGTTACTTTCGTACTCAAATAAACGTAGAAACTAAGTCGGATTTTTCTCCGGTTACTATTGCTGATAAATTAGCAGAGGAAAAAATGCGCGAGTTAATTATAAAACAATTTCCTCAGCATGGAATTATAGGTGAAGAGTTTGGCAATCATAATCCTGATGCTGAGTATGTCTGGGTGCTTGATCCTATTGATGGAACAAAAAGTTTTATATCCGGCGCTCTAAGTTTTGGAACCTTGATTGCACTCCTTAAAAATGGTAAACCAATTATTGGAGTTATCAATCAGCCTATACTTAATGAATTATTAATCGGTGATAATCAAAATTGTTTACTTAATGGAGTTAAGGTTGAGATGAGGAAATGTTCTTCGATAAATATTGCAACGTTACTAACTACTGATCATCACAATATTGGTAAATATCAAAATCAAACTAAGTTTGATGCATTAACAAAAATAGTTAAGCTGTATAGAAATTGGGGGGATTGTTACGGTTATTATTTACTTGCTACAGGATTTGCAGATATTATGATTGATCCGATTATGAGTGTTTGGGATTCAATGGCGTTGGTCCCGATTATCAATGGAGCAGGAGGTATGATAACAGATTATCAAGGCAATGATCCCAATACTGGAAATAGCATTATTGCAGCAAGTAAAGAAATTCATGCTGAAGTAATAAAACTATTGAATGATTAATTTTTCTTATCTAAAAAGTACGAAGATTATTAAAGTTAGTACTGATGAAACTAATGGTAAAAACGTAAACTTTTCTGATCTGAAAATTGTAATCAGTGTACCAACCCATAAAAGAAAAATTGTTAAATCGCTCCAAAGGAAAAGTCTATTTATAGGAGGTATTGAGCTATTGATAAACCCAAATTTATAAGTAAGATATAGCGGATTGATTAATGAGATAAGTATTAGAAAGGCTATTGCAGCAAGCACTCCAAATTTTTTAGAATTCTTACCATTGTTAAAATATTCTAACCCGCTTCTAACTATTAATATTATTCCAAGGTAAAGAAGTAAAAATTCTAACACATCAATTACTATAGGAATTTTCCCAAAGAATTTTAAGGTTACTTTTTGATTATCCGGTAAAACATATTTTTTATTATTGTAATTAAGTTCAACAAAATAATGGATTCTCTCTTCGGGTTTTAATGCAGGTATACTTCCTAATAATATTAAATCTAACTTTTTTAATTTTATTGATTGCCAATTTGTATCAGTCTCACTTTTCCAAAATAAATTTCCTGAAAGTTCTGCAATATCAGTTCTTATTAGAACTTCATAGTTTTCAATTCCGTAATGTACTTTCTCAAATCTGTATGAAACCTTCCTGCCTTCAATTCCAAATGTAGAAGTTACTGGATAATCTTCATCAATGAGATTTGAGATGTAAACCGAGAGAAACACAATTATGAAGGAGGCTGACCAAAGTATTATATTTTCTTTTTTCATTTCAATCAGGAAAAAATTTTATGCTCAAAGTTAAGAAGATAATATGCAGGCAGAAAGTTTAAAATTAAAAAGCCCCGAAAGAATCGGGGCTAATTAGAAATAATTTTATTATAGAGAGGTTCCGATTTTGAATCTGAGATTCACAAATATTTTCGAAAAACCAATACTTCCATCATCTAATCTTGTTATACTAGCTGATGGCCCTATTGCAAAAGCACTAAATCCCCATCCTTCCATAATCTTCTGAACCATAAGATTTATATTGTATTGAGGTTCGCGATATTTACTGCCGGGCATTCCATCAAAGCTAATATCAAATGTGCTTCCGGCTAATGATGCTTCTCTCAATGAAAAACCGAAATGCCATTCATCCAAAAACTGAGATACATAAAATCTACCGCGTGTAGATCCAAGTATAGAAACGGGATATCGAAGTTCCCAGTTAATGTAAGATTGTTCATTATCAATAATTCTTGCCTGGTATTTAATAGTAGAATCAGGATTTAATACTGTGGTTCCTTCATTTTCATTAAGGTATGAAAGTTTCTTACCTTCACCAATTTTTCCGGTTGCTTTGAAGTAACCGAATTCAAAGAAGTTTCCAAATGGAATAACATAATTAACCTGGAACCCTTCACTGAAAATAAGGTTATTATGATTCTGTGTATTAACAACTTCAATCATTGCGTCAATATGGCTAAAGACACCAGCCCTTACTCCAAGTATATGAAAATTGGCTTCCATCATATTTGTTTCAAGCGGTCCCGAATAAGGAGTACCAATACCCATTGACAAACCAACATCTTGCTTGAGAGATAAACCTAATCTTTCACCGCCCTGAAGTTGAAAGAATGGATTTATGTAACCCAGAGTAGGGGATATCTGCATTTTTGTTGGCGGCTGAGCAACTTTACTGATTCTGATTTTCTGAACCACCCTGGTAAAAACACTTCCGTAATTTATATCTTCTTCAAGATTTAATTTAAACGGATATGTAATGATTCTTGCTCTTAGTTCCGGCGGGACAGCAAGAAAAGGATACAAAACACTTTTTATTGAAATAGTTTGGTTGTTAGCATCTCTCAAATCGACAACTATCTCCGCTTTAGGATCCGGGGGATCTATGAAAAGAGCTTCCTGAATGTTAATGAACAAACTATCATCCAATGGTTCCATTTGATAATATCTGATTTGTTCTTCTTCTTCCTGTGCAAAGATAGAATTAAATCCCACAATCAGTACAAGAGTTAAGAGGACAGCAGTAAGTTTAGATGCTTTCATTATTTTTATACGCCTGAATAATTAATTAGAAAACTCTGTAAAGAAGAACGAGTCACCAACTTGAACTCGATCCTTTGATCTTTCATCAACAGCCGTAAAGAAGAAGTTAACCTTATATCTTCCGTCAGCTTCACGCAGATTACCGTTTTTATCCAGCCAGTTATCAAATGCGGTTTCTGTTGATGCAATTTTAAGTGATACGTTATAAATTAAATTTCCGTTACTGTCTTTGGTCGGTCCGGATACCGAAATTGGTCCAGCATATGTTACTTTAAGTTGATCAGGTCTTTGATCAACAATTGTAACTTTAAAGGCTGTAATACGCTGCAAATCTTTCACATAAATATCAGCCGAATTCATCTTCGTTGTAACACGTTCAATTTTAATTTCCGGAGGCTTGTTAGGCAAAACTTTTATTCTTTCTTCCTGCGATCCAAACTTTACTATCACTTCGGTTTGATCTGTAAGATCGAATTTCTTTTCCTGTCCTGCGGGCACAACAGCAATAGGTGCACTCATATTTCTTGGGTCGTAAATATTTGCAGGCACAGTCCCTGTATTTCTTGCGATATTCCAGGTGTGTTGTATGTAGGTTTGCTTCGCAGAAATAGGCGATTGAAGCAATGTTTGCTCTTCAACTATTTCTTCTTTCTCCTCTTCTGGAGGTGGAGGCGGAACATAATCTTTAAGTGTTTCTAATTTTTTATTGAGTGCGGCTAATTGCTGTCTCATTTCCTCATTTTCAACTACTACATTTGGGTCAATCTTGATTGAAAAGTCTATACCAAGTGCATAAAGAGAATCCAAAACTGCCATTAACGAATCTCTAACTTCTTTCTGAACAGTATCCTCTTCCAATGCAACTCTTCTTAAATCAAGATCAGCTCCTTTAAGCGCAAGTACTGTAATAACGAAAATGTACAATACCTGGTAAATAACAAATTTACTATCTCTGTTTTTATTTATCATTTTAAAATCTTTTTTATTTCTTTAATACAATTGCTTCTAAGTGTTTTAATCCTGTTAATGTTTTTTCATCACCCAAAGATTGTGAAGCCTGATTTAATGCATTTGCTAATCCATTAAGTTCGATAATTTTTTGCGAGCTTACACCTTCAATCTGGTTAACTTTTTCTGCAAGTGTACTTATAGAGATAAAGTTTCTGTTCATTATTTCGCTAAGTTTTGCTGATTGCTCTACCAGCATTTTAAACTTTTCAACATCAGCAAGTGATAACTCAGTTCCGGAACCAAAACCCGAACCACCCTGATTCAATTGCTTTAAAATGTTTTTTGAATTTTCTACCTGAATTCTTGAAAAGTACTTATCTCGTATATCCGAAACGTGATTAACTACTGCTTGAAATTCCATTCCAAGTTGATCAAGTACAGGTTCAAATAATTTTCCGATTGCGAGCACAATTAATGCTTTTACTTCGAACGGTACAGATAATCCAAGAAAAATTTCTTCACCAAGCTTTATACTTATAAGTAATATAGCGGCTCCAATTAATGGCAATGCTGTTGCAATGCTATCAATAACACTATTATAAGAACCAATTACTCTGTCTATTGTTGCACTTTTAGGAGTTCTAATAATTTCCAGTTTTAATTTACTGTAAGCCAAAAAAGCTAAAAATATAAATAGAGCATAAGTAACTACAGGCAGCCACCAAAAACTGAAAGGCACAACAGATTCTTGAACAGGCTTCCAGGTAGGGAATAAAGATTTTGCAAGATCAATTGTTACGTTACCTAAAATCGGGACACTGGAAAGATCAAGAAAAAATGATATAAACAGTGCAATGAATGAAATTATTGCAGGCTTTAATATTACTGTAAATTGTATATTTCTTACGGCAGAACGTGTATATTCTTCAAGCTCAAGTTCAAGCTCATTATTAGCTACATCCGGATTCAAAAGATTTTTTGTTGTGTTATCTTTTGATTTAATTGTTGTAATTGACATCAGTCTCCTCAATATTTCTTTATAAAACTTTTAATAGAAAGTGCTCATAATTAATTTCAATTAACCAAAACGGTTCTTGTTTAAGACAATTATCATACCAAGACTCCTTTTTTATATTTATGTAATAAGAAATGTGTCAGTAAATGAAGTTATTTTCTATAGAAAAAAACTTGTTTTTCAACCCAATATTAAGCTATTAAATTATGCGACATAATTTTAAGCTTAAAAATATTGAATTACCAGACAAATATTTACTCATCTTAAATAAAATTTTAAGTAAAATCCTGCAGGAGTAACTGATAGGTTAAGAATTCTTTACAACCAAGTAAATATTACCTGCCAAATAAATTGTATTTTCAGTTTTATAATCATCAAATGAGATCAATATTATTTTTATCTTTGAATAGTATTATTAAATAATTTGCATATTCTTCCACAACACTATGCGAAAGATAATTATCAACAACCCAAGATTACTTGAAATAAATGCTCGCATTTGGATAAAAAGATTTGGTAAAAATGCCACACTTTCTACTATACCGGATGAACAAATAGTCAAGTGGAAAGAACTTGGCTTTGATATGATCTGGTTAATGGGTGTGTGGGATAATAACAAGGAAGTTATTGATGAATATTGTTTTGAACCCGAATTAATTTCTTCATATAACAGTGCACTAAAAGATTGGCATAAAGAAGATGTAATCGGTTCCCCATATTCCATAGACAGATATGAATTAAATCCTCTTCTAGGAACTGCAGAAGATCTCAGATCATTTAAGCAAAAATTAAACGATGCGGGAATTAGTCTGATACTTGATTTTGTGTGCAATCACTTTAGTGCTAAATCATCCTTAATCTGGTCTAACAAAGAAATTTTTTTGCCGGCAGACGAATTTATTTTTAAGAACGATCCTTACACATTTTACCCATCGCCGGCTAACCCAAAAGAATATCTTGCACACGGACGCGATCCATTGTTTCCGCCATGGAAAGATACCGCACAGATAAATTTTTATAACAGGGAAGCACGCAACTATCTGACTTCTGTTTTGATTGAACTCACAGAGTTGTGTGATGGTGTAAGATGCGATATGGCAATGCTTCCGCTTAATAATATTTTCTATAATACCTGGATTGGTGTTCTTAAAAAATACGGATTTGAAAAACCGGAAAAAGAATTTTGGGAAGAAGCTATCGTTAAGGTAAAGAATAAGAGAGTGGATTTTATTTTTATTGCAGAAACTTACTGGGACCTTGAATGGCAGTTACAAAATCTTGGGTTTGATTTTACTTATGATAAACGATTAACGGATCGACTTGTTTCCGGCAACATAAGAAGTATTAAAGATCATCTAAATGCAGAAAAATCTTATCAGCAAAAATCAGTAAGGTTTTTAGAAAATCACGATGAGGAGCGGGCAATCGTAAAACTTGGAAGAGAAAAATCAATTGCGGCAGCTGTTATTGCAGGAACTATTCCGGGAATTGCCTTTTACTTTGATGGTCAATGTGATGGAAAAAAAATAAAACTGCCTTTGCAGCTTGGGAGGGAGCCGGAAGAAAAACAGGATGAAAAAGTAAAAGAGTTTTATCGAAATTTATTTAGAATAACTAAATCTAATATTTTTAAAAATGGTAATTGGAAACTACTTGAAACAAATCCTGTTGCCGATTTAGATCATAGCTACGAAAATTTACTTGCCTGGGAGTGGCGCTTAAATAACGAATTACGTGTCGTTGTTGTAAACTATAATCATTCAACTTCCAGATGTCGATTAAAGTTCAACGTACCATCCGATTCTGATGAGGTTATACTTACAGATCTATTTAACGATATAACATATAAACGCTCGGTAAAAGAAATATCTGAAAAAGGATTATTTGTGGAACTTAAATCTTATAATAGTCATATCTTTTCATTTGATGCGTTAAAAACCGAACAAATACTGCATTAAGAAAATGGTAATAGGAATAATTTTTGCCTAAAATTTTCTTTTAATTTCAGCCATTCATTTTTAAGTTAACGAAACCAAAAAATAATTGAAGCATCTTACGGATTAAATTATGGCAAAGAAAAACAATAATATAAATCGGGATAGAAAAATTGGTAAACAGGTTATTGAGAAAAAACCTGCAATGGATCCTAAATTAAAAAGCACTATATGGACTGTAATCACAATTGTAGTTTTATTAGTGTTTTTTATAATCAATAATACCAGAACTGAACCTGAAGAAGGTCCATATCCTCCCAATTATATTCCAGCACAAAGTAACCCAAATCGATAAATCCTAAACAGAAAGGAAAATGATTAGTATGGCAAAAATATTTTTAGTATTACTAATATCTTTTAGTGTAAACTCATTTTGTTTCGATAAAAATGGAAGTGATTACAACGTAAAAAATATTGAACTTGCAATTACTAAAGTCGATGATAAAAAAGCTCCCGACTTTGCACTTAAATCAGTGGATGGAAAGACAGTTAAACTATCAGATTATAAAGGCAAGGTTGTTATAATAGATTTCTGGGCAACCTGGTGTCCTCCTTGCAGAAAAGGAATTCCAGATCTTATTTCTATTCAGAAAGATTTTAAAGATGATGTTGTTATAATTGGTATTTCGTTAGATGCTGAGAAAACTTTAAAAGATGTTCCGGGTTTTGTTAAGAGTTACGAAATCAATTATCCAATAGTATATGGTACTGAAAAAGTAGTTAATGATTACGGCGGAATTGAAGGAATACCAACAGCTTTTGTAGTTGATAAAAAAGGAAATGTTGTCGATATGCACGTTGGTCTCGTTCCGAAGGACACTTACATAAATAAGATTAAAGAATTGTTAAAATAAGAAGTACGTATTAAACTGTTGCGGTGAATTGTCGCAGAAGTAATATATTTAAAATAAAAAATCCTTATTCTTAAAATTGAATAAGGATTTTTTTTATCCGTTTCGCTCTACAATAAATTTTATAAACCGCTTCTCAAAAATCTTGGCTCTTCTAAAGTTAACATTATAGATATTCTGTGGGAATCATCAAGCCGTTCAGTAGCAGATTCATTAAATCTTGCAAATGAGTAATCAATATTTAATTTAGGTAATTTAACACCGGCTCCAACAGTAAATTGCTTTACATCGTTGTATCCGCCTCTAACATATATCAGATTCTTAAAAGTGTATTCTAATCCCGCGTGCATATCAAAACTAACCGGTCCTAAATTAAAGTTAGAAGCGAATTGTCTATTCTCGAATCTTATATCTAGATCTAAAGCAGGCATAATATATCCACCAAGAAACTCTACTACTTTGTATGCAGTCCCAATTTTTAGGGTAGGTGATACAAGTTCATTTCTTCCTGTACTCCATGCTATCAAAGTAGTTGTTGCATCCTGAAGGTTTGCCCCAAGAAATAAATTTTCCATCGGTTTGTAGTAAGCACCAACATCAAAGCCAATACCAGTTGCACTAAACTCAGCTAAATCTCTTCTAATTATCTTTGCATTAATTCCCCAGTAGAAATCTTCGGTTTGTCTCTTAGCAAAAGTTAAATAAAATGCCCAATCCTGATTACTGAATTCTGTAATTCTACTATAATCAAGTCTGTCATTATTGATATCAATTATTCCATCGCCATTAGCATCATAAAGAGCGTTACGTGTATCAGGAATTCCATCAACACCCAATCGCATTACACTAAGTCCAAAACTCATATCATTCTGAAATGGAATAGCAACAGCACCATAATCATAATTAACTAAGTTGCCAAATTGTTCAGAGTGCATTAACGCAAGTTGTGGATAATCTATATTTGCAAGTCCTGCGGGATTGTAGTAACCGGATGTAACATCATTAGCAACAGCAACAAAAGCTCCACCCATTCCTAGGGCTCTGCCGCCAACTCCGAGAGCCATAAACTCGCCGGCGTATTTAGCAATAACCGTTTGTGCCTGCAATGATGAACTAAGAACTATAAGAGTTGTAAGAAGAAATGCCGATTTTTTGAACATAAATTGTAACTCCTGTTTGCAAAGGATATAATTTTCATTGAGAAAATTGAGAATTTGAGATATAAAGTCAAGGCTAAATTAATGAGAAAAAATTGATTGTTTTAACATGTCTAAGATAAGTCATGTAACTATTCAATAATAAACGAATTACTGACAATTTCACTATTCCAGTTTTGATCCGAGTTTAATGTATAAGGAATTCTTATTCTAAATGTGCCGGTTTCTGCCAAAGTAAAACTATTTACAATAGATTCTAAATAGCTGATTTGCAAATCAATGCCCGGGCAAAGAGCAAGACATGGTAATCCAAAATTACTATGTTCGCTCCAGATTCCATTTTCGCTCTTATCAATATAAAAGGCAACAGAAGTGCAGCAGCTTGCAAGATGGGCTGTTATTGAATTATAGTTTTTTATCGTAAAGCTGATTGTGTCATTATTAAGATAAATAGATTTGTTGGTCTCTGCAGTTAGTTTTTGTTTTGTATCATTCGGATCTGATGAACAACTGTATACATTAAATAACATAACTATTGTTATAGGTAGAAAGTAATTCACTAAATTTTTCATCTCTTGCTTCTTTATGACTTTACTTAAACTTAGAGCATATTCTTGGAAATTTCAATCTAATTTTAAATCCTTTTTGCCTTTTGTACTTTTAATAATAGATAGTTATCATTTTAATAACCTCAGCCCTCAAAAAAATCTAATCATAACACTAAAACCAATCTAATTTCATTTATTTGTACTTTTGTTTCACATTAAAAGCATTAACTAACTCGGTGCGATTTGTGCAATGTTAATTAAAATGAAATCAAATTACTTTACATTAATTTCTCAAGAAAAAATATGAAACTATTCATAACAAGCGTTTACTTTTTATTACTGCTAAACATTAATGTTTTTACTCAAACTGTTACTGTTGGCGCAGGAAGTTATAGTACAGTTCTGCCATCCGGCGCAGTTGGTCCCCAATATTCCAACGGCAACACTGCCGTTCCAAAGATATCATCAACATTTGCAAAACCTCCGCAAACTTGTGATTACTGGAGCAGTTTAATTTATCCGTTTTATGGTGATCAATTTTCAAATGTTATGTATGCACATCCGCTAAACTACAAAGCAAAAAACAACGGTTTGCAATTGGGTTATACCACAATTCCCGTTTATGCTGCGCAGGATTATTTATTTCCATTCCAAAAACAATTAACTGTTGGCGTTGCCGGTTTAAACGCAGTAAAAACTGTTACGAATGATTACGGTGATTGGACAGTAACAGCACTTTGGGATGATGGCACTCGTACGATGAAAGCAACTTTGGGTCACGGACTTCCTCATGCTTTCTTCACTATCTCAGGCGGAAATGCAATTATCATTTGCAACTCTTCACCAACAATCTGGTTTAATCAAAACGGAGTTCTTGGTATTACTGTAGAGGGCAGACATTACGGAATTTTTGCTCCTGATAGTTCAACGTGGTCCGGTACAACTACTCTTCAATCATCTTTGAATAATAAAAATTATTTTTCTGTTGCACTGCTTCCAGATAACAATTTAACAACCTTAGAAACATATCGTAAACACGCTTATGCATTTGTAACCGGCAGTACTGTTGAGTGGAATTACCATGAGGCAACTGGAAAACTTACTTCCACATTTTCTTATACAACAGAATTAAAAGAATCTGGTAACGGAAATCTTAACGAAACTCTAACTGCATTGTATCGTCATCAATGGTTAAACACTTCTGCGCCATTAACAAGTTTTGAATACATTTCAGTTGCAGGAAAAATGAAAGTGTTCGAAGGGAATCAATTCACAACAGAACTAACATTTGAAGGAGTGTTGCCAGCTTTACCTGATGAAGGAGTTTATAATCCAGCAGATTTACTTGCAATGGTAAATGATATTGCAACAGAAACACTTCCATCAAGCGGCAATCTTGCAGGAACTTACTGGAATGGAAAATTAATCGCACGCTTTGCTCATCTAGTAAACATTGCAGATCAGCTTGGTGCTGTTGCTGCACGAGATCATTTTTTAACTCAGATTAAAACCAGATTGCAGGATTGGTTTACTGCGGGTGGTTCGCAAAGTTATGTTTACAATTCTACATGGAAAACTTTAACAGGTTATCCATCCGAGTTTGGAGCAGATAATCAAATTAACGATCACAATTTTCAGGCAGGATATGCAATTATGGGTGCAGCCATTGTTGCACAATATGATTCCGTTTGGGCTGCAAATGAAAACTGGGGCGGAATGGTTGAGCTGCTTATAAAAGATGGTAATAATTATGATCGTAACGATACAAGATTTCCATTCCTACGAGCACTTGATCCTTATGCCGGGCATTCGTGGGAATCAGGGCATGGTGATTTTGGTGATGGAAATAATGAGGAGTCAAGTTCTGAATCAATGAACTTTGCAACTGCTGTAATTTTGTGGGGATCAATTACAAAGCAAAATGATATTCGTGATCTGGGAATTTATCTATATACAACTGAACGAAGTGCCATCGAACAATATTGGTTTGATATTGATGATGCAGTATTTCCTGCTCCATATCCATACAAGGCTCTTGGAATGGTTTGGGGTGGAAAAGGTGTGCACTCAACTTGGTTTGGTGCTGATCCCGATTTTATACATGGCATAAACATGCTTCCGTTCAATGGCGGAGCGCTTTATCTTGGTCGTCATCCGGAATATGTGCAGGCAAATTATGATGAAGTAATTGAAGAGTTGAATGGTACGCAGGCAACATGGAAAGATATTCTCTGGCAGTATTTAGCTTTGTCCGATCCGGCATCTGCAATGTCTTTATTCTTTGCTGATCCGAATTACATTCCTGAAGATGGGGGAACAAAAGCACATACATATCACTGGCTTGGCAATTTAAAAAAGATGGGGCAGTTTGATATTTCAGTTACTGCAGATATTCCAACGTACTCTGTTTTAAAAAATAGTGCAGGAGAAAAAACATACATAGCCTATAATCCTTTTTCTGATTCCATCACAGTTCATTTTTCAGATGGATATTCAATGAATGTTCCTGCAAGAGAACTGAAATCGGTTAACACTTCATCTGCAAACAGCAATGCACCTGTTGTAATTTTAGTTGCGGATAAAACATCAGGAAAAATTCCGCTTACAATTAATTTTACTGGCAGCAGAAGTTTTGATAGAAATGGTTCCCCGCTTTCATTCGAGTGGAATTTTGGTGATGGAACAACTTCAACTGCAGTTGATACGAGTCATCTGTTTACAGTTTCGGGAACGTACAAAGTTGTTCTTACCGTTACTAATCAGCAGCTGCTTTCATCAAAAGATAGTTTAACAATTACAGTAAATGGAAACGGCACTCCATATTCCGGAACGCCAGTTTTAGTTCCTGCAACTATTCAGGCAGAAAATTTTGATATCGGTGGAGAAGGCATTGCTTATCATGATGTTGATGCGAATAATATCGGGCTTGCATATCGCCCAAATGAAGGCGTTGATATTGAACCGTCAAATGATCAGGGGTTTGATGTTTATTGGATGGTAGCAGGTGAATGGCTTGAATATACAATCAATGTTCCTGCAGATACATTGTATGATATAATTCCTTATGTTGCTACAGTTCCTGGTTTTGGAAATTTCCGCATCGTCGTAAACAATGCTGATGTTAGCGGTAAAAGACAAGTTTTAAGTACAGGTGGTTGGCAAAACTGGCAGCCGATTACAGTTTCGAATGTGCCTCTGCAAGCTGGAGTTCAGATTTTACGGTTTGAGATTAATACAGATTATCAATCAGAAATAAGTAACTGGTTGTTCAGTTTAAACTATATCAAAGTAAATATTGCTGGCACCGTTGATGTTTCTGATAACAACTATATTCCAAGCACTTATTCGCTTTCACAGAATTATCCAAATCCATTTAATCCAACAACAACAATTAAATTCGATTTACCTGTAGATGGAATAATTACTTTAGAGATATATGATATACTTGGAAGAAAAATCTCAACACTGATAAATGAACACAGGCAGGCAGGAAGTTATGAACAGATTTTTGATGCTTCATCGCTATCAAGCGGAGTTTATGTTTATCGCATAGCGATCCATTCGGATAGACTGCAGGCTGGGGTATTCACAAATTCTAAGAAGTTAGTTCTGTTGAAATAAGATTTGATTGAGATATGTTAAAAAGAAAACCCTGATGTTTTAGCATCAGGGTTTTTAGTATAAAATGATTTAAAGATTATTTTACTTTACCTTGATTTGCAACTGCAGCAGCAGCTTTTGCGATTTCCTCCTGATCGCCAAGATAATAATGTTTAATTGGTTTTAAGTTTTCATCCAACTCATACACTAAAGGAATACCGGTTGGAATGTTCAACTCAACAATCTCACTGTCGGGAATATTGTCAAGATATTTTACTAAAGCACGCAAACTGTTTCCGTGTGCAGTAATCAAAACCCGCTTACCTGATTCTACCATTGGTGCAATAGTGCCTTCCCAATAAGGAACAAATCGAGCAACGGTATCTTTCAAGCACTCTGTAAGTGGCAATTCGGATTCTGAGAGTTCTTTGTAACGAGGATCGTGACCAGGATATCTTGGATCAGATTTTTCCAAAGCTGGTGGTTGAATATCATAACTTCTTCGCCAGATTTTAACTTGTTCTTCGCCATATTTTTTAGCTGTTTCGGCTTTATTCAAACCCTGCAAAGCACCATAATGTCTTTCATTTAATCTCCAATGTCGGATAACAGGAATCCACATTAAATCCAATCCATCAAGAGTTAACCATAAGGTTCTTATTGCTCTTTTTAGAACGGAAGTATAAGCTATATCGAATTTATATCCTTCCTTCTTTAAAACTTCACCAGCCTTTTTTGCTTCCGCTAAACCTTTCTCAGAAAGATCAACATCGGTCCAGCCGGTAAAACGGTTTTCCTGATTCCAGGTACTTTCTCCGTGGCGTAATAAAACTACTTTGTACATTTATTTCTCCGATATTTTATTAAGTGTTATATCAAAATTGCTTTTCAAAAATAGGGATTGAAGATTAGAAGTAAAATGGATAATGGTTAATGTTAAATGGGAGTATATCTTCCGTGGATCTCCGTGATAAATCTCAGTGTAACTCCGTGAAATTTACGAACCCATCAATTCTTACACAGAGAACCACTGAGTGCCACCGAGAAACACAGAGAAAAAGCAATAAACTAATTTTACTACTTTTTACTCAATGCAGATTTTAGAATTATAAATCCAACAATTCCTGATATTAGCGATCCACTTAATATTCCAACTTTAGCCGTATCTAATAATTCCGGCGAAGTAAAAGCTAGATTTGCAATGAATAAGGACATTGTAAAACCAATTCCCGCAAGTATAGCTGCTGCATAAATTTTCTTCCAGCTTACACCCTCAGGCTCAGAGGCAAGTTTTAGTTTTACAGCGAGATAGGAGAATCCGAAAATTCCTATTTGTTTACCAAGAAATAATCCAAGTATAATTCCAATGCTTACTGGATGTATCAATGCAGAAGTCAATCCAGAACCGATTGTTACCCCAGCATTTGCAAGTGCAAAAACTGGCATAATAAAAAATGAAACCCAGGGATGAAGTCCGTGTTCAAATCTTTGTAATGGAGTTAAAATCTTTTCGCAATTATTCTCAATCTTATCAACAATAGATAATCTTTCAGAATTCGTTAAAACATCTTCACCATGCTCGCCGGCATTATCAAACTCCTTTATCAGATTTTCAGTTTCGTTTTTAAATTTCTGTGTGTTAATTCTGGATGAAACAGGAATTGTAAAAGCTAGTAAAACTCCTGCAACAGTCGCGTGTACACCCGATTTTAGAAAAGCTAACCAAAGCGCAACTCCAACAAGTGTATAAACAAGTAAATTTCTAACACCTAATCTATTCATAGCAATAAGCAAAATAATCAATCCGCCAGCAATCATCAGACTGGTTAAAGAAATATTTGATGTGTAAAAAATTGCGATAACTAATACAGCACCAAGATCATCTACAATTGCAAGTGCCAGAATAAAAATCTTTAGTGAAAGCGGAACCCGATTACCTAGCAGAGCAAGTATTCCGACAACAAAAGCTATATCTGTTGCCATTGGAATTCCCCAGCCTGAAGCACTTTCGCTTCCAAGATTAAATATTGTGTAGATAAGTGCAGGGAAAATCATTCCGCCTAATGCTGCAGCTATTGGCAAAGCGGCTTTCTTTGCTGATGATAATTCACCAACAAGAAGCTCACGTTTAATTTCCAGGCCGACAACAAAGAAAAATATTACCATCAAACCATCGTTAATCCAATGATGCAAGGAGTAATTTAATCCAACTCCACCAATATCTATATTAATGTAAGTATGCCATAGATGATGATAAGATTCTGCAAAAGGAGAATTTGCCCAAGCCAGTGCAATAACTGTTGCAATGATTAATAAAATTCCGCCGGATGCTTCTTTGTGAAGAAACTCCTGAATTGGATAAGTTAATTTTTCTATTGGTGTCTCAGGTTTTATGTTATTCATATTTATTAGCGTTTTATTAAAGGGATATAATTATAACTGATTTTCAACGAATAAAGTTCAAACAATATCATCTTCGGACAATTTTAGCTGAACACTTTTTATTTTGTCCTCCATAGTTTGTTCGCGATCAGTTCTTGTTCCTATTCTCAAAGTGGTTGAAATTCTCGGCGCACCAATTTTATGAACATGCTCATGACATTTTTTGATTGCAGCAAAAACGTCATCCCATTCACCTTCTATATTTGTCCCGTATGCGTGAAGCATTGTTTTAAGTCCGGCTTGTTTCAAAATCTTTTCACATTCGGCTATATATTTTGAAACTGATAGACCGACACCCATTGGTACTATGCAAAAATCAACAATTACTTTCATGATATCCTCTTCTTAGGAGATTTAATTCTTTATTCAGTTAGATATTCTGGAAAATTTATCACAAGATAAAAAAAGTTTTACTTTGTTGCAGATTCTTTAAGCTGATTCTTCAATGAAAACAAATTAGGCAAACCATCTTCTACCTAAAATATTCATGATAAAAACTGATTTTTATTTTTATTACATTAACAATTTACCGCTGTCAAATAATTTCATTTTCTTTTTACACTTTTCCTTTTAAAATAATGTAAACCAACTATTGACAAAGTTAGTATTCTCTATTACGTTGTAACCAAGATTTAACAAATCTTTTTTCGTTCTGAAGAAAACATAATCAGTGGAGAAACTTTATGAGTGAAATCTACAATCCGTTAGCTAACGGGCAAAAAATAATTTTTAAGAAATCAGGCAATTCGCTTGACAACAGAAAATATTTAAATAGCTTTCCAGTATCCAGTATCCCAAAATCTTTTTAAAAATTAGGGAAGTGCAACTCAACTCAACTTTAATCTTTTCACTTATTTCATTTCTCGTTTTTCTTTTTTCGTCTCTCGTTAACGCACAAGTAATAATTAAAGAAAAGGTGGAGATAAATCCGCAGAGTGTAATTATACCAGATGCCCCTTTAAGCAATCATACAATCAGAGTTGATATTCAGTGGTCGCCTGCATCTCTGCCAGGCTGGATTATGTATTACGATCTCAACTGTGATCAAAATAATTATTCATCTGCATCGTCTACAACAGGATCAAATACTTTCTCGCTTACAAGTCCGGGGTATGAGAATTACCAGATACAATTCCGTTTTGGAAGTCTTGATCCGAATCAACCAACAATAACAGGAACATATCAACTATATTATGATGAGCAATTAATCCGCTCGGCAAGTTTTCAGGCTCAGAAAGCAACATACAGTTCCTATGCTTACTTTAACACTCACTACCAATCGCCGGTTTTAACAGACTACAACTTTTCAATATATGCAAGTGAAATATGCCCCGGCAGTTATGAAGATATTTACATCACAACAAGTAGAAATTGCAATGCAACAGCAGAAATAAATACCGAACAGGACTCAATTACCCTTACAATTGAAACTGGCAGAGAGTTTGTTTCATTTTACAAAAACAGCCAGAAAAAAGACACAGTTACTTTTATGTTCAATGAACTAGGCAGCATCTACTTAAGGCAGGATAGCACATATATTGGTTCAACACCACTGGATATAAATATAAAGAGTGATTGGACGGGATTAATAAAATACCAGCAGCTTGTAATAAATCCGCTGGAACAATTCCAGATAAGAGTTCCTGATCAACCAAGAATTGTATATAGTGGTGGAGTTGGAGCTTTAATGATAGAACCATACAGCACCAGTATTTGTCCGCCTTATGTATCAGAAAACCTCAGATACACAGCACTGATAAAAAAGGGCAGCAACAGAGGTTTGTTATATGATTACGACACAGGAATAAGCGGAGATACTCTTACAAACCTAACACCGCAGGAAGATGGTGAGAAATACCTGGATTTTATTACCGAAGGAGAAATTCTATCGCAGACAGATACAGTAATAGTAAAAGTATTTACAAATGATGAAAACATAGACACAACAGAAGCAGTAATAATTATTTATCCAAATGAAATAGATGTGCAGATAATTCCACCAGTAATATCACAGGGAGATACAGCAAGTGTTGTCTTAAAGAAAAGAGGCGTAAACGGTTTAGAAGATTTTGCACCAGATAAAGTATTTAATGTAGAGATAGTGCAAGGATTAGAATTTGGTTTGATACTTGACAGCCTGAGCAATGATACATTGACAACCTTCTCAAACATACCACAAGGATTTAAGATAATAGCAAACGACAGCACAGGAATTGACTCTACAAAGATTAGAATTAAAGTAAGCACAGAAGAAAGCGGATTTCTTGAAGAAAGAATGATAAGAAATAACACAAAGCAAAATAAAAAAGAAATTGTTGATGATAATGAAAACCAGAAAAATGATGATGAAATAATAACACCGGATTGGATAATTCCCGGACCAATTTTACTTGAAGGTTTTGGCGATGTGATTATTAAAGAGGATGAGTGTGATGAGGAGATTGTTGTCTGTGATAGTTTTGAACCACAAACGATAAATACAACTAATTTTGAATTGTTAAGAGAAAACGTACCTTGGCAATGGGTAGACAAACAAGGAAACCCACAAACAACTAATTCTGGTAGTGCATGTAAACTACAAGAATGGTTTAATTGTGATTCGACTAGAAATGGTCTTACCTATTTAATGCGTATAATCGGTAATTATAGCACTACACCCCAAACCATTTATAGAATATTAGATGATACTAAAATTAAAGTGTGTTTAGATACTCGAGATATAAATAAAAAGAAGTGGATCCCTCATATTGAAAATATAAGAATCCCTATATTCTCTGCATTCTGTCCAGAACAAGCAGATAGATGTGGAATATATAAGGATTTTTTTGACGCTACTGATACAACTATTTTTGCAAATTTTATTAAAAACAAAAATGATTATGATGATGTGATGGATGCTTTAGATTGGTGGTGGGAAGGTCCATATAGGAATGCAAAAAATAATGTCTATTTAAATAACAATATTCGTTTTTCAGAAGGTATAATCACTCACGAGTATCAACACTTTTTATATTATAGGGATAGTTCAATATCTTATATGAATGGTTCAGAAGGACTTGTGAGCCTTAAAACTAATTTAGAATTTCAAAGAAATATTACTCAATTTAAGTGTCCAGAAGATGTTGAGAACGACCCATTTTATATCTCAGTTATTAAAATTAAAATTTGGCAACTTATTGATGAGGGTGTTAAAAGAGGGAGAACAATAGATCCAATTACGAAAAAAGACAATACTGAATTTGATTGTGATGTAGCTGCTCGTAAGACCTATGATGATATCAAAAAACGGATTAATGTTTGGGCAAAAAATAACGGCATTATCCAATAATAATATTTTTGAAAGGTAAAAGGAATTAATAAATGAAAAAGACTTATTTAATAATCTTGTTAATAATCTCGGTTGTTTCAAGTTATGCTCAGAATTCATTTTGGCCAGAGAATGATACCGATAAAGCATGGGCTGATTACTTTTACGGTATTAGTACCGATTCACTCGAGAAAATAATATTGGAAGATCAACTTGACACCCCTCCAAGTTACTATAAATTTGCAGTATTGAATCTCTTTTATTATCATTTGGACACACATAGAGAATTCTTAATATCCAACCTAAATTCTGAATTCGTTGAACCCACCGATTTACATGCAGATTATCAATATTCAAAAATTTTAATTGATAACTATATAAAGGGTTTATTTAATGATCAATTAGCATTAATTGGTCTGGACTCATTAGCAAGAATTAACTCAGATGAATATCGTCAAAAGGATGAGGCAATTTTTCTTCTAGCCCAAGCAGGTAGATTTGATTATTGGGACTATGTTAAAGATCAGTATATAAATAAACAGAACTACGGAATGTGGAATACCTATTATTTTTATAGTCAAGATCCACGATATCGAAACGAAGTATTAGAACGTTTAATACAGGAAGCCGAAGCAATTCCATCTGAAGAATTATTGCAAGTATTTTCAAAAGCTAATATTGTAATGACTATAGATGAATCAAGAGGAATCGCAATTCTGACAAATCGATTTTACACTACAACCGGGAAAATAAGATTGGAATATTTCAGGGATTTGACGTCCATTGATAGAGAAGGTTCAGTTAAAAGAAGTATTTATGCAATAATCAATGAACCAATAGATAGCATAAGAAAAGAATATTTACCAGATCCTAATCGGATTCATTCTTTTTATTATCGTCATTATTTAAAACCAGAATTTATTAATTTTCTTTTAGAACAAGCTAATACTTTAGATCCTAGTTCTGAAACTTACGTGTTAGTTAGCAGATATCTTCACGAGTTTACACCAGCAATGCAAGATTCCACAACTCCAACAAATGATTTATTAAATAACTTATATAATTATGTAGATAGTGTTTTAACTTACACCTGGCTTGGCGATCTTACTTTCTCCAACGAACTAAAAAACACTTTAACAACAGCAAAAACAAACTTGCAAAACGGAGACTCACTCGCTTGCAGAGTTCAGATAAAAGCTTTTCAGGATTTAGTGGATAATGTTTATAAAGACTCACTCAACACAGACGCGCGTTTTGTAACAATCGAAGGCTGGAAATTTCTTTACTGGAATGCACAGTATATTTTAGACAGGTTACCGGAGCCGCCAGCAAACCCAAACCTTGTAGTAAACCTAAAAAATAGTTTGGGAACACAAATTCCAGCAAGCAATGTAATGTACTATGAAGGTAGCTGGAAAGATGCAGTAAACAACGGAGATGGCACATTTACAGTTATAACAACAAGAGTAACTGTAAGTATAAGAGTTTTCTATGAGTATGCAAGTCAGCAAGTGGATAATGTTCCAGCACAAAACAATACTTATACTTTTACAACAGTAAACGGAGCAGTACAGTTAAAGAACAGTTTAGGAAATCTGATAGACGAAGGGGCAGTTCAATACTATGCAGGTGCGTGGAGAAGTTTTGGTACAACATCAAACGGAGTTGCGTACAAAGAACTTCTTCCAATCAATTACAGTTTTAGAATAACTTACGAATACGGGAGCATAGACAAGCAGCAAAATCTTTCATCAGACCCAACTGTAGTTTTTCAAACAGTTAATGCAGCAGTTCAATTAAAAAACAGTTTAGGAAATCTAATTGATGCAGGAACAGTTCAATACTACGCAGGTGCGTGGAGAACATTCGGCACAACATCAAATGGAGTTGCATATAAAGAACTGCTTCCAGTTAATTATAGTTTTAGAATGACTTACGAATTTGTTTCTAATGATAAACAGCAGAACATAAGTACAAATCCAGTTGTGGATTTTAATACTGTGCTTTGTTCTGTTAAGGTAAGTAAGACAAGTAATAATCAACCTATTAATAATGCAATTGTAAAATACTATTCCGGTGCGTGGAGAAATCTTGGAACAACAAACTCAAGTGGTATTGCAACAAAAGAGTTATTACCAGCAAACTTAAGTTTTAGAGCAACATACGGAAGTGCTAGTTTAGATAAGCAGCAGGATATTTCAGTAAATAATCTTGTTGAGATATTACTTAACGTTCCTTAGGTAATGCAGAATTTACAATGTATAATGTACAATTAAACTCAGTGGTTCTCGGTGCAAAAACTCTGTGTTTCTCCGTGAAATTGATTTGAATTCTTACACAGAGAACCACAGAGAATACACGGAGATACACAGAGAAAAACAATGAAGCAATTAAATAATGGTATTATAAAATGAAAATAATATTAACAGTAATTTTCTTATCCTCAATAATAGCAGCTCAAAACTCATACAGCATTCAACCGGGAGTTAAAAACAATCAAATTGTGCTTGAGCTAACCAACATATCATCAACAGAATCAGCCAATAATCTTGAAGTGAAACTTACTCGGTATTCAAGAAACCTAACCTTCAATCAAACAGAAAAAATGATTGAGAATATAATTCAAGGTGAAGAAACAGAAGCAACTTTTACTTTTAATGTTGATTACAATATCGGGAATGTTGAAGCTGATACTATTGAGTTTGCAATTACAGACAACAAGAGTGTTTATCTGACAAAGCAATTTATTTTACAGTACTCGTTGCCAACAGAATATAAGTTAGAACAGAATTATCCGAATCCATTTAATCCAACAACAAAAATCAGGTTCAGTATTCCGAACGTAGGGACTGGGCTTGCTCAGACCGAATTAAAAGTCTTTGATATACTGGGCAACGAAGTAGCAACATTAGTAAACGAACAAAAAGAACCGGGATACTACGAAGTAGAATTCCACGCATCACAAATCGCAAGTGGCGTCTATATTTACAGACTTGAAACGACATACGGATATAGTGAAGTGAAAAAAATGTTGTTTTTGAAGTAAAAAAAGCCATCCCGACTCGTCGGGGCGGAGTTTATGTGTATCGATTGCAAGCAGGCAGTTTTGTTTCAACAAAGAAGATGATGGTGCTGAAGTAAATTTTAACTCAAACATAAATCCCTATAGGAATGATGCTTAAGTAAGCAATATCTTGTAAGAAATATATTCCTATCTTTAAATGAATAGTGTGACTAAATCAAACCAAAACTTTTAAGTAGCAGAATTCCAAGTGAGATTGTAAAAACAGATCCAAGTGTAGTTATCATTATAATATTGCCGGCTAGTTTTGAATTTGCTCCCATTACATCTGCCATTACAAAACTTGCAATAGCAGTTGGACAGGCAAAGGCTATAAACATTATTCCCAGGTCATCGTATCTGTAGCCAAGCAATAACGCAATTAATGTTAAAACAGCAGGCAGAATTACGATTTTAATAATTGAAGAGGTGAATGCCAGAGTAGAAGCTCTCTTAAGGTTTTCAAGATTTAATGATCCACCGATTCCGATTAGTGCAAGCGGCAGTGCAAGTTCTGCAAGATAACCTCCGGTAACAGTAAACATTTCGGGAATCTTAATTTGCCAATATGAAAATGGTAAAGCAATTATAACTGCAAGAATTAATGGATTAAAAATTATTTCCTGCAATATTGTTTTAATATTAATCTTACCCTGATGTTTTGGAACAACAAGTACAATTACTGCAAGAATATTATAAATCGGAAGCAGGAACGCTAATATCAACGAAGCTTTTCCCAGTGCATCAGTACCAAAAAGATTTTTAATCAGTGCCAATCCAACTATTGCATAATTCCCCCTGAAAGCACCTTGAATAAATGCTCCTTTATCAGCGGGTTCTTTTATGAGTGGAATAGTACCAATCCAAATCAGAACATAAGTGATAAAAGTGCCGGCGGTAATAAATATTATCTGATTAACATCAAAAACCTGAGTGAGATCAAGTTTGGATATTTGAAGAAAAATAAAAACGGGAAGTGAAACCTGAAACACAAATTTTGAAGTTACATCTACAAAAACCTCATTTATTATTTCCCCTATTTTAGCAAAGTATCCAACTGCAATAATCAGAAATACCGGTGCAACAATATTAGCCGAGAAAATAATGTTATCTAACAATTCGAAAGTCCTTAAAACTTATGCATTGAGTGATTCAATCAATAACTTAAACTTTTCTGGTACGGGAACAAGCTTATTGGTTTTGTAATCGAAGAAAGCGATTCCGGTTTTAGCGCGGGCAATTTCTTTACCTGTTGATTTGTTTGTGATTTTAAAAATAAAATCGCATCCGGTTTTTATAAAGTTATTAACTGTAACTTCAAAAACTAGAACATCAGCGTGATAACCCTGTGATTTATATTGAATAGCTGCATCAAACATTATTATGCCTGCGCCTTCGGTGTCAACTTCTGAGTATCCCCAGTTTTTAAGAAACAAAATTCTTGCTTCGTGAATCATTGAGAGGATTGAATCATTGCTTAAATGCCCGGCAAAGTTTACATCATAAACTCTTACAGATATTTCAGTTGAGAAAAGAAATTTTTGCGGAAGATCAATTTTAATTCGTCGCATAAAAAAGCCCATCCTAACCTTCCCTAAGGGAAGGAGTAGAAAAAATATTAATTATGAATAAAAATTACTTATATAAAAATTATTTTATTTGTATAGAATTCCTAATTGTGCTTTAAGCTCCCCCTTAGGGGAAGTTTGAGGGGACTTTCTCAAACCAGTTGATAAACCGTAATAGATTCAGTTATACCTTTAATAACTACATCCTGATGATATTTTGGTTCTTCTTTAAGTTTTACTCGCTTATAAACTTCATCAGAAATAAGAATAACAGAATCAAGTTCTTTGTTTATCTGTTCAAGTCGTGCAGCAATAATTACAGGCTGACCAGTAACTGAGTACTGTTTTCGTTCACTTGTTCCCACATTTCCTGTAACAACTTCACCGGCATTTATTCCAATTCTAATTACGGTTTCAGGAATCAATCCCGCTTCATTTCTTCGTTTTAGTTCCTTGTTAATCTCTAACGCGGAATTTACGGCAAGCTGACAGTCATTTTCATGTTCAATAGGTGCCCCGAAAATAGCCATCAAACCATCGCCCATAATTTGTGTTACAATTCCTTTGTTCTCATTTATAATTTCTATTATAAACGAGAATACATTGTTCTGATATGCAATAATTTCTTCAGGCGATTTATTCTGAGCAAAAATTGAAAAATTTCTTATGTCCAGAAACATGATGGCAGCAAATCTTACACGACTTTGAATCTCAAATTTATTATCAACAAGTTCATCAACAATTTCTTTGGAGATTTGCTGACCAAATAATTTTTGTATTTCGTTTCTTTCAGATTGTGCTCGGTAATGTTTTATCAAACCTTTTTTTATTTGATTGGTAATCAATCCGGCAGTATGACCGGAAATAAATAATAGTGCTGATGTACCAAGGTACACAGGGAAAAATGAAAATGATTCAATAGCCTCAATAGGAGAAGGTTTATTGCTTAAATACCAGGCAAGAATAGTGAACTGAATTGCTGCTATTGTTCCTGAAAACACACAGAGTTTAAAATCAAGTTCCAGTGCAGAAAGCATTATGATAAGAAAGTAAAGCAAAGCAACCGGAGTAAATAATGGTAATACTGATGGCAGGTTAAATGAATAAATAATCAATGCAACTGTTGGAATACTTATTTCAATAAATGCGTTTATATATCTTATTAAGATAAATGCTTTTACTCCGTATCGTGTCCATTGCTTAGCACCACGACTAACAAACAAAGATCTAACAAATATTACCGACAGGATTATTATTGTTAACTGAAAAGCTATCGGGAATTGAGAAATTTCTTTGAACTGTTCTTTAAATGTTAATGAAATTAAAAGAACAACTACGATCAGAAATCCTACAATACCTGCTAGTACTTTTGATCGGAAACTTTCATTTGAGATAATCTCTTCAGAAAATATTTCTTCAAAAAGTTTTGTGCTGTTATTTATCATAATGTATTTTTAATACTTATCAATAATAACTCTATAGATCAAATTTTAAAAAGTTGCTAAAATTAATTGTTTAAATATCATTTAAAATTAAAGTAAAAATTATTAGCAGGATATGAACCGGCATAAAGTCAAACTTAGTTGAAAATAGAGACTCCATTTAATTAAGCTACTTTCTGTTGTTTAATCTTTAATTCTGTT